>NZ_NSGC01000049.1:0-1681 GCF_002294795.1 Mesorhizobium sp. WSM3866 | reverse complement strand
CCGTCAGCCATGGATCAGCATCCCGCCATTGACGTCGATCACGGCTCCGGTGATGTAGCCGGCAAGGTCCGAGGCGAGGAAGAGATAGGCGCCGGCGACGTCGCGTGCCTCGCCGAGGCGGCTGAGCGGAATTCCCTTGATGATATCGGCGCGCATGGCGTCGGTCAGCTTGTCGCCGGTGATGTCGGTCTGGATCAGGCCGGGCGTGACGCAGTTGACGCGGATGCGATCGGGCCCAAATTCGCGCGCCATCGCCTTTGCAAGGCCGAGCACGCCCGCCTTGGCGGCGGAGTAATGCGGGCCGCCGAAGATGCCGCCGCCGCGTTGCGCGGAAACCGACGACATGCAGATGATCGAGCCGCCGCCATTTTCGCGCATATGAGGAATGAAGGCCTGGCTGAGATAAAGAACACCGCGCAGATTGACGTCGAGGATGCGGTCCCAGTCGGCCGGGCTGATGTCCAGTGTCTTGACCGGCTGCGTGATGCCGGCATTGTTGCAAAGCACATCGATTTTGCCCAAGGCCTCGGTGACTTGCGCGGCCGCCCTCCTGCAAGCTTCGCGGTCGGCGACGTTGCAGGCAAGGCCGATATGGTCGCCTCCGAGCGAAGCCGCGGCGTCACGCGCTTGCCCCTCATCGAGGTCAAGGATCGCGACGCGCGCCCCATGCTCGGCCATCAGCGTTGCCGTGGAGCGGCCTATCCCGCGCGGGCTCGCGGCGCCCGAAATGACCACGGCCTTGCCTTTCAGCAGCATGTTGAACTCTCCTGCTATTTCCATTCTCTTGGCGGGTGATCTAGAGCCGGTAGAACCGGGCGGCGTTGTCATGAAACAACGCAAGACGCTCTTCCTGCGGATAATGTCGCGTGATCTCCTTGAAGGCGTTCACGATGGCGTCGAAGCTCGAGAACAGCTTGTCGACCGGGAAGTTCGTCGCAAACATCGAGCGCTCGATGCCGAATACGGCGATCGCCTCCTCGACATAGCGACGGATCGACGCCGTGGTCCATGTCCAGTCGCCCATGCCGAGACCCGAGATCTTGCAGGCGACGTTCGGCGCTTGCGACAACCGGCGCATGCCCTTTTTCCAGGCGTCGAAATGCTCGGGTCCGTCGACCTGCATGCCGGTGTGATTGAGGATGATCTGCACGTCGGGAAAATCGCGGGCGAGATCGAGGAACTCACCCATCTGCGGATAGTAGAGCTGCAGGTCGAAACTAAGCCCGCGCTTCGACAGCTCGCGGAATCCGCGCCGCCATTCGGGTGTCCGGCTGACCTCCGGTCGCGCCAGATAGGTCTTAGCGGGATCGGCGTGATAATTCATTGACTGCCGGATGCCGCGGAAGTTCGGATATTCCATGTGTCGGTCGAGAAGGTCGCCGACATCAGGCTTGGACAGGTCGGCATAGCCGACGATGCCATGGGGAAAGCCCCGCTTGTCCGCGATACTTTGCAGCCAGTGCGTCTCGCCGACCGGATCGGCGGGATTGAACCCGACGTCCAGATGCACCGACTTCACCAGGTTCTGGTTCCTGGCGTCCTCCAGATAGTCGTCGATCAGATAGCTCTTGCGGATCGCCTCATAGTCGCCGAAGGCCGCCGGCTTAACCCCGTCGGTCAGCCACGGATAGTAGTGGGTCTCCAGATCCCAAAGGTGATGATGCGGATCGATGAAAGGCAG
>NZ_NSGC01000048.1:0-1691 GCF_002294795.1 Mesorhizobium sp. WSM3866 | reverse complement strand
CTGGGGCTCGATCGGGTCGGCCGCCACGACCACTTCTTCGAGCTCGGCGGCCATTCGCTGCTGGCGGTGCGGCTGCTGAGCCGGCTGCGGCGGCAGTCGCTCGGGGTCGAGGTGCGCACCCTGTTGGCCCGGCCGGTGCTTTGCGATCTGGCCGCCAGCCTTGGCAGCCATAGCGAGGTGGCCGTGCCGGCCAACCTGATCGACGAGCACACTCTCGCGATCACGCCACCGATGCTGCCGCTGATCGAGCTGAGCCAGGAAGAGATCGACCAGGCGGTGGCGACTGTCCCGGGCGGGGTTGGCAACATCCAGGATATCTATGGCCTGTCGCCGCTGCAGGACGGCATCCTGTTCCATCACCTGTTGGCCGGGAAGGGCGATCCATATCTGCTGGTCTCGCAGATGGCCTTTGCCGACCGCGCCCTGTTGGAGCGCTATCTTGATGCGGTCCAGCAAGTGGTGGACCGTCACGACGTGCTGCGCACGGCCTTTGTCTGGGATGGACTGTCGAGCCCGGCCCAGGTGGTGTGGCGTCGTGCGCGGCTGGAGGTTGCCGAGGTCGAGCTGGACGAGAATGGCGATCCCGGTCATGAGCAACTGAAGCGCCGGTACGATCCGCGCCAATACCGCCTCGAGCTTGGCCGGGCGCCCTTGTTGCGGTTTGTGATCGCGCGCGAGCCGGGTGGCGGGCGCTGGCTGCTTTTGGAGCTGCAACATCACCTGATCGGGGATCACACCGCCTCGGAAGTGATGCGCGGCGAGGTGCGGGCGGTTCTGGAGGGTCGCGCGCATGAGCTTGGTGCGCCGCACCCGTTCCGCAATCTGGTGGCGCAGGCGCGTCTAGGAGCTTCCTCCGAAGAGCATGAAGCGTTCTTCCGGGAGATGCTGGGCGACATCGAGGAGCCGAGCCTGCCGTTCGGTTTAAGCGAGGTTCATGGCGACGGCAGCGCGGTCGGCGAGGCGCATCGGATGCTGCCGGCCGCGCTCAATGATCGGCTGCGGGCGCAGGCGCGGCGGCTGGGTGTGAGCCTGGCGAGCCTCTGTCACCTGGCCTGGGGCCAGGTGGTGGCGCTGAGCAGCGGGCGCGAGCAGGTTGTGTTCGGCACGGTGCTGTTTGGCCGCATGCAGGCCGGGCCGGGCGCCGACCGCGCGCTCGGCCTGTTCATGAACACCTTGCCGGTGCGGCTCGACCTCGACGGCACCGGGGTCGAGGCCAGCGTGCGGGCCACGCACGGGCGGCTTTCGCAGCTGCTGGCGCATGAGCATGCCTCGCTGGCGCTGGCGCAGCGCTGCAGCGGCGTTGCAGCACCGGCGCCGCTGTTCAGTGCGCTCATGAACTATCGCCACAACACGCCGGCCGCCAGCACGGACGATGTCTTGGCCGGCATCGAATGGCTGGGCGAGGAGGAGCGCACCAATTATCCGCTGAGCCTGTCTGTGGAGGATTTTGGCGATGCGCTCGGCCTCACCGCACAGGTGGTGGAGCCGATCTGTGGGGACCGCGTCTGCGGCTACATGCAGCGGGCGCTCGAAGAGCTGGCTCAGGCATTGGAGCAGGCGCCCGGCAAGCCGGTGCGAGAGCTCGACATCCTGCCGGCCGCCGAACGCGCCCATCTTTTGGAGGAGCTGAACCGGACGGAAGCGGACTATCCGTCGCACAAGTGCATCCACGAGCTGTTCGAGGCGCAGGT
>NZ_NSGC01000047.1:0-1854 GCF_002294795.1 Mesorhizobium sp. WSM3866 | reverse complement strand
TTAACCCCGTCGGTCAGCCACGGATAGTAGTGGGTCTCCAGATCCCAAAGGTGATGATGCGGATCGATGAAAGGCAGCTCTGCCACGGTCGGAATCCCTCGCTTGGGGTCTGGAACCCGCCGGCCTCCGCCGGCGGGCCCGTTCGATGGCGATCAGTTGCTCGGGGGGAAAACGCGGGCGATGACCTTCTTGGCCTCCGCACTGTCGACCTTGTCGGCCGTGACCAGCGGCATCACCAGGGCCATATCCTGGGTCACCTTGCCTCCCGTCAGGGCATTGTAGACTTGCTGGGTACCGTCGATCCCCTGGCCGACCGCCTCCTGGAAGAAGATGCCCTGGATCGCTCCCTTCTTCAGCAGCGCTATGGTGGTAGGCGAGCCATCGGCGACAGTGATGCCGATCTTGCCGGTCAGGCCGCGCGTCTCGACCACCTTGGCCGCGCCACTGCCGGCTTCGTCATACATGCCGTAAATGGCCTTGATGTCGGGATGGGCGGTCAACAGATCATTGGCTTGGGTGACGGCCTCGGTGATCGTCAGGCCGCGCGTCTCCAACATCTGCACGAGATCGCAGCCGTTGGCGGCGAACGCCTCCTTGGCGCCCTTGAGATATTTCTGCGCATTTTCACGGTCTTGCGGCAAGGACAGCATGCCGACCTGGTTGCCGCCACGCTCCTTGGCGAGATCGCAGGTGAATTTGCCTTGCGCCTTGCCGGTCTCATAATTGTTGGCGGTGACCGAGGACGTATAGTTGGCGAGGCCCGGCTGCGGACCGATGCCGGCGAAGGCGATCGGTACCTTTTGCTTCTCCAGATAGTCGAGCAGCGGCGGCGTCGACGTCGAGCTGACCGGGCCGATCACGATCGCCGATACGCCCTTGGTCACGGCGGTCCTGGCATTGTCCATCTGTTTGGCGGGTGAGTTCTCAGAGGTGTACTCGACATAGTCCATGCCGAGTTCCTTGGCCTTCTCCTTCACGCCGTAGCCGACCCATTGCCAGTAGGAGATGTCAAGCGACGGCGCGATATAGGCGACGGTCTTCTTGTCCTCGGCGTATGACGCGCTGGACAAGGCGGTCGCCGCCAATGCTGCAATCAGGATGCTCTTCAACTTCATCTTGGTTCCTCCCGTTGATGATCTAGAGTCGGTTCTTGTTGCTGAAGCGGTCGATCAGGACCGCGAGCAGGATCGCGGCGCCAGTGACGGAGCCCTGCCAGAAGCTGTTGACGCCGATGAGGTTCACGCCGTTCTGGATGCAGGTGATCATCAGCGCGCCGAGCACCGCGCCGATCGCGCTGCCTGTCCCGCCAAAGAGGCTGGCGCCGCCGATGACGACCGCGGCGATCGCCTGCAGCATCAGGCTGGCGCCGGCCGTTGCCTCGGCATTGAGGATGTAGCTGACTGTCAGCAGCCCGGCGAACGAGGCGAGCAGGCCGGAAGTGATATAGGCCGCGAACTTGATGCGGAGCACCGGAATTCCGAGTAGGCGAGCGGCAGTCGCCGACGACCCGACGGCATAGAACCAGCGGCCCAGCACGACCTTGCGCAGCACATATTCCACCACGACCATCAGGACGATGCAGAACAGAAGATGATTGGGTATGCCGGGGACGATCTCGCCGGAATTCAGCAGCCAGAAATCCGGCGCACCGATCGGCATCGAGCGACCGTTGGTGACGATGAAGGCCAGGCTGCCCGCCACCGCGTAGGTGATGAGGGTGACGACGAAAGGAGCAAGCCTGACGACGGTGACGAGAAACCCGTTGATCGCTCCGAAAACCAGCCCCACGGCCAGGCCTGCCAGGCTCGCTGTCAGATCGTTCGCGCCATTGGCCATTGCCAGCGCCGTGACCAT
>NZ_NSGC01000046.1:0-1959 GCF_002294795.1 Mesorhizobium sp. WSM3866 | reverse complement strand
CGACGGTGATGACGCCTTCGTTGCCGACCTTCTGCATCGCTTCCGCGATCATCTTGCCGACCGACTCGTCGCCATTGCCGGCGATGGTGCCGACCTGAGCGACTTCTTCCGAAGTCTTGATCTTCTTGGCGGCCTTGCCGAGAGCGGCGACGACTTCGCTGACGGCGAGGTCGATGCCGCGCTTGAGGTCCATCGGGTTCATGCCGGCGGCAACGGCCTTGTTGCCTTCCTGTACGATCGCCTGGGCGAGAACGGTCGCGGTGGTCGTGCCGTCGCCGGCGATGTCGTTGGTCTTCGAAGCGACTTCGCGGACCATCTGGGCGCCCATGTTCTCGAACTTGTCCTCAAGCTCGATCTCCTTGGCGACGGTGACGCCGTCCTTGGTGATGCGCGGGGCGCCGAACGACTTGTCGATGACGACATTGCGGCCCTTAGGGCCGAGGGTCACCTTCACCGCGTCGGCGAGGATGTTGACACCGCGCAGCATGCGCTCACGGGCGTCGCGGGAGAATTTTACGTCTTTTGCAGCCATGGTTAGCTCCTGACAAGGGCTCGGGAAGAGCCCGAAAACTCAATTGATGGAGAGGCCGATGATCAGCCGATGATGCCCATGATGTCGGATTCCTTCATGATCAGAAGGTCCTCGCCATTGAGCTTGACTTCAGTGCCCGACCACTTGCCGAACAGGATGCGGTCGCCGGCCTTGACGTCCAGCGGCACGAGCTTGCCGCTTTCGTCGCGGGCGCCGGAGCCGACGGCGATGATCTCGCCTTCCTGCGGCTTCTCCTTCGCCGTATCCGGGATGATGATCCCGCCGGCGGTCTTGGATTCGGATTCGACCCGGCGAACGACCACGCGGTCATGAAGCGGGCGGAAATTCGACTTTGCCATTTTGGATATCCCTGTGCGGAGGTTGAAAGGTCTCCGTTGCCGGAGCCCGTTAGCACTCGCCAGCGGGGAGTGCCAACGTGGCGGTGAGATAGGCTGTAGGTTCGTCCTGGTCAAGACGGATGAGCGGACAGCCGAAGAGCAAAAAGTTGGGAATCGACATGGAAGCCTGGCCTCCATTACGGGCGCATTCCAATGTCTGAGCGCGTTTCGGCCGTCAGCTCTGGGCTGACTTTTGTATCCTATTTAGAATGTGAAATTATGTGAAATTAACGGCCGAGCCGTCGGCGGCATCCATAAACTTGGGGTCGCAACGAGCGCTCATCGCTCGGCAGGCACTTGCAGAGCACATTGGAATGTCTTTCTGACGACGATGTTTCCCACCGGCAGCTTGCGCGGGTGCCAGCCGGACGAGCTTGCGCGCCAGCTCGGGACGATCGACCCGTATGCGTGAAGAAGAAGCGAAGCCGGCCGACGCAATGCTGTTCATCGTCGGCACTGAACCCATTATCCTGTTGCTCGATCTGGAACCGGCGGCGGTCGTCGGTGGTCGCTGTATCCGGCCACCGGCCAAGGAAGGTGGCCAGGCGTCCGATGTCGCGGAGATAGTTGCGCTGCGTCGCCTGGCTGAACCGGCGCAGCATCATGTCGTTGATCAACCGCTGGCGCAGCTGAACTATCGGTGGATTGAGAACAGGATAGGCATGGTCGGACTCCTTGTTGAAGGGCTCGTGATGCTCTGCCGCTGCCGAACCACCCTCAATGCGAGCGCGACGACCGGTTCTTGTCTACCTAGACCCCAAGCGCCCACCCGCGTAGCGGGTTCGTTCTTCGGCCCCGCAGTCTCTACCGCTTGAAAAGACTCCGTGGACATTACGACCAGCGTTAGGGCCTCATCGTGCAGTTCCGGATAGCGGCGGGATCATAGGATCGAGTTCTTCCTGTTCCATGTATTTTGCGCCAGGCTTTGAAAGATAGGAAGCTAGCTCCGAGAGAGCTATGGCTGAAACTGGGTGATGACGGTTTGAGGAGAGCGGCGTATCGAGGCGGGTGATGAAGCCTGCCAGAACC
>NZ_NSGC01000045.1:0-2143 GCF_002294795.1 Mesorhizobium sp. WSM3866 | reverse complement strand
CGAATATGATGGCATGATGCGCAGCGCCGTGCAGAGCGGCCTGGTTGACATGGTGCTGCCGGCCGAGGAGATGGCTGAGAAGCTCGTCGGCTATTTCAGCCACGCCAACCGCGATGAAAGCGAACGGGACCGCCGCAAGCGCGAGGTAGCCGAACAGCTTTCGCGGATCGCGGCACTGCTGCGCATGCGTACCGGCCATGACTTCAGCGGCTACAAGGACAATACGATCCTGCGGCGCATCCAGCGCCGCATGCAGGTGCTGCAGATCGACGATCCCACGGCTTTCTACGAGCGGCTGCGCGACGAGCCGCAGCAGGTCGATCTCCTGTTCCAGGACCTGCTCATCGGGGTGACCAGCTTCTTCCGGGACCCGCAGGCTTTCAATGCGCTCGAACGCTTCGTCGTCCCCAAGCTTTTCGAGGGCCGCAAGCCGGACGAGACGATCAGGGTGTGGGTGCCTGGCTGTGCCACCGGAGAGGAAGCCTATTCGATCGCGATGCTCTTGAGGGAGAACGCGCCGCGCGGCGCCGCCTCGCCCAAGCTGCAGATCTTTGCCACCGACATCGACGAGCGTGCGCTGGAAGTGGCGCGCGCCGGCCGCTATCCGGCGACCGTCGCAAGCGACATCACGCCGAAGCGCCTGAAGGAATTCTTCTCGCGCGAGGACGGCACATATCGTGTTTCCGCCGAGTTGCGGGAAGCCTGCCTGTTCTCGGCGCACAATCTGTTGCGCGACCCGCCGTTTTCCAAGCTGGACCTCATCGCCTGCCGCAACCTCTTGATCTATATGGGGCCGGAGCTGCAGGAGAAGATCATCCCGATCTTCCATTATGCGTTGCGCAACAACGGATATCTCTTCCTCGGCTCGTCCGAGAACGTCACGCGCCATGCGCGCCTGTTCTCGACCATCGACAAGCCGACCCGCATTTTCCAGAAGCGCAGCGGGGTCGGCCAGCGCCTGCGCCTGCCCGAATTCCCGCTTGCCGCCGCCGCCAGGCAGGCTGTTCCGAGCACACGCCCGCGCGCAACGACAGGAACCCTGCAAGAGGTTGCCGAACGCTTCCTGGTCGAGCGCTATGCGCCGGCCTATGTGGTCGTCAACGCCGCCGGCGAACTGATGCACAGCTCGGGCGGGACAGGAAAATATCTGGAACTTGCCGCCGGCGCTCCCGACCACAACGTTTTTTCCATGGCGCGGCGCGGTCTGCGCATGGATCTGAGGGCTGCGCTTCACAAAGCCGTCAGCACCGGCCAGATGGCGGTTCAGAACAAGATTGCCGTCGGTACCAATGGCGGCCGCCAAACGATCAGCCTCGCCGTGCAGCCGCTGCCGGCCGAGGGCGGGACGGACCCACTCTACATGCTGGTCTTCCGGGATATCGGCGGCATCAAGGCGGAGACCGAGGACGAGCCCGTCCACACGACCGACGATGTCGAAAGCGCCAATGTCAGCCAGCTCGAAAAGGAGCTGCGAGAGACCAGGGAGCGGCTGCAGATCACGACAGAGGAGCTCGAATCCTCCAATGAGGAGTTGAAGTCCTCCAACGAGGAACTGTCCTCCATCAACGAGGAGCTGCAATCGTCCAACGAGGAACTGGAAACCTCGAAGGAAGAACTGCAATCCATCAACGAGGAACTGCACACCATCAATGCCGAGCTCAACATCCGCGTCGACGAGCTCACTCGCGCCAACAACGACATGTCCAACCTGCTCGAAAGCACACAGATCGCGACGGTGTTTGTGGACCGCGACCTCTGCATAAAGAGCTTCACTCCGGCGGCGCGCGATCTGTTCAGGCTGGTCGAAAGTGATGTCGGCCGGCCGCTGGCCCACGTACGTCCGCGTTTTCCCGCCGATGGGCTGCAGGCGGATATGGAACAGGTGCTAAACCGGCTCGTTACCATCGAGCGGCAGGTCGAGGGCACCGAAACTGACAGGCGCTACGTCATGCGCGTGCTGCCCTACCGCACCGTTGACAATGTCATCGCAGGCGTCGTCGTCACCTTCGTCGACGTCACCCGGGTTTCACTGGCGGAAGAAAAAATCGGCGCGCTGTCGCACGACCTGCGCAACCGCCTCGAAAGCCTGGAGACTGTTCTGGATCTTGTGCCTGTCGGCATCTTGATCGCCGAAGACGACGAC
>NZ_NSGC01000044.1:0-2181 GCF_002294795.1 Mesorhizobium sp. WSM3866 | reverse complement strand
TCGCGCCGGCCACTTCCTCGCCTTCATCCATCTCGCCGCAGCTATGTTATGGATGCGCTGAATGTCGATTCAGCCTAGGTGACACAGGATTATCACGGGTCGGGCCACCTTACCCCTTGAAAAGGTGGGGAGCATTGATCCTGCATCCAAATGAGCGGACTCGCAACTAACGAGATTTGCGACTGAAGTCCGATGTTCCCGGGCACAAGTTGTTCAGCAGTCGCCTGAAGGGCGGAACTCATTTGATCGGGAACTGAACCCGGTTCCTGTGAGTTATGCGCACCGCCGGCAACAGCCAAATGGATATCGGCGGCTGAGAGACAGCTCCCGTCTGCGACTGGAGGCGGCTATGTCCGATGACCCTGTCAATCTCTTCCCGCGCACGCTCCAATCTAACAACGACTTTCGGCTGATCGCCGAGACAAGGGAAGCTATCGACCGTTCCCGTCAGAAATTGCGTGAAACCAGGCCGCTGGTTGACCCGCACCGGTTAAGTCCCCTTATCATCCGGAACGCGGTCTCGATCTCTGACACCAGGGATGGATGGCGCGTCGTGGTAGAGGAATGCGGTGTAGGCACGATCACTCGCTCATTCCGGGAGCGGATGCCGGCTTTCAACTTTGCCGAAGCCCAGCTGATGCGGCTTGGTCTTGATAAGATCAGCTGATCATCGGGCGGCCTGCATCCCGCGTTGGCGGATAACCGGGTGGAACAAAGGCCATTTCCATCGCCAAAGTGGGTTCGGACAATGGACGACACCGGCTATTTCCTGGCTGTCTAACAACGAAACGCTCCGGCCGCGCCGAGCGCCAGCTGATAGTGGCCGCCGTCAAGACTGAGCGGGAACGAGCGCAACGAGTCCGACTGGAAATCCAAGCACTCCGCGATAGTCAGATCGCGCCCGTCGGAGGCCCAACCGGTCTAACCACCGGGCATCCGTAGCGGCTGGACACTCCGAGCACCCGCGCGCATTGTCTGCCACGGCGGGCCTGCCTCGATTGCTTGGCCATAACGGAAAATTCGGCTGAGAGCGAGCGTTCCGGCGTTTGGGGGTCAGAAACCGCGGATTCCTGGAGACGGTATGTGCAACGATTGCGAGCAGCGCATCGCTTGGGCTGAATACTGCCGCATGATGGAGTCGCTCGCTTTGCAGGGTTCCCAGCCATCAGAATGAACTCGACCTGCCCCAAGCGGACGACATCCGCATCAACGATCCGGCGCCAATAATGCGCGTTGCCGGCGATGCAATCGAGCTGGGCTCTGACGTTCGGCTTCCCGCCCTCTGGCCCAAAAGGCGGGCCGGTGTTCAATTTCCGGTCCGAGGGGCGACAACTCGCAAATAGCAAGCGCTGCCTTATACCGGCCTCAGCTTTCGTCGAATTTACCGGAACGAAGCACCCGAAGGCGAAACATCGCTTTACGCTCAACGGCTCCCCGTTCATCGCGATAGCCGGTCTTTGGCGGAGGCGGCCGGTAACAAGCCGCCGTCCTATTGAGCCGGATCGAGAGCTACCCGAGCTCAGCGACAGAATCCGGATCCTTGCTCTACACTGGGACATTTCGTCGGCAACGCCTTGATCGAAACCGGCGGCTAGACCCGCGCGCCGTCTGCATCAAGGGCGGAGTGATTTAAACGAAAAAATAGGCCGGTATTCCCGCGCACGCCGTGTCCCCATGGAACCGAGTCCCGCTAGCCGACTTATGAGTGAGGTGGGCGCAACCCAGGTCGACATGGCCAACTTCCGCAAACGAATGTCACCCGGCCGCGAGAACCCAATGAACTCGCGGCGAGCCAAGGCGCGCAACCGCTTTATCATCGTCATCGGCGCCTCGGCGGGTGCCGTCGAGCCGCTGAAGAAGATCGTGAGCGACTTGCCTGCGGATCTGCCGGCGGCCGTCTTTATCGTGCTTCACGTCGGCCAGGTCAGCTATCTGCCGGAAATTCTCGACCGTGCGGGAGCGCTGAAGGTCTCCGGCGCCAAGAACGGCGAGTCCTTCAAGATGGGAAACATTTATGTCGCGCCGCCCGGCTTCCATCTTCTTCTGCATGACGATCACATGATGCTGCGCCGCGGCCCGCGCGAGAACCTCGCGCGGCCGGCGGTAGACCCGCTGTTCCGCTCGGCGGCGCTGAGCTTCGGCGCAAGCGTCGTCGGCGTGCTGCTGTCGGGCGCGCTTTCC
>NZ_NSGC01000043.1:0-2185 GCF_002294795.1 Mesorhizobium sp. WSM3866 | reverse complement strand
CCGGATCCCGGCAAGACATATTCGATGTGCAGCAGCGGCGCGCTGGCGGGATTGTATTCGTAGGAATCGGCGGTGCGCGTGCCGGTGCCGGTGATCAGGAAGGCCATGTCGTTGAGCGCCGCCCAGCCCGAGCGGCTGACGATCTCCTGGACGATAGCCGTGAGGTCTGGCGTGCGCTCGGCCTGGACGTGCTCGCCCACCGTGGTCCACGGGGCCGGCGTCCAAGTCGCCGACGCGTCGGTCGTTGCCCGTGACGATACATTGAAGCTGGTGTTGGTGAAGGGGCTTGCGTCGTCGGTGTCCTGGCCCTTGATCACCAGCGAGGTCGCGCCGGTCTTCACCTCATTGGCCTGGAACTGGATGTAGGCGCTGGTGATGATCGCGCCTTGCGGGATGTCGATACCGGTGAAGCGGAGACCGACCGTCTGGCGGGTAGAGCCGTCAAAGCCCAGTTCCAGATCACTGACGTTGCTCGAAATCGAGCCGGAACCTTTCTCCTCGACATCGTCGCCTGCGGCCGCCACCCTGGCCTCGAAAGTCCCAGGCGTGCTGCCGCCGGTGACGTCAACATTGAAGGCGTGGGTGTTGGTGCTGCCGTCCGACGAGGTCGCGGTGACCGTGAGCGCAACCGTCGGCTCGGACTGGGCGTTGAGCGTGCCGGTGCTCGAGCGTGTTATGACACCGGTGCTGGGATTGATGGCAAAGCGCGGGTCGTTGAGACTGTAGGTGACCGTCGAGCCGGCATCGGGATCCGTGGCCGAAGCGGTGATGCCGACGGCAGTACCGGCGGCAGCGTTCTGGCCGATCTGGTTGGCCGCGGTGTTGGCATCGGGCGGCGTGTTGAACGCAACCGGTTCCGGGCTGTCGAGGACGGCGAGGGTGAAGACCTTGTTGGCCGTGCTGCCGTCGGAAGAGGTTGCCGCCACCGTCAGGTCGATCGACGACTGGGTTTCGAAGTCGAGCGTGCCTGTGCCCGAGCGCGTGATGACGCCGGTATTGGCAGCAATGGCGAAGCGCGTGTCGTTGAGGCTATAGGTGACCGTCGAGCCGGCATCGGGATCCGTGGCCGAAGCGGTGATGCCCGTGGGTGCTCCCGCCGCGGCGAGCTCGGCGATCTGGTTGGCACCGGGGTTGGAGTCGGGCGGAGTGTTGAAGGCCACAGGCTGTTGGCCGGCTGTGACGGCGACGGTGAAGGGGTGCGTGACGACGCTCCCGTCCGACGAGGTGGCGGTGACGGTGAGGTTCACAGACGGCTCGGACTGGGCGTTGAGCGTGCCGGTACCTGATCGCGTGATGACGCCGGTGCTGGAACTGATGGCAAACCGCGTGTCGTCGATCGTGTAGGCGACAGTCGAGCCGGCATCGGGATCCGTGGCCGAAGCGGTGATGCCGACGGCGGTGCCGGCGGCAGCGTTCTGGCCGATCTGGTTGGCCGCGGTGTTGGCATCCGGCGGCGTGTTGAACGCGATCGGCTCCGGGCTGTCGAGGACATCGAGGGTGAAGCTCGTGGTGGCGGTGCTGCCGTCGGAAGAGATTGCCGTCACCGTCGGATTGATGGACGACTGGGTTTCGAAGTCGAGCGTGCCTGTGCCCGAGCGCGTGATGACGCCGGTATTGGCATTGATGTCGAAACGCGAGTCGTTGAGGCTGTAGGTGACGGTCGCGCCGGCGTCGGGATCCGTGGCCGAAGCGGTGATCCCGGTCGGCGCTCCCGCCGCGGCGAGCTCGGCGATCTGGTTGGCAGTGGGATCGGCATCGGCAGGCGTGTTGAAGGCCACCGGACTTCCGGATCCGGGCAAGACATATTCGATGTGCAGCAGCGGCGCGCTGGTCGGATTGTACTCGTAGGAATCGGCTGTGCGCGTGCCGGTGCCTGTGATCAGGAACGCCATATCGTTGACCGCCGCCCAGCCCGAGCGGCTGACGATCTCCTGGACGATAGCCGTCAGGTCGGGCGTGCGCTCGGCCAGGGCCTGCTCGCCCACCGTGGTCCACGGGGCCGGCGTCCAAGTCGCCGACGCGTCGGTCGTTGCCCGTGACGATACATTGAAGCTGGTGCTGGTGAAGGCGCTTGCGTCGTCGGTGTCCTGGCCCTTGATCACCAGCGAGGTCGCGCCGGTCTTCACCTCATTGGCCTGGAACTGGATGTAGGCGCTGGTGATGATCGCGCCTTGCGGGATATCGA
>NZ_NSGC01000042.1:0-2276 GCF_002294795.1 Mesorhizobium sp. WSM3866 | reverse complement strand
GCTGCTGCGTCGCTACCTCATAGGCGGACTCCTGCCCGGTTGTGATGAACGCATCACCTACGATCAGTGAGCGGTCCGTCTCACGCCAAAGGGAAATATGTCCCGGCGCGTGCCCTGGAGTGTGGAGCCACTGCCAATCTGGCATCCCCGGAACCGAGCCATCGTCAGGGAGCGCGTTCAAACGGTCCCCGAGATCGACCGGCCCGCATGGGAAAGCGGTGAGAGCAACGTCATCAGACCTCCGCCCGCCCACGGGTCAGGCGGGGGTAGGACGCTGTTCCGTTCAGATAGGGATGTTCGAGCGTGTGCGCATAGACCGGGGCCCCCCACATCCGCGACAGTTCAACGACCGTTCCCACGTGTCGAAGTGACCATGCGTCAGGAGGATTGCCGCCGGTCGGGCGTTTTTGCCAAAACGCGCCTCCGCGACCGCGACAATGGCGCCTCGAGAGGTTGGCAGACCGGTATCAATCAGCACCCAACTGGAGTCGCGGGGCCGGGCACACCAAAGAACACCGCATTCAGGATCGAAAGGCGAAGGTAGGCAAGATCGGGCGCGATACTCCAGGCCCCATCGCCGCGGTCCTCACGTCTGGCGCGATCGATCTTGGAGAGGGGTATTTGAATTGTCATTAGGCCGCGTTGCCTTGTCACTTTGTCTCAGAGTCGTCGCCCCGACGGCGCAGGGAACCGCCGTGTTCGGTCGCGACAGGTAGTTTCCCTTTGCGCACGCGAATACTGTCTTGAGGGCGCCCAAACCTGTAGAGACTACCTGGTTTTGCGAGTAGCGGCCGCAGCCCGCGCTGGCGCCTCCTGGATGTTGGCGGCGCCGCCCATGTCACCGTTCTTGGTGCGGCCCGCCCCCGGTCCTGCTCCAAGATCGGCGCCGGTCATCGGATCGGAAGCCGGGTCCGAGAGTGTCCGCTCCGCCAGATTGGCCGCGACCTTCTTGTCCTTGGCATTTAGCTTGACAGTCGCCATCCCGTCGCCCCCGTCGGCGGGCATCACCTCTTCGAGATTGTCGATGCGGTCCCATTCGCCTCCCGAGTTCCAGGGTCCCGTGGCGTCTCCTTCGCCCTGCGAGGTGTTGACGTACATGCTGGCATATTTCTCGATGCCCGGGAGTTTGCCCGTCGGGAAGTTGTTCTCTATCGCGTACAGCGCTTTCTCGAAGGACTTCTGGTGGGCGACTTCGCGCGTCATCAGAAAACCGAGGGCATCCTTGACGCCGGGATCATCGGTGATGTTGATCAGTCGCTCGTACACGATCTTGGCACGAGCTTCGGCCGCGATGTTGGAGCGCAGGTCCACCGTTGGTTCGCCGCGAGAATCGATATAGGCGGCGGTCCAAGGCACTCCGGCCGAGTCGCACAATGCGGGTCCGCCGCCAAACAGGATTGACTCCTTGGCCGTTGTGCCGCTGGCGCCAACCATCAAATACAGCTCAGCTTCCTTCATCTGTCCCTCGGCAAGGTGTGCCTTGAGTCCCTTGTTCAGCATTGTGACAATTGACCCGACCACCTCGAGGTGGCTTAGTTCTTCGGTTGCGATGTCGAGCAACATGTCTTTTCGACCGACATCATCCTCGCCCAGCCCTTGGACGAAATAGCGCATAGCGGCGGCCAACTCGCCATCGGCTCCGCCGAACTGCTCCATTATCATGCATGCCAGTTTCGGATTCGGCTCCGACACACGGACGGTGTATTGCAGTCGCTTATTGTGCATGAACATGAGGTTTCTCCAGGGTTGGGGTTCCCCGAACATCCTTGGATCAGAAATGTTCCTTGGCGCTGGTGGTTCTGTTTGGCTATCAAGTTCGTGCATGGCGATGAATTATCCGCGAGCCCGACCGGGGATCAGGAACGGCTCGCTAGGGGCCCGGTACTCTCCCGGGCCAACACCAACCCCGTCGTGTTGGATGCTGATTGAGGGCCACGAGAGCCAGGGCATTGGCTGCAGGGATCGTCACGCATGGGCGCCGAAATCGCCGACCCGGGCTATTTAATGATCGGGAGCCTGTCCCATTGATGGAACGGCGGTGGCGAAGGCAACATCCACTCCAGGGACGTGGCTCCCGGACCCCAAGGATTATCGCCGGCCTCCCTTCGTCTGTAGAAGGCGTCGACCACTCCGGCCAGGAAGAACAGTACGCTCGCGGCAGATATGTAGGCCCCATAGGAAGAGACCATATTCCAGCCTGCAAATGCATCGGGATAGTCTATGTAGCGGCGCGGCATGCCCGCCAAACCTAGAAAGTGATGCGGGAAGAAGACCAG
>NZ_NSGC01000041.1:0-2624 GCF_002294795.1 Mesorhizobium sp. WSM3866 | reverse complement strand
TGCGCATTTCGCAAAAGCCGGACAGGGGTTCCGCTAATTCCCGGACAGTGGTTTCGCTAATGTCGGGACAGTCTGGCGGCGTCGGTCCTCGGGTGCCTTGTTGCGTTCATGGATGATTGATTTCGCCGTTTTCGGTGCCGGTCAAGAGGGGCGCGGCCTTTTGCTTTCGCATGCTGTCGCCCTGAAGCACGATGCGGTGGGCGTTGTGCACGATCCTGTCGAGAATGGCGTCGGCGACGGTGGGGTCTGCGATCAGGTCATGCCATCTGGCCACCGGGACCTGGGCGGTGATCAGGGTGGATTTGCGGCGATAGCGTTCCTCGACGATTTCGAACAGATGGAAGCGCTGTTGGTCGGTGAGGGAGTGGGTTCCGAAGTCATCGAGGATGAGCAGTTGTGCGCGGGTGAGTTTGTCGATGAGGCGTGGGAAGCGGCCATCGAGACGGGCGAGCGCCAAATCCTCGAACAGGCGCGGCACTCGCACATAGAGCACGGAATGATCAAGCCGTGCTGCTTGCCGGCCGAAGGCGCAGGCTAGCCACGACTTGCCGGTTCCGGTCTGGCCGGTGACGATCAGGTTCTCATGCGCTTTCAGCCATTCGCCCTGGGCGAGCGCCATGGTGCTGCGCCGGTCGAGCCCGCGTGGCGCGGCAAAGTCGATGTCCTCGATGCAGGCTTCGGGAAAGCGCAGCCTGGCTGAGGCGAGCCGGTTCCGGACGCGCTTGTCGGCCCGTATAGCGACCTCGCGGTCGAGCATCAGGCCGAGCCACTCGTCACGGCTGAGCTCGTTGGCGTTGTTCCGTTCGGCCAGTTCGCGCCAGGCGGCAGCCATGCCGGCCAGACCGAGGGTTTGCATCTGGTCGAGGGTGGGGTTCGTCAGCATTCTTTCTTCCTTTCCTTCACTGGTAATAGGTGGAGCCGCGGATGTTGGCGTGCTGGGGTGTCGGCTTTGCCGGTTCTGCAGAGCTGGCTCGGTCGAGACCGGCTTTGAGGATGGCGGTGACGGAGGAGTAGGCGATCGCGTTGATCAGCAGCGCCCGCTCGCAGGCGGCATCGAGACGCTCCGGTCCATAACGTGGAGCCAGCGACAGAACGCCCATGGCCGAGCGGTATCCCTGTTCCGGATGCGGCCGGTCGCGCATCATGCGCTCGACCAGGATGGCGGCGTTGGGGCCGATCCTGGCCGCCCGGCCAATCAGGCTAGCCGGCGTCGTGTTGGCGTAGCGCTGATGCGCCTTGGGCATGTGTTCATTGACGGTGACATGGCCGGAACGCTGCGAGCGACGGACATGGCAGGCGACGCGCTGGTGATCGTGGAAGATCTCGACCACCCGATGGGTGAGCCGCACCTCGACGGTGCGGCCGATCAGCCGGTGCGGCACCGAGTAGAAGGTCTTGTCGACCTCGACATGGTAGTCAGGATGGACCTTCGCCGACTTCCACTCGGCGTATTCGAACGGTGCCGCCGGCAACGGCTTCAGGGCTGCTCGCTCGATCTCCTCGAACAGTTCGCGGCGGCTTTTGCCGATATGGCGCATCGGCCGGTTGTTCAACTCCTCGAGCAGTTCGGCGATCGCCGCGTTGAGCTCGGCGATCGAGAAGAAGGATCGATTCCTCAGCCGCGCCAGAATCCAGCGCTCGACAATCAGCACCGCGCCTTCGACCTTGGCCTTGTCGCGCGGCTTGCGGCTGCGGGTCGGCAGGATGGTGGTGTCGTAGTGCTCGGCCATGGCGGCAAAGGTCGCGTTCAGCGTCGGCTCGAACCACAGCGCCTTGACGACACCGGCCTTCAGGTTGTCGCACACGATCGCTCTGGTGACGCCGCCGAAGAAGGCGAGCGCTCGTACCTGGCCCTCGATCCAGTCCGGCAGCTTTTGACTGGAGCTGGCAAAGGCGAAGGTCAGATTGGATGCGCCCAGCACCGCGACAAAAATCTGCGCCGGGTAAATGACGCCGGTCGCCGGATCGATCACCGGCACCGTCTGCCCGGCATAGTCCGTCTGCATCACCGCGCCCGCCGCATGCCGATTGCGGAATGTCGCGCTCGTCCGGCGCTCGAAAGCGGCGAAGTGCTCGCAGAACCAGGTGTAGCCGTAGCCGTCGGGATGGGCGGCGCGATACTCCTGCCATAACAGCGTCAGCGTCACCCCCTTGCGCTTCAGCTCCCTGGCGATCAGCGCAAAGTCCGGTTCGCTCAGGTCTTGCGGCGGACGACCGGCACGGCCAAACAGCAGCCGCTCAAGTGTCGCGTCGTCGTGGCCCGGCGGCAGAGGCCAGCATGACAGCCCGGCCTCCCGCGCCCGTAGCAAATAGGTCGATACTGTCGTCTTGCTGATCTTCAGCCGTTCCGACACCTCACGCACCGAAAGACCCTGCTCATGGGTCAGGCGCAAGATCGCTTGGATGTCCCTCACGCTCGTTCGTCTCGCTTGCTTCCGTCTCGGCATGGCCCCTCTCAACATCATCGTGAGAGGCCAAACTGCCAGAACGGCGCAACCAAGAACCGACCGCTAAATCCGCTCCCGAAAACTGTCCGGGATTTAGCGGAATCGCTGTCCGCGAATTACTGAAATCACTGTCCGGGATTTAGCGAAAAGGGTGTCCGGGAATTACCGAAACACGCA
>NZ_NSGC01000040.1:0-3406 GCF_002294795.1 Mesorhizobium sp. WSM3866 | reverse complement strand
TGGGACATCGGATGGCTGGTTATTTTTGGCATCTTGCCTTTGGTGCTCGTTCTCCTGATGCCCAATCGGGGAGGACCGGCACGGGGCGCGGCGGCTGCTTTGATGAGTGTTACCATAGTAGCCGGGCTGGCTGCGGGCGCAGGTCAGCGCTTCGAGGGTGCAGCCGACACGATCGTCGTCTTCCGGGAAGGTCTAAGCCAGGCCCAAATGATGCGAGCCGTACTCGAGGCGCGGACGAACCTAAAATGGACCGATAAAGGTGGGACAATCTGGGTGGTCGACGAGGTCTCTTGGGCCGGCCTCATAACGCTTCACGCGGAAGGAGCCGTTCTCGTCAGCACAACGCCGGTCGCCGCGGGCTGCCTGGCCTGGTCTGCCGTCGGCGCCACTCGCAATCGCGTGACGAAGAAGCTATTTGCCGCCGCCGCTGCCTTCTTGGAAGCCGTCGAGAAGATGGACCTCGAGGCATGATTTCGAAGCGGCGCACCAGCAATTATCGCAGCGGCAAGCAGGACTTGTGGGTGAACATGCTGGGAAAGCGCGTCAAGCGAGAGCCCGGGAAGCCCGGCTCGGATAGCCGGCACGGCGTTCACAACGCTGCCCGGCGGCCTCGGGGAACGGCTGTGGAAGCGTGATCAAGAGGCCAGGGCCTCGAAGCCAGCGCAGCGTGTGCCGAGCGTCTTCGCGATGATGTGTGCTGCCTGAGACATTACCGGCCAGGTGAAGTTGGCGAGCACACGCTACACCATGCGATCTCAAACGCGGCGTTAACGCAACGCTTGACGCCGTTCTCCCGCTCGATTCACCGGATCGAGCGCAAGGCCAAGCTTTGGATCAAGCCGGCCAAGGGTATCGTCCAGTAAAGCGATCATCTCGAAGGCAACTAAAAGAACGGCCCACCCCTGAGCCACGCAGGAGCGGGCCTGCGGAGGATAGGGGCTCCGCGCGGCAGCGCACGGCAAACAACGGAGGCGCATAGCGCCGCCGCGCCCCAAACTTAGCCGAATGCGAGGTGTTCCTCGGCGTCGGAACATTTTCTTTGTGATCCGGTTTCTCGGGCAGGAGGAGCGTGACCGCAAACCGGTATCAGCCGACGAGGATTATGAACTCTTTCGCGACCTTTCGAACTTGAGTCGTCCAGTGTGGGAAGGCGGTTAGGTGGTGAGCAGATCAGCGAAGCCGATCATTTCCTTCCATGCCCCACATTGGGCCAGGCCGTAGACTTGCCTGACCTACGGCAAATCATCTGGAATGAACACCCGGCCACAAGCCGCTGGAGAGGGGGCAGTGGAGCAAATGTTACGCGGCGGGGCGACGGCGTTTTCCGTCTGGACAAAGGTCGCATCAAACGGCTCCGATTAAACAGGGAAACCCGCCCCCGAGCCGAATCAACCACATAGTGAGCCAGGGCCGATCGCAACGCAGTTTGCTCACCCTATGTCCCTTGTCCTCCGACGACCGTCGTCACCCCCCGAGCCCCCGCCCCCCTCGGCGGTCGTCATCTTCTTAGCAATGCAACAAATGTGAGCGACCGACGTCAGCGGTGCGGATATAGGTCCTGTTGTCGCCCCAGCGTCGACCGGACACGGCCGCTTAGAAGGAACTCAACTCCACGAGGAGATCGTGACTAAGCGCTCTGCGAACTTCATTTCCGCTTTTGACTTTGACGTCATCCGAGAAGTCTTCCGGCGTTCGGTCGTAGAGGATTGTCTTCCCCGCCAAGACTGGGAAAGACGTGCAAATGCGCTTGTTCGCAGCTTCATAGGCGCTCAACCTCCGGCCGAGGTCATCGCCGCATTGCTCGATTCCATGGGTCAACAAAATGCCGGCCGACCGGAGCCGGCGGGCTACTCAAGGTGGCTCAATTCCCCGCAGCCCTGAGCGACAAACTGCCCAGCTCCGTCTTGTTAGCGCCCGCTCGCCAGCCGACCTGCCCTCGCCGACGGCGTAGGGGTCTGAGGTCATTTCTGAGGTTTTTCGGGCTGGGGGCGGGCGAATAGGTCAGCGTGACACACTTGGTGCCGCACTTCGCGCATTTTCATCTTCGGCCGGAGAGCGTCAGGGCCGAGGCGATCGGGGGGCGCCGGATATCAAGCTTCTGATGGCGATAGCAGTCGAGACAGCCGGGCGGTGACGGACATTCGCTCTTCGATCAGCTCTTCGGCGTCCAGCGGTTGCCCATGCCCACTGATGTAGGCTGCGACCATCCAGACCTCCAGGGTTAGGTCCTGCTCCGCTTGGAGAGCGAGCGCCATAGGCCTAACGCAAGGTCATGCTGGTACAGCGTACATACATGCCTCAACCCCTAGTGCTGATCCCCCTCAGCGCTGGGGCTTTTCGATTCAGCCTGACCTGATATCAGTTCCCAGTGGGCGACGTGCTCCGCTTGCGTTTTCATGAACTTGCGCAGGAATTCTTCAGCCTCCTCTGTCGGATGCCCATCTCGTGCAAGCTTTTCTATGAGAGCGCGCTGGCGGGCGATTATTGCCTCGCCTTCGACGAGTGCCGCAGCGAAGTCTCGCCGTTGGCTCTCGGTGAGTTTCTTGTCCTTGTGAAACGCTGATTTTAGGATTTCGGCATTCATTGCCGACAAGGATTTTGAATTCGCCATGTTGCCCTCATTGCGGGGGCGAAGACCATTCCCCGCGAACGAGCGGAGTATATGTCTACACGATTAATTTCGCGAGTCCTTATGAAGAGGAAGCGTCGTACCGGCCTGTCCTGATATATTTCCTATCGCACAACCAGGTGCTGCCGGGTCGACTTGGCTTTTGAGCCGTGCGGAGTTTGGGCCATGTCCGCGCAGTCCGCTATAAGCACGCCAAGGCGGCTACTGGAGCGCTCTTGTTCATTCGCCGCTAAGCGAGTTGCTGGCGTTGCCGGTGAGCTTGACGACTTCCTTCCGGGGGAAAGGAATTTCAAGCAGACACTCCAGGCCGGCGGGCCTGAAGTTCAATTCGACACTCCCCCTCAATTCGTACTCCAAACTCTGCTGAATGAAGGTGGTTCCGAAATTCCTGCGGGATGGTTCCTCCACCGCCGGACCGCCGACTTCCTTCCAGCTGATCGACAGCATGCCCGGCTTCACAACGTTCCAGGAGATTTCGACGCGGCCGGTGTCGACGGAAAGTGCCCCATATTTGGCGGCGTTACTAGCAAGCTCGAAGAAGACCATGCCGAGCGCCGCCGCGGTTGCCGCGTCGAGGTGGAGCGGCCGGCCGTGAATGACGAGGTTCTGGCGTCCCGTGCTGTTGTAGGGCGAAAACGTCGCCCTGAGCAGTTGCTCAAGGTCGGCGTCGCCCCAATTGTGGGACGACAGGACCTCATGGGTGCGCGCCATCGCGTGCAGTCGCTCATGGAATGATGTCGCGAATTCCCCCATTGAGCTTGACGAGCGGATCATGCG
>NZ_NSGC01000004.1:0-520468 GCF_002294795.1 Mesorhizobium sp. WSM3866 | reverse complement strand
CGCAGCGCCGGCAGAAAAGCCAAATCCCCACACCAATCCAGACCGGCCCGCCAACGCAGGCCGTTTGCGTTTGCGGCCCTACATTGCCCTCAAGCTCGACTCGACTTTTTGCTGCGATGGTCGCCCGGGCGTGCGTCGTCGGAACGATGCTCGAGGAGGAGAGCTTCGCCGTGCGCGTGGAAAGCACCACCGGGGCCTTCGCGGAGCCGGCGGTGCCGAAGTCGGCCTGATGGTGCAAAGCTTGCAAAGCTGAAGAGGCCAACCTCACCAAAGCGGTCGAAACGGCGCTGGCCTCGGCGGCTATAACGCGGCATTGCCCGACGCGTTTCGCGCATCGACGCTACCAGTTCATGTGCTGGCGGTGGGCCGGGTATCGCAATGGGGCCCGCTCGCGACGCCGACCGGTCATGAACCGGCGGCGACGTCCATGCGTTGTGTCTCAGCCGGGTGAGTTTGGAACAGCGAAGGAAACGGACATGACCACGCATCCCAGCACCAATCGCTTGTCCGCACAGGAGCTGCACGACATCGATGCCTACTGGCGTGCCGCCAACTACCTGACCGTCGGGCAGATCTATCTGCTCGACAATCCGCTGCTTCGCGAGCCGCTTCGGCTGGCGCACGTCAAGCCCAGGCTGCTTGGGCATTGGGGAACCTCGCCGGGCCTTAGCTTCATATACGCGCATCTCAACCGCGCGATCAGACTTCGCGATGTCAACGTTATTTACATCTGCGGCCCCGGCCATGGCGGACCGGCCATGGTTGCAAACAGCTATCTCGAAGGCACCTATAGCGAGATCAATCCGGATATTTCCCTCGAAGAGGCCGGAATGAGGACGCTCTTCCGGCAGTTTTCCTTTCCGGGAGGCATCCCGAGCCATGCCGCTCCCGATGTGCCCGGGTCGATCCATGAAGGCGGCGAGCTCGGCTACGCGCTTTCGCAAGCCTTTGGCGCGGCCTTCGACAACCCGGATCTTATCGTCGCCTGCGTCGTCGGCGACGGCGAGGCGGAAACCGGCCCGCTCGCCACATCCTGGCACTGCAACAAGTTCCTCAACCCGGCGCAGGACGGCGCGGTGCTGCCGATCCTCCATCTCAACGGCTATAAGATCGCCAGTCCCACCATTCTCGCCCGCATCTCTGACGAAGAATTGCGGGCGCTATTCGTCGGCTATGGCTACGAACCGCTGTTCGTCGAGGGTGACGATCCGCCCCTGATGCATGAGCGGATGGCCGTCGTACTCGACGATGCGCTGGACCGCATCCAGGCAATTCAGCAGGCGGCGCGCAGCGGCGGAGAGACTGCCGACGGCCGGCCGAAATGGCCGATGATCATCCTTAGAAGCCCGAAGGGCTGGACAGGCCCCAAGGAGGTCGACGGGCTGAAGACCGAAGGATTCTGGCGCGCGCATCAGGTTCCGCTCTCCGGTCTCGCCGAAAACCCTGCGCATCTGAAGATGCTCGAGGAGTGGCTGAGAAGTTATCGGCCCGAAGAGCTTTTCGATGCCGAGGGCGCGCCAGTGGCCATGATCCGCGCCACTGCCCCGCAAGGCGGCAGACGCATGAGCGCCAATCCGCATGCCAATGGCGGCCTGCTGCGCCGCTCCCTCCAACTGCCAAGCCTGCAAGAGCATGCCGTATCTGTCCAGCAGCCCGGCGGCGTGAAAGCAGAGTCGACCCGTGTGATGGGCGGTTTCCTGCGCGACGTCATGGCATTGAACCAAAGCGCCAAAAACTTCCGCATTGTCGGTCCCGATGAGACGGCTTCGAACCGGCTGCAGGACGTCTTCGAGGTGACCGAGCGCGCCTGGATGGAAAAGATTCTGCCCGAAGATGTGCATCTCGGCCGCGAAGGCAGGGTTCTGGAAATCCTGTCCGAGCATACCTGTCAGGGCTGGCTGGAAGGCTATCTGCTTACCGGCCGGCACGGCCTGTTCTCCTGCTACGAGGCCTTCACGCACATTGTCGATTCCATGTTCAACCAGCATGCGAAATGGCTGGATGCCTGCGGCAAGCTGCCGTGGCGGCGGCCGATTGCGTCCTTGAACTATTTGTTGTCGAGCCATGTCTGGCAGCAGGAGCACAATGGCTTCAGCCATCAGGATCCGGGCTTCATCGATGTCGCCTTGAACAAGAAGGCGGACATCGTGCGCGTCTATCTGCCGGCGGATGCCAACAGCCTGCTTTGCGTGACGGATCATGTGCTTCGGACATGGAACCGCATCAACGTGATCGTCGCCGGCAAAGCCAATTCCTGGCAGTGGCTGTCGATCACCGAGGCGAAAGTCCACTGCAAGGCCGGTATCGGCATATGGGAGTGGGCGTCGACCGACGGCGGGGCAGAGCCGGATGTGGTGATGGCCTGCGCCGGCGACGTGCCGACGCTTGAGACGCTGGCCGCGGTCCAAATTCTGAAACGCCACGTTCCCGGCCTCAAGGTGCGGGTGGTCAACATAGTCGACCTGATGACTTTGCAGCCCAAGGAACACCACCCGCACGGCCTGTCGGATCGTGAATTCGACGCGTTTTTCACGGCCGATAAGCCAGTCATCTTCGCGTATCACGGCTATCCATGGACCATCCATCGCCTGACTTACCGGCGGACCAACCACGACAACATCCACGTGCGCGGCTACAATGAGGAAGGGACGACGACGACGCCCTTCGACATGACCGTGCTCAATGGCCTCGACCGCTATCATCTCGTCTTGGGCGTGCTCGACCGCATTCCCGACCCGGCCGGCGCGCATATCCGGCTGAAGCAGGCGATGGAAGGCAAGCTGATCGAGCACCGGGCCTATATCCGCGAGCATGGGCAGGACATGCCCGAGGTCCTCGGCTGGAAATGGGAGCAGTAGTCGATGTCGAAGCGCCAGGCCAAATGGACGAGCGCACGATTGGCCGGGACCGGCCGACCATGACCGATGCCATTCTCGTCCTCAACGGCGGCTCCTCAAGCCTGAAGTTCGCCGTGTTTCAGCAGCAAGACGAGCTTCACCTGCTGGTGCGCGGCAGCGTGTCGTCGATCGGACATCATCCACGATTGCATGTCGCGCCCTCAGAATTGTCACGCGAAATCGACAGGAGCCTGGGGGACGAACCGATCGGGATAGCAAAGGCGTTCGAGGCCGTAGTTTCCTATCTCGAGGATCACGCTCTTTTGCGCCGGATCGGCACGGTCGGGCACCGCATCGTCCATGGCGGGCAAGAACTTACCCAAGCGACCTTGCTCGACGAGCGCACGCTCGACGCGCTGCATAGGCTTGAGCCGCTCGCACCCATCCATCAGGCGATCAACCTGGAGATCGTCCAACTGGCCGGTCGGCTTTTGCCCGAAGCCAAGCAGGTCGGCTGCTTCGATACGGCCTTTCACACGGCGCGGCCGGAGCTTGCCAGGCTCTATGGCTTGCCGCGAGAGATGTCGGAACAGGGCATCGTCTCCTACGGCTTCCACGGGCTCTCCTACAGGCACATCGCAGCGAAGCTCCGCGAGCGCTACGGCGACGCTGCCGGTGGCCGAACGATTGCCGCCCATCTCGGCAGCGGCGCGAGCCTGTGTGCGATGAAGGCAGGAGTAAGCCTCGCCACGACCATGGGTTTTTCGACGCTTGACGGCCTCGTCATGAGCACCCGTTGCGGCGCCATCGATCCTGGCGTGATCCTGCACCTTCTGCAGGAGCGCAAGCTGTCGGCCGACCGAGTGACCGAATTGCTCTACGAGCAGTCCGGCCTGCTGGGCGTATCCGGCATTTCCGGAGACATGCAGGCGCTGCTTGGGTCGAAAGACCCGGCGGCGGCGCGTGCCGTCGCGCTCTTCGTCTATCGCGCCGGACGTGAGATCGGATCGCTCGCGGCCGCGCTTGGAGGCCTCGACACGCTCGTGTTCACCGCCGGCATCGGCGAAAATGCATGGCAGATCCGGCAAGAGATCTGCGAGGCTGCTGCCTGGCTTGGTGTCGTGGTCGACCATGGTTTAAATCGCAGCGGCGAAGCGCTGGTCAGCGCGCGAGAGTCCAGCGTCGATGTTCTTGTCATTCCGGCCGACGAGGAACGTGCCGTGGCCACGCAGCTCCTCGCCCTCGAAACGGTCTGATCTGCCGCGGCAGGATCGCAGGGATTAGCTCGGTAACTTGGCGCAGAGCTTCCGCTGAACCAGGACGAGCGTCGGGCGATCGGGCGTCGCGCGGGCCGTTTTCGTTCGCGTCACTTTCCCTTCAAGCTCGACTCGGCGATGGTCAGCCCGGCGCCTCGCTGCCCTATATCTGGCCGCGCGGCCAAATGCATAAGGAGCGGAAGATGCGGCAGGCACTGATCGTATGGGGCGGCTGGGAAGGGCATGAACCCGAAGCCGGGGCGCGAGTCGTCAAAGCTATGCTTGAGGAGGAAGGCTTTGCCGTGCGCTTGGAAAATACGACCGCGGTGTTCGCCGACCCGGCGATCGCCGACCTCAGCCTGATCGTGCCGATCTACACCATGTCCAAGCTCGCCAAGGCCGAAGAGGCGAACCTCACCAAAGCGGTCGAAAACGGCGTCGGCCTCGGCGGCTATCACGGCGGCATGGGCGACGCGTTTCGCGAATCGACGGACTACCAGTTCATGTGCGGCGGCCAGTGGGTCGCCCATCCCGGCAACATCATCGACTATCGTGTGAATATCGTGCGGCGCGACGACCCGATCGTGGCAGGCATCGACGATTTCCAATACCGCTCCGAGCAATATTATATGCATGTCGATCCATCGAACGACGTGCTGGCGACCACCACCTTCTCGGGCGAGCACGCGCCGTGGATCGCCGGAGTTGTCATGCCCGTGGTTTGGAAGCGCCGGCACGGCAAAGGGCGGGTGTTCTATTCGTCGCTCGGCCACGCGGCCAAGGAATTCGAGGTGCCGCAGATGCGCACCATCCTGCGCCGCGGACTTGTGTGGGCGGCGCGCTGAGCGCGCCCGTCGGTGCGGGCTGACGCCGGTGGCGGCCGGATTTCCCGAACCGAAAGCATCACCGACCCGCTCCTATGATCATGACAGATCATATGAATGAGTGATTTACATAAGACGTAAGCTTTCATACAACTGCCGGCAGCAACTTGCTCTATCGGGAGAGGATTGCGTGGAAAATATCGTTCCTTCGGACGCAACCGGGTGGATGCCTTCGGTCGACCAGGGCGGCGCAAGCGTGCACAACGCCGTCGTCAGCGTGCTGGGCAGCCGCATCCTGGGCGGCGACTATGCTCCCGGTGCAGCCTTGCCGCGCGAGGAGGAGCTCTGCGCCATGCTGGGCGTCAGCCGCACCTCGGTTCGGGAAGCGGTCAAGGTGCTGTCGGCGAAAGGTCTTGTCGAGGCCAGGCGGCGGGCGGGCGTGCGCGTGCTGCCGCGCGACAGCTGGCGCCTGCTCGACCCGGTGGTGCTCGGCTGGCACCCTTCCATCCAGGATGACGAGGAGCTGGTTTCCGGCCTGCTCGAGGCGCGCCGCATCTTCGAGCCGGCGGCGGCCGAGCTTGCGGCAAGGCGCGCCAGCGCCGCCGATCTCGCCGAAATCGAACGCGCGGTCGTCGGCATGCGCGACAATATCCCGGGCGACCTCAACGCGGTCTGCCAGGCGGACCTTGCCTTCCACAAGGGCGTCATCGCCGCCAGCCATAATGTCGTGCTCAAGGGGCTGGTTGGCATGCTGGAAGCTGCCCTGCGCGCCACCTTCCTGGTCACCAATCCGTTGATGGAGGCGCAATCGCGCGCGCTGTCGGCGCATGTCGCGGTGCTGGAGGCGATCCGCGTCCGCGATACCGCCGGCGCCCGCGGCGCCATGAACAGGCTGCTTGACATCGCCGCCGACGATCTTCACGCCAGAGGGTGACGTTTCCGGCTTGACGCCATTTTTTATCATATGATATTTCTATTTCATATGATCTAATTAGCGTCATGGGAGGAGTTGCGCTTGAGGATCGTGGCCATCACCACGCGCGTCGTGAACGCGGATATGCGCAACTGGGTGTTCGTGCGTGTCGAGACCGACCAGCCGGGCCTCTACGGTTGGGGCGAGGCGACGCTGGAATGGAAGACCCAGGCCGTCGTTGGCGCCGTCAGTGACCTCGCGCCGCTTCTGGTCGGCCGCGACCCGCGCGACATCGAGCAGGCGGTGCGCATCCTCAAAAAGCACTCGTTCTGGCGGCTCGGCGTCATCGGCATGTCGGCGGTTTCCGGCATCGAGCTGGCGCTCTGGGACATTTTTGGCAAATGGCTCGATCAGCCGGTCTGGCGCTTGCTCGGCGGCAAGGTGCGCGACCGGGTCAAGGTCTACACCCATCTCGGCCTCGGCGACATGCGCGCCGTCTACGAAACGTTGGAGACCGAGCCGTTGGTGCGGCGCGCCTCCGAAGTGGTTGCCACGGGCTATCGCGCGCTGAAGGCCGTCTTCATCCCCTACAGCCACTATCATGCGCCGCTCGTCGAGGTCGACAAGGTCGGCCGCCTAATGGAGGCGCTGCGCAAGACAGTCGGTCCCGAAGTCGAGGTCATGGTCGATTTCCACGGCCGTCCCGCCTCGGCCTCCACCGCGCTCGCCTATATCGACGCGCTTGCGCCCTACCGACCGATGTTCGTCGAAGAGCCGCTGCCGCCGGGCGAGACCGGCGCGCTGGCGCAGCTCGTCGCCAAATCGCGCGTGCCGATCGCCACCGGCGAGCGGCTGATCGATCGTCCCGAATTCGACGACCTTTTCCGGGCAAGGGCGGTCGACATCGTGCAGCCGGACATCTGCCACTGCGGCGGCCTGCTCGAGGCGAAGAAAATCGCCGCCATGGCCGAGGCGGTCTCGGTCGGTGTGGCGCCGCACAATCCGCTCGGTCCGATCGCCGGCGCGGCGGCGCTGCATTTCGCGGTCTCCACGCCCAATCACCTGATCCAGGAAGAGATGGTCGGTGCCGTGCCCTGGTATTTCGAGGTGGTGAAGGGGCCGATCCGCATGATCGACGGCTGCTGGCAGGTGCCGGATGCGCCCGGGCTCGGCGTCGAGGTCGACGAAGCGGTCGCCGACCGGCATCCCTACAGGCCGGAGGTCATGCACACCACCAATGCCGTCCTTGCCGACGGCACCATCGTGGACTGGTGACCATGGCCGGGCGACTGAAGGACAAGGTGGTGATTGTCACCGGCGCCGGGCGCGGCATCGGCGAGGCGACGGCGCGCGCGATGGCCGCCGAGGGTGCGGCCATCGTCGTGGCCGAAAAGGATGCGCTCAGCGGAAAGAGCGTTGCCGCGTCGCTGGTCGAAGCCGGCGCTCGGGCGCTGTTCGTGGAGACCGACGTCGCCGATATCGCATCCTGCAAAGCGATGGCCGAGCAAGCGCTTGCCACCTTCGGCCGCATCGACGTGCTGGTCGCCAATGCCGGCATCAACGTCTTCCACGAGCCGCTGGAAACCACGGAAGAGGAATGGCGGCGCTGCTTTGCCGTCGATCTCGACGGGGTGTGGTATTCGGCGCGCGCCGTGCTGCCGGCGATGCGGGCTCAGACGCAGGGTTCGATCGTGGCGATCGCTTCGTGCCATTCTTTCGCGATCATCCCCTCGACCTTTCCCTATCCGGTTGCCAAGCACGGACTGCTCGGCCTGGTACGATCGCTCGGCGTTCAATACGCGGCCGAAGGTGTTCGCGTGAACGCGATCGCACCCGGCTACATCGAGACGCAGATCGCGGTCGACTACTGGAACACCTTTCCTGATCCGCAGGCGGAGCGCCAGCGCACCTACGACCTGCACCCGCCGCGCCGCATCGGGCGGCCGGAGGAGGTGGCGATGACTGCCGTCTTCCTCGGCTCCGACGAGGCCCCGTTCATCAACGCGGCCTGCATTGTCATCGATGGCGGGCGCTCGGTTCTCTACCACGAATGAGGTTTCGCACCGGCGGCCGGTCGCCGGAAACGTCTTCAAGCAAAAAGGACTCCCGCCGGCCGGGATCGATATTGAGGAGGAAACCATGAAACGCATGATCAGGACGTGGCTTGCTGTGGCCGCGACCGCAGCCGTCGCGCTGACGGTCCATGGCGCCGGCGCGCAGGACAAGATGAAGTTCGGCTATATCAACAAGATGGGCGACCATCCCTGGTTCGTCCGCGAGGTGAAGGGTGCCAAGGACAAGGCCGCCGAGCTCGGCGTCGACCTGCTTGTCCAGGACGTTCAGTTCGACGCCAACCTCGCCGTCACCACCTTCGACACCTATGTCGGCGACGGCGTCAAGGGCATCGCCGTGGTGGTGCCGGACCGCTCGCTCGGCCCGGTCGTCGCCGACAAAGCAAAGGCCGCCAAGATCGGCCTGATTGCTGTCGACGACGACATCGCCTTCGCCGACGGCACGCCGGTCGCCTATGTCGGCATGAACGCGCTCAACATCGGCAAGCAGGTCGGCGGCGAGATTGCCCGCATCGTCAAGGCCGAAGGCTGGGACAAGGACCTCTCCAAGGTGCGCGTGGGCTCGATCGAGGACCAGAAGGCCGACACCTGCATGCGCCGCAACAAGGGCGCGGAGGAAGCGCTGGTCGCAGCGATCCCGGAGATCAAGTCGCGCATCGTCTCGATTCCCTATGACAACACGATGGTTAACTCGATCGATGTCGTGTCGACGACGCTGACGGCCAATCCGGACGCCGAGAAGTGGATCTTCTACTCCTGCAATGACGACGGCGTGCTCGGCGGCGTGCGCGCCACGGAGAATGCCGGCATGAAGCCGGAGAACGTCATCGGCATCGGCATCGACGGTTCCCGCTCCTGCGAGGCCTTCGGTTCCGGCAAGCCGACGGGCTTCCGCGGCACGATGTGGCTGGACAGCGCCAAGCACGGCGCCGCCGCTATCCAGGCGCTCTACGACCAAGCTACCGGCAAGGAGATGCAGAAGGACTATTTCCAGGACGCCACGCTGATCAGCGGCGAGAACTTCGCCAAGTTCAAGGACACTCTCGGTTGCAAGTCCTAGGCTGCCTTTCGGGCTCGGGGCGGATGGCCTTTGGGCGGGCGGCTTCAAAGGGAGTCTCCCGCCCATGACCGTGCCCGTCGTTGCCGTCGAAGGCGTCAGCAAGCGCTTCGGCGCCGTGCAGGCGCTGCGCGACGTGTCGGTCGCTTTCAACGTCGGCGAGATCACCGCGCTGATCGGCGAGAACGGCGCCGGCAAGTCGACGCTGATGCGCGTGCTGGAGGGCGAGCATCGGCCGGATAGTGGCCGGGTCCTGGTCGACGGGCAGCCGGTGCAGCTCAGCTCGCCGCGCGCCGCACACGGCTCGGGCATCCGCGTCATCCACCAGGAGCCGGAGATCATCCCAGAGCTTACGGTGGCGGAAAACATCTTCATCGGCGACATCAAGGCGCGAGGCGCAATTTTTCTCGACCGCGCTGATCTCGAAAGGCGCAGTCTCGACCTATTGCGCACCTTTGGCGTGGTCGACGTGCTTTCGCCCGGGCAGCGCTGCCATGGCCTGAGCCCGGCGCTGAGGCAGCTGATCGAAATCATGCGCGCGCTGCGGCCGGGCGCGCGGCTGCTTGCCTTCGACGAGCCGACCTCGTCTTTGACGGAGGACGAGGCGCAACGGCTGTTCCGCGTCATCCGGCGCCTGAAGGCCGATGGTGTCGCGGTGATCTACATCTCGCACCGGCTGCGCGAGATCATCGAGCTTGCCGATCGGTGCGTGGTGATGCGCGACGGCAGCCGCGTCGCCGACGAACCAATCGCGGCGCTCGACGAGCAGCGCATGGTGCGGCTGATGGTCGGCAGGCCGGTAAGCGACCTGTTCAACCGAAAAGTGCGTGCGCTCGGGCCGGTCCGGCTGGCGCTCGAAGGCGTCACGACACGCCGCGTCGACGGGATCAGCTTCGAGGTCAGGGCAGGCGAGATCGTCGGCCTGGGCGGATTGGTCGGCGCGGGACGGACGGAAGTCGCGCGCGCCGTCGTCGGCCTCGATCCACTGCTCTCCGGGCGGATGGCCGTCGGCGGCCGGCCTTACAGGCCGCGCGAGCCGGCGGATGCGGTTGCCGCCGGAATCGGGCTGGTGCCGGAGGACCGCAAGCAGGAGGCCCTGCTTTTGATGCAGGCGGTGCGCGACAATGTCAGCCTCGTGGTACCCGACAAGGTGTCGCGCTACGGCTTCTTCAGCCGCAGGCGCGAGCGCGCGCTGGTCGTCCGCCATGTCGCCGAGCTCCGGGTCAAGACGCCGTCGATCGAGCAGGCCGTCGGGAAATTGTCCGGCGGCAACCAGCAGAAAGTCGTCTTCGCGCGCTGGCAGGCACGGGGGCCGGCGGTCCTGATCCTCGACGAGCCGACGCGTGGCATCGATGTCGGCGCCAAGGCGGAGATCTACAGGCTCATCGAAAGCCTGGCCGACCAGGGCCTCGCCATCCTGCTCATCTCCTCGGAGATGCCAGAGCTGCTCGGCCTTGCCGACCGCGTCCTGGTCATGCAGAGCGGCCGCATCAGTGGCGAGCTGCCGTGGCAAGAGGCGAGCGAGGAGGCGGTGCTGGCACTGGCCATGCGCTCGGACAAGAAAGCAATCGAAAGGAGGGTGTCGTGACCGATACCGCGACCGCCGCACGCGAGCGCGCGCCGGCCAGCCTGTTTGGCCGCATCGGCGCGCAAAACATCAGCCTGCTGATCGCTCTGGTCGTGCTGCTGGCGATCTTTGGCGTGTTGAGGCCGGACGTCTTCTTCACGCCGCGCAACCTGATCAACATAGGCCTCGCGGTCACCATTCTCGGCATCCTGGCAATGGCGCAGACCGTCGTCATAGTATCGGGCGGGCTCGACATCTCGGTCGGGTCGATCGTCGGCCTGAGCACGATGGTGCTGGCCGTCGCCGCCCAGGAAACCGGCTCGATCCCCGCCGGCATCCTCGCCGGCCTGCTCGCCGGATTGCTGGCAGGCGCAGTCAACGGGCTGATCATCGTCTACGGGCCGGTCAATGCGGTGATCGCGACGCTTGGCACGATGTCGGCCTTCCGCGGCCTCGCCTATCTGATGAACAACGGCAATTCCATACCGATCACCGGCGACAGCCTGCGCGCGCTGGGCATCGGCACGCTTTTCGGGCTGCCCTTCGCCATCTGGCTGCTGATCGCGGCGATGGCGGCTTTCATCGTTTTCACCCGTGAGACGGTCGTCGGCCGCAACATCTACGCGCTTGGCGGCAATCCGACGGTGGCGCGGCTCGCCGGCATCCCGATCCGCCGCTACCAGATCTCGATTTATGCGATGAGCGGCTTCGCCGCGGCGGTGGCGGGTCTGGTGCTCGCCAGCCGCACCATGTCCGGACAGCCCGCCTCCGGCAGCCAGGGGCTGGAGCTCGAGGCTATCACCGCCGCGATCCTCGGCGGCTGCGCGCTGCAGGGCGGCAAGGGCACGATCATCGGCGCCATGTTAGGGGTGCTGATCATCGGCGTCCTCAACAACGGCATGATCCTGACCTCCGTGCCGACCTTCTACCAGCTGCTCGCCAAGGGCGCGCTGCTGATCCTGGCCGTCATCGTGCAAGAGCGCCAGCGGGCCCGGTCGGGAGAATAGCCCCGCGCGGGGTTAGACGCTTTCGAGATAGGTCTCGATCTCGAAGTCGCTGACATTGAGCGCGAAGGTGTTCAACTCCTGGCGTTTGCAGGCGATGAAAGCGTCGCGCAGCACGGCCGGGAAGATTTCGGCGACGCGCTTGCCGGTCTCGAAGGCGGCGATCGCCGAGGCCCAGTCAGGCGGCAGCTTGGCAAGCGTGAGGCCCTGTCCCTCGCCGCCGGTCGGCTCGCCAGGCGACAGCTGCCGCTCGATGCCCATCAGCGCGGCACCCAGGATCGCCGCCAGCACCAGATAGGGATTGGCGTCGGCCCCGGAAACGCGATGCTCGATGCGGCGCGCGGCAGACGGGCCGCCTGGAATGCGGATCGCCACCATGCGGTTTTCGTAGCCCCAGGCGACAGCGGTCGGCGCATAGGACCGTGGCCGCAGCCGGCGATAAGAATTGAAATGCGGCGCGAACACCAGCGTGCTTTCGGCCATGGCCGCGAGCAGGCCGCCGACGGCGTGGCGCATGGTGTCGGAGCCCTGGTCGCTGCCGTCGTCGAAGATGTTGCGGCCGTCCTTGTCGAGCACGCTGAAATGAACATGGAAACCGTTGCCGGCGCGCTCGCCATAGGGCTTGGCCATGAAGCAGGCGGCAAAGCCGTGCTTGCGCGCGATGCCCTTGACCGTGCGCTTGAAAAGCACGGCGTCGTCCGCGGCGCGCAAGGCATCCGGAACGTGGTTGAGGTTGATCTCGAACTGGCCGACGCCGTTCTCGGCGATCGCCGTATCGACCGGAATGCCCTGCATGCGGCAGGCTTCGTAGATGTCGTGGATGAAGCCTTCGAAATCGTCGATTTCGTCGATCGAAAGCGCCGCATCGGAATCGAGACGCCGGCCGGTGACCGGCGAGACAGGACCGACCGGACGCTGCGATGTCGGATCGACGAGATAGAATTCAAGCTCGGTCGCGGTAACCGGCGTCAGACCAAGCGCTGCGTAGCGGTCGAGGATGCGGGCGAGCGCGCGGCGCGGATCGCCGAGATAGGGTGCGCCGGCCTCGTCGGCGAGCCACAGGGGCAAAAGCGCCGTCGGATGCGCCGTCCAGTTGACGGGCAGGATGCCGCGTCCGGTCCAATGGCAAAGCCCGTCGGCGTCACCGGTCGAGAAAACCTGGGCGTTGCCTTCGATGTCCTCTCCCCAGATGTCGAGCCCGATCAGCGAATAAGGCATGCGCAGCTTGCCTTCGAGCGCCTTGCGCGCCTGCTCGACCGGGATGCGCTTGCCGCGCATGATGCCGTTCAGGTCGCACACCGCGGCCCGCAGGCTCTGGATGTCGCTTCTGCTTTCAAGCCAGTTCAAAACGTCCGCAATTGCATCGCCCAATTTCCAGCCCCTGTTCTTTCGGAGGTGCTGCAGCCGTTCCGGCTACGATATCCATTCTACAGCTTGTGAGTTTATGAAGGTCGCCACGGATGGTTCCAGGCGATGTTCCTTCATTTTTTCAATTCACTAGCTGGGATATCGGGCGGCATTTTGGGTCCATAGCTGCGATCTGCGATCGCAACATAGCTGGCCGCTAGGGGAAAGCCAAGGGGGCATTTGCGCGGTCAACGGTGAGCTGGCTGCCGGTATCGTGATGGCCGAGGGCAATCCCTCGATCTACGCTGAGGCATTAGTGCCGCAATTCAGGAAACTTGATCTGTTTGAGAATGTGCGTCGCGCCCTCGTCGATGTCGCGCACGATGGCCGCGCGGGCTCGTTCGCCGTCCTGGACCTCGATCGCCGCCACGACCTCTTCATGATAGTCGATGCCGAGAATGCCGGCGAGGTCGTCCTCGAAGCCGATGCGCAGGTTGCGGAGAAAGGGGCCCACCTGCATCCACACGGTCTCGATCAGGAAGATCATCTGCTCGTTGCCGCAGTGGCGGTAGATCGAGAACTTGAAGTCGTGATTCTTGCGCAGGTAGTCGTCGATGTCGCCGCTGCGGGCGGCCTGGGTGAGTTCGGCGCAATGACGGCGGATGGCGCGCAGGTTGTTGCCGTTGATGAGGCCGGTGGCGAGCTCAGTGGCCGTGCCTTCCAGGACCGTGCGCACGTCGGTGAGCTGCTGGAAACGGTCCGCCGAAATCATCGGCACCTCGACGCTGCCGTTCGGCATCGGGCTCAGCGCCCTGAGCGCCTGCAGCCGCATGAAGGCGCTGCGCACAGGCATGTCGCTGGTGCCGAGCTCCTTGGCGAGCTTGCGCGAGGTCAGCTTCTGGCCGGGCTGGAGCTGACCCGACATCAGCGCCCGCACCAGTTCCAGATAGACTTTCTCATGCAGCGGTACTGTGTCGAGGGCAGTCAGTCCGAATTGTGTTTTGTCGGCCATTGGCTATGCGCTACTTCGTCCGTCCCTGAAATCTGGTTTAGCCGCTCTGTCTGCAACCACGACACTTGGCCGGCGGCCCTCGATCGCACGATAGACGGTTAACGCGCGGCGCCGCAAGTGAGGCAGGGGCGGCCTTCCCTGCCTGACCCGAACGGCGCCCCTGGGCATGCGCGCCGTGGAGCGGTTCCAGTTAGCTGGAGACGCACTATCCGATGCGCGCGTCGATGATCTCGACGAAGCGCGCGAAGAGGCCGGCCTGCGACCTGATCTTGAGCTTGCGATAGATGTTGCGGCGATGGACCTTCACGGTCCCTGGGACGATCCTGAGCGCCCTGGCGATCGATTCCGTCGAGTGACCTTGGAGCACCAGGTCGACGACCTGTTTCTCGCGCGAGGTCAGCGACAGGCTCTTCCAGATGTGGGCGCGATCCAGCTCATTGGTCACCGCCGCGGCTTCGCCCGGCGGCGCAACCGTGGTCTCTTCGACAGGCAAGGCTGGCCAGCGCTGTCGGCAGAAGCCGACCACCGCGGGAGCCATGTCGCGCAACAGCCTAGCGTCGGCTGTTCCGAACGGCCCCGAGGCGCGCAGCCGCATCAGCGACAGCACCAGCGCATCCTTGCCGGCCAGCGGAACGAAGAAGCCGACCTCCTCGGCGAGCCGGGTCTGGCTGTAGTACGAGCGGTAGTACTCGCTGGCATAGAAGCGGTCCGGCGCCAACTCGCGCATGCGCCAGAAGCCTTCCCTGCGCTCGACCGCGGCGTGATGGAAGGGGTCGAGCAGATAGGGCCCTTCCTGATAGAGCGCGACGAAGATGTGGCTTTCGGCCGGCGAGAAGGTCTCGAACAGAAGCGGCGGCCGCGCAGCACCCCGATAGCCGAAGACGACGCAGTGATCGAAGCGGACATGCCCGCGCAGCCAGCCGACGATCGCCTTGCCGAAATGATCGCCGGTCTCGCGCGCCGCGGCAATCACGGCGCCGAGCGCGTTGTAGTCGTCGCTGCGGGAGGCGCTCAATTCATACCCCTCGAAATGCTAAAATCAATTAAATATACCACCCGCGAGGTATATACTAGGCGCCATTGGCTCTGCTAGCTTTGCAAAGATTGCCTCACGCTGTCGCTGGAGCCCGTGGCTTGACTGCAGTGCCCGATATCGAGTTTCGCGCGGTCACCAAGCGCTACGGCGCCGTCACGGCGGTCAGCGGCATCGACCTTGCCATCCCGCCCGCGGCCTTCGTCGCCCTGCTCGGACCATCCGGCTGCGGCAAGACGACATGCCTGCGCATGATCGGCGGCTTCGAGCAGCCGAGCGAGGGCCAGGTGCTGATCCGCGGCCGCGACATGGCCGGAACGCCGCCTTACCGGCGTCCGGTCAACATGGTGTTCCAGCAGTACGCGCTGTTTCCGCATCTCGATGTCGAGGAGAACATCTCCTACGGACTGCGCCAGGCAAGGCCGCGTCTGTCGTCGCGCGAGATCAGCCTGAAGGCAGGTGAGGCGTTGGCCATGGTGCAGCTTGCCGGCTACAGACGCCGCAAGATCCACGAGCTTTCCGGCGGCCAGCAGCAGCGCGTCGCGCTCGCCCGGGCGCTGGTCAACAAGCCTGCGGTGCTGCTGCTCGACGAGCCACTGGCGGCGCTCGACAAGAAGCTGCGCACAGACATGCAGATCGAGCTGCAGAACCTGCAGCGGGAGATCGGCATCACCTTCGTGCTGGTCACCCACGACCAGGAGGAGGCACTGTCGATGAGCGACTTCGTGTGCGTCATGAATGGCGGCCGCGTGGTGCAACTCGGCCAGCCGAGCGAGATCTATGACGAGCCGGCCGATCTGTTCGTTGCCGATTTCGTCGGCAAGACGAATCTGCTCAGCGGCAAGGTGGCCGGGCTCTCCGGCGACCTCGTCGACGTGGCGCTCGCCGACGGCACGGTGATTTCGGCGCGCAAGCGGGTACCGCTCAGCCGGGGCGAGGCCGTATCCGTCAGCCTTCGGCCGGAATCGCTCAGCCTCTCGGCGCCCGGAGGCGGCGGTCTCAAGGGCATTGTCCGTAACCGCATCTTTCTTGGCTCGACCGCGGAATACGCGATCGAAGTGCAGGGCATTGGATCATTGCTTACCAAGGCCGATCACGTGACTGGCCGGGGCAACCTTTTCAAGCCGGGCGAACCCGTCGCCATCGGCTTCGCCGCCGGAGCGCCGCTGGCGTTTCCGCAACCTAAGAACAACGGGACCAACCAGAGGGAAGACCAACATGTCAAAATCCTATCGTGACGGACTGCCGATAAGCCCCGAAAAATTCGTCGACCAATTGATGCGCCTGAAGCGCGGCTCGATCAGCCGGCGCGACTTCCTCGGCCTCACCGGCCTCGGTGTCGCGACCGCGGTGATGGCGCGCGAGCTCGGCATCAGGCCGACACCGGCCTTTGCTGCCGAGAACCTCGGCGACCGCATGTCCATCGCCACCTGGCCGAACTATCACGACCCGCAGACCTTCGAGAACTTCAAGGCCGAGACGGGCGTGGCCGTCGAGGTCAACGTCTTCGGTTCGAACGAAGAGATGCTGGCCAAGCTGCAGGCCGGCGGCTCGGGCTGGAGCCTGTTCGTGCCGACCAACTACACCATCTCGACCTATAAGAAGCTCGGCATCATCGAGCCGCTGGACATGGCCAAGCTCGGCAATTTCGACGGCAGCAAGGAAGATGCCCGCTTCACCGCGGAAGGCACGATCGACGGCACGATCTACGCCGTGCCGAAGAACTGGGGCACGACCGGCTTTGCCGTCAACACCAAGAAGCTCGCCAAGCCGATGTCGAGCTGGAAGGAATTCTGGGACACGGCCATGGCGGAAGGCGACGGCCGCACCATGGTGCATGACTACCAGCTGACCACGATCGGCAATGCGCTGAAATATCACGGCTACTCGTTCAACTCGCTGAAGCAGGACGAGCTCGCCAAGGCCGAGGAACTGCTGCTCAAAGTCAAGCCGCATCTCTTCGCGGTGTCGAGCGACTATCAGCCGTCGATGCGCTCGGGCGACGCCTGGATGACGATGTGCTGGACCAATGACGGCGCGCAGCTTCATCGCGATATTCCTGAGATCGCCTATGTGCTCGGCAAGGAGGGCGGCGAGATCTGGACCGACTTCTACGCCATCCCGAAGGACGCGCCGAACAAGCCGGCCGGCTATGCGCTGCTCAACTACCTGATGAACCCGAAGGTCGCCGTCAAGGAGCATCTGGCCAATGGCGCGCCTTCGACCGACGCGCGGGTCAATGCGCTGCTGCCGAAGGAGGTGCTCGAGAACCCGATCCTCTATCCGGCCGCCGAGCTTCTGAAGCCGCTCGAGTTCGGCGCCGCCGCGACGCTCACCGATCCGGGCCGCGCCGAGCTGATGGCGCGCTTCAAGGCCGCGTGAATCAGGGCACCAACTCCGGTCAAGTTCTTACCGCCGGCGGGCAGAGGCCCGCCGGCGCCGAAGCGGCTTTTTCAATGCGCGGCAGTCTCCTTCGCAAAAATCTCCTGACCGCCCTACTGCTCGCTCCGGCGACGCTGTGGCTCGTCGTGTTCCTGGTCTTGCCGTTCGTCGCCATCGCCATCTTCAGCGTCGGGGAGCGGGCGCCCGAGGGCGGCTACCAGGCAGCGTTCACCGTCGCTCAATATGCCAACCTGCCGGCACGGGCGACCGCCTTCTGGAACACGATGGTGCTGGCGCCGGTCGGCGCGCTGGCCTGCCTCCTCGTTGCCTATCCCGTCGCCTATTACCTGGCGCTGCGCGCGCCGCAGCGCTGGCGGCTGATCCTGCTCGCGCTGATCGTCATCCCGTTCTGGACCAGCCTTCTGATGCGCACCTATGCCTGGATGTACATCCTTGGCGGGCGCGGCATTCCCGCCCTGCTCGCCTATATAGGCATCGAGGATCTCAGGCTGATCAACACGCCTGGCGCGGTGCTGCTCGGCATCGTCTATGGCTATCTGCCGCTGATGATCCTGCCGATTTATGTCAGCCTCGAACGGCTCGACCGGCGGCTGCTCGAGGCGTCCGCCGATCTGGGTGCTACGCCGCTATCGACCTTCCTCGGCGTCACGCTCCGGCTGTCGCTGCCGGGCGTGATGACCGGCTTCTCGCTGGTGATGATCCTGCTGCTCGGCGAGTATCTGATCCCGACGCTGCTTGGCGGCGGCAAGGTGTTCTTCATCGGCAACGCCTTGGTCGACCTCTTCTTGCAGTCACGCAACTGGCCGTTCGGATCGGCGATTGCCATCACGCTGGTGCTGGTCTCGGTCGTGGTGCTGATCATCGCCAACCGCCTCTCGACTCGGCTTTCGGGCGCCCGCCGCGTGGACCTGATCTGATGCGCGCCTTCGTCGTTGCCGTCTTTGCTTTCCTCTATCTGCCGATCGCGCTGGTCGTGCTGTTCTCGTTCAATGCGGGCCACCACGCCAGCGAGTTCACCGGCTTCTCCGAGCAATGGTACGGCAAGGCGCTGTCAAACCCGTTCCTTGTCGAGGCGCTGAAGAACAGCCTGTTCATCGCCACCACCAGCGCGCTGCTCGCGGCCTTCTGCGGCACGGCCGCGGCGCTCGGGCTGCAGCGTGTCGGCGCGCGGACAAGGGGCGTGTTCGACGCGTTGCTGGGTGCCGCGATCGTTGTGCCGGGCGTCGTCATCGGCATCTCGACGCTGGTGGCCCTGGTGCAGCTCTTCGCCGTCGTTAACCCGTTCCTCGCTTCGGTTTGGCCGACCGACCAGCCGCCGCGCCTGGCGCTCGGCTACGGCTCGATCATCGCCGCGCACGGCCTGTTCTCGATGGCGCTGGTTACGATGATCGTCGGCACGCGGCTCAGCAGCCTCGACCGCAACCTGGTCGAGGCCTCGAGCGATCTCTATGCAACACCGCTGACGACGTTCCGCTCGGTCGTGCTGCCGCAGATCATGCCGGCTGTGATTGCCGGCTTCCTGCTCGCCTTCACCTTCTCCTTCGACGACTTCATCATCGCCTTCTTCGTCGCCGGCGCGCAGACGACCTTGCCGATCTATGTCTTTGCCTCGATCCGACGCGGGGTGACGCCGGAGATCAACGCCATCGCGACGATCGTGCTCGCCGCCTCGGTGCTGCTCGTTCTGCTCGCGCAATGGCAGCTCGGCCGACGAAAACCATCGCCTTGAAAGACAGATCCATGATTTTGAAAGATCGCATCGCCGTGGTGACGGGCGCCGGGTCGGGCATCGGGCGCGCCGGCGCCATGATCATGGCGCGGGAAGGGGCTGTCGTGGTGATCGCCGACCGGGATCCGGCGGCAGGCGAGGCCACGGCGGCCGCTATCCGCGCAGCCGGCGGCCGCGCCGAAGCGGTTGCGACCGATGTCGGCAACGACACTGCGGTCGAGGACCTCATAGCGGGAACGCTCGGCAAGCACGGCCGGATCGATATCCTGCACAGCCATGCCGGCATTCAGGTCGGCGGCACGCTGACGGAAGTCAGCACCGACGGCATGGACGCGTCGTGGCGGATCAATGTGCGGGCGCAGTTCCTCGCGGCGAAGACCGTCATGCCGGCGATGATCGCGCAGGGCGGCGGCGTCATCCTCAACACTGCGTCCAATTCCGGCGTCTTCTACGATCGCGAGATGATCGCCTATGCCACGTCCAAGCATGCGGTGGTGGCGATGACCAGGCAGATGTCGCTCGACTACGCCAAGCACAATGTGCGCATCAACGCGCTCTGTCCGGGCTGGGTCGACACGCCGTTCAACGAGCCGTTCATCACCCAGATGGGTGGCCGCAACGCAATTGAAAACTATGTACGTACCAAGATTCCGATGGGGCGCTGGGCGAGCGCGGAGGAGATCGCCGAGGCAATCCTGTTCCTGGTCTCCGACCGCTCGTCCTTCATGACCGGCCAGGCGCTGGTCGTCGACGGCGGCGAAAGCATCGGCTGAGGCGCGCTTGGCGAGCGATCTACCGGTCGACGGGATTTCCAAATGCCGGATCGCGGCGTCGCGAGTAGGTTTCGATACGCGGCAGATCGTCGGAAAATTCCAGCCAGGGCAGACGCAGCCGCCAATAGGCGTGGGCTTGTGGCCGAAACCGCTCCGGATGGTCGAAGAAGCCGATGGTGACATAAAGCTCGTCGTTCAGTCCCTCGTCGCGATAGGCGATCGAGGTGCCGCATTTCTCGCAGAAGCTGCGGACGATGCCCCGGGTTTTCGAGAATTCCCTGGGCTGGCCGCGGGTCAAGCGAAACTGGTCCGGCCGGTAACCGATCCAGATGGTCAGCGGGCTTCCGATCGCCCGGCGGCAGTCGTCATCATGGTCGAAGCAGATCCAGAACGGATCGCCCTGCATCTCGGCCGCGATCGCCCCGCAAAAACATGCCCCCGTTTCGATCGTGCTTTCCATCCCATCGCTCCTGATCGTGCTGAATTCCGTCGGCCGCGCTGTGCGCCGGTGGCGTGCTCAGTGGGAACATCAAAACCGGCAGCGAGTTCCTTTGGCCGTGCAACGCGCGGAGTGGTCCCAGCGGGTGGGCTTGCGCCGGAAGCAACGATCGGTCAAACCATAGGCCAGGTTCCTTGAAGAGGTTTGCCGTGCAAATGGAAAAAAGCCGCTCCGGCTCTCGGCTGTTTTCAATTTCGGCCGCAAGAAATCGTCTTTCAGCGGGGCATCACTAGTCATGCGCTGTTGCCGGCACGAGAATCTGCAACGCGCGGAGGAGAGCAAGGTCGGTTCGCATGTCGTTCGGGACGGCTGGACCGAGGGGGTATGCGGAGTGCTCGATCCGGCCTGTTGGCCGGCCATCAGGCGGGCGTCCGTCGTTCAGATCACGTAGCTTACTCAGCGCTCAAACCGAAACGGACGTGCCCGCCAAAGCGATTTCTCCTTCGTACGGACATGACCGATGCCTGACAAACTGAATTGCTCATTTCCCAGCGCCGATCCGCAAAGCTGGCTGACCACGCATGGAATAGGCGAGGTCGAGTGCCTGGTGCCCGATGTCAACGGTGTGCTGCGCGGCAAGGCCTTGCCGGCGGCCAAGTTCCTGAAGTCGCTCGAGGACCGTGCGCTCTACCTGCCCAGCAGCGCTTTCCTGGTCGCGATCGACGGCCGCTATTCCGGCTCCATCGATGAAGGGTTCGCGTATCAGGACCCCGACATGCGCATGGTGCCCGACCTGTCGACGCTCAGCCTTGCGCCCGGCGGCAGGGTCGGCAAGGCCTATGTCTTTGCCGATACGTTTCACATGGACGGACGGCCGTCGATGGCTTCGCCGCGCCATGTGCTGAGGGCCGTGCTCGATCTTTACCGCCGGCGTGGCTGGCACGCCGTGACGGCGCCGGAGCTCGAATTCTACCTCACGGCGCCAAATCCCGATCCGGATCGGCCGCTGACCGCGCCGGTCGGGCGCAATGGACGGCCGGAAAGCGTGCAGCATCCCTATGACATGCAGGCGCTGGAGGAGTTCGAAGCGGTGACGCGTCGCCTCTATGAGCACGCCGCGGCGGCCGGCCTGCCGCTCGACACGCTGATCCATGAATCCGGCACGGCGCAGCTCGAGATCAACTTCCTCCATGGCGACCCGCTGGCGCTGGCCGACAAGGTGCTGTTGTTCAAGCGTATGGCCAGGCAGGCGGCGCAAGCGAGCGGTATGCACGCCACCTTCATGGCGAAGCCGATCGCGGCGCAGGCCGGCAGCTCGATGCATCTTCACATGTCCATCATCGACGAAGGCGGCGAGCCCCTGTTTGCCGGCAAAGACGGCGAGGACACAGAAATGTTCGCGCACTTCATCGGGGGCCTGCAGAAATACGTGCCTGAAATCATGCCGCTGTTTGCACCGAACGTGAACTCGTATCGCCGCATCCGGCCGGGCCACAGCGCGCCGGCCAATATCGAGTGGTCGCATGATAACCGCTCCTGCGGCTTGCGGGTGCCAATGGGCGGGCGCGCCGCGCGGCGGGTGGAGAACCGGCTGCCCGGGGCCGACGCCAATCCCTACCTCGCCATGGCCGGCTCGCTCATCGCCGGATATCTCGGCGTCGAGGAGAAGCTGGCCCGCTCGCCGGAGGCCTTCGGCAACGCCTATCGCAGCCAGAGCACGCTGCCCAAGACCATGGAGGAAGCGCTCGACCGTTTCGCCGCCTGCGAGCCGGTGCGGGTGCTGCTCGGGGAGGATTTCTTCCAAACCTATCTGCGCGTGAAAAGCGTAGAGCTCGACCTGTTCCAGACCGTGGTGACGTCGTGGGAACGCGACCATCTGCTGCTCAAGGTGTGACCATGGCTTCGACAGGTTTCAATTCCGGTCTTCATATCGGCAAATCCTATTATGTGGCGACTGCCAATCCGGCGCCGGACCATCCGGCGCTTACCGGCGATGCAGAAGCCGACCTGGTGGTCGTCGGTGGCGGCTGCACCGGGCTTTCGGCGGCGCTCCATGCGGCCGAACGCGGCCTTAAAGTGGTGCTGCTCGAAGGCGGCAAGATCGGCTGGGGTGCCTCTGGGCGCAATGGCGGCCAGATAATCCCCGGTCTGCGCAAGGGCGCCAAGGAGCTGGTCAGAGCGTTCGGGCCGGAGCGGGCGAAGGCGCTGTTCGACCTCGCCTTCGAGGCGCGAGGCTTGGTGCTCGACATTATCGAGCGCCACGGCATCGAATGCGACTTGCGGCTGACCGGCCATCTGGTCGGCGCGGTCAACGGCTCCGACATGCGCGAATTCGAGGAAGAGGCCGAGTGCCTCGCCAAGGTGATGGACTTCCCGCATGTCGAGATCCTGTCGGCGGCGGCGGCGCGGCGCATGGTCGATACGCCTTATCTCGGTGCATCCTTCGAGACGCTCGGCGGACACATGCATCCGCTGAACTACACGCTGGGGCTCGCTGGGGCCGCTTCTGCCGCTGGCGTCACCATCCACGAGAACTCGGTCGCCGTCCGGCTGGAGCGTGAACCCTTTATCCGGGTGTTCACCGACAAGGGCTCGGTCCGTGCCAGGCATGTGGTGCTGGCCGGCGATGCGCTGCTCAACGGGCTCGAGCCGCGCGTCAACAGCCGCATCATGCCGATCGGCAACTACATCGTCGCCACCGAGCCGTTGGGCGCGCGCAACGTCATCCCGTCCAACGCCGCGGTTTCGGACACGCTTTTCGTGGTCAATTACTACCGCATGTCCGCGGATGGCCGCCTGCTGTTCGGCGGCGGCGAGCGCTATACGCCCTCGCCGCCCGCCGACATTGGCGGCTTCGTGCGGCCGCATATGGAAAAGACCTTCCCACAGCTTAGGGGGTGCCGGATCGACCATGCCTGGGGCGGGCTCGTGTCTGTGACGACGTCGCGCCTGCCGCATGTCGGGCATTATGGCGAGGTCTATTTCGCGCATGGCTATTCCGGCAAGGGCGTCATCCTGTCGACGCTGTCGGGCAAGCTGCTCGCGGAAGCGATCACCGGCGACGCCTCGCGGCTCGACCTGTTCTCGACGCTGACGCCGCTGCCGTTCCCCGGCGGCACGGCGCTGCGCGGGCCGCTCTATGTGCTCGGCATGCTGTGGTATGCGATGCGCGATCGACTCAGGCGTTGAGCGCCGACTTTCCCGTCGGTGCCAGCGACGAATCCGGCGCGGAACTGCACGTCTTCGGCCGAAAGTCAAATCGTCGGCTCGCTAGGTGTCGCGGTTGGTCAGCGCGATGTGGCAGCAGCCGGAGCCGTGGCCCGGCGTCCAGGTCACGTTGGCGAAGCGCACGCCGGTTGCTTCGAACAGTCCGCGGTCGAAGGCGCCGGCGATGCGGCAGAGCGTGGCAAGCTTTTCCTCGCCGACGCCGGCCTCGACCCACGCATCCTTCAGCGGGCAGCGCTTCACCTTGAAAGCGATGCGGTTCGGCCTGCGCTCGACGTCGGTCGGATACATGCGCCCGCCATCCGGGCTGACGGAAAGGAACGCCTCGCCGATCGCCAGCGCATCATTGGGGCCGAAACCGGCGAAAGCGGCCGCTGCGACTTCCCGGCCGCGCTTTTCGATGGTGCGGATCATTAATGCTTCGGCCTTCTCGGCGCCAAGCTCGGCGGTCAGCTCATCGAGGAAGAGGCGATAGAGATCGCCCCGGTTGCGAAAGGCGGAGTCGAGCTCGCGCGACAGTTTTTCGGCAATGGCTGCGTGGGAGTCGGTCATGGTGTTTTCATCCTATTCAGCCTCGGGGTTGCCGCCACCAGCGCCTTGCCGACCGCCGATTGCGGGCTGGCGATGACGGTGCGGGCGTCGCCGCTCTCGGCGACCCGGCCGGCATCGAGGAGAACGATGCGATGCGCGAGGGCGCGGATTACGCCGAGATCATGCGAAATGAAGAGATAGGCGATCTGTTCCTGTCTTTGCAGGTCGAGCAGCAAGTCCAGGATCTGTCCGCGCACCGAAACGTCGAGCGCCGAGACCGCCTCGTCGAGGACGATCAGCGACGGTCGGGTGGCGATGGCGCGGGCGATCGCTACCCGCTGGCGCTGGCCGCCGGAAATCTCGTGGATCGCGCGCGCGGCAAGGCCGGCATCGAGGCCGACACGCTCCAAGAGAGCTGCGGTGCGGCGCGGGCGCTCCGAGCGCGAGGCGATGCCGTGGATGCGCAACGGGTCGTCCAGCGCACGCGCCACCGTGGAGTGCGGGTTAAAGGCGGCGAGCGGATCCTGAAAGACCATCTGGAGGCGGGCACGGCGGGCGCGCAACGCGGCGCCCGACAAGATAAGCAAGTCCGCGCCCTCAAATTGGATGCGCCCAGCGTCGGGCTCTAGCAGGCGCAGTACCAGCCGCGCAATCGTCGACTTGCCGCTGCCGGACGGGCCGGCGACGGCCAGCGTTTCGGCCGGGCCGATCTCAAACGAGACATCGTCGACCGCCGCAAAAGGTTTGCCGCCGCGGCGATAGCGCTTGGAGAGATTGGAGACGGCGAGCACGGTCATGCCGGGGCGCCTTGCCGGTCAAGAAGCGGCCTGGCGTCGAGACCGAGATGGGCATCGAGCAGCGTGCGCGTATAGGCATGGCGCGGCGCGTCAAGGATCTGGTCCGTGTCGCCCAATTCGACCAACTCGCCATGACGCAGCACCGCGATGCGTTCGGCGAGCGTGGCGGCGAGCGCGATGTCGTGGCTGATGAAGGCGAGCGTCAGGCCGTCCTCGTTGACCAACCCGCGGATCAGGGAAACGATCTCGGCCTGGACGATGGTGTCGAGCGCGCTGGTCGCCTCGTCGGCAATCAGCAGTTTCGGGGCGGCGGCGATGGCCGCTGCGATTGCAACGCGCTGCTTCTGGCCGCCGGACAGCTGGTGCGGATAGGCGCGCAAGACGGCTTCGGAGTCGGGCAGGCGGACGCGCTCGAGCAGGGTTTTGGCTTTGGCATAAGCCTCGCGCCAGGTGAGGTTGAGATGCGTGCGTGCGACCTCGGCAATTTGCTTGCCGACCGGCATCACCGGGTCGAGGCTGAAGGAGGGGTCCTGGAAGACGAAGCCGATGTCGCGGCCACCAATGGGCTGAAAATGCGAAGCTGTCACGGAATGAGACGATCGAGGTTTCTGCCACTCGATCGAACCTCCAGCCTCGGCCGCTTCCGCCAACAATCCCGCAACCGCCAGCGCCAGCGTGCTCTTGCCCGAGCCGCTCTCACCGATGATCGCAAGGCGTTCCCCGGCTTCCACATCAAGGCTGATGCCCTTCAGCGCCGTTACCTCGACGCCGTCTCGCCGATACCGCACGGTCAGATCGCGGATCGAAAGCAGCGCAGTCACGACAGGCTCCTGCGTACCGCAGTGCTTTCCACCACGCCCTCGCCGGCGAGGTAAACGCCGAGAACGGTCAGCACCAGTGCGATACCGGGAACGATCGACAGAAAAGGCGCGGTGCGCAAGACAGTGCGGCCTTCGGCGATCATGCCGCCCCAGGTGACGCGGTTGGGATCACCGAGGCCGAGGAAGGAAAGCGCTGCTTCGGTGAGGATGGCGGCCGCGACGATCACCGAGGAAAGCGCCAGCACCGGCGGCAGCGCATTGGGGAGCACCTCGCGAAAGGCAATCTCGAGCGGATGCATGCCGATGACGCGAGCGCCGGCGACATAGTCGCGCTCGCGGATCGACAGCACTTCCGCGCGCGCCACCCGCGCCGGCCCGGTCCAGGCGCCGAGCGCGATGGCCGCGATCACCACTCCAAGCGAGGGGCCGACGATGCTGACGAAGGCCAGCGCCAGCAAAAAACTAGGCACGGTCTGGAAGGCGTCGGTGATGCGCATCAGCACCTCGTCGATCAAGCCGCCGGCGAAACCGGCCAGCGTGCCCACCACCGCGCCGACCAGAAGCGCAGCTGCGGCCGCCGCTAGTCCAACCGCCAGCGAGGTGCGCGCGCCGTGGAAAAGTTCGGCCAGCACGTCGCGGCCGAGCCGGTCGGTGCCGAGCGGCAGCGACCAATTTTGCAACGGCGGCAGCAAGGCCGGGCCGGCGATCGCTTGCGGGTCGCCCGGAAAGAGCGGCGCTGCCAGCGCGATCGCGACGAGCAAGGCGAGGATGAGTGCGCCGGCGATCGCTTCCGGCGTCTGGAAAAAGCGATGCAGCCTCTTCATGCGACCGCCTCGCCGGCACCGACGCGCGGATCGAGGAAGGCGTAGGCGAGATCGACCAGGAGGTTGATGACGATAACGAGCACGGCGCTCACCAAAATGATGCCGAGCAGCAGCGGCGTGTCGCGTCCGGCGACGGCTTCCTGCGCCAGCCGGCCGAGGCCGGGGACGGCAAAGACGCTTTCGATGACAACGCTGCCGCCCAGCATCTGCGCCGATTGCAAGCCGAGCATGGTGACCAGCGGCAGCAGCGCGTTGCGGGCGACATGCCCAAGCACGATGCGCCGGCGCGGCAAGCCCCTGGCACGGGCGGCAAGCACGAAATCCTGCCGCCAGGCTTCCGCCATGCCGGCGCGCATCATGCGCAGATAGAGCGCGAGATAGATGAAGCCGAGCGCCGAGACCGGCAGCACAAGATGGGTGGCGATGTCGCCGGCCCGCGCCACCCCGGTCTTGGCCGATGCGATGGTCTCGATGCCGCCGATCGGCAGCCAGCGCAGGTCGACGGCAAAGACGACGATCAGCACAAGGCCGAGCCAGAACCCCGGCACGGCGTAGAGCGCCAGCGAGCCGATCGACAGGAAGCGGTCGCGAAAGCTTCCGGGACGCGCGCCGGCATAGATGCCGAGCGCCGAGCCGAGGCCGAAGGAGAGCGCGGTTGCGCTGCCCATCAGGATGAGCGTGGTCGGCAGGCGTTCGAGGATGACGTCGCGGATCGGCCGCGAGAACGTGACGGACTGGCCAAGGTCGAGGTGCAAGAGCGCCCAGAGATAGTTGGCGAGCCGGGTCAGTTCCGACTGGTCGAGGCCCCAGCGGTGGCGCAGCAATTCGATCATGCCGGCATCGCCGCCGGTCGAGACGATATAGGCGTCGACCGCGTCGCCGGGGGCAGCTTCGAGCAGCAGGAAGCTGCCGATGACGACGATCAGCAGCACGAAGACGCTGCCGACGAGGCGGCGGCGCAGGAGGGTGAGGGCTCGGGTCATGGCGACGCCATATCAGGGCCAACCCTTGGATGCCGCGTCCGGCAGGACAGAGGGGGGGCGCGACGGAACTCTCATTCTCAAAGCTCAGCACCCAGGCAGGCAATCCGCAAGTGCGGATCAACCCGCCAAAAAGGTGTCCGCCCAGTTCGATACCGCCCAGCGCGGGTTGTTGGCGATGTTGCCGACAGTGTCGCGGGCGACGGAAATGAAGCTCCACTCGGCGACGTTGATCAGCGGCAGGTCGGCCGCCACCATTTTCTGGAATTCCTTGTAGAGCTCGGTGCGGGCGGATGTGTCGAGCGTCTCTGACGCTTTGGCGATCAGCGCATCCAGGTCGGCGTTCTTGTAGCCGCCCTGGTTGGAGAAGGGCACGCCGTCGGGGATGCCGCTCTGCACCAGGATGGTGGTCGAGATCGCCGGGTCGCCGCGGAACACCGGCGGGCCGACGGCGAGGTCGAAGGCGTGGTCGGTATAGACCGCTTTCATATGGGCGGCCGAGTCGTTGTTGACGATTTGGGCGTCGATGCCGATTAGGGCCAGCGCCTGGCGCAGGTAATCGCCGAACTGCTTGGTCTCATTGAAATACGGCGCCGGCAGCAGCTTCAGTGCAAAGCGCTTGCCGTCGTCGGCCCGTTTGTAGCCGGCCTCGTCGAGCAGCTCGTTGGCCTTGGCGACGTCGAAGGGGTAGATCGGGACGTCAGCAGTGTAGAATTGCGGATCGTTCTTCGGCACCGGACCGGTTGCGGTCGCGGCGTAGCCGAGGAAAATTGTCTTGACGACGAAATCCTTGTCGATGGCATGCGCGATCGCCTGCCGCACTTTCAGGTCCGCCAGTTCCTTGCGGCGATGGTTGATCTCGACGACGAGCTGGTAGGTCAGCCCCTCATAGCCCTTGGTGATGACCTTCAGGCCCGGCACCTTTGAGATGCGGTCGAGGTCGGCGAGCGGCACGGCGGAGAAGGCGGCGAGCTGGATTTCTTCCGCCTCGAGCGCCGCAGCCGCAGAGGTTCGGTCGGGCAGCACCTGGTAGACGATCTCGTCGAGATAGGGCTCGTCCTTGTCCCAATAGGCATCGTTCCGCGCAAGCCGATAGTACTGGCCGGCCTTGTATTCGGCGAATTTGAACGGGCCGGTGCCGACCGGAGCGTTGTTGGCCGGGTTGTCCTCGATCTTGCCCACCTCATAGACGTGCTTCGGCACGACGCTGCTCAATGCCGGCAGCGCGTTGCGGATCAGCTGGAACGGCGTCGGCTTGGCGAATTTGAACACGGCCGTCAGCTTGTCGGGCGTGTCGACGGCTTCAAGGTCCTTGAACACCGTGCGGCCGAGATTCTGCAGAGGCTTCCAGACCTGCAGCGCGGAGAAGGCGACGTCGGCGGAGGTGAAGGGCTTGCCGTCATGCCATTTGACGCCGTCGCGCAACTTGAAGGTCACCGACCGGCCGTCGGCTGCGCCTTCCCAGGAAAGCGCAAGGCGCGGCTGAAGCCCGTCCTTGCCGTCGAAGGAGGCCTCGGCCAGCGCCTCGACCACCTTGCTGGAGATGAAGAAGACGCCGTTGGAAGCGACAATAGCCGGATTGAGGTTGCGCGGCTCGGAGTCGGCGGCCACGATCAACCTGCCACCCTTCTTCGGCGTCTGCGCCCGGCCGATGGCCGGCAAGGCGGTCGAGGCCAGAAGCAGTGCCGAGCCGGCCAGCAGGCCGCGGCGTGAAATCGGCAATCCGGACATCCTCAAGCTCCCCTCTTCACCCGCGACCGGCGCGGGCAACCTCAAAATCAGCGGGATTATGGCCCTTGGCAAAGGTTTCGCCAGAGACGGATTTGGCGCATGCTGGCTTGGCTCTGAAATTTTCGTCCGCTGGACCAGTTATATTCGGGCTGCGGTCGCGGCTATCTGGTAGGACCAGACTAAGCCGTACGCGGCCTCAAGCCAAGTAGGAGAGGGCGGGATCAGCCGGATACTGTCAATTCTGGCTGGACCAAAACGGTCAAGATGGTGCAGATTTGGCCGCAAACGGCAGTTTCATCATGTTTGACTGCTTGAGCGGCCGAGGAAATCAGGGAGGGAAAGATGAACATCGCTCCGGGCAAAACCGAGGCCAGCGGCATCCCGTTCGACCAGGCTCGGGTGGACCGGCTGATGGAGGAGGCCGGCATCGATGTGCTTTTCGCCACCTCCAAGCACAACACGCAATATCTGCTCGGCGGCTACAAGTTCATCTTTTTCGCGGCGATGGACGCCATCGGCCATAGCCGCTACCTGCCGATCGTCCTCTATGAAAAAGGCGGGCCGGAGCATGCGGCCTATATCGGCAACAAGATGGAAGGCGGCGAGCACGAGAACCATCCGTTCTGGACACCGACATTGCATGCGGCCTGCTGGGGCACGCTCGACGCCGCCAACCTTGCCGTCGAGCATCTGCAGAAGATCGGCAAGGGTGCTGCCCGCATCGGCATCGAGCCTGCTTTCCTGCCCTCGGACGCTTACTCGCTGATCTGCAAGGCCTTGCCGGATGCAAAGCTGATCGATGCCACCGGCATGCTGGAGCGCATGCGCGCCGTCAAGACCGAGGCCGAACTGGAGAAGCTGCGCATCGCCTCGGAACTAATCACCGATTCGATGCTGGCGACGATCGCCTGGGCGCGCGAGGGCACGACCAAGACCGACATCATCGAGCAGTTACGGCGCGAGGAGACCAATCGCGGCGCGCATTTCGAATATTGTCTGCTGACACTGGGTGCCAGCCACAACCGTGCCGCCTCGAGCCAGACGTGGAAGCAGGGCGAGGTGCTGTCGATCGATTCCGGCGGCAACTATCACGGCTATATCGGCGACCTCTGCCGCATGGGTATTCTTGGCGAACCGGATGCCGAGCTCGAGGATCTGCTGTCCGAAGTCGAGTCGGTGCAGCAGGCCGCGTTCTCCAAGGTCAAAGCCGGCACGCTCGGCGGCGACATGATCGCGCATGCCGAGAGCGTGCTGAAGGCTTCCAAGGTCGCGGCCTATACGGATTTCTTCGCCCACGGCATGGGGCTGATCACGCATGAAGCGCCGTTTTTGATGACCAACCATCCGGTCACCTATGAAGGCACCTATGCGGCCAAGCCGCTGGAAAAGAACATGGTGCTTTCGGTCGAGACCACCATGCTCCACCCGACGCGCGGCTTCATCAAGCTCGAGGATACCGTGGCGGTGACCGACACAGGCTATGCGATGTTCGGCGATCGCGGGCGTGGGTGGAACAGGGGCGGGGTCGCCTAGAGCGCGCTCGGGAAACCAATCACTCCGAATGACCGAGTTCAAACCTCGGGGCGGCTTCTGCGGATTGATGGGAAACAAGCTTCGTCGTGCGCGCCCGCCGTCCTGGGTGTATCTTGCTGACTTGAGTTGTGGCCCGGCGCCTCCTACCAGACCGATTACGTCGGGCCGGTAGCAGGAGGAAGTTATGGCAGACGTAACATCAAGAAATCAGAACTCCGAGCTCATTCGGCGGGGTTACGCCGCCTTCAACTCCGGAGACATGGACACGCTTGCGCAAATCATCGACGAGAAATGCACGTGGCACAGCCCGGGAAGGAATCCGATCGCCGGGGATTACAAAGGCCGTGAGGCGACTTTTGCCCAGTTCGGCCGTTATGGCGGGCAAACCCTTGGCACCTTCAGGGCGAATCTTCTGCATGTCATGGAAAGTGAGGACGGTCGTGTAGTCGGCGTCCATCGCAATACCGGGGAACGCAACGGCAAACAGCTTGATGTGCTCTGTTGCATCGTCTTCGACATCAGGGCCGGCAAGGTAGTCGATGGCCGGGAACACTTCTACGACCTCTACGCCTGGGATGCATTCTGGGCTTAGCCTGGAGGTGCTATTCGCGGCAACTCGCACGAGACTGTGCGCGATATCTCCGCACACCTGTTTGCTGTAGCCCCCATACATACCTGGAGAGGTGATTGCGAAGCAAACCGGTGGGCGAATAACGCCCGCAAGCGATTTGCCATCAATTGCTTGCGTCTCGCGGCAGCAGCTTGAAATCCGGCAGGTCACGCAGCGCTAGCTCGGGGCCGGCCGGCGAATAGACGACGAAAAGCTGCATCGGCTGATCGCCCGTGTTGAGCGTCGAGTGGAAGCGGCTTTCCGGCACATAGACGGTGCAGCCGGGACCGACCTTGGCGACCACCGGATTGCCCTTCTCGTCCTCGACCATCTGTTCGCCATGGCCGGAAATCACGAAGATGATCTCCTCCGCGCCTGGGTGGTTGTGGCGGGTGTGCCCCTTGCCGGGCGGCAGGTCGACGACGCCGCCGGAGAAGCGCTCCGCGCCGTTCACTTCCGGCGCGACCGTGAGGGCCAGCTTGCCCCAGTCGAAGCCGAAGGCGCTGACCTCCTTCGGATAAACGAACACCTTGCTCTTGTCGGCCATTGCCTCATCCCTTGCTAGTTGCTGGCATTTTCGCTTTGCCGATTGCCGCTGCCTTGAAATCCGCCGTCTGCCTGGCGATCGCCGCCTCGGCCGGCAGCCGTTCCATCGAGCTTGCGCCGTAGAAGCCGTGCAGTCCTTCGCAGCGCTCGAGTATGTAGCGCGCGTCATGGGGCATGGAGATCGGCCCGCCATGGCAAAGCAGGATGACGTCCTTGCGCACCGAGCGCGCGGCATCGGCAATGGCGTCGATCTCCTCGACGCAGGCATCCAGCGACTTCGCCGAGGTCGCGCCGATCGAGCCGCCTGTGGTCACGCCCATATGGGCTACGACCACGTCGGCGCCCGTCTTGGTCATGGCGCGCGCCTCGTCGGGGTTGAAGACGTAAGGCGTGGTGAGCAGGTCGAGCTTGTGCGCCTCGGCGATCATGTCGACCTCGAGGCCAAAACCCATGCCGGTCTCCTCGAAACTCTGCCGCATGGTGCCGTCGAAGAGGCCGACGGTCGGAAAATTCTGCACGCCGGAAAAGCCCATCGTCTTCAGTTCGGCGAGAAACAGCGGCATGATGACGAAGGGGTCGGTTCCGTTGACGCCGGCCAGCACCGGCGTCTTCTTTACCACCGGCAGCACCTCATAGGCCATTTCCTTGACGATCTCGTTGGCATTGCCATAGGCGAGCAGGCCGGCGGCCGAGCCGCGCCCGGCCATGCGGTAACGGCCGGAATTGTAGATGATGATGAGATCGATGCCGCCGGCTTCCTCGGCCTTGGCCGACAGGCCGGTACCGGCCCCGCCGCCGACGATCGGAACGCCATCGGCGATCATCTTGCGGAACCTTTCCAGTATGGTTTTGCGCGGGATGGCGGCCATGTTTGTCGGATCTCACTTCTTGGCGATGTCGAGGAAAGCCTCGGCCGCGGCCTTGGCGAATGCAGGATCGTTGATGTGCAGCGGCAGGCGCGTCACGATACGGTTCCCGGTCGGCTTGATGGTGTGCTCGATGGCCTCGAACAGCGCCGCATCGGCTTGCGGATTGAAGAAGGCGCCGCCTTCGACATCGAGCGCCGACACGCCTTTTTCCGGGATCAGGAAGCGCACCGGGCCGTCGCAACGGGCGAGGCGGCCGCCGATCCATTCGCCGATCCGGCGGCTCTCCTCGGCGGTAGTGCGCATCAGCGTGACATTCGGATTATGCTCATAGAACAGCCGCCCGCGATATTTGTCGGGGATAGTCGGCGGCGCCCAGAAGTTCACCATGTCGAGCGCGCCGACCGAGCCGACATAGGGCAGTTTCGTGCGAGCAATGGCGCCGAAGCGATCCTCCGTCGCCGGCAGCACGCCGTCGAACAGCAGATCGCAGACCTCGGTTGTGGTGATATCAAGGACGCCGGCGAGCAGGCCGCTATCGGCAAGCTTCTCCATCGAGCGGCCACCTGTGCCGGTCGCATGGAAGACCATGCAGTCATAGTCGGCGCGCAAGCGCTCGACGATTGCCGTGACACAGGGCGTGGTGACGCCAAACATGGTCAAGCCGAGCGCCGGCTTGCCGGCAGTTGACGGGGCCGGCCTCGCCGCCATGCCGGCGATCGCCTGGGCGGCGTTGTGCAGGACGACGCGCGACAGACGATTGAGGCCGGCCATGTCGGTTACCGACGGCATCATGACGATGTCGGAGACATCGACGTAAGGCGCGGTATCGCCGGAGGCCAGCGTCGAGACCACGATCTTCGGTAGACCGAGCGGTAGGGCGCGCATGCCGGCGGTGACAATCGATGTGCCGCCGCCGCCGCCAATGCCGATCACGCCGGCGACGTCGTCGCGCGATTGGATGAAGCGGATAAAGGCGACACCCATGCCGGCAACGGCGAGTCCGCGGTCGTCAGTGCCGAGCACGGCGCCGGCTCCATCGGGATGATGCGCGGCGACCTCGCTTGCCGCGACATCCACCGGGACGGTCGCGCCGCGTGTGCCGATGTCGACGCGGACGACCGAGCCGCCGCCGGCGGCGACGGCGTCGGCCAGGAAGGCAAGCTCCTCACCCTTTGTGTCGGCGGTGCCGACCACATAGATACGCTTCATTCGCCTTTCCCCGTCGTCTCCTCTGTTAGCCGGCCTGCTCGGCGGTGCGGCCTGCCGCTTCGGGCCCGGCGCTTGGTCCGGCCATTGCAATTTTTTGAGACGCGCGTATCGTATTGATATGGATGTCTCACGTCAACAAGCCGCTTCCGATGACGCCGAGCAGCTAAGAGCCGGGAAGGGGGCTCGCGCCCGTACCAGGCGGCTGATGCTGGAAACGGCGACGCGGCTGATGCAGTCCGGCGTGACGCCTTCGGTCAGCGAGGTTGCAGAGGCTGCGGAAGTGTCGCGCGCGACCGCCTATCGCTACTTTCCGAGCCAGGCCGCGCTGGTGCAGGCGGTCGTCGACGAGGGGCTCGGACCGATCCTGACCTGGAAATCGAATTCGAAAGATCCGGAACAGCGGGTCGCCGAACTCTTCGCCTCCGCCATGCCGCGCATCGAGGCTTTCGAGGCGACGTTCAAGGCGGCGCTCAAGCTTTCGCTCGACCAGTGGGCGAGACGGCAGGCTGGCACGCTAGGCGCCGAACCGGCTTTCAAGCGCGGCCATCGGATCGACCTCCTGAAGGACGCGATCGCTCCGCTCAAGGGTCAGCTCAAGCCGCGCCAGTTCAGGCGTCTTGCCCAGGCGCTGTCGATGATGTTCGGTGTCGAGGTGCTGATCGTGCTGAAGGATATGTGGGGGCTGGACAGCCGTGACATGATGGCGGTCGCCGAGTGGACGGCGGGCGCGCTGGTGCGCGCGGCGGTAGCGGAATCAGGAGCGAAGGCGACTGGAGGTTCGGCACCAGCTGAAATAGACATGTCCTGAATCTGGTTCGACCAGATTGGAGAGGATACCAACAACAATGACTGCAATACATCGCTGGAGACAAGGTTTCCGCATATCAAGGAGTACGAAAAATTATAGAAAACAGAGGGATATCGCTTTGAGCGGCTTGTGGAACCGTTTTGGACTGCACAAGAAAGAACTTGACGTCCCTCTTGAATTGGTAATACCAGATCAGGACGCGTAAAGCGGAGCGAAGGTGGAGGTTGCGATCGATTTTTCTGGTCGGGCGAGGAGGCCCGAAACCGGAAATGCCGTCACGGGAGGAACTGCCAGGGCCGACCGCTATGCCGGCCCGCATGACAAGGTAGAAGGCGCACAAGGGAGGAAAACTATGCGCAAGATAGTGACCAGCGTGATCGCTGGTATCGGGCTGGCGCTTGCCTGCGGGACATCCGTCCGCGCGCAAGACAAGGAACTCACCATCTTTTGGGCGGAATGGGATCCGGCGAACTATCTGCAGGAACTCGTCAACGACTACACGGCCGAGACGGGCGTGAAAGTCACGGTGCAGACCACGCCGTGGCCTGATTTCCAGACCAAGGCCTTCACCGAGTTCAACGCGCATGGCGACGCCTACGACATGGTGGTCGGCGACTCGCAATGGCTGGGCGCCGGCTCGACGCAGGGCCACTATGTGGATCTGACCGACTTCTTCAACAAGCATAAGCTTGGCGATGTGATGGCGCCCGCGACCATCAAATATTATGCCGAGTACCCGGGCGGTTCCGGCAAGTACTGGGCGATCCCGCTGGAAGGCGATGCGATCGGCTGGTCTTACCGCAAGGACTGGTTCGAGGACCCGAAGGAGAAGGAAGCCTTCAAGGCGAAGTACGGCTACGACCTCGATGTTCCGAAGACCTATGCGCAGCTGCGCGACATCGCCGAGTTCTTCCATCGTCCGGACCAGAAGCGCTACGGCGTCGCGATCTACACCGACAACTCGTATGACGCGATGGCGATGGGCGTCGAAAGCGCGATCTTCAGCTATGGCGGCGATCTCGGCGACTACGCGACCTACAAGGTCGACGGCATCACCAATTCCAAGGAGGCCGTCGCCGGCCTCGAAATGTACAAGGAACTCTACAAGTTCACGCCTCCCGGCTGGGGCAAGACGTTCTTCGTGGAAGACAACCAAGCCATCACTGGCGGGCTCGCCGCGATGAGCATGAACTTCTTCGCCTTCTTCCCGCCGCTGGTGAACAAAGCCACCAACCCCTATGCCGACGTGACCGGCTTCTTCGCCAACCCGGCCGGTCCGGACGGCAAGCGCTTCGCCGCTCTCGGCGGCCAGGGCATCTCCGTCGTCTCGTACTCGAAGAACAAGGACGAGGCGATGAAATTCCTTGAGTGGTTCATCAAGGACGAGACCCAGAAGAAGTGGGCCGAGCTCGGCGGCTATACCTGCAGCCAGGCAGTGCTGAAGTCGGAGGCCTTCCAGAACGCTACGCCGTATAACAAGGCCTTCTACGACACGATGTTCATGGTCAAGGACTTCTGGGCAACGCCTGAATATGCCGAAGTGCTCGATCAGCTGAACCAGAACATCTATCCGTTCGTGGTCGGCGGCAAGGGCACCGCCCAGGAAGCGCTCGACAAGACCGCCGCCGACTGGAAGGCGACGTTCACCAAATACAACCGCTACAAGTAGGCGTCACAGTCAGAATGCCGGAGGAGGGTTTCCCCTCCGGCATTCCTGTTTTCAGGGAGAACGACCGTTGGCTTCGGTAGCCCTTACCAATCTTGATCCAGCATCCAGGGCCGCCGCGCGAGGCTGGTCGGATCTGACCATCCGCAACATGTTCATCATCCCGACGCTGGTTTTCCTCATCGTCTTCAACATTTTTCCGCTGATCTATTCGCTCGGCTATTCCTTCACCAACTTCGCCGCGAACCGCAGCGAGCCCTGGCAATTCGTCGGCCTGCAGAATTACCGCGAGCTGCTCAGCGACGATCACATCTGGTCGAACTTCGTCATCACCGCGAAATATGTGATCGTGTCGGTGGCCGGGCAGATGATCGTAGGCTTCGGCCTCGCGCTTCTGCTCAACCGCAGCTTTCCGATGAAGGGCCTGATCACGACCTTGCTGTTGCTGCCGATGATGATGTCGGCGGCGGTCGTCGGCCTGTTCTGGCAGCTGCTCTACAGCCCGTCCTGGGGACCGATCAACTACGTCTTCGGCCTCGGCGACTTCGCCTGGCTCTCCAATCCCGACAGCGCGCTCTACGCCGTCGCGATCACCGACATCTGGATGTGGTCGCCCTTCGTCATGCTGCTGTCGCTCGCCGGCCTGTCGGCGGTGCCGCAGCACCTCTACGAAGCCGCCGCGATCGACCGCGCCAGCTGGTGGTACACCTTCACCCGCATCACGTTGCCGCTGGTCTCGCCGATCCTTTTGATCGCGCTGATCTTCCGCACCATGGAAGCCTTCAAGACCTTCGACATCGCCTACACGATGACGACTCAGCCGACCGCCGAGCTGATCGCGATCCGGCTCTACAAGCAGGCCTTCCAGCAGTGGGACACCGGCAAATCCTGCGCGCTCGCCTACATCGTGCTGATCATGGTGCTGGCCATCACCAACCTCTACGTAAAGTATCTCAACAAGGTGAAGGAGCGCTGAGATGGCCGCCGTCCGCACTTCTTCCGAGGTCGCGCTCAACCGTGTCGCCATCGCCGCGGTGCTGATCGCCACGCTGGTCTTCCTCGCACCGATCTATTGGATCGCCTCGACGGCATTCAAGCCGAAGGAGCTCGCCGTCAGCGTGCCGCCAACCGTGCTGTTCGAGCCCGAGGTGACGCCGTTCGTGCGGCTCTTCACCAAGCGCGTGCAGATGCAGAAGACCGTCGACCCGCAAGTCTACGAAGCCGCGCCCTGGTGGGAAAAGCGCATCTACGACGGCGGCGAGCGGGTACTGAAGGTCGGCAAGGACGTGCAGCTTTCGCAATATCCCGACCGGTTCATGAACAGCCTGATCGTGGCGGTGGTCAGCACCGTTCTCGCCGTCGGCATGGGAACCTTCACCGCCTACGGCTTCTCGCGCTTCAAGATCGCCGGCGAGGCGGACCTTCTGTTCTTCATCCTGTCGACGCGCATGCTGCCGCCGGTGGTCGTCGCCATCCCGATGTTCCTGATGTACCGGGCAGTTGGCCTCAACGACTCCCATATCGGCCTGATCATCCTCTACGTCGCCTTCAACCTGTCCTTCTCGGTCTGGCTGATGAAGGGCTTCATGGATGAGATCCCGAAAGAGTATGAGGAGGCAGCGCTTGTCGACGGCTATACGCGCATGCAGGCCTTCTTCAAGATCGTTCTGCCCGAGGCCGCAACCGGCATCGCCGCCACCGCCGTGTTCTGCTTCATCACCGCCTGGAACGAGTACGCTTTCGCGCTGATCATGACCAACCGGCGCGCCCAGACGGCGCCGCCCTTCATCCCGTCGCAGATCGGCTCCGGCCTGCCGGACTGGACCACGATCGCGGCGGGCACGTTCCTGTTCCTGCTGCCGGTTGCGATCTTCACCTTCCTGCTGCGCAACCACCTGCTTCGCGGCGTGACTTTCGGAGCGATCCGCAAATGAGTTTTCGCGCCGTCAACGAGAAGTACCTTTTGCCGGCATCGCAGATCCTCATGGTGCTCGGCATCGTCGCGCTCTGCCAGCCATGGAGCCTCAGCCTGCATTCCTATGGGGTGACGATCATCCTGATCGGGCTGATCGGCTTCAACATCACGTCGAAAATCGCACCGGAGCAGAGAGAGGAAACCGGCGCCGTGACGCATGAGGGGGCCGGGCAGTGACGCAGATCGAACTTCGCGGCATCGAGAAATTCTTTGGTGCGGTCCAGGTCATCCATAATCTGAACCTCGCCATCGCCGACAACGAGTTCATCGTGCTGCTTGGACAGTCGGGCTGCGGCAAGACGACGACGCTGCGCGCGATTGCCGGGCTCGAGACGATCGATCAGGGCGACATCCTGATCGACGGCAAGGCGGTGCAGCATCTGAAAGCTGCAGACCGCGACATCGCCATGGTGTTCCAGTCCTTCTCGCTCTATCCGCATATGACGGTGTTCGAGAACATCGCCTTTCCGTTGCGGGCCACGCGGATGAGCAGCAGTGAAGTCGACACCTCGGTGCGCGAGATCGCAAGGGTGTTGCGGATCACCGACCTGCTCGACAAGCGACCGTCTGCGCTTTCGGGCGGCGACATGCAACGCGTGGCGATCGGCCGCGCGCTGGTGCGGCGGCCGAAGGCGATGCTGATGGATGAGCCGATCGGCGCCCTGGACGCCAAGCTGCGCGAGGAAATGCGGGCCGAGATCAAGCGGCTGCACATCAAGCAGGGATCGACCACGATCTATGTCACCCACGACCAGATCGAGGCGATGAGTCTGGCCGACCGCATCGTCATCATGCATGAGGGCTTCATCCAGCAGGTCGGCACGCCGGACGAGGTCTACTCGCATCCGGCAAACCTGTTCGTGGCGCAATTCGTCGGCAGCCCGGTGATGAACATCGCCGAGGCGAGCGTCGCCGATCTGGCCGGCGCGGCCTCCGTCACCGTCGGCGGTGCGCCGGCGGGTTTCGAGTTCCCGCGCGAGCTCCTGTCCAGGCTGAACGGGCATTCCAATGGTGGCTTGACGCTCGGCATCCGTCCGGAAGGCGTGCTCGTCCGGCATGATGCCGCTCCCGGCTACGTGCCGGTCGAAGCGCAGATCATCGAGCCGCTCGGCTCCTTCGACATTGTCGACCTCAAGGTCGGCTCCAAGATGCTGCGCGCCCGCACCAAGGCAGGCTACGTGTCGGGTCCGGGCGAGAAGGTTCATGCCCGCATCGACCCGGAACAGGCGCATTTCTTCGACACGGCAAGCGGCAAGTCGCTGGGAGTAAGGCTGTAATGGCCCATATCGAACTGAAGAACATCACCAAGAAGTTCGGCGGCCATACCGCGCTGACGGGTCTCAACCTCAATATCGCCGATGGCGAGTTCTTCGTGCTTTTGGGCGAAACCGGCGCCGGCAAGACGACGACGCTCCGGATGATCGCCGGCCTCGAGAAACCGACCGAGGGCCAGGTCTTCATCGACGGCGTCGACGTCGCCGACTGGAGCGCGGCCGAGCGCGACGTGGCCTTGGTGCTGCAGCAATATTCGCTCTATCCGCGCTACACGGTGCGGCAGAATCTCGAGTTTCCGCTGAGGCCAAAGATTCGCCGGCTGCCGGATGCCGAGATCAAGGACCGCGTCGCGCGCGCCGCCCGCACGCTGCGCATCGAGCATCTGCTCGACCGCAAGACCGACCGGCTCTCCGGTGGCGAGATGCAGCGCGTCTCGATCGGCCGCGCGATCGTGCGCAAACCACGCGTGTTCCTGATGGACGAGCCGCTGTCGGCGCTCGACGCCAAGCTACGCGAGGCGCTGCGCACGGAGTTGAAGAACCTGCAGATGCAGCTCGGTGCCACCTTCCTGTTCGTCACCCACGACCAGATCGAAGCGATGTCGATGGGCGACAAGGTCGGCGTGCTGAACCATGGCCGCATCGTGCAGACCGGCACGCCGCAGGAGATCTACAACAATCCCCGCGATACCTATGTCGCAAGCTTCGTCGGCTCGCCGCCGATGAACCTCATCGACGGCACGCTGGTCGACGACCGCGCGGTGATGGCGCCGATGAGTTTCGAATTGCCGGTTGGCGGGGGGGCCAGGGCTTCTTGGGGGCTAAAGACGGGGGGCGCGACCGACGGTCGCCCGCTCGTCTTCGGCATCCGTCCGGAGGACGTCTATCTGGAAGGCGGCGCGCCGGTCGAGGCTAAGGTCCACGATGTCGAGAACCACGGCGTCGAGAAGATCGTGACGCTGAGGGTCGGCGACACGATGCTGAGAGCCACCGTGCCGGCGAGAACCGCCGTCGAAATCGAGCAGCCGGTCCGCTTTGCCTGGAACGCGGACAAGGTGGTGCTGTTCGATAAGGGCAGCGGGGTGAGCCTGCGGCACGCCGGATAGCGGGCGGACCGGCCGATTGCTGTCGGCTTGCACTTACTTCGGCAGATAGGTCTCGTAGGGCGTGTCGTTGATCAGCAGGATCACGCATTCGGTGTCGGACAGGCAGGCATCGTCATGCATCTCGTTGGCTTTCTGGGTCCAGTAGGAGCCCGGCGGCAACTCGACCCTGGTCGCCTCGCCGCCCTGGATCTGCCAATGCGCCCAGAGCCCCTTGATGACCACGGCGCGATAGTCGGCGGTGTGCGCGTGGACCGGTGCGCGCCAGTTCCCGGGAACTTTGAGCAGCGTGCCGGCCGCGCCCTCGGTCCGCGAGCCCCATAGCGGGCCGAGGCGCTGCGGCTGGTCCGGCGCTTCGACGACATAAGGGATCTTGTCGGCCGTCAGATAGCTGTCTTCAAGGCCGAATGCCTGCCCCGGAGAGATGGTGAGCGCGGCGAGCGCAAGCGCTGCGAGTTGATTAGCCATGAGCGGTTCCTCCTCGGCTCAGCTTAGGCAATCCCTGTCGGTGAAGAATGACGCGTCGTCCAAAAGACTTGGCAATTCCTCCAGCGTGGTAGCGTCCTGAACGCCGGCTGTCAGGATTGCTCGCCGCCGCCATTGCGCAGATGGCTCGGCGCGACACCCATCACCCGCTTGAAGGCGCGGCTGAAGGAAGCTTCCGAATCGTAGCCCAGTTTCGCCGCCACGACAGACACCCGCATGCCGTCGCGGGCGAGCCATTGCCGCGCCTGATGCATGCGCACGCGCAGCACATATTTGGCCGGCGTCTCGCCGACCACGGTGGCGAAGCGCTGCGCGAAGGCGGAGCGAGACGCGCCCATCAATCGGGCCAGGGCCCCGACCGTCCAATCCCGGTCGGGCTGCAGATGAATAGCGGCGAGCACCTTGCCGACGTCAGGATTGCGCACCGCGGCGATCCATCCGGTCGCGTCGCCGCAGCCGTTCTCTACCCAGGAGCGGATGATTGTGGCGGCGAGCACGTCAGCCAGGCGGGCGAGAATGCCGCCCGAGCCGACCCGGTCCATCGTCACCTCGCCAGCCATCGCATCGAGCAGATGCTGGATGCCCGGCGCGTTCGCCATCAGCTTATGCGCCTGCATCAGGTCGGGCATCATGTCGAGCAGCGGATGCGAGCCGTCGAGATTGAAATGCATGCTGCCGCAAAACAGCAAGGTCTTGCAGCCGTCGCAGCCGTTGGAGACGTCATAGATGTTCTCGCAGACCGGCTCGATCGTATAGCGGCCGATCGGCACGGGCGGAACGCCCGGCGCGCTCGCCAGCACATGCTCATCGCCACGCGGGATCAAGAGCGCGTCGCCGACAGAGAGCTCGATCCATTCCTTGGCCGGTGAGAACAGCCAGCAGCCCTGTTGGCCGATGAAATGGAACCGCGCCGCCTTCTGCGCGGGGAAGGAAACGGCCCACGGTTCGCCCAGCACGCAGCGGCCATAGTCGACGCCGTCGAGCCGCAATCCGCGCAGCATGTCGGTCAGCGGATCGCCGGACGCCGGGAATGTGGTTTTGGACGAATTGTAATTCATTCCGGCGTTTCTAGCATGGAAACTCCAGCCGGTCACTCCCTATGTTGCACTGCAGCGTCGCGCGCCAGGCCTGTAACGGGTGGATCCCGAACTGGCGGTCTTCCAAATGGCGCCGCAAAACAGATCGGAGATTTCCCATGACCGAACCCGCCACAGGCGTCATCGATGCCGCTGTTCTCGATAGAACCGAAGCCGAGGAGCGAAGCGAGCCTGTATGGGGCGCGGTGGTCTCGCTGGCGCTCGGCGTGTTTGGCTTGGTGACCGCCGAGTTTCTGCCCGCCAGCCTGCTGACGCGGCTGGCGCAGGATCTCGGCGTCAGCGAAGGCGCCGCCGGCCAGGCCGTGACGGCGACGGCCGTCGTCGGCGCGATCGCAGCACCCACGATGGCCATCGTCACCAAGCGGCTGGACCGCAGGCTGGTCATGTGGCTGCTCACCGTGCTTCTGATCGTCTCCAACCTGCTTGCCGCCTTCGCCTCCTCGCTCACGATGCTGCTTCTGGCTCGCGTGGTGCTGGGCGTCGCGCTCGGCGGCTTCTGGTCGATGTCGGCCGCCATGGCGATGCGACTGGTGCCGATGCGGCTGATGCCGCGCGCAATGTCGATCATCCTGACCGGCGTATCGGTGGCGACCGTCACCGCGGCGCCGGTCGGCGCCTATGTCGGCGACATCTGGGGCTGGCGTACGGCCTTCATGATCGCGGCGGTCGTCGGCGCGCTGACGCTGCTCGTACAGCTTGCCACCATCCCCAGCCTGCCGCCGACGGCCGTGGCGAGCTTTCGCACGCTGATCGAGGTGCTGAAGCGGCGGACGATCCGCATCGCCCTGCTGGTCGTGCTGCTCGTCGCCTCGGGACAGTTTGCCGGCTTCACCTATGTGCGGCCATTCCTGGAGATGGTGCCGGTCATGCCGATCGAGACCATCTCGCTGGTGCTGCTCGCCTATGGCATCGGCGGCTTCTTCGGAAATTTCGCCGGCGCCTTCCTGGCCGAGCGCAATCTGAAGCTTGCGGTCGGATTGGCGCCGCTGCTGATCGCGCTGTCGGCGCTTGCCATGCTCACCATCGGCGCTTCACCGGTGATTGCGGCAATAGCAGTTGCGGCATGGGGCTTTGCCTTCGGCGCGGTGCCGGTCGGGCTGCAGACTTGGCTGGTGCGCGCCGCTCCCGACCAGGCCGAGAGCGCCGGCGGCCTGATGGTAGCGACGTTCCAGGTGGCGATCGCGCTGGGCGCAGTCTTCGGCGGCCTGCTGGTCGACCATGCCGGCGTAGCCAGCGCATTCGGCTACGGTGCCATGGCAACGCTGCTCGCGGCGCTGGTGACTTTCGCCGTCGGGCCGAAACAGGTTTGATTAACCTTGGGCCGACAAGCCAGCCGGTACGGCCGGCTTGTCGGCAGAGCGATGCAGTCTGGACTAAGCCGAGCGGCCGTCGAACTCGAATACCTCGATGGCGGCGTGATCGATGCCGTCGAGGCAATTGATGTTGATGTAGGCGCTGCGCTCGCTGCCTTGACTGACATCCTCGGCGAAGGGATGGATGCCGCAAGTCCGGCAGAAGCGATGCGCGATCAAGCCCTTGCCGAAGGTGTATTTGCCGAGGTCGTCGCCCCAGGCAACCAGGCGCATGCTGTCGTGCGGCACGGCCCAAAGCAGCGCCCCCTTGCGCGCGCAGATCGAGCAGTTGCAGCGCACGGCGCCGCCGAGCTCGCCTGCGACCTCGAAAGCCACCTTGCCGCAGTGGCAACTGCCTTTGTACAGCATCAGTCTCTTTCCTATCGCTGGCAGGTGCAAAGGCACCCTTGCCGGGTTATCCATCCCGCTAGCCAAATCGGCTGCCTTAAAAGACGTTGCATCCTTGCGGAGTCCGACATCGACATGCAATCCGTGCGCGACCGTCTCGAAATCATCCTGTCACGTCTTGCCAATCGCGCGGCTGACGAAAAGGTCTACGTCAAGCTCTATACCCAAGCGGCGCTCGCCGCAGCGGATGCAGCCGACGCGCGGCAAAGAGCCGGGGTCTGCCTCGGGCCGCTCGATGGCGTGGTCGTGTCGATCAAGGATCTGTTCGATGTCGCCGGCGAGCCGACCCGGGCAGGCTCGGCGATGCTCGCCGGTGCTCAGCCCGCCGCGCAGGACGCGGCGATCGTGCGCCGGCTGCGCCAGGCGGGCGCAGTGATCCTCGGCAAGACCAACATGACCGAATTCGCCTTCACCGCGATCGGCGACAACCTGCACTACGGCACACCGGGCAATGCGGCGGATGCCAGCCTGATCCCGGGCGGTTCTTCATCGGGCGCCGGCGTTGCGGTGGGCGAAGGCAGCAGCCAGATCTCGATCGGCTCGGACACGGGCGGCTCGGTTCGCATCCCGGCCTCGCTCAACGGCGTCGTCGGCTTCAAGCCGACGGCCCGGCGCGTGCCCTTGGATGGTGCCTTTCCCTTGTCGGCGACACTGGATTCGATCGGTCCGCTCGCCCGCAGCGTCGGTGATTGCGCGGTTGCCGACGCGATCATGGCTGGGGAGGAGCCGATGGCGCTTCAACCGATCCCGCTCGCCGGTCTGCGCATCGGTGTTCCGCGCGGCCGGCTCTTTGATGACACGCAAGCCGACGTCGCCGCGGCCTTTGAGGCGTGCACCAGCCAGATGGAGCGGGCAGGGGCGCGCGTTGCCGATCTATCGATCGATGACCTCATTGGCGGGATGCGCGCGGCGACCATGCGCGCCTCGATCGCGTCGATGGAGGGTGCGGAGGTGCATGCCGACTGGCTGGCGACCGGGGCCTCGGTGCCCGTCGACCCACATGTCAGCGGGCCTTTGTCGCGCGCGCTGGCGGTTCCCGCTTCCGCCTATATCAGGACAATCCGTCGCCGGGCGGAACTGGTCGCGGCCATGACGGAACGGCTGCAAGCGGTCGACGCGCTTGCTCTGCCGACCGCGCCGATGGTCGCGCCGTCGATCGTGGCGATGGCCGGCGACGAAGCGCTACGCGACAGGACGGAAGGCTTGCTCCTGCGCAACACGCAGGTCGCCAACCAGTTCGATCTCTGTGCGATCTCGCTGCCGATGCCGGGCACGAAGCTGCCGGCTGGGCTGATGCTGGTGGCGAGGCATGGGCACGACCGACGTCTGCTCGGAATTGCTGCCGCGGTGGAGGCTTTGCTGAGCGGTTGAGGTGGTGCAGCGGCGCAATCAGTCGGCCGGAAAGCGCCGACGGTAACGCTCGATCACTTCCGGATTCCGCAGGTTGACCGGCAGCTTGTCGGCAAGCACCAGCAAGGCCTCGTTCGCAGCGCCGACGCCCATGCGCATCATCGATTCCTCGGTGATGCCGGCCATATGCGGAGTGATGATCACGTTGTCAAAGCTGAAATAGGGATGGCTCGGCGGCAGCGGCTGGGTCGCAAAGACGTCGAGCGCCGCACCGCCGATGCGGCCTCTTCGCAGCGCTTCAATCAGCGCCTCGTCATCGACCACCGGCCCGCGCGAGACATTGATCAACAGCGCATTGGGCTTCATGCGGGCGATGCGCTCGCGGCTGATCAGGCCGCGGGTCTCCTCAGTCAGCGGGCAGCAGAGCACGATGATGTCGCTCTGCTCGACCAGCGCGTCGATCGACAGGAAGCCGACGCGCTCGGGCGCCGGGCGCAGGCTGCGCGTCGTCGCCACGACCTTGAGATCGAAGCCGTGCGCGGCGATGTGGCCGACGGCTTGGCCGACGGCGCCGAGGCCGACAATGCCGATCGTCTTGCCGGCGAGCTCGCTGGTCGAATTGGCGTGCTCGCGCCCGGCGAGCCAGCCCTTGGCGCGCAGGTCGCGATCCATGATGCGGAAGCGCCTGAGCAGCGCCAATGCCGTGAACACCACATGTTCGGCCACCGAGCGGGCATTGACGGCCGGCACGTTCGCCACCAGCACGCCGGCGGCGGTGGCCGCCTCGACCGGGATCATGTCCAGTCCCGCGCCATGGCGGATCGCGGCGCGCAACAGGGACGCGCCTGCGAACAGCTCCGGCGGCAGCGGCGCTCGGACGATGACGATGTCGGCGTCTTTCGCCTCGGCAGCCAGCGTTTTTGCATCGAGCGCGGAGGCGACGACCAACCGGCCGGCTCCCGCCAGCATGCCTGTCGCGCGCGGATGTAGCGGGTGCGTCGACAGGATCTTGCGCATGAAGCTCAGGCCCTTTCGAGCGCCGCGCTTTTCGGCTCGGTCCAGCGACCTTCGATAATCCCCTTCCAGTAGCTCTCGGCCCCTTGCAGGTGCGCACTCATCAGCGCCTGGGCGAGGTTGCCGTCGCGGCGCAACAGCGCCTCGTAGATCTGGATGTGTTCGGCATGCGAGCGCATGCTGCGCTCCAGATCGTTGAAATAGATCGGCAGGCGCTGCTCGCCCATCAGGTAGTAGACGCTGCAGATGTTGTGAAAGACGCCGTTCTTGGTCGCTCGCACGATCTCGAGGTGGAACTCGCGGTCTTCCTTGGCGAGGCCTTCGCCGGCGGCGATGCGCTCCTCGGAAGCCTTCAGGATCTCGCGCAGCCGCTCGAAATTCTCCTCGGTGGCGCGTGAGCAGGCAAGCTCGGCCGCCTTGATCTCGTGGATCTTGCGCAGCTCGACGGTCTCGTAGATCTGCACCGGATCCAGCGGCAGGCCCGCGCGGGCGAAAAGCGCTAACGCTTCCACGCTCGCCTGCTTGGTATCGATATAGATGCCGGACTTGGCGCGGCGCTCGACGATGCGCATCGCTTCGAGGATGGCAAGCGCCTCGCGGATCTGGCCGCGGCTGACGGCGAAATGCTCCGCCAGCTCGCGCTCCGACGGCGTGCGGCCCGACTCCTTGTCCGAGTTGGAGAACAGATAGGCGGCGAGTTCCGCAAGAAGGTTCTTTTCTTTCATCGTCAAATGCGTAGCGCGTGCGCCTCCAGGAATCGCTCCGAAACGGTGAAACCCAATCCGGGCTTTTCAGGGATCGCTATCATACCGTCCTTTGCTTCGACAGTCTCCTCGACGAGATCGTGGATCATCGGATTGGCGCCCAGCGAATACTCGACGATGAAGGTCGCGGGGGAAGCCGCGCAGACATGCAGTCCGGCGAAGAAGCAGGGCGCGCCGGCCCACAGATGCGGCGCGAAGCGCAGGTTGAAGGCGCTGGCGATGGTGCCGATCTTCATCGCCTCGCTGATGCCGCCGCAGAAGGCGGGATCAGGCTGGAAGATGTCGGCCGATTTCAGCACGGCCAGATCGCGAAAGGCATAGCGGGTCGCCTCGCTCTCGCCGGTGGCGATCGGGGTCGAACCGGACGCGCGCACCTCGGCCATACCGTGCTTGTCGTCGGCGATCACCGGCTCCTCGAACCAAGCCAGATCGAGATCGGCGGTGAGGCTGATGAAGCGCTTGGCCTCGGCGACGGTGTAGGTGCCGTGCGCGTCCACCATCAGTTCGACGTCAGGACCGATCGCTTCCCTGGCGGCGCGGACGCGCGCGGCGGAGATATGCGGGGCGCCGTCCATGGCGCCGATGCGCATCTTCAGCGCCTTGAAACCGCCTTTGGCGATATAGGATTTGAGCTGGTCGCCGATGGTATCGGCTGGCGCCCAGCCGCCCGAGGCATAGGCCTGCATGCGCTCGACCTTGCGGCCGCCGAGCAGCCGCCAGACCGGCTGCCCCAGCGACTTGCCGAGGATGTCCCAAAGCGCGATGTCGACCGCGCTGATCGCCGCCACGCTCATGCCGCGCCGCGCCAGCTGGGGCATGGCATGGCCGGCATGGGCCGCCGTGTGGTGTCGCACGCCGTTGTAGAGCATCTCCCAGATGATGCCGATATCGGCCGGATCACGGCCGATGAGCTGCGGCGCAATTTCGTGGTTCAGCATGTGGACCAGCGCGCCATAGCTGCCGGCGCTGCCGGCGGCGTTCTTGCCCTCGCCCCAGCCGACCAGGCCGTCGTCGGTCTCGACGCGCAGGATGGCGGCGTCGAACGTCGTCACCTGACCGAAGTCGCTGCGATGCTGCTTTGCGACTTCGATCGGTATACGAACCCACCAGGCCTGGACGCTTTTTATACGCATCTTGATCCCCGGCCCGCCGCCCGGCCAGGACGGTAGGGCTAAGCTCCAAATCGGACCGTCTACTTGATCAGCGGCAGCAGCGTTTCGGCGGTGATGCGCATCTGATCGGTGTAGAACTTCTCGGTGAGCACGCTGGAGCCGTGATCCTGGATGAATTTGAGCTGCTCGGGCGAGATGTCGACCGGGTTGCGCTCCACCATCTCCGGATAGGGGGCGGCCGGCGTGCGGTCGACCGGCGCGACGAACTCGTTGGTCAGCGCGCCGTCATAGCCGATCTCCTTCAGCGTGCCGACGATCTTCGGCCAGTCGATCTGGCCGAGACCCGCGGCGAAGCGGTTGTTGTCGGCGACATGGAAGTCGTAGAGGCGCTTGCCGACCTGGCGGATGGCGTCATAGACGTTAAATTCCTCCATATGGATGTGGTAGGCGTCGAGGCAGACGCCGCATTCCGGGCTCACCGCATCCGCGAGCGCGAGCGCCTGGGCACCACGATTGAAGAGGTAGGTCTCGAAGCGGTTGAGCGGCTCGACGGCGATCTTGACGCCGACCTTCTTGGCATGCGCGAAGCATTCGCGCGTGGCGTCCACCACCCAGCCCCACTCTTCCGCCTCCGTGCCGTCGGGCACCACCTTGCCGACGGTGGCGGGAACCAGCGTGATGATCTCGCCGTCAAGCTCGCTGACCATGGTCAGCACGTCTTTGACATACTGTACCGATCGCTCGCGCTGGCCCTGGTTCTTGGCGGCAAGGTTGCGTTCGCCCAGCATCAGCGTCACCGAACCCCAGCAACGTATGCCGTGCTCCTTCAGGAGCGCGCGTGTTTCCTTGGTCTTGTACTGCTCGGGCTCGCCGGAAATCTCGATCGACTCATAGCCGAACTTCTTGATGCGCTTCAGCGTCACCTCCAGCGGCTCCGCCCGCATCCAGTTGTGCGTCGAAAGATGCATGGTCTATCCTTCCCAGAATTCGCCTGTCACTTTTTTCGCGGCGTTCTCCACCGAGCCCGTCGCATGATCTCCTCCCCACGGCGTTCCAGTGTTTTTTCTCGAAACTGGTTCGACCAATTGGGCCTGACAGAACCTCTACAGCAAATTCACAGTAACGGCAAGGAGACCACCTATTGGGCTCAACCCATCAGTCAATGCTTTGATTTGAATAGATTAAGCTACCTTTCGGCAATCGTGCGGATCGTATTCCAGCTGTTTCTGGCCGCTTGACCAAACAGCCGTATTTGGTAATACCAGAATGCCGCTGCTTGTCGCGCCGAGACGAACGGTCGAAGAGGCTAGCCCTCGCTTCAATCGGCGCTATGCTTGGTCCATGAGAACGAGAGAGGGAGGATGCGATGCCGACGACGATGAAGGGTCCCGGCCTGTTTCTGGCGCAGTTCGCGGGCGACGCCGCGCCGTTCAATTCGCTGGCTTCGATCACCAAATGGGCGGCCGGGCTCGGCTACAAGGGCGTACAGATCCCGACCTGGGACGGACGCCTGTTCGACCTGAAAAAGGCGGCGTCGTCGAAAACCTATTGCGACGAGGTCAAGGGCATCTGCACTGAAGCCGGCGTCGAGATTACCGAACTGTCGACGCACCTGCAGGGGCAGTTGGTGGCGGTGCATCCGGCTTACGACGCGCAGTTCGACGGGTTTGCGCCACCCGAGGTGCATAACAATCCGAAGGCCCGGCAGAAATGGGCGGTCGAGCAGATGGAATTCGGCGCCAAAGCATCGAAGAATCTCGGCCTCAAGGCGTCGGTAAGCTTCAGCGGCGCGCTCGCCTTCCCGTACCTCTATCCGTGGCCGCAGCGGCCGCCTGGGCTGATCGAGGAGGCGTTTGCCGAGCTTGGCAAGCGCTGGAAGCCGATCCTCGACGTCTATGACGAGAACGACGTCGATATCGGCTACGAAATCCATCCAGGCGAGGACGTGTTCGACGGCGCGACCTTCGAGATGTTTCTCGACGCGGTCGGCGGCCACAAGCGCTGCAACATCAATTACGACCCGTCGCACTTCCTGTTGCAGCAGCTCGACTATCTCGAGTTCATCGACATCTACCACGAGCGGATCAAGGCCTTCCACGTCAAGGATGCCGAGTTCAACCCGACGGGGCGGCAAGGCGTCTATTCGGGCTATCAGGGCTGGGTGAACCGTGCCGGGCGTTTCCGTTCACTCGGCGACGGGCAGGTCGATTTCAGCGGCATCTTCTCCAAGCTCACCCAGTACAACTACGATTCCTGGGCGGTGCTGGAATGGGAATGCTGCCTCAAGCATCCCGAGGACGGCGCGGCCGAAGGCGCACCCTTCATCCAGCATCATATCATCCGGGTCACCGAAAGGGCCTTTGATGATTTCGCCGGCGGCACCAGCGACAAGAAGCTGCTGCGCGCGATGATGGGGATTTAGCACCTTTATCCTCCCCTCGAGGGGAGAGTGGCCCAAAGGGCCGGGCTGGGTCGGTTTATGCCGAGATCCACGCCCGGCGACCCCACCCGATCCGCTGTGCGGATCGACCTCCCCTCAAGGGGGAGCTAACCAACATGAGGGAGAACGAAAGCATGGTCGGCGCATCGAAATCGGAAACGGGAGGCGGCCCGATCCGCTACGGCATGGTCGGCGGCGGGCAGGGCGCTTTCATCGGCGCGGTGCACCGGATTGCGGCGCGCATGGACAACGACTTCGTGCTGGTGGCCGGCGCGCTGTCGTCGGACCCGGCGCGCGCGAAGGCCTCGGCCGAAGAACTCGGGCTCGATCCGTCACGCAGCTACGGCTCCTATGCCGAGATGGCCAAGGCCGAAGCCAAACGCCCGGACGGCATCGAGGCAGTGGCGATCGTCACGCCCAACAATGTGCATGTGCCGGCGGCCAAAGCCTTCCTGGAGGCGGGTATCCACGTCATCTGCGACAAGCCGCTCGCGACCTCGCTCGCCGAGGCGAAGAAGCTTGCCGCACTGGTCGAGAAAGCTGGAAAGGTGTTCGTGCTCACCCACAACTACACAGCCTATCCGATGGTGCGGCAGGCGCGCGAGATGGTGGCCAAGGGCATGCTCGGCGACATCCGCATCGTGCAGTCGGAATATCCGCAGGACTGGCTGACCGAAGACCTAGCCGCGACCGGTCAGAAGCAGGCCTCATGGCGCTCCGACCCCAAGCAGGCCGGCGCCGGCGGCGCGCTCGGCGACATTGGCACGCACGCCTACAACCTCGCCCGCTTCGTCTCGGGGCTCGAGCTGGATTCCCTTTCGGCCGACCTCGACGCCTTCGTGCCGGGACGCCAGCTCGACGACAACGTCAATGTGCTGTTGCGCTTCAAGCCGGTCGGCAACAAGCATCCGGCCAAGGGCATGATCTGGGCGAGCCAGGTGGCGCCCGGCCACGAGAACGGGCTGAAGCTGCGCATCTACGGCTCGAAGGGCGGGCTCGAATGGGTCCAGGCCGACCCGAACTATCTTTGGTACACGCCCTTCGGCCAGCCGAAGCAGTTGCTGACCCGGGCGGGCGCCGGCGCGATGCCGGTAGCGGCGCGCGTCAGCCGCGTGCCCTCCGGCCATCCGGAGGGCTATCTCGAAGGCTTCGCCAATATCTACCAGGAAGCGGCCCGCGCCATCCGCGCGGCGCGCAAAAAGGGCGGCAAGCTTGCCAAGGATGTCGCCTTCCCGACGATCGCGGACGGCGTCGAAGGCATGGCCTTCATCGAGGCGTGCGTGAAGTCGTCGAAGAAGAACGGGGCGTGGACGAGGCTATAAAGGCGGGCTCGGCGACGGCACGGGCCGGATGAGGGGGATTGTGACCCGCTAGCGCAAGTGGTTGGCCGCAGAGGAGGGGTGTCGATGAAAATCGGCATGTGCATGTTCTTGTGGACGACGAGCGTCTCGAAAAAGCACGAGGCGCTGCTGAAGGACATCAAGGCAACCGGCTTCGACGGCGTCGAGATACCGGTCTTCGCGGGCGAACCGGATGACTACAAGAAGCTCGGCGAGATGCTCGATCGCATCGGACTGGAGCGCACCGCGGTCTCGGCGATGGGCGACCCGGCGATGAACCTGATCTCGCCCGACGCCGCAACGCGCAGGGCCGGCATCGAATACATGAAATGGGCGATCGACTGCAGCGCGGCGCTCGGCGCGGACAGGCTGAGCGGGCCGCTGCATTCTACGCTTGGCGCCTTTTCCGGCAGCGGGCCGACAGCGGCCGAGAAGAAGCGCTCAGTCACCTCGCAGCGGGCCATTGGCGATCATGCCGGCAAGAGGGGCGTCACCATCGGGCTTGAGGCGCTGAACCGCTTCGAGTGCTATCTGGTCAACACGATGGACGACCTGTCCGAGCATGTCGACGCGATCGACCGGCCGCACATCAAGGCGATGTACGACACTTTTCACGCCAATATCGAGGAGGCCGATCCGATCGGCGCCTATACGCGCAACCGCAAAAATGTCGTCCATATCCATATTTCGGAGAACGACCGCGGCGTGCCGGGGCGCGGCCACGTCCCCTGGAAGGAAACTTTCGCGGCGATCCGCAAGAGCGGCTATGACGATTGGCTTACGATCGAGTCGTTCGGCCGATCACTGAAGGATCTGGCGGCTGCGACCAAGGTGTGGCGGGATTTCGCAGAGAGCCCGGAGGCAGTTTATCGCGAAGGGTATCGGCATATCAGAGATGGGTGGAAGGCTGCCGCTTAAACGCCCTCTCCATTCGTCATCCACGGGCGGAGCGGGAGCGAAGCGGACGCCGAGACCCGAGGACCCATTCCGTGACGTCGACGCTCCGCCACGATGCAATTCTGCACCGGCTGCATTCTACGGCTTAGGGAACGGCATTACTGTGTTCATGCGAAGGCTGTTTTGTCTCGAATGATGGCATTGAGGACGACCAGGAGCTTCCTTGCAACGGCGATGATGGCCAGTTCTTGGACCCTGAGCGGCTGCGAGGTTTGTGCGGCATCGAGACGATCGGTCTTGGCGCGCCGTCTTGTCGACTTCGCATAGTGGTGGGTGTGTGCCGGGTTGTGCGGCGAGAACGGCACGCCGGACTTGGCCAGCGCATGGCGCAACAACCGCTCATGGACGCCAGTCGCCTCCGACTAGCCTTCGACGTCGTCATCAAGGGCGACAACCCCTGAGGTCGTCATCGACGGGCGGGTCGGGCCTCCCTATCCAACCTCGATAACCGCTTTGATCAACCCGGATTTTTCGTGCGCCCAGCGCGCTAGATCGCGCGGCGTATCGGCAAGGGTCGTGCGGTGGGTGACGAGTTTCTCCAGCGGCACGGCGCCGTTGCGGATCGAGGCGGCGACATGGTCGAAGTCTGCTCTGAGCGCATTGCGGCTGCCGACCAGCGTCATCTCGCGCTTGTGAAACTCGGGATCGGAGAAGGTGATGTCGTCCTTGACGACGCTGACCAAAACCAGCGCTCCGCCATGCGCGACATGGGTGAAGGCGGACTGCACCGACTGCGTGTTGCCGGTGGCGTCGAACACAAGGTCGAAGCCTTCGCCGCCGGACGCCTGCCGCACCAGATCGGCTGCCTGTGCTTTCGAGCCGTCGAGCGCGGCAAAGCCGAGCTCGCTTTCGGCGAAAGCGAGCCGTTCGGTGCTCATGTCGAGCAGGCTGACATCGAGGCCGGCGATGCGGGCGAACAGTGCCGTGCCAAGGCCGATCGGACCGGCGCCGATGATCAGCGTGCGCTGGCCGGGCGCACTAAGCGAGCGCCGCACGGCGTGTGCGCCGATGGCCAGGAATTCGACGGCGGCGGCATCACCCAGCGATAGGCCATTTGCCGGATAAAGATTTTGCGCCGGCACCAGGATCTCGTCGCACATGGCGCCGTCGCGATGGACGCCGAGCACCTCGATCCTCACGCAGCAGTTCGGCTTGCCGTGCCGGCAGGCAACGCATTGGCCGCAGGCGAGATACGGGTTGATGATCACCGGCTCGCCGATAGCAAGCTCGACGCCGTCACCTCGCTCGACGACCGTGCCCGAGACCTCGTGGCCCATGATGCGCGGATAGGCGAGGAACGGGTGCTTGCCTTCGAAGATGTGATAGTCGGTGCCGCAGATGCCGACATGGCTGACTGCGATGCGCGCCCAGCCGGGCGGCGGCGCGCCGGGTTCGGCGCGGTTTTCGAGAACAAGGTCGCCAGGCGAGCGGCAGACGACGGCTTTCATGCGCTGATCCAGTGTTTAAGGGGCGTCGGCCCCGCTCGATCGGAGCCGGCGCGTCATTTCAGGAACGATTATTTGCCGCGACGGCGCAGGCCGTCGAAGTAGACGATGACGATGATCAGCAGGCCGGTGATGACGCGCTGCCAGAAGGTGTTGACGTTGAGCAGGTTGGCGCCGTTGTTGATCGTCGAAAGAATGAAGGAGCCGATCAGCGGTCCATGCACCGAGCCGATGGCGCCGAACAGCGAGGTGCCGCCGATCACCGACGAGGCGATAGCCTGCAGCTCATAGGTGTCGCCCTGGGTCGGGTTGCCGATGCCGATGCGCGAGGCAAGCAGCACACCCACGAAAGCCGCGAGCAGGCCGGACAGGATATAGGCCATGAAGATGGTGCGCGGCACGTTCACGCCGGAAAGGCGCGCGGCCTCCGCATTGGAGCCGACCGAGAATAAATATTGGCCCCAGCGCGTGTGGTGCAGGAACACGTAGGACGGTATGGCGACCAGGATCACCATCCAGAACAGATAGGGGATGCCGAGCAGCGAGCCGCGCGAGAAGGCCTGGAAAGGGTCGCTGTTGATCGAGATCGAATTGCCGTTGGTCATCAAGAGGCCGATGCCGCGCAGCGACGTCATCGTGGCCAGGGTGATGATGAAGGGCGGCAGGCCCATCTTGACGATGCCGAAGCCGTGGAACAGGCCGATGGCGACCCCGGCGAGCAAGGTAATGAGCACAGCCGCCCAGATCGGCCAGCCGGCATTGATCAGAAGCGCCACGATGACGGTGGTGAAGCCGACCACGGCACCGACCGAGAGATCGATGCCGCCGGTGATGATGACGAAGGTCTGGCCGACCGCGAGGATGGCGATCAGCGAACCCTGACGCAAAAGATTGGTGATGTTGAGCGTCGTGGCGAAGGAGGGTGTGGCGACCGCCAGCACGATCCACATCAAAAGCAACAAGCCGAGCAGCGTCAGCCCGAACAAGGCGTTGTAATTGCGTTTCGGCTTTTCGGCGGGGATCGCCTCGGTGCTCATTTTTGTCCTCCCGTCTTTTCTTGTTTCTCGGCCAGCGCTTGGCCCAAAATGTCCTCATGGCTGGCGGTGCGGAAGCCATGCGTGGCGACCAGCTTGCCGCGGCGGAACACATGCAGCGTGTCGGCGAGCTCGTAGACTTCCGGCAGGTAGGACGAGATCAGGATGATGCCAGCGCCCTTGGACAGAAGCGTCGAGAACAGCCGGTAAATCTCGGCCTTGGTGCCGACATCGACGCCGACCGTCGGCTCGTCGAAGATGAACAGCTTGGCGCCATGCGCCAGCCATTTGCCGATGACGATCTTCTGCTGGTTGCCGCCCGACAGGCTGGAGGCCAGCGCGTGGCGGGTCGGCGTCTTGATCCTGAGATCGGCTATCTGGCGATCGGCCTCGGCCTTCTCGCGCGAGCCTGAGATCAGAAGATTGCTCGAGATGCGCTTGTAGATCGGCAGGTTGAGATTCGTGCCGACCGGCAGGTTGAGACAAAGGCCTTGGTCGCGGCGGCTTTCGGGGGCGAGGGCCATGCCGAGCCTTATCGCGTCATGCTCGGAGTTGACTTGCACCTCCTTGCCTTGCCATAGGATCTGACCGGCCGACTTCCTGTGGCGGCCGTAAAGCGTGGTGACGAACTCGCTGCGGCCGGCTCCGATCAAGCCGTAAAGTCCGACGATCTCGCCCGCGCGGACAGTCACCGAGACGTTCTCGAAACCCTTGCCGGAGAGATTCCGCGTCTCGACGATCGTCGCGCCCGGCGTGAAATGCTCCTTGTGGTAGATCTGCTCGATCGAGCGATTGATCATCAGCTTGACCAGTTCCGGCTCGCTGGTCTCGGCTATGTTGCGGGTGCCGACGAGCGTGCCGTCGCGCAGCACCGAAACGCGATCGGCAAGCTCGAACACCTCCTCCATGCGGTGGCTGATATAGATGATGGTGACGCCTTCGCCCTTTAGCCGGCGGATCAGCTTGAACAACTGGTCGGCCTCCTTGCGGGTCAAGTAGGCGGTCGGCTCGTCGAAGATGAGGAACTTTGTCCCGCGTACCGTGGCGCGGGCGGCGGCGATCAGCTGCTGCTGGCCGATGGTGAGGTCGCCGAGCATAACATGCGCGGGCAGGTCGAAGCCGAGCCCATCGATGATCTTCTGCGCTTCCTTCACCATGGCGCGCTGCTGCAACAGACCGAAGCGGGAATTCTCCTCGCCGAGGAACATGTTGGCGGCGACGGTGAGGTGGCGGCAAAGCACGACCTCCTGGTGGACGGCATTGATGCCGAGCGCCATCGCCTCGTGCGGCGTGGCCAGCGCCTCGGGTTTACCTTCCCAGACGACTTCGCCGGAGGTGCGCGGCATGACGCCGGTTAAAAGCTTTATCAGCGTCGATTTGCCGGCGCCGTTCTCGCCGACGATGGCGTGGATCTCGCCCGACTTGAAGGCAAGGTCCACCGGCTTCAGCGCATGCGTGCCGGGATAGCGCTTTTCCAGGCCTTTCAACTCGAGGATGGTCCTGCCCGGTTTCAGCGTGGGGGGCGGGTGCAGTTCCTGCGCCGTCGACGTCATAACAATCCTCCCAGATTGATCCAACCGTTGGATACGCAGCGATGCGTCTGGCGCGCATCTAGAAGGCAGAGCCTAAAGTAAGCCGGCGGATTTCCAAACTGTCCGCGGCGATGTTTCCGGGGCGGCGAAGCCCCGGAAACGAATGTCGCGAAGATCAGTTGAGCTTCGGGTTGAGCAGCGCGTCGATCTTCGGATCCTTCATGTTGTCCTTGGTCACGAGATTGGCGCCGGTGTCGACATTGGCCTCGACCTTCTCGCCCTTCGAGGCGGCTAAGGCGGTCTTGATGCCGTCGTAGCCCATCCGGTATGGATCCTGGACGACGAGGCCGGAGATGACGCCGTCGTTGAGGAACTTGATCAGCTTCTCGTCGCTGTCGAAACCGATCAGCGCCACCTTGCCGGCGAGGTTGTTCTCGGCGATCGCCTGGCCAACGCCCTGCGCCATGATCAGGTTCGAGGCGAAGATGCCCTTGAGGTCCGGATTGGCGGTGATCAGGTCGGTCGCGATGTTGAGGCCGGTGGTGGCCTGACCGTCGGCATATTTGTCGGCGACCAGTTCGAGGCCGGGATATTTCGCCTTGAGCTGTTCCTTGAACCCTTGCGCGCGCTGCTCGAGCGAGCCGGCGCCGGGCAGCGCGGTGATCAGCGCAACCTTGCCCTCGACTTTGCCGCCATTGGCGGCGCCGATCGCGGCAGCGAGACCGTCAGCCGCGACACGGCCGCCCTGGACGTTGTCGGTGGTGAGGAAGGAGGTGAAGGCCTTGGATTCGGCGCTGGAGTCGATGCCGATGACCTTGACCTTGGTCGCCGCCTCGTCGATCGGCTTGCCGAGCGCCTTGGCCTCGGTCGGCGCGATCACGATCGCGGCCGGATTGCCGGCGACGGCGTTCTCGAGGATCGAGATCTGACCGTTGACGTCGGTTTCGGCCTGGGCGCCGAGCTCCGGCACGTTGATGCCGAGATCCTTGCCGGCCTTGCGGGCGCCGGCCAGCACGATTTGCCAGTAGAACGAAGTCGTGTCCTTGACGATGATTGGGATGGTCACGTCGGCCGCCGAGGCGGGTGCCGAATGCATCGCACCGGCGAGCATTGAGGCGGCGGCTAAAGCCACGAAGGCGCGGCGGTTGAGAAGGCTGGTTACGAATTTCATTAGGTTCCTCCCTAAAATCGCCCGGTGAAGGTTCGGAAGCTCCATCTGGATAGGCGCAAGCCAAACAGACCTTTATCAATAAAAAACATTTGCTCGATTTTGATAGTGCATTGCCCTGATCGATGCAAGCGGTGTCTCATGCCGTTTGCGTGATGGCGTGGCAGCTGATCGGTCTGCTGGATCTCCGCATCTCAGCCAAGCTGCTGGACGATCGTATAAGGATCGTATTTGGCAAATTCCGCCGCCGCTACCTTGACATCCAGCAGTTCGAGATTGCGCGTCAGATTAGCGGGCTTGGCGGTGCCGGTCAGCACCGAGGCAACGACAGGCTCGTGCAGAGGGAATTGGAACGCGGCAGCGGCCAGCGGATAGCCACCTCCGATAGCGATGCGCTCCATTGCGCTGACGCGGTCGAGAATATCCTTGCTCGCCGGCAGATAGTCGAAATGCGCGCCATGCACCGGTCCCGTCGCCAATATGCCCGAGTTGAAGACGCCGCCGATGATCAGCGAGGTCCGCCGCTCGCGGCAAAGCGGCAGCAGGTCGGCCTCGGCGCTGCGATCAAGCAGCGAATAGCGGCTGGCGAGCAGGATGCAGTCGAGCGGCGCGCGGCGAAGCACGTCAAGGCAGATCTGGACCTCGTTGACGCCAAGACCGTAGGCGGAAATCGTGCCGGACGATTTCAGCTCCTCCAGCGCCTTCAGCCCGCCGTCCATCAGCTGACGGAAATGCAGCTTCGTCTTCTCGACGCCATGCGTGTAGACGCCGATGTCGTGGACGAACAGGATGTCGATCTTGTTGAGGCCGAGCCGCGCGTAGGAAAAATCCACCGAGCGCATGATGCCGTCATAGGAATAGTCGTAATCGAGCGCGAAGGGCAGCGGGTCGACATAGGAGTGATCGGGAACCTGGTCCTCCGGCACCGGCCGGAACAGGCGGCCGACCTTGGTCGAGAGCACATAGGAGGAGCGCGGCTTCTCACGCAGGAAATCGCCTGTGCGCCGCTCCGACAGGCCGAAGCCGTAGAAGGGCGCGGTGTCGAAGTAACGCAGCCCGCCGTCCCAGGCCGCTTGCAGCGTTTCCATTGCGGGCTCGCGCGGACAGGCGCGATAAAGGCCGCCGATGGCGGCGCCGCCGAAGCTGACTTCGGTGACTTCGAGCGCGGTCGCGCCGATCCGGCGTTTGTTCATCAAAGCCTCCCTTTGCCGTTCGACCGGCGGTCGTTTCGACTATCTAGAGCGTCGCGCCGAGATGCCAGGGCACGAACTCGTTGTCGCCGTAGCCGAACGCCTCGCTCTTGGTCTTGCGTCCGGACGCCGTCTCGATGATCAGCTCGAAGATCTCGCGGCCCATGCCGGCGATCGTCTTCTCGCCGGAAGCGATGACACCGCAATTGACGTCCATGTCCTCTTCCATCTGGTGGTACATGGTCGAGTTCGTGGCGACCTTGATCGATGGCGTCGGACGGCAGCCGAAGCAGGAGCCGCGGCCGGTGGTGAAGACGATGACATTGGCGCCGCCGGCCACCTGGCCCGTGGCCGAGACCGGATCGTAGCCGGGCGTGTCCATGAACACCAAGCCGCTGCCGCTGACCTTCTCGGCGTAACCGAAGACGCCGTTGAGCGGCGTCTGACCGCCCTTGGCAACAGCACCCAGCGATTTCTCCAGGATCGTGGTCAGGCCGCCGCGCTTGTTGCCCGGCGAGGGATTGTTGTCGATCGAGGCGCCGTGCTTGGCTGTATGGTCCTCCCACCATTTCACAAAGCCGTCGAGCTTGGCTGCGATCTCGGGCGAGGCGGCGCGATAGGCAAGCAGATGCTCGGCGCCGTAGATCTCGGTCGTCTCGGACAGGATGCCGATGCCGCCGCAGCCGGCCAGAATATCGACCGCCGCCCCCAGCGCCGGATTGGCGGTGATGCCGGACATGCCGTCCGAGCCGCCGCATTGCAGGCCGACGACGATCTCGCTGACCGGGATCGGTTCGCGCTGCAACTGGCCGACCTCCTCGGCGATCTCGGCCAGCACGCCCATCGCCCGCTCGACGGATTTGCGCGAGCCGCCGGCCTCCTGGATGTTGAAGTGCCGCTTTCCCGCCGCGACGCCCTTTTGGCCATAAAGGGTGAGCTGGTTGACCTCGCAGCCCAGACCGACCATCAGCACGCCGCCGAAATTCGGGTGGCGAGCATAGCCGGCCAGCGTGCGGTGCAGCACCATCATGCCGTCGCCGGTGGCGCTCATGCCGCAGCCCTGGCCGTGGACGATGGGCACGAAACCGTCGATGCCGGGATATTTCGGCAAAAGCGTGCGATTGGCCTCGTCGGCGATCGCATGGCAGACGGTGGACGAGCAATTGACGCTGGCGATGATGCCGATGAAGTTGCGCGTTCCGGCGCGACCATCGGCGCGGCGATAGCCCATGAAGGTGCGCTTGCGGTCCGCTTCGGTGGCGTGCTCGGCCTCGCTCGGCGGCACCACCGGCAGGCGGCCACTCTCGAACACCAGATTGTGCGAGTGGACGTGCTCGCCCGGCGCGATGGCTTGAGTGGCGCGGCCGATCGCCTGCGCATATTTCACCACCGCTTCGCCCGCCGCGATCGGCTTGATCGCCACCTTGTGCCCTGGGTCGATCGCCGCCACCGCAACCGCGCCGCCGGGCAGCGCCGCACCGATCTCGATGCGGCCATTGGCGACCGCGACATTGTCGGCGGGGGAAAGAAGAATGGTGCTTGCGGCGTTCACGGGCGGCTGTCCTGGGTAAACCTGGGAGTGTGGGCGGATTGACATGCGCCCGTTTGAGGATAATGTCTTTTATCGTGAAAAAACATTTTTGCGTCAATTGTTTTTTCATCGCGCGCCGCGCCCTTGGGTGCGTGGCCGCCCGTTAGATAAAGCCGGCGAAATTCGTTCCGCATTTCGGAGGCTTGCGCTAGGAACACCGATCATATTGCGCTTCCGGCCGGCCGCCGCAAGCGTTGGGGATACGGGGCATGTCGAAGAGCAACAACGTCTACAAGGACGCCTTCAACCGCGGACTGCGGCTGCTCGACGAAACCAGGAGCCTGCCGTCCGAGCCCGAGCTCGGAACGCTGCTCGGCGTTAGCCGCACCACGGTGCGCAGCATTCTTTCGCGCATGGAAGAAACCGGGCTGATCGCCTGGAACAAGCGCAACAAAACGGTGCTGCGGGCGCCGAAGGCGGAAGATTTCTTCCCCGAGGAAGAGACCGACTCGCTGGCCGAGATCATCGAGCGCTCCTTCATGCGCCGGCTGCTCGCCGGCGGCGCGGAAGCGGGCATGCAGATCAACGAGCTCGAGCTGGCGCGCGAGATCGGCGTCGGCACCACCAGCGTGCGCGAATTCCTGATCCGCTTCTCGCGCTTCGGTTTGATCGAGAAGCGGCGCAACAGCCACTGGGTGCTCAAGGGCTTCACCCGCGCCTTTGCGCTGGAGCTCACCGAGATTCGCGAGATGTTCGAGCTGCGCTCGGCGGCTGCCTTCGTCGCGCTGCCGCAGGAAAGCGCGGTCTGGGCCGACCTCGACCGGCTGGAGATCGAACATCGCCAACTGGCGAGCGACATCGCGACGCGCTTCAACGAATTCTCCGAGCTCGATGAGCGCTTCCACCGGCTGATCCACCGCGCCTCGCACAACCGCTTCATCGTCGATTTCTACGATGTGATCGCGATGATTTTCCACTACCACTACCAATGGAACAAGGCGCAGGAACGCGAGCGCAACGAGGTCGCAGTCCAGGAGCATCTGGCCTATATTGCGGCGCTGAAATCGCGCGATCCCGCCAAGGTGGACGCCGCCTGCCGCAAGCACCTGAAGTCGGCGCGCCAGACGCTGTTGAGCTCAATTCCGGAAGGGCGGCAGGTGCAGCCCGCCTGATCAGGCGCGTCGCGCCGCGTTGCCGCAGCCCGGTTTTGACGATTTTCCGGCCGCCGCCCCCATGCTAGGCTCGGTGGAATTGCTGGAAAGAGGCAGGTCATTTGGATATCCGGCTGAGACGATGGAGCATGCCGGCCGCGTTCGTCGCGGCGCTGCTGCTGTTGCTTCAGTCGGCGCTTGGCGCCTTCGCCTTTGGCGCTCCTTCGCAGCTTGATGCCTTCGGCAACGTCATCTGCACCCATGACGGGGCGGTCAAGCTTCCGGGCGGCGATCCGCCCCGGCAGCATATGCCGGCTTGCTGCTTGGCTGGCTGCAGCCTGGTTTCGCCGGCGCATCTGCCGCCGCCGGATACCCGTGCGCCCGTCAGGGTGCTGGTGTTCGACGCGGTCGCTTTCCCGCCTTTGGCCTTCCGGCATCTCGATTTTGCCCGCGACCGCTCTCCGGCCAATCCGCGCGCGCCGCCGGCCGCAGTCTGACAAAAACCCGCGAAACCTTTCGCAGGCGCATTCATCCAAGATCAGACTGCTCGCGGCCGGATCACGGCGCGATCTCATACTCATGGAGCAACCATGTCCAATCTTCTTCCCGCCGCGCGAGCGCAAGCTCGTCCGCGCGGTTTCGAACGGCTCGGCCTTGCCGTGTTCGCTCTTCTTCTGTTCGCATGCGTTCCCGGCGCCCAGGCGCATGAATTCAAGGCCGGTGACCTGGAAGTCGGACACCCGTGGTCCCGCGCAACGCCGCCCGGCGCCAAGGTGGCCGGCGGCTATTTCACCGTCACCAACAAGGGCGGCTCGCCCGACCGGCTGCTGTCGGTTTCCGCCGACATCTCCGACAAGGCCGAATTGCATGAGATGAGTGTCAAGGACGGCGTCATGACTATGCGGCCGGTGAGCGGCGGGCTCGTGATCCCGGCCGGCGGCAAGGTCGCACTGAAGCCGGGTGGCTATCACCTGATGTTCATCGGCCTGAAGCGACAGCCCAAGCAGGGCGAGAAATTCCCTGCCACGCTGACCTTCGAGAAGGCCGGCAGCATCAAAGTCGAGTTCGCCGTCGAGGGCATTGGCGAGATGGGCAGCATGGACGATCACGCCGAGTGATCATTTCGAAATTAGAGGGACAATTCATGAAGAAGTATCTTTTGGCGGTGGGCGCGGTTCTGGCGCTCGGAACAAACGCCGCGCTTGCGCACATCACGCTCGAAACCCAGGAAGCGGCCGTCGGCTCGACCTATAAGGCCGTCCTGCGCGTGCCGCATGGCTGCGAGGGCAAGGCGACGACCGCGGTGCGCGTGCAGATTCCGGAAGGCGTCATTTCGGTCAAGCCGATGCCAAAGCCCGGCTGGACGCTGCAGACCAAGAAAGGCCGATACGAGAAATCCTACCAGCTCCATGGCGAGACGCTGACCACCGGCGTCAAGGAAGTCGACTGGAGCGGCGGCAACCTGCCGGACGAATTCTATGACGAGTTCATTTTCCGTGCTTCGCTCGCCGCCGATCTTCCGGCCGGCCAGATGCTCTATTTCCCAGTGGTCCAGGAATGCGGCGATGCCGCCGATCGCTGGATCGAGATTCCGGCGGCAGGACAGGATGAGGATGCACTGGAAAATCCGGCGCCCGGCATCAAATTGCTGCCGAAGAAATGATCTCTCGATGGCGCGTCCCATTCGGGCGCGCCGTCCCTTCTCGAAAGACCGCATGAACGCAGCAACTTTCCCAATCCGCCTGACGGGCATGCGCATCGGGCCAGTCGCCAGCGGCCTGTTCGCGGCTTTCGTACTCGTGCTGCTGCTGGTGCTACCCGGCCGCGCCCTCGCGCATGCGGCCTTGGTCGCGACCGATCCGCCCGATGGCGCGGTGCTGTCGCAGAGTCCCGCGCGATTCTCGCTGACCTTCAGCGAGCCGGTTTCGCCCCTGGTGCTCACTCTGGTGCGGCCGGACGGCACGCAACTTTCGCTGACCTCCTTCCGGCTCAACGATCAGACCGTCGAGATCGATAATCCGGAGACGCTCAAACCCGGCACGCATGTGCTGAGCTGGCGGGTGATTTCGGTCGACGGCCATCCGGTCGGCGGCTCGGCGCTGTTTTCCGTCGGCGCGCCAAGTGCTGCGCCGGCAGCGGGCGAAGCCGCCGATTTATCGCTGCGCACGGCAATCTGGATCGGTAAGCTCCTTCTCTATGCCGGGCTGTTCCTCGGCGCCGGCGGCGCCTTCGCGCTCGCCTGGCTCGCTGGAGACTGTCGCTGCGGCCAGGGTTTCGTTATCGGCGCTCTTCTGTGTGGACTGGCCGCCGCCCCGTTCTCGCTCGGATTTCAGGGGTTGGACGCGCTTGGCGCGCCGCTCGCCCGGTTTGCGGCGCCCATCGTGTGGGAGACCGCGCTTGCCACCAGCTTCGGCTGGACGGTGCTTGCCGCCCTGATTCCACTCGGCCTTGCCTTGCTGTCCCTCCCCGGACCGCGCGCTCTTGGCAAGCTGCTTGTGCTCGCCGGGCTCGTCGGTGTGGGCACGGCGCTTGCGGCAAGCGGCCACGCCAGCGCCGCCGAGCCGCAATGGCTGACGCGGCCGCTCGTTTTCCTGCATGGCACAGCCATCGCCTTCTGGAGCGGCGCGCTCGCGCCGCTCGGCCTTGCGTTGCGCTATCAGCCGGCGGAGGCCAAAATCTTCTTGCGCCGGTTTTCGCGCGCGATCCTGCCCGTGGTTGCAGTGCTTGCGATAAGCGGCACCGTGCTGGCGATCATCCAAGTGCGCGAACCGGCAGCGCTCATCAACACCGCCTATGGCCGCCTGCTGCTGCTGAAACTGGCCCTGCTTTTGTTCCTGTTCACCCTTGCCTCCGTGAACCGATGGACGCTGACCGCGCCTGCCGAAACGGGCGACACGGAAGTGCAGCGGCGGCTGGCGCGTTCGATCGGCATCGAGACGCTGATCGTGCTTGCCATCTTCGGCGTCGCCGCCGGCTGGCGCTTCACGCCGCCGCCACGCGCGCTGGCGATCGCCGCAGCGCAGCCGGCCTCGATCCACATCCACACCCTGCAGGGGATGGCCGATCTCAGCATCACGCCCGGCCATGCCGGCCAGGTTGCCGCCTCGATGGTGATCATGACCGGCGATTTCGGTCCGATGGATGCCAAGCAGGTGACCCTGGTGCTGTCGAAGCCGGATTCCGGCATCGAGCCGATCAAGCGGCCGGCGACGAAACGCGGCGACGGCACCTGGCGCGTCGACGATCTCGTCATCCCGCTGCCCGGCCGCTGGAACGCTCGGCTCGACATCCTGGTTTCCGATTTCGAGATGGTGAAGATTGAAGCGCCAATTGATATCAGAGCCGACTGACCTGGGCCGCGACACAATTCGGCGAGGCGGTTGACGCCGTCGCGAAGGCCCGTCAATCATCCGTCCAAAGCGCGGCTTCAACAAAAGTTCGAAAGCAGGGAAGAAACGATGGAAAAAGCCGAAATCGGCCTGATCGGCCTTGGCACGATGGGCTCCAACCTGGCGCTCAACATCGCCGAGCATGGGCACCGCATCGCCGTGTTCAACCGCACCGGTTCGCGCACCGACGCCTTCGTCGAGAGCGCAGGCGCGCTCAGGGACATGGTTGTGCCCTGCTACAGCCTGGAGGAACTCGCCGCAGCGATCCGGCCGCCTCGGCCGATCATCATCATGGTGCTGGCCGGCAAGCCGGTCGACGAGCAGATATCGGCGCTGCGCGGCGTGCTCTCCGACAACGACATCGTCATCGATGCCGGCAATGCCAATTTCCGCGACACGATGCGGCGCTTCTCCGAGCTGTCGGGCTCCGGCCTGACCTTCATCGGCATGGGCGTCTCGGGCGGCGAGGAGGGCGCGCGCCACGGGCCGTCAATAATGGTCGGGGGCACGGAAGACTCCTGGAAGCGCGTCGAGAGGGTGCTGACGGCGATTTCCGCCAAGTTCAAGGACGAGCCTTGCGCCGCCTGGCTCGGCACCGACGGCGCCGGACATTTCGTCAAGACCATCCACAACGGCATCGAATATGCCGACATGCAGATGATCGCCGAGATCTACGGCATACTGCGCGACGGTCTCGGCATGGAGCCGAAGGAGATCGGCAGGGTCTTCGACGGCTGGAACAAGGGCAGGCTCAACTCCTACCTGATCGAGATCACCGCCAAGGTTCTCGCAGCCGACGATCCCAAGACCGGCAGGCCGGTGGTCGACATCATCCTCGATCGCGCCGGCCAGAAGGGCACCGGCAAATGGTCGATCATCGAAGCGCAGCAGCTCGGCATTCCGGCGACGGCCATCGAGGCTGCCGTCGCGGCGCGCGTGCTGTCGTCGATCAAGGACGAACGGCAGGCGGCGGAAAAGGCCTACGGCAATATCGGCGTCGAGAAGATTTCCGGCGACAAGGCGGCGCTGCTGAAGGATCTCGAGCTGGCGCTGTTCGCCGGCAAGATCGCGGCTTACGCGCAAGGTTTTGCTGTGATGAGCGGCGCCTCAAAGGAATTCAACTGGAGCCTGCCGATGCCGACCATCGCCAAGATATGGCGTGCCGGCTGCATCATCCGCTCGCAGATGCTGGACACAATGGCGGAGGCCTTCGGCTCAGGCGGCGCCTCGACCAATCTCCTGATGGCGCCGGCCTTCATCGCCATGATGAAGGAGGTGCATCCGTCGCTCAGGCGCATCGTGGCGCGAGCCTCCGAGGCCGGCTCGCCGGTGCCGGCGCTGTCCTCGGCGCTCGCCTATTTCGACAGCTATCGCCAGGGCCGCGGCACGTCGAACCTGATCCAGGCGCAGCGCGATTTCTTCGGCGCGCACGGCTTCGAGCGTATCGGCGAGGAGGGGGCGTTCCATGGGCCGTGGGGAAGCGGCGCTGCGTAGAGTCAGGGTATGCCAGCCTGCAAAGGGCGGCTTCCTGCGCTCCCGGTGCTCGCGTACTTCAAGTACGCTCCCGTTCTCGGAAGCCGCCAACTCGGCCTGACCTGACTCTCAAGTCGCGCCAGTTCAACCCCGATAGGGCAGGACCTCGCTCGGTTTGCTCAGCGATTGCAGTGAGCCAGGTTCCTTGCCGCCGATCCAGCCGAGCACGGCGCGGGCAAGCTCGGAGCCGGCGAGCCGGAAATTCTCGTTCACGACCAGCAGTTCGCGCCGGAACAAATGCAGCAGCTCCGACGACTGTTTCGACACCACGTCGACATCACGGCCGAGTTTCAGGCCGGCGTCCTCGATGCCTGCAACAACGGCGAGCGTAGCGGCGGCGGCGCTGCTGACGATGCCGTCCGGACGGCTCTCGCGGCGCATGAGCTGCGCGGTTCGCATCCTGATCTGCTCGATCGTGTGGTCGATGGAGACGGTGTTGAACGGCACCTCGCTGGCGCCGACCTCGCTCAGCGCATCGGCAAAACCGTTCAACGTGTGGCCGTAATAGGTGAGGCCGACCGGCGGCGTCACCAGGGCCAGCCGGCGCCGGCCCATGCCGGCGAGATGGCGGACCGCCTCGCCGGCGAAAGCATAGTTGTCGAAGTCGTGATAGGGATGCACCAGCCCCATGTCGGTGCGGCCGTGGGTGGCAAATGGGATGCCGCGTTCCAGCATATAGCGGGCGCGCGGGTCGTTGGGCTGCGTGCGTGAAATGATGACGCCGTCGGCGGAGCCCGTCTCCACCAGATAGCGGACAGGATCCAGCGGGTCCTGCGAGCGCGAATAGGGCGTGACGATCAGGTGATAGGGCGTGTCGGCGATCACCTCGGTGACGCCGTAGATGATGTCCGAGACGAAGCTCATCAGCTCGTGCTCGGTGTTGAGCACCAGGCTGATGACGTTGGTCTTGCCCGTCCTCAGCCTCACGCCGGCGCGGTTCGGGCGATAGCCGATCTGCTTGGCGACGAGCTGCACGCGCCGCCTGGTCTCGGCGCCGATCTCCGGCGCGTCCTTCAGCGCGCGCGAGACGGTGGTGACGCCGAGCCCGGTCATGAAGGCAAGCGTCTTCAGCGTCGGCCGTTCCTTAGCCGACGTGTCGTCGTCCTTCTCGATTGCTCGTCTGTCCATTCGTCCCGCCCGTCAGGCGCATAGCAGCCGCGAGGCCGGCCGGCAATCGCGCCCGTCGCCTTTGCGCGGCCTTCAGCCCGTGACACGGTGCAATATACTGAAACGTTACAGATTGCCAACGCCCGTGATCAATGAGCAGGTCGCACTCGTTGCGGTCAGCGCCGGAGGGGTGGACTGAAAGCCACTGGAATCATAAACAAATCTCGATTTACCTCTTCTTTTTGTATCGATTGGCCGCACCATGGACTCCCCGACAGGTCTTTGGAGAGGATTTTGTTCGTGCCCCGAAGAAATCTCATGCCGTTTCCATTCGAGGGGTTGCCTATAAGGGCCATTTGCCGTATCGAAAATCTGTAACGTTTCAGATTCTGGGAGGAACCGAAATGCGATACAAATTCCTGACCGCCGCGTTCGCCGCGACGGCCGCGCTGAACTTCGCCGGACCGGCGGCCGCGACCGATCTCGAAGTCACCCATTGGTGGACTTCGGGCGGCGAGGCGGCGGCAGTGGCCGAACTTGCCAAGGCGTTCGACGCGACCGGCAATCACTGGGTCGACGGCGCCATCGCCGGTTCCGGCGGCACGGCGCGGCCGATCATGATCAGCCGCATCACCGGCGGCGATCCGATGGGCGCCACCCAGTTCAACCACGGCCGGCAGGCGGAGGAGCTCGTCCAGGCCGGGCTGATGCGCGACCTCACCGATCTAGCCACCAAGGAAAAGTGGACGGAAATCGTGCGGCCGAAGAGCCTGCTCGACTCGTGCACCATCGGCGGCAAGATCTATTGCGTGCCGGTCAACATCCATTCCTGGCAGTGGCTGTGGCTGTCGAACGAAGCCTTCCAGAAGGCCGGCGTGCCGATGCCGAAGGACTGGAATGAATTCGTTGCGGCTGCGCCGGCGCTGGAAAAAGCCGGCATCATCCCGCTCGCCGTCGGCGGGCAGCCCTGGCAGGCGTCCGGCGCCTTCGACGTGCTGCTTGCCGCCGTCGGCGGCACCGACGCCTTCCTCAAGGTCTACAGGGACAAGGACGCCAAATTCGCAGGCGGTCCCGAAATCGCCAAGGTGTTCAAGGCCGCCGACGACGCCCGTAAGATGGCCAAGAACACCAATGTGCAGGACTGGAACCAGGCGACCAATCTGGTCATCACCGGCAAGGCCGGCGGCCAGATCATGGGCGACTGGGCGCAGGGCGAGTTCCAGGTCGCCGGCAAGACCGCCGGCAAAGACTACACCTGCCTGCCCGGTCTCGGCCTGAACGAGGTCATCGCCACGGGCGGCGACGCGTTCTACTTCCCGCTGCTTAAGGATGCCGACAAGGCCAAGGCTCAGGAAGTTCTGGCCGAGACGCTGCTCGACCCGAAGACCCAGGTCGCCTTCAATCTCAAGAAGGGCTCGCTTCCGGTGCGCGGCGACGTCGACCTCAACACGGCGAACGACTGCATGAAGAAGGGCCTCGCCATCCTCGCCAAAGGCGCGGTGATCCCGTGGACCGACCAGCTCTTGTCGCAGGACAGCCAGAAGCAGAAGGAGGATCTGTTCTCCGAATTCTTCGCCAAGCCCGACATGACGCTAGAAGAGGCGCAGAAGCGCTTCGCCGACATCATCGCGTCGGCAGACTGATCAACGGCGCCCCCGCCAGCTCCCGGCCCGCGCCTATCCGGGGCCGGGAGCGTGATGCCCTCATTGTCCCAGCCCGGCTGCCGAGATGAGCAACAGCGAACGCCCCAACCAGCTTTTACGCAACCTCAACGCCAAGGTCGCATCAATCCCGATGATCCTGACCGCGCTGGTCGTCTTCGTCGGCGGCACGGCCTGGACGGTGCTCTATTCCTTCACCAATTCGAAGCTCTTGCCGCGGCTGAACTTCGTCGGCCTCGACCAATATTACCGGCTATGGGCGACGCCGCGCTGGCTGGTGTCGATCGAGAACCTTTTGATCTACGGCGTGATCTCGCTGGTGTTCTCGCTGGTGATCGGCTTCATCCTCGCGGCATTGCTCGATCAGAAGATCCGCTTCGAGGACACGTTCCGCACGATCTTCCTCTACCCTTTCGCCCTTTCTTTCATCGTCACCGGGCTGGTCTGGCAGTGGCTGCTCAATCCCGATTTCGGCATCCAGCGCGTCGTGCGAGACCTCGGCTGGACGAGCTTCAGCTTCGATCCGCTCTACAATTCCAGCATCGTCATCTACGGCATTTCGATCGCGGCCCTCTGGCAAGGCACGGGACTGATCATGTGCCTGATGCTCGCCGGCCTGCGCGGCATCGACGAGGACATCTGGAAGGCCGCACGGGTTGACGGCATACCGATGTGGAAGACTTATGTCTTCATCATCATTCCGATGATGCGGCCGGTCTTTATCACCACCTTGGTGATCATCGCCGCCGGCATCGTCAAGGTCTACGACCTTGTGGTGGCGCAGACCAGCGGCGGTCCGGGCATCGCTTCCGAAGTGCCGGCGAAATACGTCTACGACTACATGTTCTTTGCCCAGAATCTCGGCCAGGGCTTTGCCGCCTCGACCATGATGCTGCTCTCGGTGGTAATCGTCATCGTGCCTTGGGCCTATCTCGAATTCGGAGGCAAAAAGCATGGCTGAAGCTGCTGCCTCCATGTCCGGTGATGCTCTTCGGCGCGAAGCCGTGTCGCGCGATGCATCGGGGCCGAGCGGAACGAAGCCGCGGCACGTGCTCTCGCGTCGCAACATCTTCCTCTACGGCACGCTGATCGTCGTGGCGCTCTATTATCTGCTGCCGCTCTACGTGATGATCGTCACATCGCTGAAGGGCATGCCGGAAATCCGCCTCGGCAACATCTTCTCGCCGCCGCTGGAGATCACCTTCGAGCCTTGGGTCAAGGCGTGGTCGCAGGCCTGCACCGGGCTCAATTGCGACGGGCTGTCGCGCGGCTTCTGGAACTCGGTGCGCATCACCGTGCCGTCGGTGCTGCTGTCGATCGCGATCGCTTCGGTCAACGGCTATGCCTTGGCCAACTGGCGCTTCAAGGGCGCCGACACCTTCTTCATCATCCTGATCGTCGGCGCCTTCATTCCCTATCAGGTGATGATCTACCCGATCGTCATCATCCTGCGCGAGATCGGCATCTACGGCACGCTGACCGGCCTCGTGATCGTGCATTCGATCTTCGGCATGCCGATCCTGACGCTCCTGTTCCGCAACTATTTCACGTCCATGCCGGAGGAACTGTTCCGCGCGGCGCGCGTCGATGGCGCCGGTTTCTGGGGCATCTACCTGCGCATCATGCTGCCGATGTCGCTGCCGATCTTCGTCGTCGCCATCATCCTGCAGGTGACCGGCATCTGGAACGACTTCCTGTTCGGCGTCGTCTACACCCGCCCCGACACCTATCCGATGACGGTGCAGCTCAACAACATCGTCAACTCGGTACAGGGCGTGAAGGAGTACAACGTCAACATGGCCGCGACCATCCTGACCGGCCTTGTGCCGCTCATCGTCTACTTCGTTTCCGGCAAGCTCTTCGTGCGCGGCATCGCCGCCGGCGCGGTGAAAGGATGATGATGGCAGCAGCGATCGCCAATCCCAGCGTTTCGATCCAGGACCTGTCGCTGAATTTCGGCGTCATGTCGGTGCTGAAGACGCTCAATCTCGACGTCGCCGAGGGCGAGTTCATCGTGCTGCTCGGACCATCCGGCTGCGGCAAGTCGACCTTGCTCAACTGCATCGCCGGCCTGCTCGACATCTCCGAGGGCCGCATCTTCATCAAGGGCAAGAATGTCACCTGGGAGGAGCCGAAGGATCGCGGCATCGGCATGGTGTTCCAGTCCTACGCCCTCTACCCGCAGATGACGGTGGAGAAGAACCTTTCCTTCGGCCTGCGGGTCGCCGGCGTGCCCAAGGACGAGATCGCCAAACGCATCGCGCGCGCGGCGGAGATCCTGCAGATCGAGCCGCTGTTGCAGAGGAAGCCGTCGGCGCTTTCCGGAGGCCAGCGGCAGCGCGTGGCGATCGGGCGGGCACTGGTGCGCGACGTCGATGTCTTCCTGTTCGACGAGCCGCTCTCCAACCTCGACGCCAAGCTGCGGTCGGAATTGCGCGTCGAGATCAAACTTTTGCACCGCAGGCTGCAGAACACGATGATCTACGTAACCCACGACCAGATCGAGGCGATGACGCTGGCCGACCGTATCGCGGTGATGAAGGGCGGCGTCGTCCAGCAGCTCGATGCGCCCCAGACGATCTACAATCGCCCGGTCAACCGCTTCGTCGCCGGCTTCCTCGGCTCGCCGGCGATGAATTTTATCAAGGGGCACCTGGAAGCAAGCGAGGCGCCGGTGTTCAAGGCCGACGGTGTTTCGGTGCCGCTGGGCCGCTATCAATTCGAAAACGAAGGCGGGCGCGCCGCCAGGCCCTGCGTGTTCGGCATCCGGCCGGAGCATATCGCTTTTGGCGAATCGGCGAGGGCCATGCCGTTCACCGCCGAGTCCACTGTCGAGATTGTCGATCCGATGGGCTCCGACACGCTGGTGTGGACGAAGCTCGGCGGCCAGATCCTCTCCTTCCGCGTCGAAGCCGACAAGACGCTGCGCAACGGCGATGCGATACGCATCGGCTTCGATCCGGCGCGCGCCTCGCTGTTCGACGCCGAGACCGACAGCAGGCTCTAACCTCCCAGACCACAACCTCCCGGAACCATCAACAGAACGGACAGACAGATGAACTGGTCATTCCAACTTTACAGTGCCCGCAACTTCCAGCCATGGGACGGCGTGCTGAAAATGCTCGGCGAACTGGGCTACAAAGAAGTCGAAGGTTTCGGCGGCGTCTATGACGATCCCAAGGCTTTCCGTGCCGAGCTCGATAAGAACGGGCTCGCCATGCCGACCGGGCATTTCTCGATCGATGCGCTGGAGAAGGATTTCGACGGCGTGCGCAGAATTGCCGATGCGCTCGGCATCTCGCTGCTCATCTGCCCCTACCTCATGCCCGATGCGCGGCCGGGCGATGCCGCCGGCTGGCGCGGCTTCGGCGAGCGACTCGCCAAGGTGGGCGACACCGCGAAGAAGGCCGGCTACGGCTTTGCCTGGCACAACCATGATTTCGAGTTCAAGCCGCTCGCCGACGGCTCGCTGCCGCAGGACCGCATCCTGTCGGCTGCGCCCGACATCGGCTGGGAGATGGACGTTGCCTGGGTGGTGCGCGGCGGCGCCGATCCGCTGCCCTGGATCGAAAGGCACGGCAAGCGCATCAGTGCCGTCCACGTCAAAGACATGGCGAAGCCGGGGGAGGGGCTGGACGAGGACGGCTGGTCGGATGTCGGTCACGGCACCATCGACTGGGCGGGCCTGATCAAGGCGCTGCGCGCGAAAAGCGCGACGAAGTACTTCGTCATGGAGCAGGACAACCCCAACGACATCGAGCGCTTCGCCCGTCGCTCGATCGAATCCGTCAAGAATTACTAGGACATACCATCATGGCAAACAAACTTGGCGTAGGCGTCATCGGCTGCGGCAACATCTCGAAGGCGTATTTCTCGCTGGCGCCGCTCTTCCGCGGCATCGAGATGCGCGCCTGCGCGGACATCAACATGGACGCGGCGAAGATGCGGGCGAAGGAGTTCAAGCTCCGCGCCGAGACGGTCAACGACCTTCTCAAAGATGACGACGTCGACATCGTCGTCAACCTCACCATTCCGGCCGTGCACTATGACGTGTCGAAGGCGGTGCTCGACGCCGGCAAGCACGTCTATTCGGAAAAGCCCTTCGTGCTGTCGGTCAAGGAAGGGCTGGATCTGAAGAAGCGTGCGGAGAAGAAGGGACTGCGCATCGGCTCGGCGCCCGACACGTTCTTCGGCGGCGCGCATCAGCTGGCGCGCGATCTGATCGACAGCGGCAAGCTTGGCAAGATCACCAGCGGCACCTGCCATGTGATGGGCCATGGCATGGAACACTGGCACCCCAATCCCGACTTCTTCTTCCAGCCGGGCGCCGGTCCGGTGCTCGACATCGGCCCGTACTATGTCACCAACCTGATCCAGCTGATCGGGCCGGTGAAGCAGGTCGCGGCTTTCGCGGCGACGCCGGCCAAGGAGCGCACCATCAGCTCCAAACCGCGCGCGGGCGAAAAAATCCCGGTCAACACGCCGACCACCATCCACGCGCTGCTGGAATTCGCGAATGGCGCGGTGGTGACACTCAACACCTCGTGGGACGTGTGGAGCCACGGCCATGCGCCGATGGAGCTCTACGGCGAGGCGGGCACCGTCTTTGTGCCGGACCCGAATTTCTTCGGCGGCGAAGTCCGCTTCACCGATGCGACCAAGCCGGTGAAGAAGCTTCCCAAGTGGGATCATCCGTTCGGCGTGCCCAATGAGATGCACAGCCAAGGCATGATGGCCAACTACCGCACGGCAGGTCTTGCCGACATGGCGATCGCGATCGGCGAAGGGCGGCCGCACCGCTGCTCGATGGAGCTGGCGCTGCATGCCGTCGATGTCATGACCGGCGTCCTGCGCTCCGGCGAAAGCGGCAAGTTCGTCGCCATGCAGACGACCTGCGAGCGGCCGGCGGCGCTCGGCATCAAGGAAGCGAAGGCGCTGCTGGCGAAGAAAAAGTAGGTGGCAACCCCTCTCCCCGTTTCGGCGGGGAGAGGGTAAAGCTGCGGGGGAGCATCGATTCAAGTCACCTGGCGGCGATCCCGGCCGCCTTCCCAAGGATTCCCCTATGCCCTATGTCGCCGCCGAGAATCGCTACGAGAAGATGATCTACAACCGCTGCGGACGGTCCGGCCTCAAGCTGCCGGCCATCTCGCTCGGGCTGTGGCACAATTTCGGCAATGACACGCCGCACAGGACCAAGCAGGCGATCGTGCGCAAGGCCTTCGACCTCGGCATCACGCATTTCGATCTCGCCAACAATTACGGCCCGCCGCCCGGCTCGGCCGAGACCGCCTTTGGCGAGATCCTGCGCACCGATTTCGCCGCCTATCGTGACGAGCTGATCATCTCAACCAAGGCCGGCTACGAGATGTGGGCCGGCCCCTACGGCGAATGGGGCAGCCGCAAATACGTGCTCGCGAGCCTCGACCAGAGCCTCAAGCGGATGGGGCTCGATTATGTCGATATTTTCTATTCCCACCGTTTCGATCCCGAGACGCCGCTGGAAGAAACGATGAGCGCGCTCGACCATGCGGTGCGCTCGGGCAAGGCGCTCTATGCCGGCATCTCCTCCTACAATTCGCAGCGCACCCGCGAAGCGGCCGACATCCTGCGGCGACTCGGCACGCCCTGCCTGATCCACCAGCCGAGCTATTCCATGCTCAACCGCTGGGTCGAGGAAGATGGGCTGCTCGATACGCTGGAAGGGCTCGGCATCGGCTCGATCGTGTTCTCGCCGCTGGCGCAGGGCATGCTGACCGATAAATATCTCGGCGGCATCCCGGAAGGCAGCCGCGCATCCCAGGGCAAGTCGCTGCGTCCGGCCTTCATCAACGATAAGTCGGTCACCAACATCAAGGCATTGAACGCCATCGCTAGCCGGCGCGGCCAGACGCTGGCGCAGATGGCGCTGGCCTGGGTGCTGCGCAAAGGACGCGTGACGACGGCGCTGATCGGCGCCAGCCGGCCGGAACAGGTCGAGGATTGCGTCGGCGCTCTCAAGGCGCTCGACTTCAGCGACGCCGAGCTTGCCGAGATCGACACCTATGCGCGCGAGGCCGACATCAATCTTTGGGCGGCCTCCGCCGAGCGCAAGGGGCCGCCACGCAAGTAGTGGCCCGCGCCAGGCCGCCAGCTGCGGAAACAGTGGCAAAGATGCGCGTTCGTCGCTATCTCATGGACCAAAGGCCGTTCGCGTGCGCAGTCGGCACGCGAAACGACGCGACGACCGGAGACAAGATGACGGCAAGGGATGCGCTGACCAAGAACCAGCTGTGCGTGCTTGAGAAGCTCGAAGCCGCCAGCGGGCCGCTGAGCGCTTATATGCTGCTCGACCAACTGCGCGAGCGCGGGTTCCGGGCGCCGCTGCAGGTCTACCGCGCGCTGGACACGCTGGTGAAGTCGGGCTTCGTGCACCGGCTCGAAAGCTTGAACTCCTTCGTCGCCTGCGCCGAGCCGCACGACCACAGTCATTCGATGACCGCATTCGCCATCTGCGACAGCTGCGGCCAGGTAACCGAAATGTCCGACCATGATGTCGACCACCGGCTGGACGAATGGGTGCGCTCGACCGGCTTCGCCGCCAAGAAGGCGGTGATCGAGTTTCGCGGGGTTTGCGCGAAGTGTAGAGCTGAGGCGGCTTAGCCCCTCGAGTCGTCATCCTCGGGTCGAGCCCGAGGATGACGAAGGTATCAGTGCGCCTCGTCCCAGTTGTCGGCGGCTCGCGCATCGACATGCAGCGGCACCGACATCGAGACCGCCGGCATCGGCGCGTTCTCCATCACGCGGCGCACCACGGGAATTGTCGCTTCGACTTCCGCTTCCACCGTCTCGAAGATCAGCTCGTCATGCACCTGCAAGAGCATGCGGGCCGACAGCTTCGCCTTCTCCAGCGCCTCTTCCATGTGCACCATGGCGCGGCGGATGATGTCGGCCGCAGTGCCCTGGAGCCTCGCATTGATCGACGCGCGCTCGTTGAAGGCGCGAACCGACGGGTTGGAGGACCTTATCTCCGGATAGTGGATGCGGCGGCCGAAGATGGTTTCGACGAAGCCGTATTCGCGCGCATAGGCCTTGGTTTCCTCGATATAGTCGCGGATGCCCGGGAAGCGCTCGAAATAGCGCTTGATGTAGGCGCTCGCCTCCTCGCGCGGGATCGACAGCTGGTTCGCCAGACCGAAGGCCGAGATGCCGTAGATGATGCCGAAATTGATCGCCTTGGCACGCCGCCGCACTTCCGAAGGCATGCCTTCTACCGGCACGTTGAACATTTCGGACGCGGTGATGGCGTGGATGTCGGCGCCGTCCGCAAAAGCCTGCTTGAGCTGCGGGATTTCGGCGACATGGGCCAGCACGCGCAATTCAATCTGGCTGTAGTCGGCCGAGACCAGCTTGTGCCTCTTTTCGGCGATGAAGGCGGTCCTGATCTTGCGGCCTTCGGCGGTGCGCACCGGGATGTTCTGCAGGTTGGGATCGGACGATGATAGCCGACCGGTCGTCGTCGCGGCCAGCGCATAGGAAGTGTGGACGCGGTTCGTCCCGGGATTGATGAAGCCGGGCAAGGCGTCGGTATAGGTCGATTTCAGCTTGGTGAGCTGCCGCCAGTCGACGATCTTGCGCGGCAGCTCGTGGCCTTCGGCCGCGAGATCTTCCAGCAGCTGCGCCGAGGTCGACCACTGGCCGGTCTTGGTCTTGGAGCCGCCCGGCAGGCCCATCTTGCCGAACAATATATCGCCGAGCTGCTTCGGCGAGCCGATGTTGATGCGCTCGCCGACGATGCCATAGATCTCTTCTTCGGCGCGGGCGGCGCCTTGCGCCAGCTCAGCCGACAGTCTGGAGAGAATCTGGCGATCGACCGAAATGCCGCGCTGCTCCATGCGGGCGAGCACGGGCACAAGCGGCCGCTCCAGCCTTTCATAGACGGAGACGAGACCCTTGGCGGCGAGCCGCGGCTTCAGCAATTGCCACAGCCGCAGCGCCAGATCGGCCTGCTCGCCGGCATAGGCGGTCGCCCGCTCGATGTCGACCTGGTCGAAGCCGACCGCGCCCTTGCCCGAGCCGGCAAGCTCCTTCTTCGTGCCTGGCGCATGGCCGAGCCACTTCTCCGACAGCGAGGCGAGGTCATGCCCGCCGGATGTGCCGGCGTCGAGCACGTAGGAGATCAGCATCGTGTCGTCGAACGGGCCGACCTCGATACCATGCCGGCTCATCACGACGATGTCGTATTTCATGTCCTGGACGATCTTGAGGACCGACCGGTCCTCGAGCAGGGGCTTGAGCAGAGCCAGCGCGTCGCGGACCGGGACCTGGTCCGCCAGCATGCCGCCGCCAAGCAGGTCGCCATTGCCGCTCGTGTGGGCGAGCGGCACGTAGGCGGCGCGGCCCGGCGCGATCGCCATGGACAGGCCGATCAAGTCGGCCTGCATCGGATCGGACGAAGAGGTCTCCGCGTCGAAGGCAAGGATGCCGGCTTCCCTCGCTTCGGCGATCCAGGCCTTCAGCGCGGCCGTATCGCGAATGGCGACATAGGCCGCGGGATCGATCTTGCGCGCCGTCGCCTGCTCCAGCCGCAGCGCGGAGAGCAGGGAAGGCGTATCGCCCTGCGGTGGGGCATCCTCGGGCCTGACCGGCGCTGCAGGCTTCGCGGCGCCGTTCGGCGTCGCCGCCGGTCTTGAGGCAGTCGGCGTGCCGGCGCCGACATCGGGACCATGTGCGGTGTCGGCGCGCTCGATGGTGACACTGGAAGCCTGGACGTCGCCGATCTCGGTTGCAGTCGCTTCCGCGACGCGGCGTGTCAGCGTGGTGAACTCCATCGTCTTCAGGAAGCCGATCAGCTTCGGCCCGTCCGGGGCATGCAGCACAAGGTCGTCCAGCCCCTCCTTGAGCGGCACGTCGTTCTTCAACGTCACCAGCTCGCGCGAGATGCGCGCCTTGTCGGCATTGGCGATGATCGATTCGCGCCGCTTTTCCTGCTTGATCTCGCCGGCGCGCGCCAGCAGGCCGTCAAGGTCTCCGAACTGCTCCAGAAGTTGCGCCGCGGTCTTCGGGCCGATGCCGGGCACGCCGGGCACGTTGTCGACGGAGTCGCCGGTCAGCGCCTGCAGGTCGATCATCTTTTCCGGTGGCACGCCCCATTTCTCGATTACCTCGGGAATGCCGATCTGGCGATCCTTCATCGGGTCGTACATGCCGACCGTCGGGCCGACCAATTGCATCAGGTCCTTGTCGGAGGAGATGATGGTGGTGTCGGCGCCGACCTCGCATGCTAGGCGGCAATAGGTGGCGATGATGTCGTCAGCCTCGAAGCCTTCCATCTCGATGCAGGGCAGGTTGAAGGCCACGGTCGCCTGGCGGATCAGGCCGAATTGCGGGATCAGGTCTTCCGGCGGCGCCGAGCGGTTGGCCTTGTATTCGGGATAAAGATCGCTGCGGAAGGTCTTCGCCGAATAGTCGAAGATGACGGCAAAATGGGTCGGCACGATGCCCACGTTCGTGTTGCGGGCGTCCTGCATAAGCTTCCATACCATGTTGCAGAAGCCGAGCACGGCGCTGGTGGGCAGGCCGTCGGATTTGCGGTTGAGCGGCGGCAGCGCGTGGTAGGCGCGGAAAATGTAGCCGGAGCCGTCGACAAGAAAGAGATGATCGCCTTTTTTCATGCCGGCAGGGATAGCGCGGCCAAGCTTCGCGGTCCATGCCAAAGGCCGCGCAAACGGCCGGTTCCGGCAACACCCCTGACAGACAGGTCTCGGACAAAATTCAGCCGCTCACGGGCATGTTACAAAAGTGTAATCTTCGTGCCCTTGAATCGCCATTTTCACAGACCCAAATAGCTGTCATCGGCAATTTTCGCCGAAGTCCGGAGTAAGGCCCGTCCCCCGCCTATCCCGGGCAACTGCGGCAGCCTATCCCCCCTCTCCGGGCTGCCGCAACGTTTCGAGTAAAGACCGCCGTGGTTCCCCCTCCACCACGGCGGTTCTTTTTTGTCTCCCAGCCCGCGTGTTACCGACGCCGGAACGCGTGGTCCAACGATCGCGGCTTTGCGTTTTCTGCTCGCCCCTTTAGGGTCGGGCCAGAATCGAAAGGCTGAAGAAATGTCCAGACTCTCCCCCGTCCTTGACCGTCTCGACCAGAACCTCGATCAGAGCCTGGAGCGGCTTTTCGGCTTGCTTGGTATCAAGTCGATCTCCACCGACCCGGCCTTTGCCGCCGATTGCCGCAAGGGCGCCGAATGGCTGGCGGCCGAGCTCAAGCTGATCGGCTTCGACGCCAGCGTGCGCGACACGCCCGGCCACCCGATGGTGGTGGCGCATCACGAAGGACCGGCCGGCGCGCCGCATGTGCTGTTCTACGGCCACTACGACGTGCAGCCGGTCGATCCGATCGAGCTGTGGGAAACGGATCCATTCGCGCCGTCGATCAAGGAGGTCCAGCCCGGACGCAAGGTGATCGCCGGGCGCGGCTCGGCGGACGACAAGGGTCAGCTGATGACCTTCGTCGAGGCCTGCCGCGCCTGGAGGCAGGTGCACGGCAATATGCCCTGCCGCGTCACGATCCTGTTCGAGGGCGAGGAAGAGTCCGGCTCGCCGTCGCTCAAGCCCTTTCTCGAGGCCAACGCCGCCGAGCTGAAAGCGGATTTCGCGCTGGTCTGCGACACCAGCATGTGGAACCGTGAGACGCCGTCGATCTGCGTGTCGCTACGCGGCATGGTCGGCGAGGAAGTCACCGTCAAGGCAGCCAGCCGCGACCTGCATTCAGGCCTCTATGGCGGCCCGGCCGCCAATCCGATCCGAATCCTGACCAAAATTCTCGCCGACATTCATGATCAAGACGGCCGTGTCACCATCCCGGGCTTCTATGACGGCGTCGAAGAGACGCCCTCGCAGGTGCTGAAATCCTGGGAGGGGCTCGGCGAGACCGCCGAGACCTTCCTCGGACCGGTCGGGCTTTCCATTCCCGCCGGCGAAAAGGGCCGCTCCGTGCTCGAACTCACCTGGGCACGGCCGACGGCCGAGTTCAACGGCATCATCGGCGGCTATACCGGCAAGGGCTTCAAGACGGTGATCGCGGCGGAAGCATCGGCGAAAGTGTCGTTCCGGCTCGTCCACAAGCAGGATCCGAGAAAAATCCGCGCCGCCTTCCAGGCTTTCGTGCGCGATCGGATTCCCGGCGACTGCTCCGTCGAATTCCATCCGCATGGCGGCTCGCCGGCGATCCAGCTTTCCTACGACTCGCCGTTCCTGGCCAAGGCCAAGGATGCGCTCTCCGACGAATGGGAAAAGCAGGCCGTCACAACCGGCGGCGGCGGCTCCATCCCCGTAGTCGGCGATTTTAAGACCTATCTCGGCATGGAATCGCTGCTGGTCGGCTTCGGCCTCGATGACGACCGCATCCATTCGCCCAACGAGAAGTACGAGCTCACCTCCTTCCACAAGGGGCAGCGTTCCTGGGCGCGCATTCTCGATGCTCTGACACGCTGAGGTGAACCCGCGGCGGACCGCGAAAATCAACTTTCTGTTGATTTTTTTCCGGATCGCGGCAAGGACGGGCGTGATAGCGCAATGCGCGGCGCCTTCGCGTCCAAAAACGGGTGCGCCGCTGGCCGCGATCCGGAGAAGAGAATGATCGACATCCGTTTCCACAAGAACGATCTGCCGGACCTTTCCCGCTACAATGTCGGTGCGGTCGCCATCGACACGGAAACGCTGGGCTTGAACCCGCATCGTGACCGGCTCTGCGTGGTTCAGATCTCGCCCGGCGACGGCAGCGCCGACGTCATCCAGATCGCGCCGGGCCAGAAGGAGGCGCCCAACCTTGTCAGCCTTCTCAGGAACGACGCCGTGGTGAAGCTGTTTCACTACGGCCGTTTCGACATTGCCGTCCTTTATCACGCTTTCGGCGTCATGGCCGAACCGGTTTTCTGCACAAAGATCGCCTCGCGGCTGACCCGTACCTACACCGACCGCCACGGGCTGAAGGATATATGCAACGAACTGCTCGGTATCGGCCTCTCCAAGGCGCAGCAATCGTCGGACTGGGCGGCGGAAACACTGTCGCCCGAGCAGCTCGAATATGCCGCCTCCGACGTGCTTTACCTGCACCGGCTGCGCGAGGTGCTGGCCGCGCGGCTTGCGCGCGAGGGTCGCACTAAGGAGGCCGAAGCCTGCTTCCGCTTCCTGCCGACGCGCGCCAAGCTCGATCTGATGGGCTGGGCGGAAGAGGATATCTTCGCGCATAGCTGACGACCCGGCGCGTCGAGCGACGTTCCTGCCGGTCCATTCTCGGCGTGAGATGGGAGGGAATGAATGGCAGAGCGCAAACCGATAGCGAGCGCGCCGAAGGACGGCTCGAAGGTAACGATCCTGTGGAACGACGAGCACGGCGTGGTCAACGAATCCGTCGGGCAATATCGCGACGGCGGCTGGTGGGTCTACACCGACAGCAACACCCAGAAAAAAGTCGAGCCGACCAGTTGGCGGCCTGCATCGGCCAATGATGACAGCGACCAGTGAGCGATCGCCGCAGGGCCTCGAAGCAGGCGCGAGACTCGGCTGCAAGAAGGGGGCGAGATGAGACAGAATATGCTCTACCTCATCATCGGCGCGTTGGCCGTCGTGGTCATCGCGCTTGGCATCTACATCTACCGCGAGCAGACCAGGCCGAAGGGCGTGGAGCTCAAGATCGACGACAAGGGCATTTCGATCCAGCAGAATTGATCTCACCACGTCCGCATCTCGCGAACTTGACCGGTCGGCTCCTGATAGCACCTATTGCATTCGGGTCCGCTCGCTGGGGCGGTGGTGGTTTTTGATATGATTCCCCGGATCGATTTCGTGGCCACCGGTGCCGTGAACGATGCGCTCGCCGCGATCGGGCGGACCGAGGACCTGCGCTTTTCGCCCGACAACCGCTTGCTTGCCGTCGCCGGATATGGACGCAGGCGATGCCTGATGCTGCGCATCGACATAGAGCCGACGGCCGGTGCACCGAGCATCGTTATCCGTGGCTTCGTGGAGCTCAGATCGGACAGCATGGGCGAGGTGCATGGCCTCGATTTCATCGACAACAGGACTTTTGTGGTCGCCAATCGCGATGGGCTGGTTGCGGTCTTCGCCCTGCCGCAAGGCGAACCGGCCGGACAAGGGCACGAAATCTCGCCACTTCGCGTGATCAAAGGCAGCCGATTTTGCAGATTGAGAACGCCCGGCTCGGTCGCCGTCAGGCGTGAGTCGCATGGCCGGCTCAGCCTGCTGGTCTGTAACAACTACACGCATCGGGTGACCCGCCATGTGATTCACCGGCGATGGGGATACCGCGCCCTGTGGAATCAGGTTCTCCTGGAGCAGGGCCTCGACATCCCGGACGGCATCGCGCTCAGCCATGACGGGCGGTGGGTCGCCGTCAGCAGCCACGGCACCAACGACGTGAAGATCTACGACATGTCGGCGCCGCTTGGCCCTGAAACCCGACCCGCCGGTGTCCTGGAAAATGCCAACTACCCGCACGGCCTGCGCTTCACGCAGGACGGCAGCCACATTCTTGTCGCCGACGCCGGCAGCCCGATGGTTCACGTCTATGCAAGCGACGAAGGCTGGAAGGGGCGCCGCACGCCGTCGCGTTCGGTCGCCGTGCTCGACGACGAAAGCTTTCTGCGCGGCAGGGCCAGCGTCGAGGAGGGTGGGCCGAAGGGCCTGGACATAGACAAGTCGAACAGCGTCGTGGCGGTGACTTGTCAGGAACAGCCGCTGGCTTTCTACGGCCTGTCGTCGATCGTCGGTCGAAGGGCGGCGGAGCCCGAGTTCCGCGTTCTTTGACGTCCAGGATAAGCCTGTGATTTCGGCTCCATATTCTGGCGACGGCATGAAAGAATGACAGGGGCCGCGCGCAGCTCCATCAAATCTTGGCGGCGTGGGCGGCAAACGGATGACGTCCGCGCGGTTCGGCGATATCATGCTGAGTATAGGGAGTTTTGGGGCCGACCAACCTAGCCTCTAGGAGGTTGCCATGAAGCACCAAACACTGGACCAGCTGCACGCCGTTGCCGAGGTCCGCACCGCCAAACCCGTCATGAGCCGAACCCAGCGCCTCGCACGTTGGGCGGAGCTTCTCGAACGTGAGCCAAACCGGCTCCTGACCGCGCTGATCGGCACTGAATATCGTGCCCCGCGGGAACGCAATGTCATGCGGGGCGCCGGCTCGCCCATATCCGTCGCCCTGGAAGACCCCGTTCTGCACGACGAGGGTTTGAAGAACGACACCTACGGCGAAGCAAAACGCTTCTTCGAGCTGACCGACTATCAGCTGCACGAGATCGTCTGCTACTGCCATGTCGGCGATGTCATGCGGGCATCGAGAGCTGCGCTCTCGGTCCGTGCCGTGCTCGACTAGTCCGAGCCGACTCGCCCGCCTATGCAAACGCTGGAGCGCGGCCGGAATGCCACGCCGATCGCGCTCCGTCAGGTGGCAGCTTACCAAACATTTGCTTTTCAATCACTTCGATTTTTCCCCACTTAACGCGCCTTTAAACCGCCGCATCTACTCTGCAACCCGAGCGCCATCGGCATCGGGGACAGCAAGCACAGCGCAATGGCGAACCGCAGAGACAGTCGCATCGAACCGAGCTTCGAGGGCTCGCCGCGGGCGAAATCCTCCGACGGCTTTTCGGTCAGCGAGGAGGATCGCGTCGTGCCGGCAAATCGTAAATCCGCAGCGAAACGCAAATCCGCCAAGGCGAAATCGCGCGGCCGGGGGCGCGATCGCAGCCAGCGCGGGCTGTTTTCCATCTTCGGCCGCCTGCTCTACTGGTGCTTCGTTTTCTGCATCTGGGGCGGCATCGCGGTGGCCGGCGTCGTCGTCTATTACGGCGCCAAGATGCCGGCGGCGACCACATGGTCGATCCCCGACCGCGCGCCCAACATCAAGATCGTCTCGGTCGACGGGCAACTCATCGCAAATCGCGGCATGAGCGGCGGCGAGGCCGTCGGCCTCAATGAAATGTCGCCATATATTCCCGAGGCTGTCGTCGCCATCGAGGATCGGCGGTTCTATTCGCATTTCGGCATCGACCCGATCGGCCTGGCGCGCGCCATGGTCACCAACGTCCTTGGCGGTCATTTCTCGCAGGGCGGCTCGACGCTGACGCAGCAGCTGGCCAAGAACCTGTTCCTGACGCCGGATCGCACGCTGGAGCGCAAGGTGCAGGAAGTGCTGCTGGCGCTGTGGCTGGAGCACAAGCACAGCAAGGACCAGATCCTCGAAATGTATCTCAACCGGGTCTATTTCGGGTCCGGCGCCTATGGCGTGGAGGCCGCCTCGCGGCGGTATTTCGGCAAGAGCGCGCGCGATGTCACGCTTTCCGAGGCAGCGCTTCTGGCCGGTCTGCTCAAGGCGCCGTCGCGGCTTTCGCCGGCGCGCGATCCCAAGGCGGCGGAAGAACGCGCACAGCTCGTGCTCGCCGCCATGCGCGAGGAAGGCAAGATCGGCGACAAGGAATACAAAATGGCGCTGAGCGCGCCGGCGACGCGCTCGCCCTCCTACTGGACCGGCTCGGAGAATTATGTCGCCGACACGGTCATGGAGGAACTTCCCGACCTGATCGGCGACGTGCGCGGCGACATCGTCATCGACACCACCGTGGATCTGACGCTGCAGAAGCTCGCCGAGCAGTCGATCCGCCGGCTGATCGACGAGAGCGGCAGAAAGCTCAACGTCACCCAGGGCGCGTTGGTGTCGATCGATGATTCCGGCGCCGTTCGCGCCATGGTCGGCGGTTACGACTATTCGACCAGCCAGTTCGATCGCGCCTCGGAAGCGCGGCGCCAGCCGGGATCGGCCTTCAAGCCTTTCGTCTACATGGCGGCGCTGGAAGCAGGCCGCACACCGGACAGCGTGCGCAACGACGCCCCGATCAGAATAGGCAAATGGACGCCGGAGAACTATGGCGGCAAATATTATGGCAAGGTGACGCTGGCCACCGCACTGGCGAAGTCGCTGAACTCGGTGGCGGCGCAACTCACCATGGAGGTCGGCCCCGACGCCGTGGTTGAGGCCGCGCACCGCATGGGCATCCAATCCGACCTGCAGTCGAACACCTCGATCGCGCTCGGCACCTCGGAAGTGACGCCGCTGGAACTGACCGCCGCCTATGTGCCTTTCGCCAATGGCGGCTACAAGCCGGATATCCGTTTCATCCAGCGCGTCACCACGGCTAGCGGCAAGGTGCTCTACGAAAACAATGGCGGCAGCGCGCCGCGCGTCCTCAAGGCCGACATCGTCGGCATGATGAACTCTATGATGACGGGCACGGTCGAAGTCGGCACCGCCAAGAAGGCGGCCTTCAACTGGCCCTCGGCCGGCAAGACCGGCACCAGCCAGAATTCACGCGACGCCTGGTTCGTCGGCTATACCGCCAACCTCACGACGGGTGTGTGGTTCGGCAATGACGACGGCAGCCCGATGAAGAAGGTGACCGGCGGCGCCTTGCCGGCGCAGGCCTGGCACGAATTCATGGTCGCCGCGCATGAAGGCTTGCCGGTCAGGCCGTTGCCCGGCACCTGGAAATCGACGCCGCCCGATACGGTTGTGCCGGACGAGATACCCTCGGCGGACAACTCGCAGCCGGCGCCGCCGGCGCCCGTCGGCCAGTCGAGCCCTGTCGCCCAGGCGCCCGCACGGCAGGCCCGTCCAGCCCAGACGGTCGATGCCGATGGCTTCGATATGCCGAGCGACGGCGGTACCACCGCCTCGGTCGGGCATCCGGTGCCGCCCGGCGATGTCGGCGGCCCGAAGAAAAGGCGGCAGACGTCGATTCTCGACATCCTCAGCGGCGGTTGAGCGGCAACTCGCCTCTCGCAATGGCTGGCGCCTTCGGCTACATGTCCGGCCGGAGATAAAGCCATGGCCGAAATCGACAGCAGAAAAACCATCGTGCTCACCGGCGCCAGCCGCGGCATCGGCCATGCGACGGTGAAACGCTTTTCACGCGAGGGCTGGCGCGTCATCACCTGCTCGCGACAGGCCTTTGCCGAGGACTGTCCATGGCCGGCCGGTCCCGAAGACCACATCAAGGTCGACCTTGCCGACCAGGAGGATGTCGGCATTGCCGTCTCGGAAATCCGCCACCGGCTGGAGGCGCATGGCGGGCAGTTGCACGCGCTGGTCAACAATGCTGGCATCTCGCCGAAGCTCAAGGACGGCGGCCGGATGAACTCGATCGAGACGCCGATGCATGTCTGGCGCGACGTGTTCCAGGTCAATTTCTTCGCGCCGATCATGCTGGCGAGAGGGCTGTTCAAGGAACTCGCCGCCGCCAAGGGCTCAATCGTCAACGTCACCTCGATCGCCGGCACGCGCGTGCATCCATTTGCCGGCACGGCCTATGCGACGTCGAAGGCGGCGCTGGGTTCTCTGACGCGCGAGATGGCGCATGACTTCGGGCCGCACGGCATCCGCGTCAATGCGATCGCGCCGGGCGAGATCGACACGGCGATCCTGTCGCCCGGCACCGACAAGATCGTCGAGACGATCCCGCTGAGAAGGCTGGGCGCCACGTCGGAAGTGGCCGACATCATCTTTTTCCTGTGTTCGGGCCAGGCGTCCTACGTGACCGGCTCGGAAATCCACATCAATGGCGGCCAGCACGTGTGACTTCCATCTCAGCGACATCGCTTCCGTTATTCGTTTCCTGATCCGCTTGGTTTGTGCAGGCGAGCGTCAGGCAGGCTGCGGCCTGATCTCGGCAGCGGCGTCGTCCAACCGAGCGGGTGACATGCCGGTAACCGCCTCGACGATGCCGCGTGCTATTTCGCGCTCGCCCATGATCACGGTGTCGGCGCCGAGAGCCCTGAGATGCTCGACCTCGGCATCGGAATGGGCGCGCGCAATGACGCTGATGCCGGGATTGGCCGCGCGCGCCCGCAGCACCACCTGTCCCGCCTCGAAGGCGTTGGGGATGGCGAGGATCAGCCGTTTGGCGCCTTCCGGATTGGCGGCCGCGAAGACGTCCGCATTGGCGGCGTTGCCGGCCACCGTTTCGACGCCCTCGGCCCTCAGCTTCGCCAGCGTCTTGTCGGCATCCTCGACAACCAGGAAGGGCAGGGCGGTTTGTTTCAGCGCGGCACCCACGAGGCTGCCGACACGTCCATAGCCGATCAGGATGGAATGGTCGGTGAGTCCCGTTCGCGGCGGCAGACCATTCTCGCTTTCAGACACTGCCGCCGCCGAGGCCACCTGGCCGGGCTCGGTCGCCGGGCCGATCGGCCTTGATTCCTCGGGCTCTGCCGTTTTGCCGGCGCGCTTTTCCAGCCACGGCTTCATCCTGTCGACGATCAGGAACATCAGCGGGTTGAGCAGGATCGACAGGATGGCGCCGGCCAGAATGAGGTCGCGGCCCTGTTCGGGCAGAAGCTTCAACCCGACGCCGAGCTCGGCCAGGATGAAGGAGAATTCGCCGATCTGGGCAAGGCTGGCCGAGATAATCAGCGCGGTCGCGACCGGATAGCGGAAGGCGATGACGATGACGAAAGCGGCGAGCGATTTGCCGATGAGGATGATGGCTAAGGTCGCCAGGATCGGCAGGCCGTTGCTGACTAGGCTGAACGGATCGAACAGCATGCCGACGGAAACGAAGAACAGCACGGAAAAAGCGTCGCGCAGCGGCAGCGATTCTTCCGCCGCCCGGTGGCTGAGCTCGGACTCGCTCATGACCATGCCGGCGAAGAAGGCGCCGAGCGCCAGCGAGACGCCGAACAGCTTCGCCGCGCCGAAGGCGACGCCGAGCGCGATGGCAAGCACCGAGAGCCGGAACAGCTCGCGTGAGCCGGTATGGGCGACATAGTGCAGGATCCAGGGGATGACCCTGCGGCCTACGACCAGCATGACGACGACGAAGGCGACGACCTTGGCCAGCGTTATGCCGACCACGCCCCATATGCCGTGGCTGGCGGGCAGCGAAAGCAGGCTCGCATGGTCGTCGGCCTGCGGCTGGCCGCCAAGCACGCCGGCGAGCGCCGGCAAAAGCACCAGCGCCAGCACCATGGCCAAATCCTCGACGATCAGCCAGCCGACGGCGATGCGGCCGCGCTCGGTCTCGATCAGCCGCCGCTCCTGCATGGCGCGCAGCAGGACGACGGTCGAGGCGACGGAGAGCGCGAGGCCGAAGACAAGGCCGGCGCCGAGCGACCAGCCAAGCAGCCAGGCGAGGCCGACGCCGAGCAGCGTGGCAAAGCCGATCTGCACGACGGCGCCGGGCACGGCGATTGCGCGGACCGACAAAAGATCCTTCAGCGAGAAATGCAGGCCGACGCCGAACATCAGCAGGATGACGCCAATCTCGGCGAGCTCGTTGGCAAGGCTGGCGTCGGCGACGAAGCCCGGCGTGTTCGGCCCGACCAGCACGCCAGCCACGAGATAGCCGACCAGCGGCGGGATGCGGAATCGGTTGGCCAATGCTCCGAAAACGAAGGCAAGCCCCAAACCGGCGACGATGGTGGCGATCAGGGGCGTGTCATGCGGCATTGTCTATGGAGCGCCTTTCGAGAATTCACGATGTCGATAAGCGCCGCCCGAGGGCCGCCGCCCCTTCGCAATATGGTCGGGGGAGGGGCGGTGACGCAACCACCGCTACACGGAAATCGGCGCCGCGATCGGGCGCCGGATGAGAAAATCAGAGCGAGCCGCCATGAGGGGGCCACGGCATCAATCCCCTGCACTGTGCGTTCCTGCGTGCCGCTCAGGCCGCTTTGAGCAGATTCTCGATGTCGAAGACGGTATGATTGGTCAGCGTCTTGGGGATTTCGGCCTGCACTTTTTCACTGACTTCCTTGTGCAGCTTCTGACGCATCTCGCCGAGCACCTGCGGCGGCGCGATCAGCACGAGCTGGTCGAACTCACCCCGATGTGCAAGCTTGTAGAGCCGATCGGCAATATCGCTTGCGAAACGTTCCTTGCCGAGGCGATGCCAGTCGGTTTCTTCGATCGCGCTGCGTGGCCCTTCGGCATACCGGCCCGGTTTATCGGTGCCTTGCTCCCTGGTGGCGGGATTTTCCTGCTCCATCTCCTGAACCACCTCGAGGTTCGGAAACTTGCTGTCGCCTTCATTGCGGAGGAAAAGCGCCTTCTCGCCGTCGGCCACGACCACCCAGAGACCGCGTTTAAGCTTGATGTTCATGATTTTCCTCCTTGCCTTGAGCACAAATCGAGCCCCGCGAGAGCGGCTCGACCGACGGGATGGATCGTTAGCGAAACGTGCCGCCGAGCATGATAGTTCCGGATCAACTAACGACTGCAGGATGTGCTGCAAGCGGCAGCGATCTCACCCACCAGCAAGACGCGTCTTAATCTACTTAAGGTAGAATTTAGAAAAAACCGTTTTGCCGTGTCGGCTGCACGGCGCTAAAAACTCTGCCGGATCAGTAGCTCTCGGAGAGGTGCCCGACCACCTCAAGCTCCGACGTAGAATTTTTTTCTCCTGCCTTTCGCGGCTGCGAAAAAGCGATTGCCTGCCATCAAGGGATGCGCGAGTGCTTGCCTTCTGGTTTTTCCCAGGCCCGCATAAAACTGCCAGACTGTTCTCGTACTGTTTATCGCCATGTCGCCAGCCAATGCCAAGCTCAACGCCTTCCCCGTCTTCCTGCGGGTCGACGGCGAAGCCGTGGCCATCGTCGGCAACGGCGAGGAGGCACTGGCCAAGGCCAGGCTGCTTGCTCAGTCAAACGCGACGCTGCGCATCATTGCGGACAATGCCGATCCCGAGCTTCTGAATTTCATTGCAACCGCCGGCGCTGTCCACGTCGATGTCGCCTACGATGCCGCGCACCTCGAGGACGCGGCCATGGTGTTTGCCGCCAGCGGCGACGAGGCGCTCGACCGCCGCGTGGTCGAAGACGCCCGCCGGCTGGGCATTCCGGTCAACGCCGTCGACCGGCCTGAGCTCTGCGATTTCTTCACACCGGCGCTGGTCAACCGCGCGCCGGTCGCCATCGCCATCGGCACCGAGGGCGCCGGCCCTGTGCTGGCGCAGCTGCTGCGGGTGCGCATCGATCGCATGCTGTCGCCGTCGCTTGGCCGGCTGGCAGCCTTGGCGTCGTCGTTTCGCACTGCTGCCGAGCGGCTGCCGAAGGGCAATCGCCGCCGCCAGTTCTGGAGCGATTTCTTCGCCGGCCTCCCGGCCAAGGCGGTTGAAGCCGGAGAGTTCGCCAGGGCGCATAGTGCTGCGCTCGAACTTCTGACTTCGGACGCGCCGACCGCAGGTCACATCGCTCTGGTCGGCGCCGGCCCGGGCGCGGAGGATCTTTTGACGCTGCGCGCCCACCGCCTGCTGATGGAGGCCGACGCGATCGTCTATGACGCGCTGGTGCCGGAAGCGATCGTCGCCATGGGGCGCCGCGATGCCGAGCGCTTGCCTGTCGGCAAGCGCAAGGGCTGCCATTCCAAGAGCCAGGAAGAAATCAACGCTCTGCTCATCGAGCTTGGCCGCGCCGGCAAGCGCGTGGTGCGGCTGAAATCAGGCGATCCGCTTGTGTTCGGGCGGGCGGGCGAGGAAATGGCAGCACTTCGCGAGGCCGGCATCGCCTATGAGGTGGTTCCGGGCGTGACCGCCGCCTTCGCCGCGGCCGCCGATTTCGAATTGCCGCTGACGCTGCGCGGCGTGACGTCCTCGATGGTGTTCACCACCGGGCATGACCTCAAGGGCAACTCACTGCCCGATTGGGCAAAGCTTGCCATTTCCGGCGCCACCGTCGCCGTCTATATGGGCCGCTCGGTTGCAGCCGAAGTCGCCGGCCGGCTGATCGAAGCCGGGCTGTCGCCCGATACCGCCGTCGCCGTGGTGGAGAATGCCAGCCTTGGCAATCGCCGCCGCTTCCACGGCACGCTCGCCGACCTGCCGTCGCTGGAAGCGCGCGCCGATCTTACCGGTCCGGTCATGACCATCATCGGCGACGCGGTCGCCGGCGCCAATTTCGAACAATCCGAGCCGCTTGCGGCGCACACGCGTGAAGATACGGCCGGCGTAGCGGCCGAAGGAGTTGAGCAATGAAGGTTCTGACCGCGAACAGGCTCTCGGACGGTATCGCCGTCTGGTACGCCGATGGCGGCTGGGCGGAGACCGTCACTCGTGCCGACATCGCCCATGACAAGGCGGCGGAGGATCGGCTCGAGGCCATCGGCGCCGCGGCCGCTGCCAACAACGAAGTCGTCGACGTCAACCTGATCGATGTGACCGTGATCAACGGCGCGGTCGAGCCGGTGCGGCTGCGCGAGAAGATCCGCGCCGCGGGCCCCACCATCCGCACCGACCTCGGCAAGCAGGCGAGCCCGGCTCCGGCACGGGCGGCATAGACACAAGAAAGCGGGCGGACGCGCCCTGAAAGACGAAGCATGTACCGTTACGACGAGTTCGACCAGGATTTCGTAAAGGCCCGCGTCGCCGAGTTCAGCGACCAGGTGCAGCGCCGGCTTGCCGGCGAGATCACCGAGGACCAGTTCCGGCCGCTCCGGCTGATGAACGGCGTCTATTTGCAGCTGCACGCCTATATGCTGCGTATCGCCGTGCCCTACGGCACGCTGAACAGCAGGCAATTGCGCATGCTCGGCCACATCGCCCGCAAATACGACAAGGGCTACGGCCACTTCACCACGCGCCAGAACATCCAGTTCAACTGGCCGGCGCTGTCCGACATCCCGGCGATCCTTGCTGATCTGGCGAGCGTCGAGATGCATGCCATCCAGACCAGCGGTAACTGCATCCGCAACGTCACCGCGGACCATTTCGCCGGCGCGGCCGCCGACGAGGTTGCCGATCCGCGTCCCTATGCGGAGATCCTGCGCCAGTGGTCGTCGGTGCATCCGGAGTTCTCGTACCTGCCGCGCAAGTTCAAGATCGCGGTGACCGGCGCCGAGCGTGATCGCGCCGCCATCCAGACGCACGACATCGGGCTGCATCTGAAGAAGAACGCGGCCGGCGAACTGGGCTTTGCCGTCTATGTCGGTGGCGGCCAGGGCCGCACGCCGATGGTCGCCAAGAAGATCCGCGACTTCCTGCCGGAAGCCGAGCTGTTGTCCTACTGCACGGCGATCCTGCGCGTTTACAACCTCTATGGCCGCCGCGACAACAAGTACAAGGCGCGTATCAAGATCCTCGTCCACGAGACCGGGGTCGAGGAGATAACCCGCCAGATCGAGGCCGAATGGCAGGAGTTGAAGGACGCGGAGCTGAAGCTGCCGGACGCCGACATCCAGGCGATCAATGCTTATTTCGCGCCGCCGGCATTGCCTGACCGGCCGGAAGGCGACGCGCAGGTGAACGAGGCGCGGCTCGATTCCAAGAGTTTTTCGGAGTGGCTCGACCAGAATGTCATAACGCATCGCCACCCCGACTATGCGGCGGTGACGATCTCGCTTAAGGGCATCGGCGAGGTGCCCGGTGACGCCTCCGACAGCCAGATGGAGGCGGTTGCCGACATCGCCGAGAAATACGCCTTCGACGAGCTGCGCGTCAGTCACGAGCAGAACCTGATCCTGCCGCATGTGGCGCGCGCCGACCTCAAGGCCGTCTATGACGCGCTGGTCGAGATCGGCTTGGCGACGGCCAATTCCAACATGATCAGCGACATCATCTCTTGCCCCGGCCTCGACTATTGCGCGCTTGCCACGGCGCGTTCGATTCCGGTCGCGCAGGAAATCTCGCGCCGCTTCGCCTCGCTGGAGCGGCAGCGCGAGATCGGTGAGTTGAAGCTGAAGATCTCCGGCTGCATCAACGCCTGCGGCCACCACCATGTCGGCCATATCGGCATTCTCGGCGTGGAGAAGAAGGGCTCCGAGCTCTACCAGGTCACGCTCGGCGGCTCGGCCGACGAGAACACGTCGGTCGGCGAGATCATCGGCCGCGGTTTCTCTTCGGAAGAAATCACCGATGCCATCGAGCAGATCGTCGACACCTATCTCGGCCTTCGGCTCAATCCCAGTGAACGTTTTATCGACGCCTACCGCCGTGTCGGTCCCGCGCCGTTCAAGGAGGCGCTCTATGCTGGCGAAACCAAGGCCGCTTGACCGGATCGGCGGCGTCGAGGCCGGCGTTGCCGCGGAAGCGGCGGGGCTCGACGCGCTGCTCGGCCATCTGAAGCCGATCGAGATCATCGAGCGCTCGGCGCGTGAATTTTTCCGCGGCGAGGTTGCCGCCGTGTCGTCCTTCGGCGCCGATTCGGCAGTCCTCCTGCACATGATTGCCGAGATCGACCGCTCGCTGCCGATGATCTTTCTCGACACCGGCAAGCATTTCGAGGAGACGCTGGGCTACCGCGACGCGCTGGTCGCCGATTTCGGCCTGACCGATGTGAGAGTGATCAAGCCGGACGAAGCGGCGCTCGAACGCGTCGATCCGACCGGCAGGCTGCATGAGACCGATACCGACGCCTGTTGCAACCTGCGCAAGGTCGAGCCGCTGGCGCGTGGCGTCGAGCCGTTCCGCGCCTGGTTCACCGGGCGCAAGCGCTTCCAGGCTTCGACGCGCGCGGCACTCCCGGTCTTCGAGGCCGTCGGCTCGCGCATCCGCATCAATCCGCTCGCGCATTGGACGACATCCGACCAGGCCGACTACATGCGCGCGCATGCGCTGCGCGAAAACCCGCTGGTCGCCTATGGCTATCTGTCGATCGGCTGCTTCCCCTGCACGCAGCCGGTACAGCCAGGCGAGGATGCGCGCAGCGGCCGCTGGGCGGGGCACGCCAAGACCGAGTGCGGCATCCATCTGTCGGGGCTGGAGAAGTCGCTGACCGACGCATCACTTTAAGGACAGCCGCTACTCAGGTGAGGCCGGCCTGCAAATGGCGGGTTCCTGCGCTTTCGGAGCTCGCGTAGTTGAAGTACGCTCCGCTCCCGTTCTCGAAAGCCACCATTTTCGACTCCGGGCCGACCTGAACAGCGACATATCCTTTCATTCTTAGGGCATTAGGATCTTAGGGCATTAGGAATTTTGATGACTGAGCCGACCAAATCGGAAACCCGCCTCTGGACCCCGAACGGTTTCCGCGAGGACGAATGGACCCATGCCGAGAGCGCCGAAGCGCTTGCCGGCAATGGCCGCTTCATCCTCCCGTTGCAGGCCTTTCTCGGGCTCGATGACGATATCCGCAGGTCGGCCAAGGAGCGCCTCGGCGTGCTCCTGCTCCCCGGCGACGAGCTCGACAAGATCGTCGGCCTGCTCGACCAGCTGTCGCTGGTGGCGCTTGCCTTCCCGGCCTTCAACGACGGCCGCTCCTTCTCCAAGGGCGAATTGCTGCGCACCCGGCATAACTTCAAAGGCGCGGTGCGCGCCACGGGCCAGGTCCTGGTCGATCAATTGCCGCATATGCTGCGGCTCGGCTTCGACGAGTTCGAGGTCTCCAATCCGGTGCTGTTGAAGCGGCTGGAGGAAGGGCGCACAGGAGGCTTGCCAGTCTATTACCAGCCGGCGGTGGAGCCGGAAGCCAAGGGCCCGAAATATTCCTGGCGGCGCAAACGCCCGGGCTGAGCCGTCCCCGCGCTGACCGCCGAAGGCAGCCATCCGGTAAACCAAGGGAGCCTGCAGCTTTGGTCTGACCAAGCACCTTGCTTTTGACGTCTTGGCGCGGTCGGTTCAGTTCTACGCGCCTCTTTGCAACAATCTGGTCAGACCACTTCTGCGAATTTCACTTTCTCTTTTGCCGTCTTGCCCTTAGGATACGGTGATTATTTCGCGCTCCGAAATAAACAGCCGGCAAAGGAGGAAACGGCATGGCAGGCAAGAAGATACTGATGCTCGTTGGCGAGTTCAGCGAAGAATACGAGATTTTCGTTTTTGAGCAGGCGATGCATGCGGTCGGCCACACAGTCCATGTCGTCTGCCCGGACAAGAAGGCCGGCGACGTGCTCAAGACCTCGCTGCACGACTTCGAGGGCCATCAGACCTATACGGAAAAGCTCGGCCACGACTATATCCTCAACAAGACATTCGCCGAGGTGAATCCCGCCGATTACGACGCGGTCTACGCTGCGGGCGGACGCGGGCCGGAATATATTCGCATCGACAAGCGCGTGCAGGCGCTGGTCAGGCATTTCCACGAGACCGGCAAGCCGATCTTCACCATCTGCCACGGTGTGCAAATCCTGATCGCGGTCGACGGCGTGGTGCGCGGCAGGAAGGTGGCGGCGCTGCAGTATTGCGAGCCCGAAGTGACGCTTGCCGGGGGCACCTATATCGACGTGTCGCCGACCGGCGCGCATGTCGACGGCAATCTGGTTTCGGCAAAGGGATGGCCCGGCCTTGCGTCGTTCATGCGGGAGTGCCTCAAGGTGCTTGGCACCGAGATCCGTCATGGCGAGGCTCTGATGCGCGACGAGCGCAGAGCCGCATAGCTCCTCAGCGCCTTACGCTGTGGAACTGGGGGAAGGGCGGTCTAGTGCTGCCGCTGGCCGTCCGCCTTGTCCGTCTCGGCGCCGTCCAGGCGGTCAAGCAGATCCGTGAACTGCTTGGGCACTTCTTTTTCCAGGCGAAATGCCGGAAGCGTGCGCAGAAGGCGCTTGGTCGCTTCGGTGCCAACCTGTCGCCTGATATCGTCGGCGAGCTTGGCGCGCCTTTCGCCGATGTTGCCCTTCATGGTCCCAAAATCCTGTGTCGGCTTCGAAACTCTCGCAGCCCGGCAATGGTTCCCGCATAGGCCCTTAGTGGCAAGCAAAGCCGTCCGGTACGGTAAAATTTGAATTAACTTGGAACGATCGCGGAAGGGCCGTCATCGGTGCTTGCCCCTTGATTTTTGGCCCCTAAACCTCGATATCGGGCGCAAATCCAAACCAATCCGAATGACGGGAAACGGCGATGAGCGACCAGGCAAAAGACGAACGCGCGCCCGAGGAAATCGAAGCCAACCAGGCTTCCGAGGCCCGGGCTTCCGGCGAACGTGCGGAAGGCGGCGTCGACGGCGACTATGAGGCGCTTGTGCGGTTGCTGAAGGAAAACGAGGAACTGAAGGACCGGGCGCTTCGCGTAGCTGCCGAAATGGAGAATCTGCGGCGCCGTACCGCGCGTGATGTACATGACGCACGCACCTACGCTGTGGCCAATTTCGCGCGCGACATGCTGTCGGTGTCGGACAATTTGCGCCGCGCGCTGGACGCCATTCCGACCGAGGCCAAGGCCTCCGGCGATGCCGGTTTCAAGGCGCTGATCGAGGGCGTCGACCTCACCGAGCGCGCCATGCTGGCGGCGCTGGAGCGGCACGGGGTGAAGAAGCTTGCGCCCGAAGGCGAGAAGTTCGACCCGAACTTCCATCAGGCTATGTTCGAGGTGCCCAACCCCGACGTTCCGGCCGGGACCGTGGTCCAGGTCGTGCAGCCCGGCTATTCGATCGGCGAGCGCGTGTTGAGGCCGGCGATGGTCGGCGTCTCCAAGGGCGGCCCAAAGGCCGCCGCCGCCGAAGCGCCGGTCGAGCCGGGTCCGGTGAACGAGCAGGCCGAGAAGGATGCGTGAAGGGAGCCAATAGCGAATAGGGAATAGCGAATAGGGAAGGACGGTACCAACCGCACCGCTTCGTGATATTCACTGTGCACTGACTATTCGCCAATCACTATTCGCCCGCCCATGAATCCCATCGAGCTGCTCGACTATGCCGGCGTCGCCGTCTTCGCGGCGACCGGCGCGCTTGCCGCGTCAGCAAAGAGCTCGATATCATCGGCTTCCTGTTTCTGGCCAGCATCACCGGCATTGGTGGCGGAACGCTGCGCGACGTCATTCTCAACCTGCCGGTGTTCTGGGTCGCCAACAGCGGCTATGTGCTGATCTGCGCCGTGATGGCAGTGCTTGTCTTCTTCAGCGCCCATCGTGTGGAATCCCGCTACAAGCTGCTGCTCTGGCTCGATGCGATCGGACTTGCCGCCTTTGCGGTGATGGGGGCTGCAAAGGGCCTGGCGATCACCGGCTCCCCGGTCGTTTCGGTCATCACCGGGGTGCTCACCGCGACCTTCGGCGGCATATTGCGCGACCTGATCGCAGGCGAGCCTTCCGTGCTGCTCAGGCCCGAAATCTATGTCACCGCGGCGCTTGCGGGTGCAGCGCTCTTCACGGTTGGCGATCTCGTTGGCATGTCGGCCCTGCCATCCAGCCTGCTCGGCTTTGCGGCGGCCTTCCTGGTGCGGGGCGGGGCGCTCAAATTCGGCTGGTCGTTCCCGGCCTATAAGAGCCGGCCCGGGCGAAGGCCGGAGGATATTCCGTGATAGCAAACAGCGAATAGCGAATAGAGAGTAGCGAATAGGGCTGTTGTAGTCAGCCTACTATCGTTAGTTCCTTCGCTATTCGCTATTCGCTATTCGCTATTCGCTATTCGCTATTCGCTATTCGCCAGACTCACGCCGCGAAACGCTGGCCTTCGCCGCCATAGTAATTGACGTAGCGGGCGCCGATCTCCTTGACCGGCATGACGACGAAAATGTCGACGGTCGAGAATTCGTGGTCGATGACGCAGCCGTCGCCGATGCGGGCGCCGACACGCAGATAGCCTTTGACGAGCGGCGGCATGGCGGCGATCGCGGCCTTGGCATTGACCGCCTCGATCGGCATCAAGTCCATCGAGCAGTAGCGGCCGGCCACCGCCCGGACATCCCAGGCCTGGTCGGTGCGGCAGTGATGGGCGAGATAGGTAAGCGCCTCCGCATGCGCCGCCGGCACGGTGCCGTGGAAGGAGGCGCAGCCGGTCATCACGCCGATGCCATAGTGGTTGATATAGGCCCAGATGCCTTGCCAGAGCGCCTCGATGGTGCGCTTGGAGCGGTATTCCGGCAGCACGCAGGAGCGCCCGAGTTCCAGGAAGCGTTGGCCCGGATGGCGCGCCACCAGCTTGGTCAGCTCGAACTCGCCCTCGGAGTAGAAGCCGCCCGCCGCGGTGGCGATCTCCTGCCGCAGCAGGCGATAGGTGCCGACGATACGGCGGTGCTCTGGGCCGGGAAGCGAGGTGTCGAAAACCAGGAGATGATCGCAGAGCGGGTCGAAGCGGTCGGCATCGCGCCGATCCTGCGCCTGGAACAAATCCTTCCTCGCGCCGAGCTCGTCATAGAATACCCGATAACGCACTTCCTGGGCGGCGGCGATCTCGGCCCCGTTGCGGGCGAGCCGCACTTCCAGGTTGCCGATGCGGCCCAGCGGTGCGCCGCTTGCGAAAGCGTCGGCGGCACGCGCGCCGAGAAGGGCGCTGGCGTTCGGCCGAGTATCGCATTCAGGCATGACTGTATGCACGAGTGATTCTCCTTCGAGCCATCCCTCTTGGCACGGGGATACGGTGTAGGTGCAACAGGATTGTGACAGTACCGTGATACGGCGATCCCGGCAATACTTCGTCGGCTGGGCAATACCCTCAACCGGCTATCTTATGGCTGCGAAAGCCAAGCAATCCAAGGCGTTCCGGAAAGTCTAAAAAATTCGTTACGCCGCTGCCTGGCTCTCGACGGCCTGGACGAGCGCATCGGGGTCGAGAGGCTTGGTGACGAAGCCGCTGGCGCCGTGGGCCAAAACCGTGTGGCGCGTCTTTTCCTGGCTGTCGGCGGAAAGCACCATGATCGGGATCGGCGGCACGGCAAGCGCTTCCTCATGGCGGCGGATGGCGGCGATCGCGTCCAGCCCGTCCATCACCGGCATGTGGAGATCCATCAGCACGACATCGAAACGATGCTTGAGGCCGGCGTCGGTGACGGCTTCGACCGCGGCCTTGCCGTTGCTGACGATCTTGACGCGATGTCCAGCCTTGAGCAGGGTGGCGCGGGCAAGCATCGCGTTGATGTCATTGTCCTCCGCGATCAGCACGGACAGGCCCTTGTCGCGGCGGCGGACGGAGGCGGTGCCGCGCGGTTCCGACCGCGGCTCGGCGGGTGCCGGCACATGGCTGGTCAACAGCACGCGCAGCAGCGTTTCGCCGCGCACCGGCCGGGCGAGGAACGTCGCGTAGCCGTTGGCGCGGAATTCGCCAAGCATGCCGCGATCGGCGGGTGCGATCAGGGTGATGGCCTGGCAGTCGACAAAACCGCTCTGACGCAGCCGCTTGAGCAGGCGGCCGTCGCTGTTCTCGAGCGCGGCGTCGACCAGAAGCACGTTGCAGCCGGCGGCGAAGGCAATGGCCTGGTCCGGCGTGGCCGCGATCTCGACGGCACCGCCATGCGCGCGGATGGTGCGAGCGATGGCATCGGCCTCGACGGCATTCTTGGACACGATCACCGCGCGTCGGCCCGAGAGGATGTCCCGGCGATACTGTGGCGGTTGGGTTGCCGCGGTCGCCGGAATGTCGAAGACGAATTCGGATCCCTCGCCTAGCCGGCTCGAAACCGAGATCGTGCCGCCCATGGCGATCACCAGGCGCTTGGAGATGGCGAGGCCGAGACCGGCGCCGCCGTGCACCCTGGTCGAAGTACCGTCGGATTGCTCGAATTCCTCGAAGATGCGCTCCATATCCTCTTCGCGCAGCCCCGGACCGGTGTCGGCGATGGTGAAGCGGATGCGGTCGGTGCTCTCGGTGCTGGCGCGCGCGACGGTAAGCAGCACGCCGCCTGTGTCGGTGAACTTGACGGCATTGCCGATGAGGTTGAGCAGCACCTGGCGCACGCGACCGGGGTCGGCGGTGATCATCTGCGGCACGTCGGGTTCGACGTGACAGCCGAGGCCGATGGTCTTGGAGAAGGCCTTCGCGGCCAGCAGCTCGATGATGTTGTCGGCGATCTCACGCAGTGATGTCGGCTGCGGCTCGGGATCGAAGCGGCCGGCCTCGATCTTGGAGTAGTCGAGCAGATCCTCGATCAGCGCCAGCAGCGAGCTTGCGGAAGTCGAGACGGCGCCGACATAGGTACGCTGCTCGGGCGACAGGTCGGTGTCGGCAAGCAGCTTCGCCATGCCCATGATGCCATTCATCGGCGTGCGGATCTCGTGGCTGACGGTGGCAAGGAAGCGCGACTTGGCCTGGCTGGCGTATTCGGCCCGCTCGCGGGCGGTGATCAGCGACGATTCGGCGCGCTTGCGGGCGGTGATGTCACGGGCGATCGCCCGGTGCGAAACAGCACCGGTGTCCCTGTCCCGCACCGAGAGCTCGATCCAGGAGAACCAGCGCGGCCCGTTCGGCGTGCGGATGGCGACATCGGTGGAGCTCAGGCATTCATGATCCGAAAAGGCGGCCTCGGGCACGACGCCGACGTCGATGCCGAGCTCGGAAAGCGTCTTGCCTGCGAGGTCGCGCTGATCGATCTCGACGAGCGAGGCGAACACCTTGTTGGCGTAGACGATGTGGCCGTCGCGGTCGCGATGGACAACGAGGTCGCCGAGCGCATCGATCAGACCGCGAAAACGCTCTTCGCTCTCCTGCATCTCCCACATGCGATCGGCGAGGGTCTCGATCTCGGCGCGGCTACGGGCGGCCGTCTCGTCGAGAAGTGCGGCGGTGCGCCGCTCGGCGCGCTGATTGCGCAGATGCATCATCAGGCCGCCCAGACCCGTCGCCAGGAGGCCTATGGTGATGAAGATCGGCGCTCCGGTGAGATGCGCCAGCCCGGCCAGGACGACTATGGCGACGATCGTCAGGAACGGCAGGCCTTCATGACTGTCCGCTTGCAATGCGGGGACCAGCGGCGGCGCGACAAGCACCTGCCGCTTCGGCGCGTCAGGACCCAGTCCGTCGTCGCCTGCGGCTTTGCTGTCCTGTCTGAAGTCGGAGTCCGCGAGCATGCGGAAAACCTTGCCAGACAGAGATTATGGAAGATTGCGGCGGATCGTTCGAATTTTAGTCGTCCGTGCCGATAACCGGCAGTTTTTGCCTGATTTTGGGCAGTTCGGACGGGAAATCGCCGAACGCTATTCCTGGGATCGCCCTACAGATCGACGACCACGCGGCCTCTGATCCTGCCCTCCACAATATCGCGCGCAGCGCCGATGATGCCGTCGAAGCCGATCGAGCGCGACAGGGTCGACAGTTTCTGGAGGTCGAGGTCGGCGCCGATGCGGCGCCACGCCTCGAGGCGGACCGCTTTCGGCGCCATGACGGAATCGATGCCGAGCAGCGATACGCCGCGCAGGATGAAGGGGGCGACGCTCGTCGGAAGGTCCATGCCGCCGGCCAGGCCGCACGCGGCGATCGCGCCGCCATAGGACGTCATCGACAGCACGTTGGCCAGTGTATGGGTGCCGACCGAGTCGACGCCGCCGGCCCAGCGTTCCTTGGCCAGCGGCTTGGCCGGCTGGCTGAGGTCGTCCCGTGAGATCACCTCAGCCGCGCCGAGGTCGATCAGATAGGGGCTTTCAGCATGGCGCCCGGTCGAGGCGATCACATGGTAGCCGAGGGTGGAAAGGATCGAGATGGCGACCGAGCCGACGCCGCCGGCGGCCCCCGTCACCACCACCGGTCCGCGATCCGGCACGATGCCATGCCGCTCCAGCGCCATGACGGCGAGCATTGCCGTATAGCCGGCGGTGCCGACTGCCATCGCATCATGCGGGCTCATCCCGTCGGGCAGCGGCACCAGCCAGTCGCCCTTGACGCGGGCGCGGGCGGCAAAGGCGCCGTAATGCGTCTCGCCGACGCCCCAGCCATTGAGGATGACCTTGTCGCCCTTGCGCCAGTCGGGGTGCGAAGATTCGATGACAGTGCCGGCGAAATCGATGCCGGGCACCAGCGGCCAGCGGCGCACGACCGGGGCCTTGCCGGTGATGGCCAGCCCATCCTTGTAATTCACCGTCGTCGCCTCGACGGCGACGGTGACATCGCCTTCCATCAGGTCAGCTTCGGTGAGGTCGACGATCTCGACCGACTGCTTCTTCTCGGCGTCGCGCGAAACGAGGATGGCTTTGAAGGTATCGGACACTTTGGTCTCCTCGTTTTGTTTGAAACAAATTTGCGGCGGTCGCCGCGCTTGGTCAATTGCCTGGATCCTGGGACCTGGTTTCCCGCCGCCAGCCGATCAGCTCGTCGAACACGACCAGCGCGGCGCCGACCGAAATGAAGGCGTCGGCAAAGTTGAACACCGCGAAGGACCAGACCGGCGTGTGGAAAAGAATATAGTCGATCACGTGGCCGTAGACCGCGCGGTCGATCAGATTGCCGAGCGCGCCGCCGACGATCAGGGCGAAGCCGATCCGGGCAAGGACGTGGCCGGCGGGCGTGCGCACCGCCAGATACAGCACGAAGGCGACGACAAGCGCGGCGATGGCCACCAGGCCGGTGTCGCCGAAGGACGAGAACATCGAGAAGGCGATGCCGGTGTTGTAGGTGCGAAACAGCGCCAGGAAAGGCAGAAGATCGACCTTTTCCTGGAAGGCGAGGCCGTTTTCCACCAGCTGTTTTATCCACTGGTCGAGTGCGATAGCGAGCACGACCAGCAGGGCGTAAGGGGACCAGGATTTCACGTTTTCGCAGCCCTCATCGCGAGTCGGCAGTGGGGTCGAGCTTCAACGCGCCACGCCGGATTTCGAACAGCATGACGCCGGTGGCAACCGCCAGATTGAGAGAATCGGCGCGTCCGGCCTGCGGGATCCTGAGCAGCCGGTCGCAACTATCCGCAAGGCTGTCGGGCAGGCCCTGCTGCTCGTTGCCCATCAACAGCAGCACCGGGCCTCTCGAAAAGTCGACCGAACGGTAGTCGACCGCGCCCTTCAGATGCGTTCCGGCGACGAGGCCCGGAAAGTCGCGTCGCCAGGCCAGAAAAGCCTGCTCCGTCGCCTTCGCGACCGGCACGGCAAAGATCGAGCCCATGGTGGCGCGCACGGTTTCAAGCGAAAACGGATCGGTGGTGTCGCCGACCAGGATGACGCCCCTGGCGCCGACGGCGTCGACGGTGCGGATGACGGTGCCGAGATTGCCGGGATCGCGAACGCGGTCGAGCGCGACCCAGACGTCGCCGTCCGTGGCACGGATATCCTTCAGCGGCAGCGTCTGCTGGACGAAGACGCCGACGACCATTTGCGGATTTTCCCGGCGGGTGATTGCCGCCAGCACCTTTTCCGAGAGTTCGAGCACAGTGCCGCCGGCGGCGACAGTGCGCGCCGCGACCTTTTCTATCGCCGCGTTGCCGCGCCCGGCCTTGGCGAAGACGAGCGTCCTGATCGACCAGCCGAGGTCGAGTGCGTCGATGACCAGCTTCAGGCCTTCCGCCATGAAGGCGTTCTGCTGGTCGCGAAACTTCTTCAGCGCCAGCGCCTTGATGTCCTTGACCAGCGGATTGGCGAGGCTGGTGACTTCCTTGACCTGCCCGACGGGCCGGGCTCCATCATGCGGGACCATTCAAGCCACCCAGCGCGAGAACAGCGAGGTCGACAGCGCGCGGCCGGCGGATTTCTCGCGGATGATCAGCTCGCCGGATTCGACCGTGCCGCCCATGCCGGCGAAGGCTTCCCGCATCAAGGCATGGATGGCGAAGAAGGAGGCGCGGATCGAATAGGCGGTCAGCACCACGGCGATCGGCTTCGGCGTCAGGATCGAGCGGCAGAGATCGGTGAGGCCCGGCAGATCCTCGAACAATTGCCAGACCTCGCCCTTGGGACCGCGGCCATACGCGGGCGGGTCGAAGAGCACGATGTCATAGTGGCTGCCACGGCGCTCCTCACGCTCGGCGAACTTAACCGCGTCCTCGACGATCCAGCGGATCGGCTTGTCGGAGAGGCCGGCTCTCTCCTGGTTCTCGCGCGCCCATCCGATCGCCTTCTTCGAGGCGTCGACATGAGTAACCTCTGCGCCGGCGCGCGCCGCCACCAGCGAGGCAAGGCCGGTATAACCGAAGAGGTTCAGCACCTTGACCGGTCGCCCTGCAGCGGCGATCAGGCCGGCCATGTGGTCCCAATGCGAGGCTTGTTCGGGAAAGACGCCGACATGGCGGAATGAGGTGAAGCGGCCGAGATAGTCGATGCCGTCATGCTTCATCGGCCAGGTCTCGCCGAGCGGCGTTTTTGGAAAACGCCAGCGGCCGATGCCTTCCTCGTCGGTGTCGCCGGTGAAGATGGCGTCGGCGCGCCGCCATTCCTTGGCGGGAAGCGCCCGCTGCCAGATAGCCTGGCCTTCGGGGCGCACGATGCGGTAGGGCCCATACTGCTCCAGTTTTTCGCCGGCGCCGCTGTCCAGCAGAGCATAGTCGGCGTTGGGCGCAACCTCGAGGATCAGCGGCAGGCGCTCGGCGGGCAACGGGCCTTCGCGGCGTGCAAGAGGGCGCTGCGCTGGTTTTGCTTCCTGACGATGATGCGGCTCTGACCTCTCCGCCGAAGCCGCCTCCCGCAGCCGCGACTGGCTGGGGGGATTCGCCGGCTGGCGCGGACGGTTGTCGCGGTTTCGGTCGCGAAAGGACTTCAAGAACAATCTCCGGAACGGCACGCCGCTTTTGGCATAGGCCCTTGACCTTCGCAACCGCATGGTCCGGCGCTGTTCTGTCGCGATGCGATGGACCTCGCCCGAAGAAACGGGCAAGTCTCCGGTCATGTCCCGTTCCGAACGCCTGCTCGACCTGATCCAGATTCTGCGCCGCCACCGCCGGCCGGTCAGCGGCCGCACGCTTGCGGAGGAAATGGGCGTGTCGATCCGCACGCTCTATCGCGACATCGCGACGCTGCAGGGGCAGGGCGCGCCGATCGAAGGCGAGGCGGGGCTGGGCTATGTGCTGAAGCCCGGCTTCATGCTGCCGCCGCTGATGTTCACCGACGAGGAGGTCGAGGCGATCGTGCTCGGCTCGCGCTGGGTGGCGAAACAGCCGGACAAGCGGCTGGCCGCGGCGGCGGCGGATGCGTTGTCCAAGATCGCGGCGGTCTTGCCGGACGATCTGCGTGACGATCTCGACGCCACGACGCTGCTGGTCGGGCCGAATTCAGCGAGCGGCGAGGCGATCGATCTCGGCATCGTCAGGCAGGCGATCCGCAGCGAGCGCAAGCTCGGCTTCCCGCGACGCCGGCGGCGCGGCCTCTGAGCGCATGGTCTGGCCGTTCGCGCTCGGCTTCTTCGACAAGGTGCGGGTGATGGTGGCGTGGTGCGAGCTGCGCCAGGATTTCCGGCATTTCCGCGCCGACCGCATGGCCGATCTCACAGCCACCGAGATCCGCTATCCGCGCCGCCGCCAGGCGATGCTCAAGGAATGGCGAGCGACGCTCGATGAATCGGCCCTGAAAACGGCGCAGGAGCCTACTGGCTGATCGCTGCTGCCAGAATCTGACAGTGGGATGATCTAGCTTGGCCAAGGTTCAAACACCTTGGAGACCGACATGACCACGCCCAATTTCGTCATCCTCTATGTCGACAGCCCCGAGAAGAGCGGCGCGTTCTACGCCTCGCTGCTCGGGCGCCAGCCGGTAGAGGCCTCGCCCACCTTCGCCATGTTCGTCCTCGACAACGGCTTCAAGCTCGGCTTGTGGTCGCGTCACACGGTTGAACCGGCGGCCGCCGCCGCGGGCGGGGGGGGCGAGCTCGTGCTTGCGATGGAGAATGCGGCCGCGGTCGACGCCACGCATGCGGACTGGGCGGAACGGGGGCTGAGAATGCTACAGGCACCGACCGACATGGATTTCGGACGCACGTTCGTCGCGCTCGATCCCGACGGTCATCGGCTGCGTGTCTATTGGCCGAACGAGGCAGCAGGGCAGTAGGGCGGTATGGCGGTAGGGGTGTGAGCTTCTCACTACCCTATCCTCTTACTTGCTTGTGCTGAGCGCCTTGTAGACGGCGATGCCGGCGGCGAGATCTTCAAGCGCTGCGCCGACGGACTTGAACAGCGTGATCTCGCTCTCGCTTTGCCGGCCCTGTTTCTCGCCACGCGCCAGTTCGTGCAGGTCGGCGATGACCGCTTCCGGCTTCAGGACACCGGAAGCCAATGGCTGCACGATGTCGCCGGCCTCCTTGGTGGCGCCGGCGCGGGTATCGACATAGACGCGGGCGCGGGAAATGGCATCGTCGTCGCTCTCGCGCATCTGCGGCGTGAAGCCGCCGACCAGGTCGACATGGGCGCCCGGCTTCAACAGCGCGCCCTTGATCAGCGGCGCGGTCGTGATCGTCGCCGACGAGACGATGTCGGCCTCGCCAAGCTCGGTTTCGAGGTCGCCTGCCACGCTTGCTGGAAAGCCTTCGGCATGCAGCGCCGCCGCGACCTTTTCGGCATTGGCCGGCGTGCGGTTCCAGATGCGGATCGACTTAACGGGCCTCACCGCCGAATGCGCCTCGGCGAGGAAGGGTGACAGCGCGCCGGCCCCGATCACCAAGAGCCGCGAGGCGTCCTCGCGGGCGAGATAGGATGCGGCGAGCGCCGAGGCGCAGGCGGTCCGCCATTGCGTCAGCCGCTGGCCGTCGATCAGAGCCTGGGGTTCGCCGGTCACGCCGTCGAGCAGCAGATAGAGGCCCATCACCGCCGGCTTGCCGATCGCGTTGTTGTCCGGCGAGACGGTGACGATCTTGACGCCGATATGGCCGCCGGCCGAGGTGCCGGCGGCGTCGAAGTCGGTCCAGGCCGGCATCAACAAAAGCGTCGAGGCGGCGCCGTCCGGCCGCTCGATCGCGTGATGGTGGCGCACCGGCTGCACGGCGCCTTCGCGGAAGGCGGTGCGCAGTGTCTCGACCAGACCTGAAAAGGTCAGCGCGCGGTCGACCTCGGCGGCCGAAATAGTCAGCATGGAAAGCTCCGTAAGGCGCTGTTTAGTTCGTCGGCTTGGGCAGCGCCGGTCCTTTCGGCGCAGCGGGTGCGCGGCTCACTGCCTGGCGCAGGTTCTCGGCCTCCAGCCCGCGCTGGCGCGCGAGCTTGCGGTAGCGGCCCTGCTTCACCCAGGTCGCCATGCTGCCGACGATCATGCCGATGGCCAAAGCCAGGAACAGCAAGATGAAGAGCGGCAAATTCAGCGTCAGCGCCGGATTGCCAGGGTGGAACGGGTCGAGCGTGAAGGCGACGAGGCCGCGGTTGGCGACGGCAAGCGCGATCAGGATGACGGCCAGCGGCACGAAGACCACGACGAGCATGACGCGATTGAACATCAAATCTCCTGGAGGTGGCTTAAGCGCCGAAACGTCGTTTCCGACCTGCCGGCGCGGCGCCTATTTGCCGCCGTTCAGCCTTTCGCGCAACTCCTTGCCGGTCTTGAAGAACGGCACCCACTTCTCCTCGACCTCGACGGATTCGCCGGTGCGGGGGTTGCGGCCGGTGCGGGCAGGACGGTTTTTCACCGAAAAGGCACCGAAACCGCGCAACTCGACCCTGTTGCCTTCGGCGAGCGCGTCGGTGATCTCGTCAAAGATCGCGCCGACGATGTTTTCAACGTCGCGGAGGAAAAGATGGGGGTTGCGCGCGGCAATGATCTGCACAAGCTCGGACTTGATCATGAACGTTCCCCGTAAACCACTGCGGTCAAATATCAGGATGATTTTATTGCTTTATTTGGCTCGTCCCAATGGTTGTCAAGGGTGCCAGACCGAAACGAGACCGTCAAGGAACAAGCGGTCGGCGCCAAGCTCGTGAATGATGTCGCCGCCGGCATCCGGCAGGCCGAGCGCGTTGGCGACGGCTTTGGTCATGCTTCTCGAAAACAGGAGGCCGTGCCCCTCCGTATCCTTCCATTCGACGACCTTGAGCTTGCTGTCGACGCCTTTGGTCGCCAGCCAGTTGATCGCCTCGGGTTCGCCGCCAACGGCATCAACCAAGTGATTGGCGAGCGCCTGGCGGCCGGTGAAGATCGAACCGTCGGCCAGCGCCTGCGCCTGCTCGCGGGTCATCTTGCGCCGTTCGGCGACAATGCCGACGAACCAGTCATAGCTGTCGAGGATGAGCTTGCGCACCATGGCGCGCTCGTCGTCATTGGTCGGCTTGAACGGCGAGGGCGCAGCCTTGAGCGGCGAGGACTTCACTTCCTCGAGCTTGATGCCGAGCTTGTCCATCAGGCCGCTCACGTCGGGATACTGGATCAGCACGCCGATCGATCCGACGATCGAGGTCTTGCGGGCGACGATGTGGTCGGCCGCGCTTGCGATCATATAGCCGGCGGACGCGGCCAGCGTGCCGACCTCGGCCACCACCGGCTTGTCGGCGGCGAGTTTGCGCACTTCCTCATAGATCGACTCGCCGCCGACCGTGGTGCCTCCGGGCGAATCGATCGACAGGATGACGCCCTTCACCGTTGCGGACTTGCGGATCGTCTCCAGTCTTTTGATCAGCTCCTCGTCCTCGGTGATGGTGCCTTCAATCTTGACCTTCGCGATGTGGTCGATCGCCTGACCGGTGAAATCGTCACCATAGATCCATGCCGAAAACGCGATCAGCGCTGCCGCCAGAATTACAAACGCGGTCACGCGCCAGAACGTCAGCTTGCGGCGCAAGCGGCGGCGGTCGATCAGGTCGTCGGCTCTCATTGCCATGGTCAGCCTCACATTCGGTGGGAACGGACGCTTTTAAAGCAACCATCCGCGCGGGGCTACCGTTTCCTGACGCCCTGGCCCTTGGCGCAACGCGGCGGTCACGACGACCTCACGAAAAATTAACGCAGCCCGTTCCTATCTGCTATGAAGAGCTGGCAGTGCAGCCGGATTCGTCCTAGTCGTACGGTAGTAGCCGTCACATTTTTGCAGTTTTCCTCCGCTTGTGCTTGCTTGCGGGGACCGGCATACCACCTATAGGCGGTGTTTGGCGGGGCAAGGGCTCATTAGAAAATAGTCATGTTGGCGCGATCTGACGAAACGAGCGATGCCGAAACGGTATCGGCTGCCGCTGGCGAAAGCGGCACGCGCGGCGATGCGTTCGATCGTGCGCAGCGGCATTCGCGCCGCGTGCGCGTGTTGAAATTCGCCGTGCCGCTGCTGGCGGCGGCAATTGCGATCGCCTTTCCGGTCTATTCTTATCTCGCCGCGCCGGTGTCGATCTCGGTGCAGGCCGACGGCACGGCGTTTTCGGACGGCAAGCTGGTGATGGCCAACCCCAAGCTCAACGGCTTCACCAAGCAGAAACTGCCTTATTCGCTGACGGCGACCAGGGCGACACAGGATGTCGGCAAGCAGGGTATCATCGACCTCGAAGGCATCAATGCCAAGCTGCCCGTCGCGAGCGACAATGTGGTGGCGGTCAACGCCGCGCATGGCATCTACGACCGCGACGCCAACACGATGGACCTCACAAGCGATGTCCTGGTGACGACGAGCGACGGCATGGAAGCCAAGTTCAAATCGGTCTTCCTAGACATGGGCAAAGGCTCTATGAAGACCGACAATCCGGTCGATGTCAGCCGCGGCGGATCGCGCATCACCGCCGACTCGATGTCGGTGGAAGAAAACGGCAAGGTCGTGGTCTTCGAGAACCGGGTGCGCGTCAACATCGACGCGGCAAGTCTGAAGGCGGCAGAGGCAAAGGGCGGAGAGCAGAATGCGTCGCAGTAGTTCGGCAAGGCTTGCAGCGGCGGCCTCTCTCTTCATGTTGCTCGGGGCGGCGCCGGCGCTTGCCCAATCCGGCGGCACCAGCCAGATGTCCGGCCTGAAATTGTCAGGCGACCAGCCGATCCAGATCGAAAGCGACAAGCTCGAGGTCCGCCAGGCCGACAGCGCGGCGATCTTCAGCGGCAACGTCACCGTGAATCAGGGGCCGACGCTGCTCAAGGCCGGCAAGATGACGGTCTATTACGTCAAGGATCCAAACGCTCCCAAGGGCGCGGCGGCGGGCGCATCGGCGATGACCGGGGCAGCCAATATCGACCACCTCGTGGTTGAGAACAAAGTCTATATCAAATCGAACGACCAGATCGCCACCGGCGACAAGGGCACGTTCGACATGAAGACCCAGGTGCTCGTTCTTTCCGGCAGCGAAGTCGTGCTCTCGCAGGGCGACAACGTGCTCAAGGGTTGCAAGCTCACCGTTCAGATGAAAAGCGGCCTTGCCAATGTCGACGGTTGCGGCACCGGCGGTCGGGTCATCATGTCGATTACGCCGCAGAAGCAGGGCGCGCCCCAAAAGGGCACGGCCCAGCAGGGAGCGTCGAGCAACTAATGGCCGGCGTATCGTCGCTGCTGGCCCGCCTCCCGGCGCGGACGGCCGCAAAAACGTCTGCGCCGGCAACGGTCGGCGCCGACAAGGCGAAGTTCAAGGGCACCCTGATCGCCAAGGGCCTTACCAAGAGCTATAAGGGCCGCAAGGTGGTGAGCGGCGTGACGCTCGGCGTGCGGGCCGGCGAGGCCGTCGGACTGCTTGGGCCCAATGGCGCCGGCAAGACCACCTGTTTCTACATGGTCACCGGTCTCGTGCCGGTGGACGAAGGCACGATCGAGATCGACGGCTTCGACGTCACCTCGATGCCGATGTACCGGCGCGCCCGCCTCGGCATCGGCTATCTGCCGCAGGAAGCGTCGATCTTCCGGGGCCTCAACGTCGAGCAGAATATTCGCGCCGTCCTGGAAGTGGTGGAAAAGAGCCGCAAGGAACGTGAGCGCACGCTCGACGAGCTGCTCGAGGAATTCCACATCAGCCATCTGCGCAAGGCGCCGTCGATGTCGCTGTCCGGCGGCGAAAGACGCCGCCTCGAGATCGCGCGGGCGCTGGCGACGCGGCCGGCCTATATGCTGCTCGACGAGCCCTTCGCCGGTATCGATCCGATCGCGGTCGCCGACATCCAGCAGCTCGTCCGCCATCTGACCGCGCGCGGCATCGGCGTGCTGATCACCGACCACAATGTGCGCGAGACGCTCGGCCTGATCGACCGCGCCTATATCATCCATGCCGGCCAGGTGCTGACGCATGGCCGCGCCGACGAGATCGTCGCCAACGCCGATGTGCGGCGGCTCTATCTCGGCGAGGGTTTTACGCTCTAAACGCGAAAATTCCGGTTCCGCGGCAATTTCTCGCTGAATTTTCCGGCTTTATGCCTGCTCTGCCCGCGAATAAAGGCTCCGGTAAGCCGTCTCTGCTAGCGTTTGCCTTGACAAGCAAAAGCCGGGCCAGTTTGTATGCCCGACCGAAAAACGGCAGCTCGATGCGTAGACGAGGCGTTTGAATCCAACCATGGCGCTGGCGGCCAAACTGCAGCTCAGACAGTCCCAGTCGCTGGTGATGACGCCCCAGCTGATGCAGTCGATCCGGCTGCTGCAGCTCACCCATGTCGAGCTCGACCGCTTCATCGACGAGGAAATCGAGCGCAATCCGCTCTTGGAGCGAGCCGAGCCGCAGGACGATGCGGGCGGCGACCAGCCGCAGAAGAGCGAGACCGCTCCAGAACCCGCCGCCGGGGACGACTGGTTCGAAAGCGAGACGGAATGGAGCGCCGAGGCGATCTCGGAAAAGCTCGACTCTTCGCTAGAGAACCTGTTTCCCGACGACCCAGGCACCAGCGAAAAGCTCGGACCGGATCTCACCGCGCAGTGGAAGTCGGCATCCGCCGGCAGCGCCGGCAGCGCTTCGTCGGAAGGCTTCGACGTCGGCGAGATGGCCGCGACCATCGTGACGCTGCGCGAGCATGTCGGCGAACAGATCGCGCTTGCCTTCGCCAAACCCGCCGAGCGCCTGATTGCCGGCGAGCTTGCCGACAGCCTCGACGAAGCGGGCTATCTGCGCGCCGATCTGGAAGAGATTGCCGCGCGGCTGGGGGCGGACATGGGAGCGGTCGCGCGAGCGCTCGCGGTCTGCCAGACCTTCGAGCCGGCCGGCCTGTTTGCCCGCGACCTCGCCGAATGCCTGTCGCTGCAGCTTGCCGCACGCGACCGGCTCGATCCGGCGATGAAGGCCCTGGTGGCTAATCTCGAACTCCTGGCGCGGCGGGATTTCCAGACGCTGAAACGCATCTGCGGCGTCGACGAGGAAGACCTTCTCGACATGCTGGCCGAGATCCGGGCGCTCGATCCGCGTCCCGGCACCGCGTTTTCGGGCGGCGCGAGCGACGCCGTCGTTGCCGACGTCGAGGTGCGGGCCGCTGCCGACGGCAGCTGGGCGGTGGAGCTCAACGCCGACACGCTGCCGCGAGTTTTGGTCGATCATGTCTATTTCGCCCGGGTTTCCGGCCATGCCAAGGACCAGGCGGAAAAGGAGTTTCTGGCCGAATGCCTGCAGAACGCCAACTGGCTGACGCGCAGCCTCGACCAGCGGGCGAAGACGATCCTGAAAGTGGCTTCGGAAATCGTGCGCCAGCAGGACGCGTTCCTCGTCCATGGCGTGCGGCATCTCAAGCCGCTCAACCTGCGCACGGTGGCCGACGCGATCGGCATGCATGAATCGACGGTGAGCCGCGTCACTGCCAACAAATACATGCTGACGCCTCGCGGCGTGTTCGAGCTGCGCTATTTCTTCACCGCTTCGATCGCCTCGGCGGAAGGCGGCGAAGCGCATTCGTCGGAAGCCGTGCGTGACCGCATCAAGCAGCTGATCGACGAGGAAAAGCCCGCCGATGTGCTTTCCGACGACGCTATCGTCGACATGCTGCGGGAAAGCGGCGTCGACATCGCCCGCCGCACGGTCGCCAAATACCGGGAAGGCATGAACATTCCTTCATCGGTGCAGCGGCGCCGGGAGAAGCGGGCGCTGGCCAACGCCGGGCGATAGGGCAGTTGATATTCATCGGGCCTGACCTAGTTTGGTCCGAGCTGAGGAATGGCGATTTTTCACAGTTTTCGTGTTTCATTGACAAGCTGCAATGAAGTGTCTAGAAGCCCGCCCGCATGAGCCGGGCCGTGATGCCCGCCTCGCGAATGGCTCCGTCAAAGCGAAGGCCTCGGACGGCCAGAAGGCGACTTGTGATCAACCGGAAAGTTCGGGTCTAAAATCGGCGCGCGTGCCGCCGCAAAGCTTGTGCGCGCGCACCACGGGTATAAACTTGGGACAGTTTGAAGCCTGAGCAGGGAAGGTCAGTTTTCAGATGAATCTGCGCATTTCGGGAAAACACATGGACATCGGCGATGCGTTCCGTACGCGCATCAACGATCGTGTCAACGAAGCGATTGAAAAATATTTCGATCGGGGTTTTTCAGGACATGTAACGGTCATCAAAGCAGGGTCGCGCTTCTCGGCCGATTGCATGATCCGCCTCGATTCCGGCGCCTCGCTGCAGGCGACCGGGGACGCCCAGGATCCCACGCTTGCCTTCGAGGCGGCCGCCGATCGCCTCGAAACGCGGCTCAGGCGCTACAAGCGCCGGCTGAAGTCGCACAATTCCAGCAACGGCAACGGCGAACCCACCGACATCGCCTACGCCGTGATGGAGCCGCTCGCCGACGACGAAGAGGAAATCCCGGAGAACTTCGCTCCGGCCATCGTCGCCGAATCGACCGTGACGCTTCGCACCATGTCGGTTGCGTCTGCCGTCATCGAGCTCGATACCAAGGATAGCCCGGTTTTCGTCTTCCGCAACGCCGGAAACGACCATGTCAATATCGTCTACCGCCGGCCGGATGGAAACATCGGCTGGATTGATCCGTCGACCACCAAAGTTGCGCAGGGATAAGAAAGCCGGCCGCGCGAGGGGGACGACCGGCGCGGTGGCGAGCAAGGGATTTTTCAAGCATGGATCTCAGCGATCTCATCAGCGTCCCGGCTATCATGCCGGCGTTGAAGGCGAATTCCAAAAAACAGCTTCTGCAATTGCTGTCGGAGAGGGCGGCGGCGATTTCAGGCATTCCGGAGCGGGAAGTGTTCGACACCATCCTGCAACGCGAGCGGCTGGGCTCCACCGGCGTCGGCAACGGCATCGCCATTCCGCATGGCAAGCTCGCAGGGGTCAAGCGGATCGCAGGCGTGTTCGCCCGGCTGGAGGCGCCGGTCGATTTCGAGGCGCTCGACGACCAGCCGGTCGACCTGGTGTTTCTGCTGCTTGCGCCCGAAGGCGCCGGCGCCGACCATCTTAAGGCGCTGTCGCGTATCGCGCGCGTGCTGCGCGATGGCGATACGGTGGCCAAGATCAGGGGGACGCGCGACGCAGTGGCGATCCACGCGCTGCTGTCGGACACTCAAGCCTCGCACGCGGCCTGAAGTTTGGGTGAAGCTGGTCTTTGGATAAACCCGGTTTTTGGGATATAACCTTGAGGGGCCGCCGGGAGCGGCCCTTTCCAATTCAGGCAACGACCCCAAATTCAAATAGTGATTGGGGTCAATGGATGGCGACCGTGGTCAGGTCGTTCTCCAGCGCACCCGCCAGGGCCCGGTCACGGGCATCGGAAAGCAGGATCGGCTGACCGTTGGCGGCAAACAGCGCCCACAGTTCCAGCCCGGGCGCGATTTCGCCGAGGCCGGGGAAGCGGCCGCGCAAATCGTCGCTCGATATTTTCCTCAGATATGCGACCGAACCTTCGCCGAGATGGGCGAATTCGCCGCTGGTCATGGTCAGGGTTTCGTCAATTCTGGTCATTACAAGCCTCCTTGGCGCAAGGACGCCACTTCCGGCCGTCCCGCATTAGAGCCATCGGCAAAGATCAGTCTTTCACCGATATGTTTATTTTCCGTACCAGCCGCTCGGCCTCCGGACGGTCGAGATCGATCGACAAAAGGCCGTTCTTCAGTTCCGCGCCGACCACCCGCATGCCGTCGGCCAGCACGAAGCAGCGCTGGAACTGGCGAGCGGCGATGCCGCGGTGGAGGAACTCGCGCTCGGTGTCGTCGGTCTGACGGCCGCGCACGATCAGCTGGTTTTCCTCGGTGGTGACATCGAGGTCGTTCTCTGCGAAACCCGCCACGGCAAGCGTGATGCGCAGCCTTTCCGCCTTGCCGTCCGAGGCGCCCAGACGCTCGATGTTATACGGAGGGTAGCTGTCGCCCGACTTCGCCAGACGTTCGAGCGTCTTTTCCATGGCGTCGAAGCCCAGAAGAAGCGGGCTGGAGAAGGGCGTCATTCGACTCATTGTTACACTGTCCTCTTAAGAGCGACACAAACCGGAAAAACCCGGATGGCATTTTTCCCGATGGTCTTGATATGGTCCGCCGCGCGATCAAGTTCAAGCCGTCAAAACCCCGCCCAAAAAGACTCCCCAAAGGAATTGAAATGCCCCAGTCACGAAAGATCATCATCGACACGGATCCCGGCCAGGACGATGCCGTCGCCATATTGCTGGCGCTCGGCAGCGCCGAGCTGGAGGTCGTCGGCATTACCGCCGTTGCCGGCAACGTGCCGCTGAAGCTCACGGAGAAGAATGCGCGCAAGATCTGCGAGCTCGGCGGCCGGCCCGAGGTCAAGGTCTATGCCGGCGCCATCCGCCCGCTGGCGCGCGAGCTGGTCACCGCCGAGGACGTGCATGGCAAGACCGGCCTCAATGGACCCCAGCTGTCCGAGCCGACCATGCCGCTGCAGGAGCAATACGCGGTCGATTTCATTGTCGAGACGCTGATGCGCGAGGAAGCGGGCACGATCACGTTGTGCCCACTCGGGCCGCTCACCAACATCGCGCTGGCGCTGATCCGCGAGCCGCGGATCGCGCCGCGTCTCAAGGAGATCGTGCTGATGGGCGGCGGCTTTTTCGAGGGCGGCAACGTCACGCCTGCCGCCGAATTCAACATCTACGTCGACCCGCAGGCGGCGGATTTGGTGTTCAAGTCGGGCGTTCCGATCGTGATGATGCCGCTCGACGTCACCCACAAGGCACTGACCTCGGCCAAGCGCATCCAGGCCTTCCGCCAGCTCGGCACCAAGGTCGGCACCGCAACCGCCGAGATGCTGGAGTTCTTCGAGCGCTTCGACGAGGAGAAATACGGCACCGACGGCGGGCCGCTGCACGATCCGTGCGTGATCGCCTATCTCATCAAGCCGGAGCTGTTCAAGGGTCGCCGCTGCAATGTCAGCGTGGAGACCAGCTCCGAGCTGACCATGGGCATGACGGTCATCGACTGGTGGGGCGTCACCAAGCGCGAGAAGAACGCCATGGTGATGCGCGACATCGACCACGATGCGTTCTTCGCGCTGCTGGTGGAGCGGCTGGGGCGGCTCAACTGACCGTCAAAGCGGCCAACCGAGCACACGTCGTCATCCGTTGAGCAACCGATAGGTGTCGGCGCCGTGCTTGTGGTGCTGTCGCTCGATGGGAACGACGGAGCCGACAAGATGGGGTCGCCTCACATCGTCGTCGACAGATATCCGTGTGTTGTCGTCATCAAGGCGCAGATCGTAGGTGTAGTGTAGATTGTGGCCGATCGTGCCGTACGGATTGATGGGCTTCACCCTGACGTATTCGACCACGCCCATCACGCGTTGAGTGGCGATGACCGGATTGGCCTGAAGCTCAACGATGGCGATGGATTTCATAGCCGCAAATGCGCAGAAGAAAGCGACGCCGATCACGGCGTCGCTGTACTCATATTGCCAAATAAGCAAGCGATTCCGGAAGGAAACGTTTGACTTGTTCATCCTGAAGAAGTGTGCTGCCAAGCACAATAATTCAATACGCGTCAAAAATAATTGCGACCAGAGTATTCGCTCTCATTTCGCCTTGGAGAACGCCAGCCAGAGCCCGCCGCCGACCAGGAAGCTGCCGCTGATCCGCGACATTAGCTTAACGCGGCTGGCCGAGAGCATGCGCCCGGCGCGGCCGGCGGCAAGCGCGTAGGTCGAATCCGACATGGCGGCGAAGACCATCGCGGTCAGGCCCATGACCACGATCTGCAGCGTGTAATTGCCCTGTGGCGCGATGAACTGCGGGAAGAAGGCGCCGAAGAAGACAAGCGTCTTCGGATTGGAAATCGCCACCAGGAAACCTTGCAGGAAGAAGCCGCCGCGCGGTTTCTTGGCCGATCCATCGGGGTTCAGGGCTCCCTTGGCGCGGAGCATCTGCACGCCCATCCAGATGAGGTAAGTCGCACCGATCAGCCGCACCCATTCGAACCAGTGACCCATGCCGGCGATCAGCGTGTTGAGGCCGATGCCGACGATGGCGATCATGACGGCGAGCCCGGCCTGAGTGCCGGCGACATTGGCCAGCCCGGCGCGCGAGCCATGGCGGATGCTGTTGGCGATGATCAGCGTGACCGTCGGCCCGGGTACCAGGACGATGACGATGCAGGCGACGACATAGGCGGCGTAGAGTTCCAGCGACATGTTTTCCCCCGAACAGGATCGCGACGACAGGCGCGGAGCGCGATCAATGCACGGAGTTGACGCGGGCGCAAGCGCGCCAGCCGGTTGAGCCCGTCAGGCAGCCCCCGCCGGCCAGGGCAGCGTCGCCTCATAGGCGGCGCCGGCCTGGAGGACCGCCAGGTCGCCGCGCGGCTGGCCGATCAACTGCATTCCCATCGGCCGGCCCTTGCCGTCGAAGCCGACCGGCACGTTGAGCGCCGGACAACCGCCGAGCGTGGCAAAGGCGGAGACCTGCATCCAGCGGTGATAGCTGTCCATCGGCCGTCCGACGATCTCGCGCGGCCAATGCGTCGAGACCTCGAAGGGGAAGACCTGGGCGGTCGGTAGCACGATGAGGTCGAAGCGCTCGAACAGCGACAGCAGCGTGCGGTGCCATGAGGTGCGCCGGACCGAGGCGGCATGGACCTGGGGCGCGGTAAGGCGCATCGCCTGCTCAACTTCCCAAATGGCCTCCGGCTTCAGCAGCCTGCGCTTTTCCGGATCGTCATAATGCGCCTTCAGTCCGCAGCCGCTGCTCGCCTGGCGCAAGGTGACAAAAGCCTGCCAGAGCGCCTCGAAATCGACATCCGGCACCAGCGTTTCGCTGTGGAACGCGGCGTCCGCGAAGCGGGCAAGGGCGGCCTCGCACAGGTCGAGAATGCCTGGCTGCATCGGCAGATGGCCGCCGAAATCGCCGAGCCAGGCGATGCGGCCGCCGGTGGCTTTCTCCCGAAGGCCTTCGAGAAACGAGCCCTGCTTGTCATGCGACAATGGCGCCCGCGGATGATAGCCGGCCTGCTCATCGAGCAGCAGCGCGATGTCGCGCACATTCCGGCCCATCGGCCCTTCGACGCCCATCTGGGCGTGGAAGACATCGATGTCGGGGCCGGCCGGCACCAGCCCTTGCGAGGGGCGGAAGCCATAGACGTTGTTGTAGGCCGCCGGATTGCGCAGCGAGCCGCCGAAATCGCTGCCGTCGGCGACCGGCACCATGTCGAGCGCCAGCGCCACCGCCGCGCCGCCGCTCGAGCCGCCGGCGGTGAGCGTCGGATCGAAGGCATTGAGCGTCGGACCGAAGACCGGATTGTAGGTGTTGGAGCCCAGCCCGAATTCCGGAACATTGGTCTTGCCGATGATGATGGCGCCGGCCTTGCGCAGGCGCTCGACGAAGAAATCGTCCTCTTGCGGGACGAAATCGGCGAAGATCGGCGAGCCGAAGGTTGTTCTTAAGCCCTTGGTCAGGGCCAGGTCCTTGATGGCGATCGGCAGGCCGAACAGCGATCCGGCCGCGGCGCCCCGTGCCACATGGGCGTCCGCCCCGTCGGCTTCCGCCAGGATATCGGCGCGCTCGCGCAGCGACACGATGGCGTTGACCAGCGGGTTCACAGCATCGATGCGGTCGAGAAAGGCGCTGACGACCTCGCGCGCCGACAGACGGCGCTGCCTGATCGTGTCGGTAAGCTCTACGGCGGACAAGCGACAGATGTCGCTTGCCGGCGGCACGGCGTGTTTCGTCGACGGGCGCATCGCCGTCACCGCGCGGCCAAGGCCTCGTCGACATCCTTCGCCAGCGGAATCGCCGGCTGCGCACCCGGCTTCAAGCATGCGAGCGAGCCTGCCGCCGCGGCGCGCGTGAGCGCCTGTTCGAGCGAGAGGCCGGACGACAGGCCGGCGCCCAAATAGCCGCAAAAGGTGTCGCCCGCGCCGACCGTGTCGACCGGAGTTATCTTCAGTGCCGGGACGGTGATGAAATGGTCGGGAGTGGCAGCCAGCACGCCGTCGCCGCCGAGCGTCACGACGATGGCGCGGCCTGTCTTTTCGGCATAGTCGCGCATCCGCGCCTCCCGGTCGCGGCCGGTGAGCACCAGCGTCTCGCCATAGAGGTCGAACTCGGTCTCGTTGGCGACGGCGTAGTCGGCCTTGCCGAGAAAGCCGGCCGCCTCGGGGCGGAAAGGCGCGGTGTTGAGCACGCTGACGGCACCCGCCGCGCGGGTTGCATCAAGCGCCGCTTCGACCGTGGGCAGCGGGATCTCGTGCTGCAAAAGCACGACATCGCGCTTCTTCAGATACGCCTTGGCGATGTCGCCGGGCAGTACAGAATCGTTAGCGCCCGGCACGACGGCGATCACATTCTCGCCATCGGCACCGACCAGGATGAGCGCTGTGCCGGTGGAGGCGAAGCTCTCGCCGACGCCGGAAAGATCGACACCGCCGGCCTTCAGCAGCGCCAGCGCTTCGGCGGCAAAGCTGTCCTTGCCGACGGCGCCGACCATGCGCACCTCAGCGCCTGCGCGGGCCGCGGCCAGCGCCTGGTTGGCGCCTTTGCCGCCGGGAGCGGTGGCAAAGCCGGAGCCGCGGACCGTCTCGCCGGGTTCAGGCAAACGGTCGACATTGGCGATCAGGTCGAGGTTGATCGAGCCGACGATGATGATCAAGAAAGGCCTCCTGCACGAGCGGGCGAGCCTTCGATCGAAGGCCGATGCCGCAAGTCCTTGCATTTACGCAGTTGCTTGCGCGGGAGGCTAGCCGCAAAGACCGTCTATTGCCAGATCAAGCCGGTTGTGCGCCGCACCGGCCCACAGCATCATTCGCAGCGCACCGTCACCGTGCCCTGGTAGTTGCCGGCCGGGAAGATGCCCGGCGATTTCGTGGCCGTGAGATCGACCTGGATGGTGTGAGTGCCGTTGGTCACCCGCTGCGGCGAACTGCCCGGGATGTCCGCGCCTGAGCCATCGAGGCGGAAGACGGTGGCGAAGGTGACGTCGGTGTCGCCGCCGCTCGGCGCGGACGTGAAGGTAATCGGCGCCGGTGCCGAGACGGAATAGCAGTCGAGCAGGTTGAGGATCGTGCATAGCGTCGCATTCGCGATGATGGTGGCGCCGGCGCTCGACCCGCCCGCCTGCCTGGAGCCGAAGATATTGATGGCGGGGTTCGATTTCATCGTTCCCGAGGCGCCGATCATGATGGTGCAAGTGCCGATGATCGCCGCCGAAGCCGGGAGCGAGAAGCTTGCAAGCGCAGCCACCGCGGCGATCAGCGCGCGGCTATTTCTTTTTCTTTTTCTTGTCATTGCCGGTTGTGCCTCTGATGCTCCAGCCCTCGTTAGCCCATCCAGTCGATGCGGCGGCCGAGGCGGTCGCGGGATTGGGAGCAGCCACGCTTCCCGTCTGGCCGTCGGCGCCGAGACCCATCTTGAGCAGCTTCAATTCAAGCTGCAGGCGCTCGACCTCGAGTTCGTAGAGGCGGCTGCAATCGACGCGCTTCGGCGTCCGCCCGATCGGGACCACCACGCGGCCGTAAGTGGCGAGGTCGCTGTTCGACTGGCTGTTGCTGTTGCCACGGATGACGCCGACGTCCAGATAGGCGCCGCTGCCGGAAACGGCCGAGCGGCAGGTCGTGCCGTCGGAAGCATGAACCTCGTCCTGGCCCTGGGGCAGGGTGACGCCGGGCAAGGTGAAGCCCGTCTGGTTCTGGTTCAGGTTCAGTATATCCTCCGCCTGACTTGCGACCGCCAAGGCGGGCAGCAGGGCAAGCGTCAGAACCTGCGATGCCCGAAGAACTTTCCGCATATCTGTGCCCTTATCTGCGTCTGCTCGCTTGGAAAGGGGATACTCTCGGTACAGATACGCACTTTACGCTCGTTCGCGCCGTCGAACGGGACGACCACCAGAACCGGGCGCGAAGCCCGGCCGGCCAGAACGAAGGCGCTCGGCGTGATCCTGGCGTCGATCGGCCGAAAATCCTGGTCATAGACATGAATCTCGACGCGTATGCGCTGGTCGTAGGGGTTGCCGGGGAAAACCCGGACCGCGAAAGCATCGGTGAAGGACCTGACCTCGCCCCGCATCGGCGTCATCGACTGGCTCTCCGCGGCAATGGGAGACAGCACGGCGATCAGCCCCGCCGCCAGCATTCCAATCGTTCTCAAGGACCGCTCCTTTCGCCAGAGGGCTATTCGCAGCGCAGCGTCACGGTTGCCTGGTAGTTGCCGGCGGAGAAGCGGTCCGTGCCACTCTTGGTGCCGGCAAGATTGACCGCGACGGTCGATGTGCCCGGTACGGTGAGCGCCGTCGCTGTGCCGGTTTCGGCAATGGTCTGCGCGCCGGAGGTGGCAAAGGTCGGGGTCCATGTCGTGGCCGTGGTGTCCGAGGCCGGGACGGTGGTGATGGTGACCGGATCGACGCTGAGCGTGACGCCGCCGGTGGTATCGACCTGGGCGCTGCCGGCCGAACCGCCGGCATTGTGAGAGCTCAGCGACTGAAGATTGCTGCTGACGGTCATCGTGCCGTTGGAGTTGATCGTGACCGTGCAGGTAGCGGTGATAGTGCCGTTGAAGAGGACGTTTCCGGTGGCTGCCGATGCAGTCTGGCCGGTGCAGACGGCCAGCAGGCTCGCGGCCATTGCGACGCGAAAGAACTTCATGAGACCCCTCTTTCGAGCCGGAAAATTCGGCTCAATACAGAGGTATCATCCGTTTATCGCGGTTAATTTAGCGTTAAACAAGATAACGACTGCAAACAATTCAAAATACAACCGGCGAAACCTGAGGTTGTCTCCGGTTGCATTTCCCTATATTTCGGATGTATTGTTTCGTTATACTTACCTTCAGATCCACGGTTTTTCGCAATGGCGCGCGGAAAAAACGAAGTTTCAGGACGCCATTTGTCCCGCCTCCCAGCCGAGGATGGCGCGCTTGCGCGTCAGTCCCCAGTGGTAGCCGGTGAGGGCGCCGGACTTGCCGAGCGCACGATGGCAAGGAACCACGAAGGACATCGGATTGGCGCCCACCGCCGCACCGACCGCCCGGCTGGCGCTCGGCGCGCCGATGCTTGCCGCGATCGAGGAATAGGTGCAGGCCCTGCCCATCGGAATGCGCAGCAGCGCCTCCCAGACGCGCAGCTGGAAATCGGTCCCGATCATCACCACACGCAGCGGCTGGTCGGCGCGCCATCTTGTCGGATCGAAGACGCGCGCGGCATAGGGCTGGGTGGCCGACATGTCCTCGACGTAAGCTGCGTTCGGCCAGCGGCCGGACATATCGGCGAAGGCAGCCCGCTCGCTGCCGGCGTCGCAGAAGGCCAGGCCGGCCAGCCCGCGATCGGTGACCATGATCAACGCAATGCCGAAGGGCGAGATATGATAGCCGTAGCGGATGGTCAGGCTGGCGCCACGGGTCTTGTAGTCGCCGGGTGACATCGCTTCGTGCGTGACGAAGAGGTCGTGCAGCCGGCCGGGGCCCGACATGCCGAGCTCGAACGAGGTTTCGAGCAGCGGCATGCCGGAATCAAGCAGCCTGCGCGCATGGTCGAGCGTCACCGCCTGCAGAAAGGCCTTAGGCGACAGGCCGGCCCAGCGCGTGAACAGTTTCTGCAGGCCCGTCGGCGTCTCGCCGACCGCCTCGGCCAGAACCTCCAGCGAGGGCTGGTCGCGATAGTCGAGGCTGATCTTCTCGATGGCGCGGCGCACGATTTCGTAGTCACTGCCCACGGGCGTGATGTCGTTCTGCAGGATCGCTGACGGTTCCATCCGGGTATTCATGGTCATCTGGGCGTTCATGGCAATATCTCCCATGGCTATCTGCTCGGCCGCGAATATCGGTCTTCCCGCGCAATGCCACCACCCGAAACTTGCCTTCCTCCGGCCCCTACCCAGATCGAGCAGGCTTCGAGCCGAAGGGCGATGACAGCCGGCGAAAAGATAGATTTGACCGGGGTAAGGCAGACCTTGCTGATGACGCTCTACGGCGAGGCGCCGGAGCGCCGTGCCAGTTCAACGCGCCCTGGCGGTCGCCAGTGCGCGCGAAAAGGCAGCAGCAAAGCTTTCGCGGGAACCGGGATCCAGGAAAGACCCGATCGAAACGCTTTCGCCTTGCGCCTCGACGGCCATGTTGGTGATGCCGATCTCGGCATGGCGGGCGATCGAAAAGCGGGCCCAGAACGGGTTGAAACGATGATCCTCGAAGCGGCCCGACGGCGCCGTTTTGCGGATGTCAAGCCTGGTGCGCGAGACCGATATTTCCTCACGGGCGCGGGCCGCCCGGTAATTGACGCGAAAGGCGATGTAGACGGCGACCACGTCCAGCCCCAAGAAGCCGAAGACCGGCCATGCGCCATGTGCCAGGAAGATCGCGCCGGTGATCGCCCAGCCGAACATCAGCGCGCCCATCAATATCAGAAAGCCGGTCCGACCGAGGGAGCGATGCGGCGTCAGCAGGGCCTGGAAGAATGGCTTGTCGGCTTCGAACGAGGCGTTTGTGTCGCTCATAGGGAAATATTATAGGAAGGGAATGGCGCCGCCCAAGTCCAAAAACTCCTTCCTCGTCAAAAAGCCGTCAGCCTCCGCCTCAGGCGGCAGTGCGAAAGCAAAGACGCCGTCCCGGAAGGGCGGGCTGCGCTCGCTCTACACGCCCGCCGAGGTGCATGAGATCTTCCGGCGTTTTTCCGTGCAGCGGCCCGAGCCGAAGGGCGAGCTCGACTATGTCAATCCCTTCACGCTGCTGATCGCGGTGGTGCTGTCGGCGCAGGCGACCGATGCCGGCGTCAACAAGGCAACGAAGCCGCTGTTTTCGGTCGCCGATACACCGCAGAAGATGCTGGCGCTCGGTGAGGCCAAGGTCGGCGACTACATCCGCACCATAGGCCTGTGGCGCAACAAGGCCAAGAACGTGGTCGCGCTCTCGAAGGCACTGATCGACGACTATGCCAGCAACGTGCCCGAAGATCGGGACGAGCTGGTCAAGCTGCCGGGCGTGGGACGCAAGACCGCCAATGTCGTGCTCAACGTAGCCTTCGGCCAGCACACGATGGCGGTGGACACGCATATCTTTCGCATCGGCAATCGTATTGGATTGGCGCCCGGCAAAACGCCGGAACAGGTTGAGCAGGGGCTGATAAAAGTCATCCCCGCCGAATACATGCGGCACGCCCATCACTGGCTGATCCTGCATGGCCGCTATGTCTGCAAGGCGCGCAAGCCCGACTGCCCGGTCTGTGTCATCGCCGATATCTGCAAGTCCAAGGAAAAGACCACCGACCTGCCGGCGCCGCTGATCGAGCTCGCGCCGCTCGACGAAACTGAGGACCGAGCGATTGGTGTCAGCTAGGCAGAGTGTAGCGGATGATGCCAGCCGACGGCGCCTGCGGCCAAAACGCCGAATTCGAAAATCGCAACGAAATTCAATGACTTAATTTTCCTCCACAAACACCTCTTCACGCTTCTTCTTGAGCGCGGGCAGGAAGACGATGACGAGCACGGCGAGCGCGATGAAGAGCAGGCTGGCGCTGATCGGTCTCGTCACGAAGGTGCTCGGGTCGCCGCGCGACAGAATCATGGCGCGACGCAAGTTTTCCTCAAGCAACGGGCCGAGCACGAAGCCGAGCAGCAGTGGCGCGGGTTCGCAGCGCAGCTTGGTCAGGAGGTAGCCGAGCAAGCCAAAGAAGGCGACGGCGTAGAGGTCGTAAACATTGGTGTTGACGCTGTAGACGCCGATCGAGCAGAACGCCATGATGATCGGAAACAGCACGTAATAGGGGATCGTAAGGAGCTTCACCCAAAGCCCTATCAGCGGCAGGTTGAGGATGATCAGCATCAGGTTGCCGATCCACATTGAGGCGATGATGCCCCAAAACAGCTCCGGCTGTTCGGTCGCGACATTGGGGCCGGGCACGATGCCCTGGATGATCATCGCGCCGATCATCAGCGCCATTACCGGATTGGCCGGAATGCCAAGCGTCAGCATGGGGATGAAGGAGGTCTGCGCGCCGGCATTGTTGGCCGATTCCGGCCCGGCGACGCCTTCGATGGCGCCCTTGCCGAATTCCCCCGGTTTTTTCGATACGCGCTTTTCGACCGTGTAGGAGGCAAAGGCTGCAAGGATCGCGCCGCCTCCCGGCAGGATGCCGAGCGCCGAACCAATGATCGTTCCGCGCATGATGGGCGCGGCCATGCGCCGAAAATCCTCGCCGGTGGGCATGAGGCCGGAGACTCTTCGGATCAGCACGGAGCGCTCATGCTCGTTCTCGAGGTTGCGCAGGATCTCGGCGACGCCGAAGACGCCGACCGCTACCGCGACGAAATTCAGCCCGTCGGCATATTGCGTGATGCCGAGCGTGAAGCGCGGCGTGCCGGTATAGATGTCGGTTCCGACGATGCCGAGCAGCAGGCCGAGCACAACCATGGCTAGCGCCTTGACTATCGAGCCGTGGGCGAGCGCGACGGACGAGACGAGGCCGACGACCATCAGCGAAAAGTACTCGGCCGCGCCGAATTCCAGCGCCATCGCCGTCAGCGGCGGAGCAAAGATGGCGACCAGGAAGGTCGACACCGTGCCGGCAAAGAACGAGCCTATCGCCGCGATCGCGAGTGCCGCCCCGGCGCGGCCGTTCTTTGCCATCTGGTAGCCGTCGATTGCGGTGACGGCTGACGAGGATTCGCCGGGCATATTGATGAGAATGGCGGTGGTGGAGCCGCCATATTGCGCGCCGTAATAGATGCCGGCGAGCATGATGAGAGAGGAAACCGGGTCGCCTATCTGGAACGTAATCGGCAAGAGCATGGCGATGGTTGCGGTGGCGCCGATGCCGGGCAGGACGCCGATCAGCGTGCCGAGAAGGACGCCGATCAGACAGAAACCGAGATTTGTCAGCGATGTCGCCGTCGAAAAGCCGAGCACCAAGTTGGCGAGGAGCTCCATGGTCGTCTCCTCACAATGGCAGCCACGGGCCAAAGCGTCGGAACGGCAGGCCGAGTGCGTAGCTGAAGACGAGCGACGCAAACAGCGTCAGGCCGGCCGATAACACGAGCGCGGTCAGCGGTTTCATGCGGGCGCTGGCAAAGGATGCGATCAGCGCCGTCAGGAAGATCGACGGGATGAAGCCGAGACCGCGCACCGTCAGGCCGAAGAAGATCGGAGCGGGGAGGATGAGCAGCATGCCGCGCCACGCAATGTGGCCGATCGCCTCGCTCTCGAAGCGCACAGCCTGGACGAGGATGATAACGCCGAGCAGAAGCAGCACTATCGCCAGGACCAGCGGGAAATAGCCCGGTCCCATGCGGAAGGCGCTGCCGATTTCGAGGCCGAGCGACTGCAGCGCGAAAAATGCGCCGAAGGCGATGAACAGCGCGGCGCATATGCCGTTGGTCGTGTCGATTGCGAAGGGCTTCATCACGTTCCTCTCAGGTGCGCACCCCGGGCGCGCCGTTGCAACGCAAAACGGGGCCGAAGCAAAAACGGGGCGCCGATCTTGCCCCGTCCAAAACCTCAGTCGGCGTACTGGCCGGCGGCTTCGATGATCGGCTTCCAGCGCCCGATCTCGCTTTCAAGCTTGGCCTTCAGCGCCGCCGGTGTCGCGTCGGCTTCGGGCGACGGCTTGGTGCCGAGTTCGGCGAAGCGGGCGGCGACGTTCTGATCCTTCAGCGCGACCTGCAGCGATTTCGACAGGCGTTCGGTGATCTCGGCCGGCGTACCCTTTGGTGCGTAGAGGCCGTGCCAGATGCTCACCTGCACCTCGGGAAGGCCGCCTTCCGTCGTCGTTGGGACGTCCGGCAGCACATCGAGGCGTTCCGGCGAGGTGACGGCATAGGCCTTGATCGTGCCGCCCTGGATCTGCTTGGTGGTGTTGGTCGTCTGGTCGCACATCATGTCGACCTGGCCGCCAAGAAGATCGGTCATGGCCGGGCCGGTGCCCTTGTAGGGCACGGTGACCAGCGGCGTACCGATAGCGCTCATGAACAGCATGCCGCACAAATGCGAGGCCGCACCGATCCCGGCATTGGCGACGGTGACAGTATCCTTGTTGGCCTTGGCGTACTCGACCAGTCCCTTCAGATCGGTCGGCTCAAGGTCCTTGCGGCCGACGACGGTCATTGGCACCTCGGTGACGAGGCCGACATATTCGAAGGCGTTGAGCGTGTCGTATGCGAGCTTTCTGTACAGCGTCGCGCTGGTCGCCATGCCGATGTGGTGGAGGAGCAGCGTATAACCGTCCGGGTCAGCCTTCGCGACGCGCCCCGCGCCCAGCGTGCCGCCGGCACCGCCGACATTTTCGACGATGACCTGCTGGCCGAGATCCTTCGACATGGCTTCGGCGATGAGGCGTGTGACCGTGTCGGTCGGGCCGCCGGCCGCAAACGGCACCACAACGGTGATGGTGCGTTCCGGATAGGTCTGCGCGCCCGCGGCGAACGGATAAAGCGTGACGGCCGCTGCGGCAGCCAGAGCGGCAACAAATTTTCTCATTGTGACTTCCTCCCAGAGTATGAACCTCCAGCCACCGCGCGAAATTCCTCTCGGCGACGGCTGTGGATGCAATAGCAACTAGTGCAGGCTAGCAGATTGCAATCGGACTCAAACGGCAAACCGCGATTATCTACAAATCACCCGCAAGATGGATGGAAAAGATCTGGGTCGGATGATGGATCGCGGGATGTCGACATCTGACGACGGTACGTTGGCGGATGCCGGTTGCTGCCCGATCCCTGCTCTTCCTCGGTTCTATTCTAATAACCGTAGCCGCGCGCCATCGCCGCCGCAAAGACCGGGATGAGCAGGAAGATGAAGCCCTCGGCGCGGACATAGTTCTTCACCGAGGCGAGCTCCGCCGCCGGAACCGAGAAGGATGGATTGCCGCTCGCCTGCCTGCTCCAGGAGATGAAGCGCACGGTCGGGATGATCGACAGCAGGCCGACGATGATGAAGGCCATCATCTTTGCCCAGAACACCCAGTTGAAGACGTAGAACTCCCAGCCTTTCAGGCCGAAGAACACCCGGCAGATGCCGATGATGACGATCAGCGCGGCGATGATGCCGTAGTGGCGGTCGATGCCGACAACGCGCTTGAGCGTCGTCGCCCCCAACTCGCCGCGCACCAGCACGAACTCGGCGCCAATGATGCCGGCCAGCGAGAACACCAGAAGATGATGGGCGATCGCCAGCAGAAGGTCGGTGGTGTCCATTATCTTTCCTCGTTTTCAGACGGCGCCGCGATATCGCTGAATCAGCTTCGTCCCAAGACTAGCATCGCCTGTCGAGAATCCCACACGCCGAAATGTCAGCCGGTCAATGACCGCGCTCATCTACTTGCGTCGCTGGAGGATGCCCCGGGCGATCCTGGCCCTTGTTCGAACGTGCAGGTTTGCTAAGCGCTGCCGCTCAAAGGAGAGGACTGCGATGAGCGTTGCAAGGGAAGCCGGGGTGCCGATCCTCGAGACGGCGCGGACCGTCCTGCGGCCGCACCGGCTCGACGATTTCGAGACCTATGTCGCGATGTGGGCGGACCCGGGGGTCACCCGCTTCATCGGCGGCAAGCCGCGCACCCGCGAGGAAAGCTGGATGCGTTTCCTGCGCCATGCCGGGCTGTGGTCGCTGCTTGGCTATGGGTTCTGGGCGATCGAGGACAAGGCGACTGGCCGCTTCCTCGGCGAGGCCGGCTTCCATGATCTGAAGCGCGAGATCGAGCCCTCGATCGAAGGCGTGCCGGAAGCCGGCTGGGCTTTAGCTTCGGGTGCGCATGGCCAGGGGCTTGCAAGCGAAGTCGTCGGGCGCATCGTCGCCTGGGGTGACGAGGCGTTCGGGCGAGCCAGAACCGTCTGCATCATCGATCCCGAAAATGGCGCCTCGCTCAAGGTCGCAGATAAGAACGGCTATCGCGAAATCCTGCGGACCACCTATCACGACAAGCCGACGATCCTGCTGGAGCGGTGGGCCGGAGAGGCAACAGCCTAGAGGGCAATGCCGGGTTCGTCCGCCTCCGGTGCTGACGCGCTTCTGGGATCAGCGTTTGGCCTTGGACCTGTTCAGGGCCACCGCTGCTCGCACGAGAGCCTTGAACGCTTCCTGGTCGATCTCCTCGCCTTCGCGAAAATCGATGGCGCGCCTTGTGTTGCCTTCGAGGCTGGAGTTGAAGAGACGTGAGGGATCCGGCAGCGCCGCGCCCTTGGCGAAGGTCAGCTTGACGACGGCCTTGTAGGTCTCGCCGGTGCAGATCATTCCGGCGTCCTCCCAGACCGGCACGCCGCGCCACTTCCATTCCTCGGTGACGTCCGGATCGGCATCCTTAATCAGGGCGCGCAGCCGGCCGAGCATCTCGCCCCGCCAATCGCCCAATTCCGCGATACGGCCATCGATCAGCTCGGAAGGAGACTTGCTTTCCTGCACGCCGATTTTCTCCATATGTGTCCTCCTTCAACACCCGCTAGACGGATCGCCATGATGCCTCGTCGGGCGGACCGTGAGTGACCGATAATGCGCTTACATTCGTTCGCCAGGCAATTGACTTGCCTGTTTCACCCAGGAGACGAATTGCGCTTCGTCGAGCTGGTCGTCCTCATGGATGTGAAAATAGCGCGTGTCCTTGCTCTTGGATTCGCCGGGCGGCACCGGCTTCAGCGACATGCCGCGAAAGAAGGCCACTTTGACGTATCTGGTGAAACAGTGAATGCCGAGAAACCAGCCTTCGCCGTCCATGCCGTAAAACGGCGAGTTCCATTTGACGGCCTTCTGCACGTCGGGGACGGCATGCATGATAAGTTGGTCGAGCCGGCGGCCTACCTCGCTCTTCCAGCCCGGCATCGCCGCGATATAGGCCTGCACGGGAGCGTCACCATACCCCTTGGCGATCTGCGGGTTGCCGCCCGAAAGCAGGACGGGTTTTTCCCCCGACGGCCTGGCTGCAACCTTTGCCGATTTCGCTTTTGCCATCAGGCCGGTCCGGCGCGCTCGCGCGCCGGCCCACCGCGCCACCTTGCGGCATAGGGCAGCACGAACATGTAGAGGCCGCTGAACAACAGCAGGAAAAGCGGCAGGAGCGGCGAATAGACCACCCAGGCCGGCGCCTCGCCCAATGCCATGGCGACGAAGTTGGCGATGACGGTCACGGTAAAGATGATCGACAGCCAGCGATGCAACTGCCTGATCCACTTGCTCCAGTCCAATGCTTCCTCCTCTGAAAGATCCAATGAACGCTGGGCTTACCAGCGCGCCAGGCTGCGTCATCTGGATGAGATTGCCGCCCTCACTCGATCCGCGAAAGCACCTGCTCCAAGGCCGAAAAGAACCTCGGCCAGCCAACAGTGGCACCTCGGAAATACGGCTCCTGGTCAGTCCGGAAGCCCGTCTGCTCCATGCGCAGGCGAGTGCCGGCGCCGGTCGGGGTGAGCGTCCATGTGACGACGCTCTCTAGATCCTTGGTGTCCCATGTGTAGGAAAGCGTTTTGTTTGGCTCGACTGTCTGGACCTGGCACTCGACACCGCCCCAGTCCGCGCTCAGTTCGAAACGGTGGTCTACGACCGGCTTGAAGTTGTTCTTCATCAGCCACTCCTCGATGAGATGCGGCTGGGTCAGTGCCCGCCAGATCTTTTCCGGCGGATAGGGAATCTCGCGCTCGACGACAACGGAGCGCGTTCCGGCCGGCATATCGTTCATTGATCCATCCTCTGCAGCAGATCCTCGAGATCGTCGAACCGGCTCTCCCAGAACCCGGCCATATCGCGAGTCCAATCCATTAGCGGCGCCAGCGCGCCAAGCTGTGCGCTGTAATGGGTCTGGCGACCCTCGTGGCGGTCGCGCACCAGTCCGGCTTGCTTGAGCAGGCCGAGATGTTTCGACACCGCCGGCTGCGAGACACCGGCCTCAGCCGTCAGCGCGCCGACCGTCTGCTCGCCTTGCCGGCACAGACGCTCGAAGATGGCGCGCCTTGTCGGATCGGCAAGCGTCCGGAACAGCATATCGTGTGCGTTCGTCATCTGGATCGATAACTCAATGGCTATTGATTGACGTATAACCAGTGAGATATGTGTGAGTCAAGCAGAGCCTAGAGGGCGGAAGCTTAGGGCGGACTGGGTCACCCTATCCTTGCGGACCCGTCCCCAACATCCGCTTCCGCGTCAGCGCTTCCAGAACTCGCGGTGTGGTGCGAGCAGCTCGTCCGCGACTTCGGGAAAGGGGCCAAACACCTCGATCTTTTTCTGCCCGGAGTCGAGCACGGCGCGCGAAGAAAGGCTCATAGTCGGATTCGCCGCGTGATCGCCGGTGAGCGCGAGAAGCTTGGTCTCCTCGAAGCCGTAAACCAGCCGGCCGATATTGGCCCAGTAGACCGTTCCGGTGCACATCGCGCAGGGCTCGCCGGTTGAGACCAGGGTGCAGGTCCAGAGAAACTCCGGCGAATAGGCAGCCGCCGCGCGTCGCGCAAGTTCGGTTTCGGCGTGATGGACGGTGTCGATATTGCCTTGGCGCATGAGGATGGCGTCGTCGGGGCCGACCAGCACCGCACCGAATGGATGATGACCGTGCGCCGCCGCCTCGCGCGCCGCGGCGTCGGCGGATCGGAGGTGGGCGAGCATCTGATCGCGGGTCATGGCAAAAACCCTATCGCGCCGCCATCCACCCGATGGGCGGCCCTTTGAGCCGAGATTGGTGCCAAGGGACGCGATTGGCAAGTGCTAACCGTCGCGTGAGCGTCCACCTGCCCGAAGCTCGGCGACATTGGCCTGTTGCGTGCCGGAAACTCGAATTTGATGCTCGCCAAAACCCGGATCCGTTGTGCGCTCCGGCGGCGTGTCGAGGCTTGCCGCATCCAGCATGGATGCATCTTCGCCAAAAGCGCGGGTGGCGCGGGCGGCAGCTTCGAGGAGCGGCCGCTTCATACGGGTGAGGAAGGCCGCGTCGACCCGCGTGTTCGGACCGGCGAGCGTGAGCACGCCGAGCAGTGTCCGTCCCGGCCCGAAGACAGGGGCGGAGATGCCGGCAGTCTGCGGGTCGCGGTCACCGATTGAAATGTAGCTATAGGTTTTCCGGATCGTCTCGTAAGGCTCGCCCTGCTCTCCCGAGAACGCGGCCAGCACCCGGCCGCCGGAACCAACCAGCAAGGGCAGCACGTCACCTTCCCGTATCGTGTAGCGGATCGGGTGCTTCGACTCGACCCGGTAGAGACAGGTGCGCACGTCGCCCGAGCGGACATAGAAGGCGACGCTTTCCCAACTCCGCTCGGAGAGATCGCGCATGATCGGCAAAAGGATATCCATCGCCACGAGCGAGCGCTGGTAAAGCGCGCCAAGCCTGAAGGTCGCCGGTCCGATGCGATAGCGTCCGTCCTCCAGGCGCTCCAGCAATTGCCCGCGCATCAGCGAGGTGGCCAATCTGAGGATCGTGCTCTTGTAGAGACCGGTTCGGGCCGCGATTTCGGCGAGGCCGAGCGACCGGTCGGCAATGGTGAACGCGTCGAGGATGGCGATTGCCCGGTCGAGCGCGGCAACGCCGTCGGCCGGAGCCTGGCTTGGAGGGAGGTCTGTCATTGCGGTGACGATTTCATCGTGGTCGCCCATCCGGGAATGACCCTGGACATGCGGATTTAGTCCGATCCTATGCGTTCTGTCCAGCAGAATGGCATTCCCGTTGACAGAACGCGGTAACAAATGCTTGAACTCGAATGCGGGTCTTAATTCAGGCCACGTCTTGGCAGGCACCGGAGGAGGTGTCGTGATTTGGAGGAATCCCATGCTGAACAGACGCAGATTCTTGTCGACCACCGCCGCCGGCTTCGCGGCTTTGCATTTCGGACCCGCCTTTGCGCAGGACGCCCCGCAAATCCAAATTTTCGTGCCGGCGGCCCCCGGCGGCGGCTGGGACCAGACCGCGCGCACGATCGATCAGGTGCTGCGCTCCGAAAAGCTGATCTCCGGCTCGCAGATCACCAATGTCGGCGGCGCCGGCGGCACGGTCGGCCTGCCGCAATTCGTCAACCAGTGGAAGGGCAAGGGCAACGCGCTGATGGTTGCCGGCATGGTCATGGTTGGCGCCATCATCGCCAACAAGGCCGCCAACAATCTCACCGAAGTGACGCCGATCGCGCGCCTCACCGGTGAGTTCGAGGCGCTGGTGGTGCCGGCAGCCTCGCCGTTCAAGACGGCCAATGATTTCGTCGCGGCGCTGAAGGCGGATCCGACGAAGGTTCCGGTGGCCGGCGGTTCGGCCGGCGGTTCCGACCACATCCTTTTCGGCCTGATCGCCAAGACGGCCGGCGTGCCTGCCGCCAACCTGTCCTATGTGCCGTTCGCCGGCGGCGGCGAGGCGCTGTCGGCGCTGCTCGGCAACCAGGTCGCGGCCGGCATTTCCGGCTATGGCGAATTCTCCGAGCAGGTCAAGGCGGGCGCGCTCCGGCTGCTGGCGATCTCGTCGGACAAGCGCCAGGAAGGCATCGACGCGCCGACATTGAAAGAGGCCGGCATCGACGTCGAATTGTTCAACTGGCGCGGCGTCTTTGCACCCCCCGGCGTTTCCGATGAAGACAAGGCGGCGATGATCAAGATGGTCGAGACCATGGCGAAGAGCGAGGCCTGGGCGACCGAGTGCAAGAACCGCAACTGGACGCCGATTCTGCTGACCGGCGACGATTATGCCAAGTTCGTCGCCGAGGACACGACACGCATCGGCGCGATCCTCAAGGATCTCGGCCTGGCCTGATCGCCTCCTGCCTGATCTCGAAGGAGGCTGCATCGCCTTCTTCGAGACAGCGGACATGCGACGGTTCAATGAAACTGCGGCGAAGCCGGCAGTGGAAGGCCGGCTTCCGGGGAGGAGATCATGAGCACCAGCGACCAGCAGGCGTCACCGCCGCGCCTTGCCATACCCGAATTGCTGATCGGCGTCGGGCTTCTTGCCTGCGCCGGGGCCGTTGCCTGGCAGACCCTGGCGATCCCGGTTTCGCCGCTCTATTCCAAGGTCGGCCCGAAGGTCTTCCCCTACATGACCATGGCCGGCATGGTGATCCTGTCGCTGCTGCTCATCGTCGCCGCCCTGCGTGGCGGCTGGCAGCCGGACGAGGAAAAGGAGACGCCGACCGACTGGAAGGCGATGGGTTTCGTAGTCGCGGGGCTCGTTGCCAATCTCGTGCTGATCCAGCCGCTCGGCTTCACAGCCGCCTCGGTGATCATGTTCGTGCTGGTCTGCTTCGGCTTCGGCAGCCGGCATCCGCTGCGCGATGCGCTGCTCGGCCTGATCTTGGCGCTGGCGGCCTATTTCGGATTCGCCAGAGCGCTCGGCGTCAACATCGGGGCCGGCCTGATCGAGAACCAGCTCAACGCGTTGATCAGCGCCCTCGTCGGCATGGGAAGGGGCTGAGGACGATGGACACGCTCGGTTATCTCGCGCACGGATTTGCGGTCGCCTTCACGCCGACCAATCTCTTGTGGTGCCTGCTCGGCACGACGCTCGGAACCGCGATCGGCGTGCTGCCCGGGCTCGGGCCGGCGCTGACCATCGCGCTGCTTTTGCCGATCACCTACCAGGTGGCGCCGGAAGCTTCCTTCATCCTGTTTGCCGGCATCTATTACGGCGCCATGTATGGCGGCTCGACGACGTCGATCCTGCTCAATACACCGGGCGAAAGCGCCACCATCGTCACCGCGCTCGAGGGCAACCGGATGGCGCGTTCGGGCCGCGGCGGCGCGGCGCTCGCGACTTCCGCGATCGGCTCGTTCGTCGCCGGGACCATCGGCACGCTGGGCGTCGCCTTCCTGGCGCCGATCGTGGTCAAGTTGGCGCTGGCTTTCGGGCCGGCGGAATATTTCTCGCTGATGGTGCTCGCCTTCATCACCGTTTCGGCGGTGCTCGGCTCGTCCTCTGTGCGTGGGCTTACCAGCCTGTTCGTCGGCTTCGTCATCGGCATGATCGGCGTCGACCTGCAGACCGGGCAGCCGCGCTTCACCTTCGGCATGGGCGAGTTGCTCGACGGCGTCGACGTCATCGTCGTCGCGGTCGGCCTCTTTGCGGTCGGCGAGACTCTCTACGTGGCCTCGCGCCGCTATGCCGGGAAGGACGAGATCGTGCCGCTGAGGGGCTCGCTCTACATGACTGCTTCCGAATGGGCGCGCTCGTGGAAGCCGTGGCTCAGGGGCGCGGCAATCGGCTTCCCGATCGGCGCCCTGCCCGCCGGCGGGGCCGAGATCCCGACCTTCCTGTCCTATGCCATCGAAAAGAAGCTTTCCAAGCACAAGGAGGAGTTCGGCACGGTCGGCGCCATCGAAGGCGTCGCCGGGCCGGAGGCTGCCAACAACGCGTCGGCTGCCGGCGTGCTGGTGCCGATGCTGACGCTTGGCCTGCCGACCTCGGCAACGGCGGCGATCATGCTGTCTGCCTTCCAGAGCTACGGCATCAATCCCGGACCGCTGCTGTTGACGACGCAGGCCAATCTCGTCTGGGGCCTCATCGCCAGCCTGTTCATCGCCAACGTCATCCTCGTCATCCTCAACCTGCCGTTGATCGGCCTTTGGGTACGATTGCTCAAGATTCCGGCCCCGCAGCTCTATGCCGGCATTCTGGTGTTCGCCACCGTCGGCACCTACGGCATTTCGCAGTCGCCGATCGATCTCATCATCCTCTATCTGCTGGGCGCGGCGGGCTTCCTGATGCGCCGCTTCGATTTTCCGACGGCGCCGGTCATCATCGGCATGATCCTCGGGCCGCTCGCCGAGACGCAGTTCCGCCGGGCGATGACGATCGCCAATGGCGACTGGACGGTGTTCTACCGGCACCCGCTCTCGCTGACGCTTTTAACGCTCGCCTTCATCGGTCTGGTCGGCCCGCATATCTGGGCCTGGATCGAACGCCGGCGCACGCGCGGACCAGAGCATGTGCCGGGCGATGCCTGACCGATCTGGAGCATCATGACAGACCTGCTTTCAGGCATACGCGTCCTCGACCTCACCAATGTGCTGGCAGGTCCTTACTGCGCCTACCAGCTGGCGCTGCTCGGCGCCGACGTCATCAAGGTCGAGGCGCCGCCGGGCGGCGATCTCGCGCGCCAGCTTGGCGCCTCGCCGGAGCTCAACAAAGCCGGCATGGGTGCATCCTTCCTGGCGCAGAACGCCGGCAAACGATCGGTGGTGCTCGACCTGAAGCAGGAGGCCGACCGCGAGCGCTTCCTCGACCTGGTCGCAACGGCGGACGCATTGGTCGAGAATTTCCGGCCGGGCGTGATGGATCGGCTCGGCCTCGGCCACGAGAAGCTGAAGGAGGTTAGGCCAAGCCTCGTCTATTGCGCGATATCGGGTTTCGGCCAGACCGGCCCGATGCGTGGCAACCCAGCCTATGATCAGATCATCCAGGGGCTGTCCGGGATCATGAGCATCACCGGCACGCCGGAAACGGCGCCCCTGCGCGTCGGCTATCCGGTCGCCGACACGCTGGGCGGACTGGTCGGGGCCTTCGCCATCGCTGCGGCGCTGGTGCGGCAGAAGACCAGCGGCGAAGGCGCCTTCCTCGACGTGTCGATGCTCGAATGCACGCTGTCGGCCTTGGGATGGCCGGTGTCGAACTATCTGACGGCGGGCGTCCAGCCTCAAGCCATGGGCAACGAGAACATGACGGCCGCGCCCTCCGGCGCGTTCCGCACCGGCGAGGGCCTGCTCAACATCGCCGCCAACAAGCAGGAGCAGTTCGTGATCCTTTGCGGCTTGATCGGCCGCCCAGACTTGGCTTCGGATCCGCGCTTCGCCGAACGCGAGACGCGCAAAGGGAACCGGGCAGCGCTGAAGCCGCTCATCGAGGACGCGCTTGCCGGCGCTCCTGCGGCGGTCTGGGAAGAAAAGCTCAACCGCGCCGGCGTGCCGGCCGGGCGGGTGCTGACGATCCCGCAAGTGCTGCAGGAACGCCAGGTCATCGAGCGCCGCATGACGACGCGCTTCCAGGAGATACCGGGAATGGACAACCCGCTCACGGTGGTGCGCGGCGGCTTTATGGTCGACGGTGCGGCTCCCGTGCCAGCCGGCCCTCCGCCACGTCTTGGCGCGCATATGGACGACGTGTTCGCCAGCTTGCCGGCGCGCGGCAAGGGGAGGGCGCGGGCATGAGCGCGGACAAAAAGACCGGCCGCGACCGCGGCGAGGAGTGGTGGCGGACCGGCATCATCGAGATGCAGCCCGGCGTGATCCGGCTGCGCGGCTACCAGATCCAGGATCTGATCGGCCGGGTCAGCTTTCCGGCGATGATCTGGCTTATGCTGCGCGGCGAATTGCCGGGCGACGATCAGGCGGCGCTGCTCGGCATCGCGCTCGGGGCCGCCGTCGACCACGGCCCGCAGGCGCCGTCGATCGCGATCGCGCGCATGGCGGCGACCTGCGGCGTCGGCATCAACAACGCCATGGCCTCCGCCATCAATGTGCTGGGGGACGTGCATGGCGGGGCCGGCGAGCAGGCGCTTTCCTTCTATGGCAACATCGCCGCCGCAATCGATGGTGGCGCGAGCCTCGCCGAAGCGGTGAGTGCGCGGCTCGACCGGTTCTTCGCCGAGGAAAAGGGCTACGTGCCCGGCCTCGGGCATCGCTTCCACCCGATCGATCCGCGGGCGCCACGCCTCATCGAACTGACGCGCGACTTCGCCGGTCGCGGCGTCGTCAGCGGGCGCTTTGCCGACATTGCCGAGGCGATCGAGGCGGAGGTGGCGACACGCAAGGGCAAGACGATCCCGCTCAACATCGATGGCGCCACGGCCGTCATCTATGGCGAGCTTGGCTTCCCGCCGCCACTGACGCGCGGCCTCTTCGTGCTCTCGCGCTCGGTAGGCATACTGGCGCATGCCTGGGAGCAATCACAGGAGAGCGACCGCAACAAGGGACCTCTGCCCAAAGAATGGCTGTGGGCTTATAGCGGCACCCCGGCACGGCCGTTTCCTGGCGACTCCGATTAGAGCGTTTCACCGTTCCACGGAAAACGGCGAACCATTCCATCCATTTTGTTGTGACGGAATTCCTGACGGATGCCGTGTCACACTTTCGTGGAATTGCGCCAGGCCATCGTCTTACGCCGGATCGGTCACCAAGGCCGTCAAATCCCTCAGCAGCGTGGAAAGCTCGGGCTCGTCGATCAGCAGGGCCGCATCGGCCGCCGGCAGCCAAGCCCGCTGACGGTTCACGGCCTCCCGCCAGTCGGCCATCTCCTCGCTGACCTCGAGCAGGTAGACGACCACGTCGACACGGACGAAACGGCTGGCCATGCGCTTCCAATAGGAGTAGCCGCCGGCAGGCTGCTTCAGCGCCTTGCCCAGCACGCCCGCCTCTTCCTGGGCCTCGATCGCGGCCGCCTTGCGCCCGCTCTTGCCTTTCATGGGCCAGCCCTTGGGCACAATGAAACGTTTGGTCGTGCGCGAGGTGACCAGCAAGACTTCAAGCTGGCCGTCGCCGCGTAGGCGAAAGGGGATGGCCGCCACCTGGCGGATCCGCTCTCCCTTCTTTGCCCTGCGTACTGCTTTCTTCTTGGCTGCTGCCATCCCCAAATCCGATCAAAGCGGCATTCCTGCCGTACGCTATCCGCACGGCAAAAATCTCGCTCCTGCAAATCCCAAAACCGCCGCCCATGCAAGGCGGCTCGCTGCCGACAGTAAGTCGGCTAAGTAAACCCAAAAAAAAAAAATGTCAGCGGCAGACGCGCGAAATCGTGGTGCCGATCACCTGAGACTGGCAATTCTGCTTGACGATCGGCACTTCAGGGCGAGCCTTCGGAACGATCTGCCGGTCCTGCTCGCGGTAAAGCTGCTGCTGTTGCTGGAACTGTCGTCGCTGCAGCTGGTTCCGGAGCGCCTGCAGCTCGTTATGTTGGATCAGGGCGTTGCGGTCTGTGGGGATGACGACCTGCGCGGAGGCATATGAAGCCGCGCCCAAAAGGGCGGCAGTCGACAAAGCCGCGGCAATCAAAGCCGCCGATAGCCGAGGATGCGACATCGCTTCCTTCCCGCACGAAAAACAGAAACCTTGCCGTAATATAGGATGTTTGTGCGGATCTACCATGGTTCAAGCGACCGATCTCGGCACAGCCTCGATCGGTTTGATGATGCCCGCCGCTCGGATCCTTCAATCGACCTCGCGCAAACGGTAGCCGACGCCGGTCTCGGTGATGATGTAGCGCGGCTGGTCCGGTGTCTTCTCGATCTTCTGCCTCAATTGGCGGACATAGACCCTGAGATATTGCACGTCCGTCGACTCGTTCCAGATCTGCTTCAGCAGGAACTGATGGGTCAGAACCTTGCCGGCATACTGCACGAGCATGCGCAGGATATCGTATTCCTTCGGCGACAGTTTTACTTCCTTGCCCTCGACCTTGACGATGCGCTTCACCAGGTCGACCGAGAGGTCGCCGGCCTGGAACACCGGCTTCTCGCCCTGCTGCTGGAGCTTGTGGCGCAGCGCCACGCGGACGCGGGCGACGAGCTCGTTCATGCCGAAGGGTTTCGCCACATAGTCGTCGGCGCCGATCTCGAGCGCCTGGACGATGCCGGCCTCGTCGGTGCGGCTCGACAGGATGACGACCGGAATGTCGAGGCCGTCGTCACGCCATTTGCCGAGCAGTTCGAGGCCCGTCATCCCCGGGAGGCCGAGATCGAGCAGGATCAGGTCGGGCCGCTGCGCCTGCATGAGCTCGATCGCTGCCTTGGCGTTCGGTGCCTCCGATACGGCATAGCCCTGGCTGCCGAGGCCGACCCGAAGCAGCCTGCGGATCGGCGGTTCGTCGTCGACGACCAGGATGCTGACGTTCTGACCGGTCATGCGGCGTCATCCGTTTTGGCCACGGCAAGGTCCGGAATTTCCTGCGGCACCGGCATGCGGATGGTGAAGATCGCGCCGGGCCGGTCGGTACGGTTCGTCGCCGAGATCCTGCCGCCCATGGCCTCGACGAAACCGCGACTGATCGACAGGCCGAGACCCGTGCCGGCGCGGACCTGGTCGCGCTTGCGCACCCGGTAGAAGGTGTCGAAGATCCGTTCGAGGTCGTTCGGCGGGATGCCTGGTCCCTCATCCATGACCTGCAGGATGACGGAGCCGTTGTCGACCCAGCCTTGGAGGCGGATGGTTGAGCCGGGCGCGGAATATTTGGCGGCATTGTCGAGGAGGTTGAACAGCGCCTGCTCGAACAGCACCGGGTCGAGGCGCAGCATCGGCAAGTCCGGCGGAATGTCGGTGTCGATGCGGTGCTCGCCGGTGATCTTGCGAGCGCGATCGAGCGCCGAGCCGACGATATCGCCGACATAATGGAGGGCGTAGTTCGGCTCCATGGCGCCGGACTCGATCTTGGTCATGTCGAGCAGATTGGCGATGAAGCGGTTGAGCCGCTCCGATTCGTCGACCACCGTCGACAGGAGTTCCGTGCGGTCCTCTTCGGGAAGGGCGGCCGCGTATTCCCGCAGCGTGCCGGCGGCACCCATGATGGCGGCCAGCGGCGTCTTCAGGTCATGCGAGATCGAGGTAAGCAGCGCCGTGCGCAGCCGGTCCGCTTCCGCCGCCAGCCTGGCGCGGTCGACATCGGCGACAAGCTGGATGCGTTCGATGGCGACCGCCGCCTGATCGGCAAGCGCGTCGAGAAGGCGCTGCTGCTCGGGGGTCAGCAAAGGGCCCTGCTTGTCGTTGTCGAGGCCGACGACGCCGACCGCTGTCCGGCCTGTTCGCAAGGGCAGATAGAGGCGCTTGGCGCCGGGCAGCGTATCGGCGCCGCGGCCGGCGGGGCGATCATGTTCCCAGGCCCAGCGGGCCGCCGCGATGTCGGCCTCGGCGAGCGTATCGTCCGGCGGATAGCCGGCCTTGACGGTGATCGTTCCATTCTCGGGCAGAAGCAGCACCACGCGCACTTTCAGCATCGAGGCGATCTGGAAGGCGGTGGCCCACAGCACGTCGTCAAGCGTGCCGGCGCCAGCGAGCTTCTTCGAGAACGAGTAGATGTCCTGCGTGGCTCGCGCGCGTGAGCGGGCGGCGACCGCCTGGCGCTGGACGCGCGCCGTCAGATTGCTGGCGATGACTGCGACAACGAGAAAGACCACGAAGGCAACGATGCTCTCCGGATCCCTGATCGTGAACGTATAGCGCGGCTCGAGGAAGAAATAGTTGAAGGCAAGCGCGCTCAGGAAACAAGCGTAGAGCGCCGGCCAGAGTCCGAACGTCACCGCAGAAGTCAGCACCGCCAGCAGCAGGACGCTGGCCAGATTGCGGACATCGAGGAACTGATCGAGAATCGAGCTGACGGCCACCGCGCTGGCGACATAGGCCGTCGAGAACAGATAGGGCCAGATCTGGAAGGGCTTCTGCTCGGACGCGGCCTTCACACGTGCCGACGGCATGTCGGCATCGCGCTCCTTGCCCGAAATGACATGGACGCTGATGTCGCCGGCATTGCGGATCAGGTCATAGGTGAGCGAGCCCTCGATCAGTTCCCGCCAGCGCGAGCGGGTCGGCCTGCCGATAACGATATGGGTGAAGTTGTTCGCCGTCGCATGGCGCACGATGTCCTGGGCGACGTTCTGGCCCGGGATGGTCGCCACCTCGGCGCCGAGCTGTTCGGCAAGGCGCAGGTTTGTCGCCAGCCGGTCCTTGTCCTCTTCGGACATGCCGGCCAGGCGAGGCGTGTCGACATGCAGCGCCGTCCATGGCGCCCGCAGGCGATCGGCGAGCCGGCGCGCGTAGCGGATACGAGCGCCCCCGTCCGGACGCGAGTCGACGCAGACAAGGACCCGCTCGCCGGCCGCCCACGGTCCCGGAATGGCGTGGGACTGCATATGGCTGAGGAGCTGTTCATCGACGCGCTGCGCGGTGCGTCGCAGCGCCAACTCGCGAAGCGCTGTCAGATTGCCAGGCGAAAAATAGTTCTCGATCGCGCGCTGAGCGGTTTGCGGGAAATAGACCCTGCCTTCATGCAGCCGCTTGATCAGGTCGTCCGGGGTGAGGTCGATGACCTCGATGTCGTCGGCCTCGTCGATGATGGAATCCGGAACGGTTTCGCGCACCCTGACGCGGGTGATCTGCGCCACGACGTCATTCAGGCTTTCGACATGCTGGATGTTGAGCGTGGTGTAGACGTCGATGCCCTGCGACAGGATTTCCTGAACATCGAGATAGCGCTTGGGATGACGGCTGCCGGGCCCGTTGGTGTGCGCGAGCTCGTCGATCAGAACCAGCTCTGGCCGCCGTTTCAGGATGGCGTCGATGTCCATCTCGTCGAGGACGCGGCCCCTGTATTCGACCTCGCGTCGCGGGATCACATCATAGCCTTCGACCAGCGCCTGGGTTTCCTTGCGGCCATGCGTTTCAACGACGCCGATCGCGACGTCGATGCCGTCGGCGCGCCGGGCGCGGCCTGCCAACAGCATCTCGTAGGTCTTGCCGACGCCGGGCGCCGCGCCAAGGAAGATGCGCAGACGGCCGCGGCCCTCCCGCTCCGCGTGCTCGAGCAGCGCGTCGGGAGAAGGTCTGTTCTCGAAGTTGGTCCTGTCGTCCGGCATCAAGTCCAATCATGGATTGCACCGGGGATCGTGTCGATCCCCGCTGCGAGTGCTGATTATTTGAGATCGTCGAGCCCCATGTTGAGGGCCAGCACATTGACCACCGGCTCACCCATGAAGCCCAGCTCGCGATCCTCGACATGGCCGTCGACAAGCGATTTCACCTTGGCTTCATCGATGCCCCTGGCCTTGGCAATCCGCGGCACCTGGAAATAGGCCGCCTCCGGGCTGATGTCGGGATCGAGGCCGCTGCCAGACGTGGTGACGAGATCCATCGGAACCGGTGCGTTCGGGTTCTCAGCCTTCAGCCTGTCGGCGTCGGCCTTGATACGTTCGATCAGCTTCGCATTGGTCGGCCCGAGATTCGAGCCGCCGGAGGAGGCGGCGTTGTAGCCGTCGCCGGCGGCCGAGGGCCGCCCGTGGAAATAGCGGTCGCTGGCGAAGGCCTGGCCGATCAGTTCGGAGCCGATAACCTTACCATCCTTTTCGATCAGGCTGCCATTGGCCTGCCTGGGAAACAGCGCCTGCGCGATGCCGGTCATGCCGATCGGATAGATGAGGCCGGTGAGCACCGTGAAGAAAACGATCATGACGATCGCGGGTCTGAGTTGCTTGAACATCGGAATGGGTCCCTATGCCAGGCCAAGAACCGTGACGATCAGGTCGATCGCCTTGATGCCGGCGAACGGCACGATGATGCCGCCAAAGCCGTAGACGAGAAGATTGCGGGTGAGCAGCGCGCCGGCGCCGATGGCGCGGTATTTCACCCCCTTCAGCGACAGCGGGATCAGCGCGACGATGATCAGCGCGTTGAAGATGATCGCCGACAGAATGGCGCTCTGCGGCGTCGCCAGATGCATGATGTTGAGCGCCTGCAGCGGGCCCGCCGACTGGCCGGGCGCGACGTAGAACACGGCGAACATGGCCGGAATGATGGCGAAATACTTGGCGACGTCGTTGGCGATCGAGAAGGTGGTCAGCGAACCGCGCGTCATCAGCAGCGCCTTGCCGATCTCGACGATCTCGATCAGCTTGGTCGGATCGCTGTCGAGGTCGACCATGTTGCCGGCCTCGCGCGCGGCGACCGTGCCGGTGTTCATGGCGACGCCGACATCGGCCTGGGCGAGCGCCGGCGCATCGTTGGTGCCGTCGCCGCACATCGCGACAAGCTTGCCCTTGGCCTGTTCCTCGCGGATCAGCGACAACTTGTTTTCAGGCGTCGCCTGGGCGAGGAAGTCGTCGACGCCGGCTTCGGCCGCGATGGCCGCTGCGGTCAGCGGATTGTCGCCGGTGATCATCACCGTGCGGATGCCCATCTTGCGAAGCTCGGCGAAACGCTCGCGAATGCCGCCCTTGACGATGTCCTTGAGGTGGACGACGCCGAGCAGGTGCCCGTCGCGCTCGACCGCCAGCGGCGTGCCGCCGGCCTTGGCGATCTCGTCGGCCCTGGCCTGCAGGTCGCGCATGGTGTCGCTTGTCGGACGCGTGCCATGGCTTGCCACCGTTGCTTGATTGACATGGGCTAGCACGGCATCGACCGCGCCTTTGCGCACCGACGAGCCGTCGATGTCGACGCCGCTCATCCGGGTCTGCGCGGTGAAGGGCACGAAAGTGGCATGCAAGGTCGCCATATCACGGGCGCGGATGCCGTATTTTTCCTTCGCCAGCACCACGATCGAGCGGCCTTCCGGCGTCTCGTCAGCCAGCGAGGCCAATTGAGCAGCATCGGCCAGCTCCTGTTCGGTCACCCCCTTCACCGGATGGAACTCGGTCGCCTGGCGATTGCCGAGCGTAATGGTGCCGGTCTTGTCGAGGAGCAAGGTGTCCACGTCGCCGGCAGCCTCGACGGCGCGCCCGGACATGGCAAGCACGTTGAAACGCACCAGGCGATCCATGCCGGCAATGCCGATGGCCGAAAGCAGCGCGCCGATCGTGGTCGGGATCAGCGTCACGAACAAAGCGACGAGGATCGTCACCGGGATATAGCCGCCGGAATAAGAGGCGAAGCTCGGGATGGTCGCGGTGGCCAGGACAAAGATCAGCGTCATGCCTACAAGCAAGATGTTAAGCGCGATCTCGTTCGGGGTCTTCTGGCGCTCCGCACCTTCGACCAGCGAGATCATGCGGTCGAGGAAGGTCTGGCCGGAGGCGGCGGAAATGCGCACGCGGATCCAATCGGACAGCACCTGCGTGCCGCCGGTGACGGCCGAGCGGTCGCCGCCGGATTCGCGGATGACAGGCGCGGATTCGCCGGTGATTGCCGCCTCGTTGACGGAAGCCACGCCTTCGATCACCTCGCCGTCGGAAGGGATGATGTCGCCGGCTTCGACCAGCACGATGTCGCCGACCTTCAGGCTGGTGCCAGGCACCAACTTGAACTTGCCGCGATCCTCGCCGTTGACGAGCAGCTTGGCCTGGGTCTCGGTGCGCGCCTTGCGCAGCGAGTCGGCCTGCGCCTTGCCGCGACCCTCGGCCACGGCCTCGGCAAAGTTGGCGAACAGCACGGTGAACCACAGCCAGATGATGATCTGCAAGGTGAAGCCGAGATCGCCGCCGCCGGTGATGACATCCTTGACGAACAGCACGGTGGTGAGTGCTGAGACCATGGCAACGACGAACATCACCGGGTTCTTGATCAGCGTGCGCGGATCGAGCTTGCGGAAAGCGCCGCCAATGGCGGGCATCAGGATGCTGGCATCCAGAATGCTCGCGGATTTGGACTGGCTCATTTCAGGACTCCGGTATCGGTGATGTTGGATGGCGCCGGGTGTTCGGTCTTCGGCAACAGATGCGGAAGGCCCGAGGCCAGCAGCCACAGCACGAACAGCACGGCCGCCATGCCGAGGAAGGTGGAGAGCGTCGGGAAAGGACGAGGCTTCTCGTCCCCTCCGTCATCGGGCGTTCCGTCACCGGATTGGTGACGATCGTGCCGACGTATGTTGTTGAACCAGGGCATGGTCATCTCAGAAAGTCTGTCCGAGGATCATCGCCAGATGCTCGACGATCGGACCGACGGCGAGCGACGGGAAGAAGGTGAGGCCGCCGACGATGACGATCACGCCGACCAGGAGGCCGACGAACAGCATGCCGTCGGTCGGGAAGGTGCCGGCGGAAGCAGGCACGGTCTTCTTCGTGGCCAGCGAGCCGGCGATGGCCAAAGCCGGGATGATGACCAGGAAGCGGCCCATCAGCATGCCGATCGCGATGGTGATGTTGTACCAGGGCGTGTTGCCGGTCAGTCCGCCGTAGGCCGAACCGTTGTTCGCGGCCGCCGATGTGTAGGCATAGAGCACCTCGGTGAAGCCGTGCGGACCGCCATTGGCCATCGATGCCACCGCGCTAGGCAGGACCACGGCGATAGCCGTGAAGATCAGCATCGCCAGCGGCAGGCAGAGGATGGCAAGCATCGCCATCTTGACCTCCTTGGCCTCGATCTTCTTGCCGAGATATTCCGGTGTGCGGCCGACCATCAGGCCGGCGACGAAGACGGCGATGACGACAAACATCAGGATGCCGTAGAAGCCGGCGCCGACGCCGCCGACGATGACCTCGCCAAGCTGCATGTTGATCAGCGGGATCATGCCGCCAAGCGCGGTGAACGAATCGTGCATGGCATTCACGGCGCCGCACGAGGCGGCCGAGGTGATGACCGCGAACAGCGCCGACAACGCAATTCCGAAGCGCGTCTCCTTGCCTTCCATGTTGCCGCCGTCGATGCCGAGCGCATGCACCAGCGGACTGCCGGCGGCCTCGGCCCAGTAGCAGACGATGACGCCGACGAGAAACAGCACGCCCATCGAGGCAAGGATGGCCCAACCCTGGCGCTCACTGCCGACCATCCGCCCGAAGACGTTGGTGAGACCGGCGCCGAGCGCGAAGATCGACAGCATCTGGATCAGGTTCGAGATGGCGTCCGGATTCTCAAAAGGATGCGCGGCATTGGCGTTGAAGAAGCCGCCGCCATTGGTGCCAAGCATCTTGATGGCGACCTGAGAGGCGACTGGGCCGAGCGCGATCGTCTGCTTGGCGCCTTCCAGCGTGGTGGCGTCGACATAGGGTCCAAGCGTCTGCGGGATGCCGAGCCACACATAGACGAGCGTCAGCACGATGCAGGCCGGCAGGAGCACGTAAAGCGTGCAGCGGGTCAGGTCGACCCAGAAACTGCCGATCGACTTGCCCGAGGCGCGGGCAAAGCCGCGGATCAGCGCGATCGCAATGGTAATGCCGGTGGCGGCCGAAACAAAGTTCTGGACGGTGAGGCCGGCCATCTGCACGAGGTAGGACATCGTGCTTTCGCCGCCGTAGTTCTGCCAGTTGGTATTGGTGACGAAGCTCGCCGCGGTGTTGAAGGCGAGCTCCGGTTCGACCGCAGCCATCCCGGCGGGATTGTAGGGCAGCGCGCCCTGCAGCCGCTGCAAGGCATAAAGCACGAGGAAACCGGCGAGGTTGAAAAGCAGCATGCCGGTGGCGTAGGCGGCCCAGTGCTGTTCTTCCTTCTCGCTTGTCCCGGCGAGGCGATAGAGGCCGCGCTCGATCGGGACAAGCACGGGCGACAGCAACGTACGATCGCCTTTGAAGACGCGGTGCATGTAGCCGCCGAGCGGCTTCACGAGCAAAAGCAGGATCCCGCAATAGACGAGGATCTGTATCCAGCCGTTGAGTGTCATGAACTGACTTTCCGTATGCCGATCAGAAGCGCTCTGGGCGGATGAGGGCGTAGGTGAGGTAGGCAAGCAAGAACAAGGTCACCGCGCCGCCGAGGACGTAGTCGAAAAGCATTGTAAGACCCTTCGATCAGATTCTGTCGCAGGCTTTGACGTAAGCTAAGGACAGGACGAAGAACAAAATCCCCATCCCGAGAACAACGAGGTCCATTGCAGGTATTCCTTGTTTCGGCTTGTTTTTGCACCCCGACACGGTCGAGTTCAAAATTGCACAGGACCGCCCGTCACCTTGGCGGCGATGGCGATGAAAGTGTTTTTCGAGGGGAATATGGACCCGACCGCCATAAAGGTTCGAGACGAGGCGGGGAGCAAAGAAATAGGAATCTTATAGGAAATTGACGCCACGGGATGAAGGCGGCGGCAACGTGCTGTTCCAAAGATCCGGAAGCTGGTTGGCCGGCCGCCGGTCCCTGCACGGCATCTCCTCTTCCAACTGCGTGGAGAGCGCTACATAGCGGCCCGACTGGCTGCATGCCGATCGGCACGCCGCCGGCGGACTGCCCAGCCGCGAAGCGGCTAGATGTGGGGTTGCGCGGCAGGCTGACCGGAAGCTTCAGGTCAGCTCGACGGTCCGCTTCTCCGCGATGCTCTGCTCGGCGGCTAAAACGATGCGCAGGCTGTTGACGGCGGCATCCATTTGCTCGGTCAGATCGAGGTCCTCACGGATGGCGCGCAGGAAGAAGGCCTGCTCGCGGTCGCAAAGCTCCTGATGGCCGGGCTCGTCCTCCATGCTGACGATCTCGTCGGGCTTCGAGAAGTTCTTGTCGCCATCGACCTGCGCGTAGTGGATCTTCAGCGCGTCGGTCTTGGTGTGGCGGTCGATGTCGGCGGAATCCGATACCTCCTCGGCTTCCTTGGCGCTGCTTGCGGACTGGCCGGCGACGATCGAAACGGCGCCTTTCGGGCCGACCACATCCTTCACGAAATAGGCGGTCTCGCTCATCATCGGGCCCCAGCCGGCTTCATACCAGCCGACCGAGCCATCATCGAAAGTGACGTGCAGATGGCCATAGTTCTGCTTGTCGGCCTCGGCCCAGAGTTTGGCGCCGATGCCGTGCACGCGCACCGGCTTGGCGCCGGTCAGCTGGCACATGACGTCGACATAGTGCACGCCACAGTCGACGATCGGGATCAGCGAGTCGATCAGGTTCTTGTGCCAGTGCCAGGCGCTGCCGCTGCTCTGCTGGTTGAGGTTGAGGCGCATCACCAGGGGCTTGCCGAGCGTCTTGCCGACCTCGATGAATTTGATCCAGGACGGGTGGACGCGCAGGATGTAGCCCAGAACCAGCTTCCGGTTCTTGGCCCGCGCGGCGGCCACCACCTTCTCGGCGTCGGCGATGTTGGTGGCGAGGGGCTTTTCCATGAACACATGGCAGTTGGCGGCGATCGCCTTCAGCGCGTATTCGGCATGCGTGTTCGGCCAACTGTTGATCGAGACCGCGTCCGGCTTGGTCTCCTTCAGCGCCAAGTCGAAATCCTCATAGAGCGGATAGCCGGCGAGCTCCTTCGGGATCTTCTTGTTGCTCTTGATGGTGCGGCTCATGATGCCGACGATCTCGAAGCCGTCGGAGCGGTGATAGGCGCTCGCATGCGAAGCGCCCATATTGCCCAGACCAACCACCAGGATTTTTACTTTGTCGGCCATGTCAGCCTCCCCAATGCTCTTTGAACAGTAGCTCGGGCGGCATCAGGCGCCGCCCGATGGTCAATGCGCCCGCCTTACTTGACGGCGGAATCGAACAGGTGCGCCTTGATCTTCTCGACGTCGAGCGCGGCAAAGCCTTCCGACAGTTTCACGCCGTCGGCATCGGCCTTGACCTTCGCCTTGTCGAAGTCGTTGGCGGTCGGAATCAGGTCGTTGGTGCAGACGTCTTCGGCCTTCACCGGCGCGGTGATCTGGCCGATCTTCAGGATCTCGTCGAAAAAGCCCTGCCAGCTCGCCATGTCGTGCGAGCCCCAGCCACTGCGCTTGTCCATGTCACCGCGGAAGACGTTGATCTGCTGCAGGATCGAGGTGGTGCCGAGCTCAGGGCCAAGGTTCTTGGCCAAGGTCGGGAATTGCTCGAACACGGCTTCGACGGCCGCGCGCGGGTTCTGGTAGCCGAATTCGAGGCCCATCGCCCAGCCGCGCAGATATTTTTCGAGGAAGGCCTTCTTGTCGGGATCCTCGAGATCGGCGGCGCGCACGACGAAGGTGTTGGCCGGAAGCTTGGAATTCTGGACGCCGAGCCAATATTCGAAGTCGAGGTCCTTGGCGATCCATTCGGCGCGCAGACCTTCCCAGGAGAGTGCGGCATCGCCTTGGCCGCCGGCGAGCGCGGTGCCCCAGGTCGGCCACCCGGCCTCGACAAATTTCACCTTCTTGATGTCGACACCCTGCGCGGCAAGCAGCGGATCGACGATCGCCTGCCAAGCGGCGGAGCCGAGCAGGATCGTCTTGCCTTCGAGGTCCTTCAGGTTCTTGGTGCCCTGGCCCTTGCGGAAGGCGATGCTGAAGGTGTCGCGCGCGCCCATGTGGAACACCGACTTCAGCTTCATGCCGTTCTGGATGGCGAAGGAGAAGACGCCGGGCGAGGGGAAGCCCATGTCGGCCTGGCCGACATCGACGAACTTGACCGTCGCGGTGCCGTCAGACGGACCCGGCTGCATGTCGGTGGCGAGGTCGCCGAAATAGCCGGCCTTCTTGGCCGACCAGTAGGGATAGTCGTCCAGCACTTCGAGCGTGCCGCGCGGCGAAATCCAGGTGAATTTTTCATAAGCCGCCGCGCTGGCTTTCAGACCCGATGCGCCGAGCGCGGTGGCGGTCACGACGCCGGCGGCCGTCACTTGCAGGAAGTAGCGGCGGCTGATGCCCGCTCTTGTCGCCGTACTGAATAAGCTTTCGTTGGTCATGGCATTCCCCTTTTGTTGATTGCCCTTATCGATCGCTTGCCCTTGCCTTCGCCCGTCTCCCGGGCGATCTCATCCGTCCGCGCTCATGCCTCCCAGCTCGCCCATTTCTTGCCGATCAGGAAGAAGAGCACGTAGATCAGGATGCCGAGCGTCGACAGGATCAGCACCACCGCGAAGAATTGCGGCATCTGGATCATCGACGAATACGAGGTAAGCCGGTTGCCGAGGCCGAAGCCGCCGCCGACCATCTCGGCACCTACCGCAGTGAGGAGCCCGAAGATCGCGCCGATCATCAGCCCGACCAGGATCATCGGCAGCGCCATCGGCGCGCGGATCTTCCAAAAGATCTGCAAGGTGCTCGCGCCATAGGAGCGAGCGAGCGCGATCTTGGCGCTGTCCACGCGCCGGAACCCGGTCGCGGCATTGATCATCACCATCGGTCCGGCGGCTAAAGCTACCGCGATAATGCGCGGCGTGTAGCCGAAGCCGAAGCGCAGGATGAGAAGCGGCACCAGCGCCAGCATCGGCGTGGTGACGAGGATCAAGATGTAAGGCGCGACGATCTTCTCGGCGAAGGGAAACTGCGTGATCACCGCCGCCATCACCAGCCCGACGACGGCGCCGATGGCAAAGCCGGAGAAGAGCTCGACCAGCGTGTAGCCGAGATGCGGCGCGATCAGCGGGAACTCGTCGAATAAAGCGTAAACGATCGCACTCGGCGGCGGCATGATGTATTGCGGCACGTGGAAGATGCGCAGCGCCAGCTCGATGCCGCCGATGATCACCACCGCGACGACGAGAATCGCGGCCACCTCGGCGCCGGACTTGATGCCTGGGCCGCCGGCGAAGGCGGAGAGGTTGGTGAGGCTGACATCCTGGCCGTCACCGGACTTGGCTTTGGAGAATTCCGGAATGGCGTCGCCCCCGCTCACGGTCTGATCCTCACGATTTCAGCGCTCTTGTGTTGCAGCTGCTCCTGCGCCTTCGGCCGGCGCTCGCCGACGATGTCCATCTTGATGCGGTTGGTGAGGTCGAAGACCTCCTTGGTGGCCATGATCTCCAGCGAGCGCGGGCGCGGGAACGGCACGTCGTAGACCTTGGCGACGCGTCCCGGCCGCGCGGTCAGCACCACGACCCGGTCGGAGAGGAAGATCGCTTCCTCGATGCTGTGGGTAATGAAAACGATGGTCGTCTTGGTATCGAGCCAGATCTCCTCGACGAGGCGGTTCATCTCCTCGCGGGTGAAGCTGTCCAACGCACCGAAGGGCTCATCCATCAAGAGCACGGAAGGCTTCAGCGCCAGCGCGCGGACGATCGCCGCGCGCTGCTGCATGCCGCCGGAAAGCTCGCGCGGGAACTTGCCGCCGAAGCCGTCGAGCCCGACGCGATGAAGCAGATGCGCGATCCAGGCGCGATCGGGCTTCTCGCCTTTGATCTCGAACGGGAAGTTTATGTTGGCGTCGAGATTGCGCCAGGGCAGAAGGTTCGCTTCCTGGAAGACGATACCGATCTCGGGACGCGGGCCGGTGACCTCCTTGCCGTCAAGCAGTATCGCGCCGCTGGTCAGACGATGCAGACCCGACATCGACCACAACAGCGTGGTCTTGCCGCAGCCGGAGGGGCCGACGATGGAGACGATCTCGTTGGCGTGCACGTCGAGGCTGCAGCGGTCTAGGGCGAGAAGATCGCCGGAGGCCGTGGTATAAACCTTGCTCGCTGCCTGCACGCCGAGCTTCGGCGTTCTTGCGCTGCCGGTATTCATGCTCCCCTCGGAGACTGCGTGATTGGGTTGCCGGAGCCCCCTCTGTCCGCGAAATCAGTCTGTAACTATCCTACTTTACTGTCAAGCGGTGGCAAAGATCTGGCGCCATCAGATTCAACTAAAGCTTATCTAAGTGTCTGATTTCGCCTGTGTTTAGACGCGCTTGCAGTGTGTGTTACTTTCCTACATACTCACTTCGGCTGATTGCCCATGGCCAGCCGGCGGATAATCGCAAATATGGTGGTCCAGAAACGGCAGAGAAGGACGGCCAATGACCGAAGCTGACAGCCAGGCGCTGCGGATTTCCGACGGGGATGACGGCCGGCATGATCATGTCAGGCGCTTCCCCGACATCATTTCGCAGGTGAAGGACAGCTACACGGACTTGCGGCCGGCGGAGCGTCGCGTCGCCGACGTCGTGCTCGACGACGTCAAATATGCCGTCGATGCATCGAATGCCGCGCTGGCGCAGCGCGCCCAGGTCAGCGAGCCGACGGTCACCCGTTTCTGCCGCGCCATCGGATGCGACGGCGTGCGCGACTTCAAGCTGAAGCTGGCGCAGAGCCTCGTCGTCGGCGCGCTCTATCTTAGCACCAAGCCGCAACCCACGAACGGCGACAGCGGCATGCCGTTCTGGAACGCCGTCTTCGGCGAAGCGCGCCGCGCGCTGCAGGAGGCCGAACGGCAGATCGATCCAGGGCAGTTGCAGAAAGCGGCGGAGCTGATCGCCAAGGCCAGGCAAGTGACGGTATTCGGACTTGGCGGCAGCTCATCGGCGCTGGCGCAAGAGACGCAGTATCGCCTGTTTCGCTATGGCATCACCATCAGCGCGCAATGCGATCCGTATCTGATGCGCATGACGGCTTCGACACTGAAGCCGGGCGATGTGGTGATCGCGATCTCGGCGACCGGCCGTACCCGAGAAGTGATCGAGGCGGTGGAGCTTGCCAAGCACTATCGCGCCGACGCGATCTGCGTGACCGCGCCGGACACGGAGCTGACACGCGTCTGCGATGTCCAGCTGACGATGGCGGTTCCCGAATATCCCGACACGCTGAAGCCGACAGCTTCGCGCTACGCCTTCCTTGCGGCCATCGACCTGCTCGCGGTCGCGTCCGCCTACATGCTCGACGGCCCGGCGCGCGAGACGGTGCGCCGCATCAAATATAACGCCCAGATCCATCGGACGGGGAAGGAGATGGAGCCGCTCGGCGACTGAGAACAGCCGCAACGCGGCTATGATCTGCGTATTCAGGGGAACGAACATCAATGCTCGACATCGCACCATCGCAACAGGCGGCAACCTGGCTCGGCACATTCGGCCGCGCGCTCGAGGCGGGTGACATCGAGGCGGCGACGAACCTTTTCGTGGACGATTGCTACTGGCGCGATCTGCTGACCTTCACATGGAACATCAAGACCGTGGACGGCCAACCGGCGGTCCGCGAGATGCTCAAGGCGACGCTTTCCTCGACGCAACCATCGCACTGGCGCCTGTCCGGGGAGTCAAGCGTCGCCGACGGCGTCATCGAGGCCTGGTTCAGCTTCGAGACGGCCGTGGCGCGAGGCGAGGGCATCCTGCGGCTCAAGGATGGCCGCTGCCGGACGCTGTTCACGGCGATGAGCGAGCTCAAGGGGTTCGAGGAGCAGAAGGGGCCTGCCCGGCCGCTCGGCATCCGCCACAAGGCCGATCCCGAACGCGAGACCTGGGCGGAAGCAAGAGCGCGCGAGGCGCGTGAGCTCGGCGTGCACGAGCAGCCCTATTGCCTGGTGATCGGCGGCGGCCAGGGCGGCATCATGCTCGGCGCCCGTCTGCGGCAGCTCGGTGTTCCCACCCTCATCGTCGAGAAGAACGCGCGCGCCGGCGATTCCTGGCGCAACCGCTACCGCTCGCTCGTGCTGCACGACCCGGTCTGGTACGACCATCTGCCCTACATTCCGTTCCCGGAAAACTGGCCGGTGTTCACGCCCAAGGACAAGATGGGCGATTGGCTCGAAATGTATGCCCGCGTCATGGAGCTGAACTACTGGGTCGCCACCAAATGCATCAGTGCGGCCTATGACGAGGCCAAAAAGGTCTGGACGGTGGTGGTCGATCGCGCCGGCGAGCGCATCACGCTGAAGCCGAAGCACATCGTGTTCGCCACCGGCGCCTACGGGCCGCCGCGGCAGATCGATCTGCCTGGCGCGGACAGCTTCAAAGGCGAGCTTTTGCATTCCAGCCAGTACTCGACCGGCGAGAAATTCCGCGGCAAGCGCGTCGCGGTGATCGGCGCGGCGAGCTCCGGCCACGATGTCAGCGTCGACCTCTGGGAAGCCGGCGCCAAGGTCACCATGGTGCAGCGCTCGCCGACGACGGTGGTGAAGTCGGACACGCTGATGGAGGTCGGCTTCGAGATCTTTTCGGAAAAGGCGCTGGCGCGGGGCATCACCACCGACAAGGCCGACATGATCGTGGCTTCGACACCCTTCGCGCTGGTCCCAAAAGGCCAGCGGGCGCTCTATGACGTCATCCGCGAGCGCGACGCGGATTTCTACAAGCGCCTCAGCGACAGCGGCTTTGCCATCGACTTCGGCGAGGACGAGACCGGACTGCTTATGAAAGCCTATCGCACCGGCTCCGGCTACTACATCGATGTCGGCGCCTGCGAGCTGATCCTGAACGGCGAGATCGCGGTGAAGAGCGGCGTCGGCATCAAATCGCTGACGCCGACCGGCGTCCTGTTTGAGGACGGCAGCGAGCTGGCGGTCGACGCGATCGTCTCCTGCACCGGCTACCAGTCGATGAACGAGACCGTGGCAGGGATCGTTTCCCGGGAGGTCGCCGACAAGGTCGGGCCGTGCTGGGGCCTCGGCTCCGGCGTCAAGGGCGATCCCGGCCCGTGGCAGGGCGAGTTGCGCAACATGTGGAAGCCGACCGCCCAGGAGGCGCTATGGTTCCACGGCGGCAATCTCGCGCTGTCGCGCTTCTATTCGAAGTTCGTGGCGCTGCAGCTCAAGGCGCGGATGGAGGGGATTGCGACGCCGGTCTATGGCGAGCCGAGCAATTCGCGACGGTGAGCCAATCAGCGCCCGAAGTGCCTGGCCGCAACCTCGACATGCGTGTGGTGCGCATGGGCCTCGAAGCGCTCGGTCTCATTGTGGTCGGGCGTCTCGTTCCGCCACCATTTGCCGCCAATGACGATGCCATTCGAGACCAGCCGCTGGTCCGCGATGAGTGACGCACCGGCCGCGTCGACAAAGGTGAAGCGGCCGGGCTGCAGCCTCAGCACCGCGACATCGCCGATGCCGCCGACTTTAAGCGCCCCGAGCTCGGGCCTGGCGATCGCTTCGGCCGGGCGCTGCGTTGCGGCGCGCACGACTTCGACCAGCGGCATGCCGAGCGCCATGAGCTTCGACATGCAGACGAGAATATCGAAGGCAGGGCCGTCGACGCAGTAGAGATGCACATCGCTCGAGATGACGTCCGGCGCCAGCCCTTCCGCCAGCATCGCCTTCGCCACCTCGAAGTCGAAGGAGCCCATGCCGTGGCCGATGTCGAAGATGACGCCGCGCTCGCGCGCCTGCCGCATATCCGGCCGCACCGCGCCCGAAGCGAAGACCGGCGCGTTGGGGAACGGCCGGAAGCAGTGAGTGAGGATGTCGCCGCGGCGGAGCCTGGTCAGCACTTCCGAGCGGCCGGGCGGCGGCTCGTCGATGTGCGCCATCAGCGGCAGGCCGGCTCGGTCTGCGGCTTCGAGCGCGAGGTCGACCGGCGCGATGCCGCTGGTGCCGCCGGCGTGCTTGCCGGAACGGACTTTTACGCCGACGACGACGGCGGCGTGCTCGCGCACCGCGGCCACCGTCTCGCGCGGCTCGCAGAGCCTGAGATCGCTGCATTCGCCGACGGATATGGTCTCGGCGAAGCCGAATATGCCGGCAAACGAGATGTTGACGTAGGCAAGGATGCGGACCTTCGAACGCTCGATGACATGGCGGCGAAACCCCAGGAAATTGCCGGCGCCGGCGCTGCCGGCATCGATGAAGGTGGTGGTGCCGCTCTTGGCGGCGAGACGGTCAGCGTCAACGCCGAGCGAGGTGCCGCCCCAGTAGACGTGGCTGTGCAGATCGACGAGGCCCGGAGTGACGATGCAGCCGCTGGCGTCGACGACATCACCGGCGGTCTCGCTATCGATGGCCGCTTCGATCGCGGCGATTCGACCATCGGCGACGGCGATGTCGCGCGGCGCATCCAACCCGGAAGCCGGGTCGATCACGCGGCCGCCCTTGATCAACAGATCGAACTGCATTCCGCGCCTCCGTTGTTGTCTGGCCCCGATCAGACCGGCCGGTAGGCGACGGCCTCGATCTCGATCTTGATGTCGATCATCAGGCGCGACTCGACGGTGGTACGCGCCGGCGGGTCGTTCGGGAAGTGCCTGGCATAGACCGTATTGAAGGCGCCGAAATCGCGGGCGTCCTCGAGCCAGACGGTGGTCTTCACCACGTCGTCCATGGTGCATCCGGCCAGCGCCAGCGCAGCCTTGACGTTTTGCAGCACCTGCTCGGCTTGGTCAGTTATGCCGCCCTTGACTACCAGGCCGTCGCTGCCCACCGGCACCTGGCCGGAGACATAGACGAAATCGCCGGCGCGGACGGCAGGCGAGAGCGGGACATGCGACTTTCCGAAGCACTGCTTGGGCAAATGAATCTCCTGTTGTCGAGCGTAAGGACCGTTCTTGCAGCCGTCTACGCTTGTAGAGGTGATCCTCCAAGAGGCAATGTCGGAAAGCAACATTTTTTCCGAAAATCATGTTTCTTTATTACAAATCGTGAGCATCCTGCACTCCGAATCCTGAGATGCGACCGGTGGGTTGCTGATCGAACGCAAGGGGAAGAACCAACATGACCTTTGACAAGAATCCGTTTCCGGAAGGCGATGCCGATCGCCATGCGCTGTGGGAAATGCTGGTGCGGCGCGACATCGACGCCTTCCTCGGCCAGCATTGGTCGATGGTCGAGGACGACTTCATCGCCGAAAGCTTTTTCGGCATGCATGCGCATTTCCTGCCCAATGCCGATGCCTGGCGGCTGCAGTTTCCCAGGCTGGAAGTCTATCGCGACGAATGGCTGCGCCAGGCCAAGGAGACAGCCGCGACAGAATTCGCCGAGCCGCTGCGCGAGGCGATTTTCCGCGTCACCAATCTGCGCGACATCGACGTCGATGGCGATCGTGCTGTGCTGCACAAGAAGTTCGACGGCTCGGTCGCCAAGGCCGACGGCAGCGTCGACCGCCTGAAATGGCAGACGCTCTACTTCTGCCGCAAGGTCGGCGGGCGCTGGAAGATCGCCGGTTTCGTCGGTTATATGCCGCATCCGCTGGGAAGCTAATGCATGTCGCCCGGATGTGTGCGCGTTTGGGACGCCGACATCCGCCAAACAAGGATTTGCAGCGCCTCGCCTGAATCCTTTCAGAGTAACGAGGTTTAGGACAGGCGCGGCAACCGCTCGTCGGGCGAGCGGTGATCGAAGACGACGCCCATGGTCTTACCAACAGCGGCCATGACGATCAGTTCGACCAGATGGTCGTCGCTGTCCCCGCAGGCGGGGTCCGATTGGCGGATCGCATCGAGCATTGCCCGGGTCGAAACAGTGTCGCCGGCGCGAAATTTCGAAAGAGCAGAAGAAACAATGTCTTGCACTGTCAGGTCTATGACGGGCACTTCCGCAGCGACGTTCATAAGCCTCCTCCTGCCATGAACCCCTCCCTCAAGGGATGATACGCCGATCAGGGGATTGCGCCAGCGAAATGGTGGTCGGACCAGTTCAGCTGGCGATGGCCTGCCGTTAAGTGTGGAACATCGCGCCGAGCCCTTGGCCCCATGCTCGACGCACCGCGCGCCGGTTGCTAAGTCCCTCCCGCGCAGGGAGACTATCCGAGTCGAGAATATGACGGTTGCGATCGAGATGGGGCAGACGTCGGCAGGCGCGCCGGCGGCCCTCGACCTTGAGGAGCTGCTGGCGACCCGCCTGCTGGTGCAGGGCAATTCGGGCTCGGGCAAGTCGCATCTGCTGCGCCGGCTGCTGGAGCAGAGCGCGCCCTGGGTGCAGCAGACCATCATCGATCCCGAAGGCGACTTCGTCTCGCTGGGTGAGCGCTACGGCCATCTGGTGATCGACGCCGAGGATCATACCGAGCGCGGCCTGCAGGCGGCCGGCGAGCGAGCGCGCATCCACCGCGTCTCGACGGTGCTAAACCTCGAAGGGCTCGATGCCGAGAACCAGATGCGGCGCGCCGCAGCCTTCCTTGGCGGGCTGTTCGAGGTCGCGCGCGACCATTGGTATCCGATGCTGGTGGTGGTGGACGAGGCGCAGCTCTTCGCGCCGGCTGCTGCAGGCGAGGTCTCGGATGAGGCGCGCAAGCTTTCGCTCGGCGCCATGACCAATCTGATGTGCCGCGGCCGCAAGCGCGGGCTCGCCGGCATCATCGCCACGCAGCGGCTGGCGAAGCTCGCCAAGAACGTCGCGGCGGAGGCCTCCAACTTCCTGATGGGCCGCACCTTTCTGGACATCGACATGGCGCGCGCCGCCGACCTGCTCGGCATGGAGCGGCGGCAGGCGGAAGCCTTCCGCGACCTCGAGCGCGGGCATTTCATGGCGCTCGGTCCGGCGCTGTCGCGCCGCCCGCTCAGCGTGCGGATCGGATCGACCGAGACGAGCCCGCGCAACGGCACGCCGCGGCTGATGCCGCTGCCCGAAGCGACGCTCGAAGATGCGCGCGCCATCATCCTCGCGGCACCGCCGCCGGAGGCGATCCGGCCGCAGCGCCGGCCGTCGCCCGACCTGCTCGATCAGTTGATGGCGGCCAAGGCCGCGCCGCTCGACATCCGCCCCGAGCCGGCCGAGACGCAGCCGAGCGCCGAGGACCTCGCCGAGCGGCGCCGACGGATGGACCGTATCCTGCGCGCCATCCTGGCTGAGCCCGATGCCGGATTCCGCGTCATCGGCGTGCTCTATCAGGAGTTCGTGGTCCGCTGCCGGATCGAAGGACTCGCTTCGGTGGTGCCCGACCTTTCGGAATTCCGACGCATGCTGACGCGCGCCCGCGCCGGCGTCGGCTCGGACATCGCCGAGGACGACGCGTGGCGCGACATCTCCGTGCGCGCATCGCTTCTGCCGGAGGACATGCAGGGCGTGTTCATGATGATCGCGAGGGCGGCGAAGGAAGGCTGGCCCTGCCCGAGCGACGCGGCGATCGCCCGCGCGTATGGCTCGCATTCGCTGCGTCGCGCCCGGCGGCTGCTCGATTACATCGAGGAGCAGGGGCTGATCGTGTGCCAGATCGACGGTGTTGGCCGCCGCACGGTGACGCTGGTCGAGCTCGCCTGGGCAACGGCCCCGGGCGATCCGAATGCCGGAGAAGAAGAGCCGGGCAGTTCGGCTGCATAAGAATCCGGCCTGAGTGTCTCTACGGCAAGCTTCGCCACATCTGATTAACCACCTGTTCAAACAGGCACGGAACCAAACAGGCCGCGATGCGTTCTGGCCCTCGGCTTAATATAGCTGTCGGGGCAGGCGCGGAGGGGAGTGTGGGCGTTTCTCGTTCGTCAAAGGAACAATTCGATTCCCGTCAGATTCTCAACGCCCTCAAAGCCTTTCGAAACGGTGACTTCTCCGTCCGCATCGAGAATTCTTATGAAGGGTTGAACGGCGAGATCGCCGACACATTCAATCAGATCGTCGAGTTGAACGACCAGATGGCGCGAGAATTTGCGCGGCTGAGCAGGGTCGTCGGCAAGGACGGCCGCATCGGGGAACGCGGCCATGTGAGGAACGCCAAAGGCAGCTGGGAATCGAGCGTCCGTTCGGTCAACGACCTGATCGAGGACATGGTGCAGCCCACCGCGGAAGTTGCCCGCGTCATCGGCGCGGTCGCCAAGGGCGATCTGTCCCAATCCATGATGGTGGAAATTGACGGCAGGCCGCTTCGTGGCGAATTCCTGCGCATCGGTAAAATCGTCAACACCATGGTTGAGCAGCTCGCGTCCTTCACGTCGGAGGTGACGCGTGTGGCGCGCGAGGTCGGCACCGAAGGCAAGCTGGGCGGTCAGGCACGCGTCAGGGGGGCGGCCGGCACTTGGAAGGACCTGACCGACAATGTCAACGCGATGGCGACCAACCTGACCAGCCAGGTGCGCAACATTGCGGAGGTGACCACGGCTGTCGCATCTGGCGACTTGTCGAAGAAGATCACCGTCGACGTGAAGGGCGAGATCCTCGAACTGAAGAACACCATCAACACGATGGTGGACCAGCTCAACTCCTTCGCCTCGGAGGTGACCCGCGTCGCGCGTGAGGTCGGCACCGAGGGCAAACTCGGAGGCCAAGCCCGTGTCGAGGGCGTTGGCGGTACTTGGAAAGACCTCACCGACAGCGTCAACCTGATGGCCGCCAACCTGACCGGCCAAGTCCGCAACATCGCCGATGTGACGACGGCGGTGGCTTTGGGCGACCTCTCCAAGAAGATTACCGTCGACGTGAAAGGCGAAATTCTGGAACTGAAATCGACCATCAACACCATGGTCGATCAGCTCAACTCATTTGCCGGCGAGGTGACGCGCGTGGCGCGCGAGGTCGGCACGGAAGGCAAGCTCGGCGGCCAAGCACAGGTGCGCGGTGTCGCCGGCACCTGGAAGGACCTGACCGACAACGTCAATTCCATGGCGGCGAATCTTACCGGTCAGGTGCGCAACATCGCCGAAGTGACTACCGCGGTGGCACTGGGTGACCTCTCGAAGAAGATCACCGTCGATGTGAAGGGCGAGATCCTGGAGCTGAAGAACACCATCAACACGATGGTGGACCAGCTGAACTCCTTCGCCTCGGAAGTCACCCGCGTGGCACGCGAGGTCGGCACCGAGGGAAAGCTGGGCGGCCAAGCTGAAGTCCGCGGAGTCGGCGGCACGTGGAAGGACCTGACGGACAACGTCAACCTGATGGCCGCCAATTTGACCGGGCAGGTGCGCAATATCGCCGATGTGACCACGGCCGTTGCCAGGGGCGACCTTTCGAAAAAGATCACCGTCGATGTGAAGGGCGAAATCCTCGAACTGAAGAACACCGTCAACACCATGGTGGACCAGCTCAATTCCTTCGCGTCGGAGGTCACCCGCGTGGCGCGCGAAGTGGGCTCGGAAGGCAAACTGGGAGGTCAGGCGCATGTCGAGGGCGTCGGCGGCACCTGGAAGGATCTGACCGACAATGTCAACGCGATGGCCGGCAATTTGACCGTGCAGTTGCGCGACGTCTCCAAGGTCGCGACCGCAATCGCCACCGGCGACCTGACCCAGAAGATCACCGTCGACGCCTTGGGCGAAATCCTGCAGATCAAGGACGTCATCAATACGATGGTGGATCAGTTGAACTCCTTCGCCTCGGAGGTGACGCGCGTCGCCCGCGAAGTGGGTTCCGACGGCAAGCTCGGCGGACAGGCGCAGGTGCGCGGTGTTGCCGGCACCTGGAAGGACCTCACCGACAACGTCAACGCCATGGCCGCCAATCTCACGGGCCAAGTGCGCAACATTGCGGAGGTGACGACCGCCGTCGCACTCGGCGATCTGTCGAAAAAGATCACGGTCGATGTGCGCGGTGAAATCCTGGAGCTCAAGGACACCATCAACACGATGGTGGACCAATTGAACTCCTTTGCCTCGGAAGTGACGCGCGTGGCTCGCGAGGTCGGCACCGAAGGCAAGCTCGGCGGTCAGGCACAGGTGCGCGGCGTCGCCGGCACCTGGAAGGACCTGACCGACAACGTCAACTCGATGGCCGAGAACCTGACCGGTCAGGTCCGCAACATCGCCGAAGTTACCACAGCGGTGGCGCGAGGCGACCTGTCCAAGAAGATCACCGTCGATGTCAAAGGCGAGATCCTGGAGCTGAAGTCGACCATCAACACCATGGTCGACCAGCTCAACTCGTTCGCCGGCGAGGTGACGCGCGTGGCGCGCGAGGTCGGCACCGAAGGCAAGCTCGGCGGTCAGGCTCGGGTGGAGGGTGTGGCCGGCACCTGGAAGGACTTGACCGACAACGTCAATCTGATGGCGACCAATTTGACCAACCAGGTGCGCGGCATTGCAGACGTCGTCACCGCCGTTGCCCAGGGCAATCTGAAGCGCAAGCTTGCGGTCGATGCCAAGGGCGAGATCGCTTCTCTGGCGGACACGATCAACGGCATGATCGAGACGCTGGCGACCTTCGCTGATCAGGTGACCAACGTGGCTCGCGAGGTCGGCATCGAGGGCAAGCTCGGCGGCCAGGCCAGGGTGCCGGGCGCCGCCGGCCTGTGGCGCGACCTGACCGACAACGTCAATCAGCTGGCGGCGAACCTGACGACCCAGGTCCGGGCCATCGCCGAAGTGTCGACCGCGGTGACCAAGGGCGACCTCACCCGCTCGATCAGCGTGCAGGCCTCCGGCGAGGTCGCGGCGCTGAAGGACAACATCAACGAGATGATCCGCAACCTCAAGGACCAGACCTTGAAGAATGCCGAGCAGGATTGGCTGAAGACCAATCTCGCCCGTTTCTCGCGCATGCTGCAGGGCGAGCGGGACCTTGCCACGGTTTCGCGGATGATCATTTCCGAGCTCGCGCCGCTGGTGAACGCGCAATACGGCCTGTTCTACGTCACCAATCGCGACGAGGAAGAATCCTATCTGGAACTAGCCGCGTCCTACGCCGCCGAAGGCAAGGCCACCGTCCGCCAACGGGTCGACTTCCGCGAAGGCCTGATCGGGCAGTGCGCCGCCGACAAACGGGCAATCATGCTCGATGACGTCCCATCGAGCTTCCTGCGCATCACCTCCGGCCTGGGCGAGGCCCCGCCGGCGAGCGCCATCGTCCTGCCGGCCTTGTTCGAGGACGAGGTCAAGGCGGTTATCGAACTGGCTTCGTTCAGCCGGTTCAGCGATACGCACCGCCTTTTCCTGGAGCAACTCATGGAATCGGTCGGTATCGTGCTCAACACGATCGCTGCGACCATGCGCACGGAAGGGCTTCTCAAGCAATCGCAGCTTTTGACGTCCGAACTGCAGTCGCGTCAGACCGAGCTCACCAAGAAGCAGGAAGAGCTTCACGCCACCAATGAGGAGCTGCAGGAAAAGGCGCAACTGCTCGAGAATGAAAAGAAGCAGGTGGAAAACAAGAATCTCGAGATCGAGATGGCCAGGCGGGCTCTGGAGGAGAAGGCCGAGCAGCTGGCGCTGACCTCCAAATACAAATCCGAATTCCTGGCGAACATGAGTCACGAGCTGAGGACGCCGCTAAATTCGCTTTTGATCCTGTCCAATCTGCTTGCGACAAACCAGCAGGGGAATCTGAACGACAAGCAGATCGATTTCGCGCGTACGATCAACTCGGCAGGTACCGACCTGCTCAGCCTCATCAACGACATACTGGATCTTTCCAAGATCGAGTCCGGCACGGTGTCGATCGAAATCAACGACATGCCGCTCGCACACCTGCGCCAGCATATGGAGCGGACTTTCAGACAGCTTGCGGCTGACAAGGGGCTCGGCTTCACCATCAAGATCGAGCAAGCCCTGCCTGAGACGATCCGCACGGACGAAAAGCGGCTGCAGCAGATCGTGCTCAATCTGCTGTCCAATGCCTTCAAATTCACGTCCAATGGCGAGGTGATGCTGAACATCCATGCCGAGAGAACCGGCCGCAAAAACGGTGCGGCGCCGCCCCGGGCGCTGGCGATCGCCGTTACCGATACCGGGATCGGCATTCCGGAAGACAAGCAAAAGCTCATCTTCGAGGCGTTTCAGCAGGCCGACGGCACGACCAGCCGCAAATACGGCGGCACAGGCCTCGGCCTTTCCATCAGCCGGGAAATCGCCCGGCTGCTCGGCGGTGAGCTGCGCGTCGAAAGCGAGCCAGGCAAGGGATCGACCTTCACCCTGGTCATCCCCTTCGACGGCCCGCGCAGCAGCAGCCTGGCGGCGCCGATCGAGCTTTCGCCTGCCGACGTCATCGCGGCGGGCGTCCAGCCAGCAGACAGCTCGGGTACCCCAGAACTTGCGGACGATCGTGACTCGATCAACCCCTCGGACAGGGTGGTGCTTATTGTCGAGGACGACCCGACCTTCGGAGGGCTGCTGCTCGGTCTTGCTCGATCCGCCGGACTGAAGGGGGTGCTTTCAACGGCCGGCTCCGGCACGCTGGCACTGACCCGCAAGCTGATGCCCGATGCCATCACGCTCGATCTCGGCCTTTCAGACATCGACGGCTGGGTGCTTTTCGACCTTCTGCGGCATGACCAGAAGACCAGGAACATTCCGATCCATGTCATCTCCGGCGCCGAGGATCTCGAAGTGCTGACGCGCAGGGGCGCTGCAAGCGTTTCGAGCAAGCCGGTTTCGGCCGGCGAGCTCGCCCGCGTTTTCGAGGAGATCCATTCGCGGAACCTGAGGGTGCAGCGCAACGTGCTGATCGCCGATCCTGACCCCGAGCGCCGCCTGGCCCTGGTGGAAGCCATTCGAGATGGCATCACCTCGGTCACCGCGGTCGGTCGTGTCGCCGCCAACGTGGACGAGCCGGGCGTCGCCGCTTATGACGCGATTGTTTTCGGGTTTGGGCGTTCGGCCAAGGACAACGCCCAGATGCTCGACGAAATCGTGTCTCAGTTCAGCGACGCTCTACCGCGCCTGCTGTTCTTCACGCCGCACCCGGACGCGTTTCTGCAGCAGGTCGCGCTGCATCCGGCACTGGGCGATGTCCCACGTGCCGATAACTTCGGCCAGCTCGGGCTCCTGATCTCGGCGGCACTGCCAAGCGACACGCAGAGCGAACAGATCTTGGCCACCGAGCAGGTCGACAATGCCGATCTCGCCGGCGCCAAGGTTCTGATCGTCGACGACGACATTCGCAACATTTACTCGTTGACCAGCGTGCTGGAGACTTACGACATTGATGTGCAGCATGCCGAACGGGGCCGGGACGGCATCGCGTTGCTCGAAGAAACGCCCGACGTCGACGTCGCCCTGATCGACATCATGATGCCGGAAATGGACGGCTACGAGACCATGCGTCGGATTCGCGCCATGCCGGCGATAGCCCACATCCCCTTGATCGCGGTTACCGCCAAGGCGATGAAAGGCGACCGTCAGAAATGCCTGGACGCCGGCGCATCCGACTACATCGCCAAGCCGGTCGACCTCGATCTGCTGCTTGCGTTGCTGCGGGTTTGGATCGGTCGCGCGCGGGCGCGGGCTGAGCCCTTCGCGCCGGCATTGATGACCGCCATCTGAAAGCGCTCCGGCAGGTAAAAGGAATGGCCGCGATCGAGGCAGAAAGAAGCGAACCGGTCGAAGGATTGCGGGCACGCGTTCTCGCGGTCGATGACGACGAACGCAATCTGCTTGCCATCGCGGAGGTGCTTGGCGAAGTCGGCGAGGTCGTCTGTGCCCAGTCGGGTGAGGAAGCGCTGCGCTTCCTGCTCAAGGAAGATTTCGCCGTCATCCTGCTCGACGTGCTCATGCCGAACCTCGACGGCTACGAGACGGCCACGCTGATCCGCCGGCGTGAACGATCGAAAAACACGCCGATCATCTTCCTTACCGCGATCAGCAAGGAAGAGGCGCATATGCTGCGCGGCTATGACGTCGGCGCTGTCGACTACCTGTTCAAGCCGTTCGACCCGGTGATGCTTCGCTCCAAGGTTATGGTCTTCGTCGATCTTCATGAGAAGACGCGCGAGATCGAGCGAAACGCGGCGCGGGAGCAGCGGCTGCTCGAACAGGCGCTGAAGGCCAAGTCGGACAAACTCGATGCCGAGCGGGCGCTGCGCCATTCGGAAGCAAGGCAGGAGGCTATTCTTGCCTCGCTTCCAATTTGTTTTCATGCCCGCTCGGCTGAGGCGCCTTTCGCCCCAAGCTACGTCTCGAAAGGCGTCGAGCGGCTGACAGGGTTCCCGCCGAGCCGTTTCCTGTCGCATCCGGATTTCGGGCTCAGCCGGGTTCACCCCGACGATCGCGAGGAGGTAACCAGGTCGCTTTCGGCGGCATGCGAGACGGGGTCCTATGGCTGCGAATTTCGCTGGCGGTGTGCCAATGATGAATATCGCATCTTCTTCGATCGGGGCGTGGTTTCCAAAGATGACGCTGGGCTCGAGTTGCTTGGCACCATGCAAGACATAACAGAGCAACGCCGCCTGGAGAGCCAGCTGCTGCAGTCGCAGCGGCTCGATGCGATCGGCAAACTGACCGGCGGACTCGCCCATGACTTCAACAACCTCCTCGCGGCGATCCTTTCCGGCCTAAGCCTGCTCGAGCGACAGCTGACGCTGGACGGCAACGCTACCAAGATCCTCGACATGACACGCCGCTCCGCCGGGCAAGGCAGGGATCTCGTCCAGCGCATGCTCGCTTTTTCGCGGCGCCAGGACCTGAAGCCCGTGGCAGTACCCTTGTCGAGCCTTGGGGATACGATGAACGGGTTGGTTGCCCCGGTCCTTGGAGGCCTCGTGCGCTTCAAGTGGCTGGTGAGTGACGACACATGGCCCGTGTATGTGGATGCGGCGCAGCTCGAGCTCGCCTTGATGAACCTCATCTTCAATGCGCGAGACGCAATGCCTTCGGGAGGCACGGTTCTCGTCCGGACGAGCAACCGCAGCGTCGGCCACGCGGGCGACGAACTGCCGGCCGGCGACTATGTGGTGGTCGCTGTCGAGGACACCGGGACCGGAATTGCCGGCGACATGATAAGCAAGGTGGTCGAGCCGTTTTTCACAACCAAGCCGATCGGGAAGGGCACGGGGCTGGGTCTCAGCACCGTCTATGGTTTCGCCAAGCAGTCGGGCGGCACGCTCAGGATAGAGAGCGAGGTGGACCGCGGCACCATCATAGAACTGTGGCTGCCCCGATCCAATCAGCCGCAGGATGTCACCGAGGCTATCGCTGTTGCCGGCGCAGAGGCTGTCGAGGCTGCCGACGCGGAGCGCGCCACGGCGGTTGGCGAACGATCGCTGACCGTTCTGCTCATCGATGACAGCCACTCCTTGAGAGAAATGACGGCCATGTCGCTCAGGCAGTCCGGCTTCGAGGTCGTAGGGGCCTCCGGCGGAGCCGAAGCGCTTGCCGCCATTGAGAGAGAGCCGGATCGATTCGACGTGATCGTCACCGACTTTGCCATGCCCCTTATCTCGGGCATAGACGTGATCCGGTTTGCCCGCAATCTGCGTGCCGGCTGGCCCGCGGTCATGATCACCGGCTATGCGGATGCGGAGAAAATCGTGGAGCGCCCCCTCGATGTCGCGCTCGTCGGCAAGCCGTTCGACGAAAAAGACCTTGTTGTGGCCATACATGCCGCAGCGCGCGGCAAGCTAATCAACGCCTCGGCATAGCTTCCCCTGTTACCTGTCCTCGATGATCCTCAAATAGGCCGCGGTCACGAACAGCACGATGAAACCGAAGAGGATGCGGCGGCCGCCTTCGGGCATATGCAGGATGGTGAGCAGCGTCGTCAGCACGGTCAGGATCAGCGCGCCGACAATGGTTCCCATATAGCCGCCGCGGCCGCCGAAGATCGAGGTGCCGCCGATGACGGCGGCAGCCACCGAAGGTAGCACCAGCGGCTCGGCGAGCGACAGCGAGGGCGCCTTGATCAGGCCGATATAGAGCAGGCCGGTGATGCCGGCGAGCAGGCTGGAGATGACATAGAGCGCCGTGATCACCTGCCAGTAGCGGACGCCCGAAAGCCGTGCAGCGCGCTCATTGTCGCCGACGGCGTAGAGCAGGCGGCCGAAGCCTGTACGGTTCAAGGTGAAGACGATCAGCACCGCCACCGGCACGAACAGGAAGAGCGCGTTGGGGAAGCCGTAGGTGAGACCGGTGCCGAGCCAGTTGAGGAAATCCGGGATCTTGGCGCCGGAGGCGATCACGGTGCGCTGGTAAACCTGCAGGAAGCCGGTGCCGATCAGGCTGGTGCCGAGCGTCATGATCAGCGGATGGACGCGGAAGACGCCGACGCCGACGCCGTTGACGAGGCCGATCAGCACCGCCGGCAGCATGGCGAGGATGAAAGCCACCGTCGGATCCTGGTTGACGATTTGCGTCGCCATGATGAAGGCGCTCATCGTCGCCACCGTGCCGACCGAGAGGTCGATGCCGCCGGTGAGCATCGTCATGGTCTGACAACCGGCGAGGATTGCCAGCGGAATGGCGAACTTGGCGGTGTTGGCGATCCAGCGCTCGTTGACGATCCCGGGGCGAAGAACCTGCAGGATCAGCACCAGTATGACGAGCAGGATGATCAGGGGAATGAGCGGCCGATCCGCCATGAAACGCTTCAGGCGGCGGCCGAGCGAGACCGGCTGGGGCATGGTCGCGCTGTTCGTCATGGTGTTGCTCCTGCCGGGCGGCCCCGGATGGTGATGAAGGCGCCGAACATCACCACGGCGACCATGATCGCGCCCTCGATGATGGCCGTGACGTTGGGATCGATGGCCAGAAGCGTCAGGTCGGTGCGCACCAGCCTGAGCACGAAGACGGCGATGATCGGCCCGAGCAGCCCTCCCTTGCCGCCACCGAGCGCGACGCCGCCCAGCACCACCGCCGCGACGCTGGCCAGCAGATAGGGACCGGGGATCGGCGCGCCGATGCCGGTGCTGATGGTGAGCGACAGCCCGCCAAGTGCTGCGAACAGGCCGGAGAGCGCGTAAGCGACGATCCTGGTGCGGGCCACCGGCACACCGCTGCGGAAGGCGGCGAGCTCGTTGCTGCCGATGGCGTAGATGGAGAGGCCAAGCCGCGAGCGCCTGAGCGGGATCCAGATGACGAAGAGGCAGACAAGCAGCAGCACCAGCGCCTTCGGGACCCAGGCATCGGCCCAATCCGGCAGGCCGGGGATCGGCATGGTGCCGACGACGGTGGCCTTCAGCCACTCGGCGGCTGCGCCGCCGGGCGCGTCAAGCACCAGAAGCGCCGCGCCTTGCAGAACGAAGAGCGTGGCTAAAGTAACCACGATATCCGGCACTCGGGTCACCACGATCAGGAGGCCGTTCAGCGCGCCGAGCACAAGGCCCATGGCCAGCACGAAGGGCACGACGAAGTACGCATATTCCTCGCTGGCGCCGTTCATCATCGAAGCGGCGGTGACGCTGGTCAGCGCCATCATGGCGGCAACCGAGAGGTCGATGCCGCCGGCGATGACCACCACAGTCTGCGCCGCGACGGCGAAGGCGTAGGGCAGAACCGCCCGCGCCAGCGAGCCGAAGTCGCCGCTGCCGTAGCCCGGCTGGATCAGCTTGGTGACGACGAACAGGAATACGAGCAGGGCGAGCAGGCCGGCGACCCAGCCCTGGCGGCGCAGGAAGCGCATCATGGCGCGGTCTCCGCGTCGGACGTTGGCCTGACATCGGCAAGGATGCCGACATCCGCCCTGGCGCCGCGCGGCAGGCCGTAGGCGGCCCGCATCAGAGCCGGCTCGTCGGCGAGCTCGACCGGGAAGGTGTCGACGACACGGCCGCCGAAGATGACGATGACGCGGTCGCAGACACGCTGCACTTCCTCCAGCTCGGATGTGTAGAAGAGGACCGATTTGCCGAGGCCGGCGAGCTCGCGCAGCAATTTGTAGATTTCCTGCTTGGTGCCGACATCGATGCCGCGCGTCGGGTCGAAGCAGAGGATGGTGCGGGCATCTGCCGCGATCCAGCGGGCAATCGTCACCTTCTGCTGGTTGCCGCCGGAAAGGCGCTGGACCTCGCCCTGCGCGCGGGTGTCGATCTGCAGCCGGGCGATGGCGCTTGAAACCACCATATGCTCCCGGCGCACCTTGATCGGTCCCCATTTGCGCAGCGCAGCGCTGAAAGGCAGCGCGATGTTCTCGCGCACCGAACGCTGCATGGCTAAAGCCTCTGTGCGGTCACCCGGCACGTAGGCGAGGCCGGCCTGGATGGCATCGCTTGGATGGAAGAACTTCACCGGCGCGCCATCGACGGCGATCGTGCCGCCGGCCGGGCGGATCGAGCCGGCAAGGGCGGCGAAGAGCTCGTCCTGGCCCTGGCCCTCGAGCGCGACGACGCCGGCCACCTCGCCATTGGCGAGATCGAAAGAGACGTCATGCAGCTTCGTGCCGAGCTGCAGGTTGCGGACCGAAAGCCGAGGGTGGCTGTCCTTCACGACCGGCGCTTCGCTTGCCGTGCGCGCCGCGGCGACGCTGGTCTTCTCGATACGGGCGCCAAGCATCATCTCGACGATCTTTTCCTCGACGCCGGGCTCGATGTCGATGACGCCGACGGTTGCGCCGTCGCGCAGCACTGTGGCTCGGTCGCACAGCGCCGAGATCTCGACGAAACGGTGCGAGATGAAGATGACCGAGCGGCCGCTGTCGCCCTGGCGGCGCACGACTTCCAGCACTTTTTCGGCAAGGTTGGCGGGCAGCGCGGCCGTCATCTCGTCGAGCAGCAGAACGTCGGGCTCGGCGGCGAGCGCGCGCGCTAGGTCGAGCACACGCAGGACGGCCAGCGGAATGTCGCGCGCGGTCTCGCGTATGTCGAGGTTCGGAATGCCGAGCTCGCGCACCCAGGCGCGGAACGGCTCGACCGGCGTGCCAGTGAGCCTGAGATTGGAAAGCACATCGAGGTCAGGGATCAGCGCCGGTTCCTGGTAGACCGGCAGCAGGCCGGCGCGACGCGCGGCGGCCGGAGAGCGGACATCGCGAGCTTCGCCGCGGATCAGGATGCGGCCGGCATCCGCCGGGATCGCACCGGTCAGGATCTTAACAAGGGTCGACTTGCCGGCGCCGTTGGCGCCCATCAGCGCATGCACTTCGCCCGGCAGCACCGATAATGATGCGTCACGCAGCGCCGAAACCGCGCCGTAATTCTTCGCCACGCCGGTGGCGTCCAGCAATGTATTGTTCGGCAATTCGTTCGTCGTCAAAACCAGCGTTCTCGCATCAAGCACCGAGGACGGCAGGTTCGCACCTGCCGTCCCAGCGACCTTATCTGCCGCAGTTCCTTATCGCAAAAACCGTAGGATGCTTTTGCGAAATCTGCGAAGTTGAAGTCGGTCGGGCGATTATTCGCCCGGACCCTTGCAGGCGACGATCTGCTCCTTGGTGTAGGTGGTCCAGTCCGGGATAGAGATCGAGACCGGCCATTCGGGGCTGAGCGACGGGTCGGCGGCCGCCTTCAGCTTGGCCTTGCCTTCCTCCGTGACATTTTCCCAGAGCTGCGGCTCGACCAGAACGGTTTGCTGCGCCGGCTTCTTGCCGTCGAGGATCTGCAGTGCGAGCGTAACGCCGGCGCCGCCGATCGAGCCGGGATTGGTGACGGCAGCGCCGACCAGACCCTTAACCGTGTTCAACTGACCGACGAAGCCGGCATTGTCGGCGCCGACAACCGGCACCATCGGCGCCTGCTGCTCGACCAGAGCGTCGACGATGACGTTGTCGATGCCGGAGGTCCAAATGCCGTTGATCGGCGTTCCGGTGGCGAGGAAGGACAGGATCTGCTGCTTGGCCTGGTCCTGCTGCCAGCCGGTGAAGACTTCCTGCGCGACCTTCACGTCGGGGAATTCGGCCAGCGCCTTCTTGAAGCCCTTGTCGCGGTCGCTGTCGGCGGAAGCACCGGCGGCGCCGCGCATGTACAGCACCTCGCCCTTGCCGCCCATCTGCTGGAACAGCCACTTGGCGCCGAGATAAGCATACTGTTCCTGGTTGTTGGAGATGATGTATGCGGACGGCTCGGTCACCGCCTGGTCGACAGCAACGACGACGATACCGGCCTTGGTGGCTTCCTCCAGACCGGCCTTGATGCCGGCCGGATCGGCCGGGTTGACGACGATGGCGTTTACCTTGGCGCTGATCAGATTGCGGATGTCCTCGAGCTGGCCGGCGGCGTCGGTGTTGCGGTGGGCGATGTTGAGCTTCGCCACTTCGCCGGAGGCGAGCGCCTGGGCCTTCATGGCGCAGATCATTTCCTCACGCCAGCCATTGCCCTGCACGGTGTTGGAGATGCCGATCGTGTATTTGCCTTCGGCGGACGACACGCCCACCGAGCCAAGCAAGGCAGCGCCGGCAAGCAGTGGGGCCATGGTCAAGTATTTCTTCATTTCAGTACTCCTCCACATTGATTTCAGTTCCTGGGCTCCGAAGCGATCGAAGCCTAGCCGTTTGTCACCTCATTTGACGAAGGGGCGCAGCACGTCGCGAGCCAGCAGAAAACCGCGCTTGACCTTCTCGTCGCTTCCCTCGAACCGGCGGTCCTCATGCTCGATGACCACCGGCCCGTCATATCCGGCCCGGTAAAGGCCCGAAAAGATGCTGCTCCAGTTGATGTCGCCAAGCCCCGGCATGCGTGGCACCTGCCAGCCTATGCCTGCGGAAAGGATCCCGCGCTCATACAAACCATCATGATCGATCATCAGGTCCTTGGCATGCACATGCAGCATGTGCGGGCCGAACTCGCGGATGAAGCGTTCCTTGTCGATCATCTGCCAGACGAGATGCGAGGGGTCGAAATTCATGCCGACGTCGCCGCCCCAGGCCTCGAGAATCCGGCGCCAGACATAGGGCGAATAGGCGATGTTGTGTCCGCCCGGCCATTCGTCATAGCTGAAGATCATCGGGCAGTTCTCGAAGGCGAGCTTGACGCCGTGCTCGCGCGCGTGGGCGATGATCGCGGGCCAGATTTTCTGCGCGGCCTGCCAGTTGTCGTCGACAGTCTTCGAGGCGTCGCCGCCGCAGAAGGTGTTGACGAGCGAGACACCCATTCGGCTTGCCAGCACGATCACCTTCTTCAGGTGATCGATCACCGCATCGCGATGCGCCTGATCGGGATGCAACGGATTGGGATAGAAACCGAGACCGGAGATCGTCAGGCCCTTGCCGGCGAGCTCGGCGGCAATGTCCTTGGCTTGCGCGGGGGAGGTGCCGGCGGCGTCGATATGGCTGGTGCCGGCATAGCGGCGGCTGGCGCCCGAAGTCTTCGGCCAGCAGGCGATCTCGAGCGCTTCGAAGCCGGCCGAGTTCGCCCAGTCGGCGACATCGCCGAGAGCAATATCCGGAAATGGTGCCGTGAGCAGTCCAAGCTTCATGATGCCTCCCGCTTCGTACTATGCAGATCGTGCTGGTCGCTTCAACCGTCCGTCTGTTGGGTCAGCGCACACATGTCTGACAAAGGCCATCGGATCATCTGACAGCAAACCATCGAGGCTGGTGACGACATTTGCATGGAACACGTCGCTGGCGGCAAGTGACGGATGAAAGATGGCTTCGATGGCAAGGATTGCATTGGCAAGGGCCTTGCTGTCCGAACCAACGCGGTCGGCGATGGCCGCAATCTTTTCGGCAAAAGGATCGGACACCTGCCAGGCGCGGCCGAAGCGCGACGATGCCTTGATCAGATAGGCCATCCAGCCCGCGATCGGAACCGACAGCAGCGCGCTGCTTTGGCCCTTAGCCAGGCGATCACTGACCGGGTTGAGCAGGCGCTGGACGATCTTCTGCGAGCCGTCGGTAGCAATCTGGTGATTGCGGTGGCGGATCGCCGTGTTGGCGAGGCGCGAAAGGCTTTGCTCGACATAGGCCGACGGCGAGATGCCGGGCACGGGCATCAGCGTCGGCAGCGTCTCTTCCGTCAGCATGCGGCGGACGAAGGTGGCAAGCAACGGGTCGGCCATGGCGTCCGATGTGTGCTCGAAGCCGCCCAAAACGCCAAGATAGCTGAGCGTCGTCTGGGCGCCGTTCAGCACCCGCATCTTGAGATGCTCGAACGGCGTGACGTCGTCTACGAAAGCGGCGCCGATGCGGTCCCAGCGCGGCACGCGGCCGGCGAAGCGGTTCTCGATCACCCATTGCCGAAAGCGCTCGCCGACGACGACGGCGCTGTCGCGATAGCCGAAGCGCTGCTCGACCGTCTCGATATCGGCCTCGGTCGTTGCCGGCGCGATGCGGTCGACCATGGCCGAGGGGAAGGCGATATTGGCGGCGATCCAGTCCGCCAAGCCGTTGCCGCGCCGCTCGGCGAATGTCTGCACGACATTGCCGAGGATAGTGCCGTTGGCCGGGATGTTGTCGCAGGAAAGCAGCGTCACCGGGCGGCCATGCGAGCCCATGCGCAGCTCAAGCGCTCGTGCCAGGATGCCGGGCACGCTGCGCGGGGCCTCGGGGTTGGCGAGGTCGTGGACAATGTCGGGATGGTCTAGGTCGAGCGCGCCGCTCGACGGGATGTGGCAATAGCCCTTTTCGGTCACCGTCATCGTGACCATCTCGATATCGGGCGAGGCGAGCACCTCGAGTGCGGGCGCGGCGCTGTGCTGGCTGTCGACCACACGGACGATGCTGCCGATGACGCGGGCCTCGATCTCGTTGTTCTGACGGATGAGCCGCGTATAGAGGCCGTCCTGCCGGCCGAGCGTCGCGGCGAGCACGGGAGGCCGGATGTTGATGCCGACCAGTCCCCAGCGGTCGAAATCGTCCGCCAGGAGGTCATCGGTGTATTCAGCCTGGTGGCAGCGGTGAAAGGCGCCGACGCCGATATGGGCAATGCCCGGCTGCAGCGCCGAGCGAGCGTAAGCCGGTCTGCGGACTTCAGGCGGCACAACGCCGAGCAGGGCGGGGCCGAGATTGGCGGAGGGTGAGATGCTCACCGGTTCGCTCCGATCACCCATTGCTCCTGGTCGATCAGCGCGCCGGTCATCGGCCCGGCCGCGTCGGAAAGCAGGAAGACGGCGAGGTTCGCTACGTCGGCAACGGAGAGTAGCCGGCCGAAGGGCTGCGCGGCATTGGCCGCGTCTAGCCAGCCCGGGCCGTGGCCGAGCGTTTCGGCCTGCATGACGCGTTCGGCGGGCGTGTCGGTCCAGCCGACATTGATGCCGTTGACGCGGATGCGATCGAAGCGGTGCGCGTTGGCGGCATTCTTGGTCAGCGTCGCCAGAGCGCCCTTGGTGGCGGAATAGACGGCGAGGTCCGGCGCGCCGCAATGCGCATTGATCGACAGGATGTTGACGACGGCGCCGCCTTGTCCGCGCTTTTTCATGTCGGCGATCGCCGCCTGCATCAGGAAGAAAGGCGCACGCGCATTGACGGCGAACAATGATGTCCAGTCGTCGAGGCCGGCATCGACGAAGGAGGCCCGGTCGGTCAGAGCCCCTGCATTGACCAGCCCGTCGATGCGGCCGAAGCGCTCGGTGCATGCGGCGGCGAGCAGGGCCGGAGTCTCCGGGACGCCGAGGTCGGCTGCCAGGAAAGCGGACGGCGCCCCGATCGCCGACAGTTCCGCCGCGACCGCGTCGCCGCGCTGCCGGTTGCGGCCGGTGATCAGCAAACCTTCGGCGCCGGAACGGGCGGCCGTCCAGGCAATCGCGCGGCCGATGCCTTGGGTCGAACCGGTGATCAACAAGACCTTGCCGTCGAGCCGAACCTCCATTCCTCCTCCCGGAACAAAGTTTCTATTTTCTCGAATATGGAACGACAGTTCCTTGCAGTCAACTGCGCCGATCAACCTGTCCGCCGCGCGACGACGCCGTGGACCAAAGCCATGCCGACGGCGAGCGAAGCGGCGAGCGAGCGGAAGCCTGCGAAGTCCTGTTCCACCACTTCCAGCCAGGTGTCGGAGAGTTTCACCAGCGGTGAGAAGGTGCTGTCGGTGATGGCGACGATGCGTGCTCCGCGATCATGGGCGAGGGCGACCAGGTCTGGCGTAATCGAGTTGTAAGGGCTGAAGGAAACGGCGAGCACCGCGTCGCGCTGGCTTATGCAGCCGACCTGATCGAGCGCGGTCGAGCCGACATTGTCGACCAACACGTTGCGCACGCCCTGTTGCGACAGCGTCAGCGACAGATAGGTGGTGACCGGGAAAGCGCGCTTGCTGCCGATGACATAGATCAGCTCGGCTCCCGCCAGCAAGTCGGCCATCTTGTCGAAGCTGTCGGTGTCGAAGCCATTGCCGATGCGGTTGAGCGAAGCCTGCGAGGCGCCGACCATGCCGTTGAGGAAATGCAAGTCGGCGTGGGGTTCGGCTGCTGCCGGTCCCTTGTTGTCGCGCGTGCGTCCTTCCGGCCAGGAGCCTTTCATGTGGTCCTTGAACAGGCCTTGGAAGTCGGAAAAGCCGGCATAGCCGAAGATCTGCGCGAAGCGTACCAGCGTCGAGGGCTGCACGCCTGCCTGCGCCGCCACCTGGGCGATGGTGCCAAGCGCAACGTCGCTCGGATGCTGCCATAGGAAGATGGCGACCTGGCGCATCCTTTTCGGGAAATGCACGGTGCCGGAGGAGAGCACCGCGCGCAGCTCCTCATAGGTTTGTGGTTTCGTGTGGCCAAGTGCCGCCAGCGAACGGCCGCGTTTCCGGGTAACGCTCTCGCCGGGTGAGGTTCGTGCGCCGCTCATCAGATGGGCCGGATTCGAGCTGTTGTACCTGAGGCGCCCCGAACTTGCGATGAAGATCGCCAATTGTCGACGTTTGGAGAAAGGGGAGAATTCAAAACCTGAAGCGATTGTCTTGCTTCCATCGCCTGGACAAGCCGGCAGGTAGCCATGCGACGCTTCACCATTCGAACCCTCCTCCACCGGTCTCGCATAAGGCTAGTGCGGCACGATCGTTTTACAAAACAAAATTTGGAAAGGCTGTTCGAAATTGGCGAGGCGCCTCCTATAGTCCCTGTGCTGGACGGCATCCGGGAGGACTCGAACCATGGTCTCCGCAACCGCTGACGGAACCTTCCGCAGGCGCCTGACGGTCGGCATGGTCGGCGGCGGTCGCAACGCCTTCATCGGCGCGGTTCATCGGTTGGCCATGCGGCTCGACGACCAGATCCTGCTGGTGGCGGGTGCGCTGTCCTCGGATGCCGAGAACGCTGCGGCATCCGCCGCTGAGATCGGCATCGCGCCGGAGCGCAGCTATGACGACTACCATGCGATGGCAAAGGCCGAAGCGGCGCGGACGGACGGCATCGAGGCGGTGGTCATCGTCACGCCCAACCATCTGCATGCGCCGATCGCCACTGCTTTCCTAGAAGCCGGCATCGACGTCATCTGCGACAAGCCGCTGTCGACAACGCTTGCCGAGGCTGAGGCGTTGGTGGCGCTGACGAAAGCCAAGAAGCGCCGCTTCCTCGTCACATTGAACAACACCGGTTACGCCATGGCGCGCCAGGCGCGCGAAATGGTGGCAGCGGGCGAACTCGGCCGCATCCTGTCCGTGCACGGTGCCTACATCCAGGACTGGCTGACGCAGCCGATCGACGCGCAAGGCCAGAAGCAGGCCGAATGGCGCACCGACCCTGCGCGCGCCGGGCAATCGGCGGTGCTTGCCGACATCGGCGTGCACGCCTTCAACCTGGCGAGCTTCATCTCCGGCTTCGAGGCTGACGCCGTATCGGCGGACCTTTTCACCGCCGTGCCAGGTCGTCGCCTCGACGACAACGCGCATGTCCTGGTGCGCTGGACCGGCGGGGCGCGCGGCACCATCCTCGCCAGCCAGACTTCGCCCGGCCACTACAACGATCTCTCGGTGCGCATCTATGGCGACCGGGCCGGGCTCGAATGGTCGGGCACGCGGCCGGAGGAACTGCGCTTCGCGCCGTATGGCGAGGAGGCACGCACGCTGGTGCGCGGCGGCCACGGCTCGACGACGGAAGCCCGGCGCGTCTCGCGCATGCCGGCGGCGCATCCCGAGGGCTATATCGAGGCCTTCGCCAATTTCTACCGCGATGCCGCCGACATCATCCGCGCGCATCGAGCGGGCGCTGCGGTCGATGTTGCGCGCGCGGCGCAGGTGCCGGACGTTCGTCGACGGCGCTCGTGGTGTGAAGTTCCTGGCGGCGGCAGTGGAGTCGAACGCGGCCGGAGGAGCCTGGACGCCGGCGCGGTTTGAATAGACGCCGGCTTGGTGCTTTGAATCGTTCAATCCGCTTTACAATGCGGGGCGGCGCGACCGGCCGACGTGTGGCCAATCAGCCGAGCGGCCGAGGTCGGCCTCATCGATGATGTCCCGCACCGATATGGCCTCGTGGCCCTGCACCGAGCGCACCCGAGTGCTTGGGAGGCACGTCGTTCTCATCCGGATTGGGAACGGGTTCCTCGTCCGGCAGCCTCTCCGGATCTGGTTCGCGCATCGGTTTTGGGTCGGGAAACGGCGGCGGCGTGGGGACCGGCGTTGGCGTGGGGTCGGGAGTGGGGAGAATAGCCATAAGGTGGTCCCTCGTTGCGCTGGCAGAGCAGTCCGCGAGATGCGGTTTGGGCAACCGGTATCTGCCCGACCAGAACATGATGGGTAGAGCCGCCTCATCCGACGCTTCATCGACACCTGATCACCGGCGGCTGACGCATGGCAGAACGGCCTCGACCGGGGATGGTTCCACAGCGATCCCGCCGCGCTTCGGCGGGGTCGGACACGAATGACGATCAAATGATTTCCCGTCGCCCATTTCGCCCTTGCCGGCGCCATGCAGCGCCTTAGTTCCGTTTGCGGGGCGGGTGATCATCTGCCGACATAGGAGGCGGCCTTGAAGCACCAAACCGTAGACCAACTCAATGCCGTTGCCGACGTTCATGCTGAAGCAGCGGTTCTCATCGCCAGTCGTGGCCAACGCCTCGAACGCTGGGCGCAACTTCTCGAGCAGGATCCCGGCCGGCGCCTTATGGCGCTTGCGGGCACCGAATACGCCACACCCGACGTGCGCGAAAAGATGCGTTCCACCGGATCGCCGATTACTGTCGCCTTCGAAGACCCGATCTTTCGTGCTCAGGGCCTGAAGGACGACACCTACGGCGAAGCAAAGCGCTTCTTCGAACTCAGCGACTGGCAACTGCACGAGGTCGTCTGCCATTGCCATGTCGGCGCCAATCTGCCGGCACGCTGGGCGGCGTCCCGCGTTCGCGCGGCCATCTCTCCAGGCTCGGGCATTCTTGCCTGGCTGAGATCGGTGTTCATGCACTAAGACGACTGCCGCGGTTCGAAGAACCGCGGCAAGTTCAATCCTTATCGGAGACGGAGGGGAGTTGTCCCCAGCCGTCGGTAGCTAGAGCGATTCACCGTTTTGCGAGAACGTCGAACCGCTCTATCTTTTTGCTTTCGCTCATTCTGCTGTTGATGCAATTCCCCGCGCGAAGTTTGGGACTGTGTCTGGAATTTGCTCTTAGGGCTGCCCGCGCCGCACCTCCACTCAGCGATCGATCTCTCCGAACACGATATCCAGCGATCCGATGATGGCCGCGACATCGGCGATCATGTGCCCGCGCGACAGGAAGTCCATCGCCTGAAGGTGGGCGAAAGACGGCGCACGTATCTTGCAGCGGTACGGAACATTGCTGCCGTCAGAGACAAGATAGACGCCGAATTCGCCTTTGGGCGCCTCCACCGCGGCGTAGACCTCGCCCTGCGGCACATGATGGCCTTCGGTGTAGAGCTTGAAATGGTGGATCGTCGCCTCCATGGAACGCTTCATGGTGGCGCGCGGCGGCGGCGTGATCTTCTGGTTCGGTACGGCGACCGGGCCGTGCCCGTCGGGCAAGCGCAGCTTCTCCAGACATTGCCTCATGATCCTAACCGACTGCCGCATCTCCTCCATGCGCACGAGATAGCGGTCGTAGCAGTCGCCGTGCTTGCCGACCGGAATGTCGAAATCCATTTCGGGATAGCATTCATAGGGTTGCGCCTTGCGCAAATCCCAGGCCGCGCCCGAGCCGCGCACCATCGGGCCGGAGAAACCCCAGGCCCAGGCATCGTCCTGTCCGATCACGCCGACGTCGACATTGCGCTGCTTGAAGATACGGTTTTCGGTCAGGAGTTCATCGAGATTGCTCAAAGTTCCCAGGAACGGATCACAGAAATTCCAGATGTCGTCGAGCAACTCTCCCGGCAGATCCTGATGCACGCCGCCGACCCTGAAATAGTTGGCATGCATGCGCGCGCCCGACGCGCGCTCATAAAAGACCATCAGCTTCTCCCGCTCGGCGAAGCCCCAGAGCGGCGGCGTCAGCGCGCCAATATCCATCGCCTGCGTGGTGACGTTGAGCAGGTGCGACAACAGCCGGCCGATCTCGCAAAACAGGACGCGGATAAGCTGTCCGCGCCGGGGAACCGATATTTCGAGCAGCTTCTCGGCGGCGAGGCAGAAGGCATGCTCCTGGTTCATCGGCGCCACATAGTCGAGCCGGTCGAAATAGGGCAGGGCCTGCAGATAGTTCTTGTATTCGATCAGCTTCTCGGTGCCGCGGTGGAGCAGGCCGATATGCGGATCGGCGCGGTCGACGATCTCGCCGTCGAGTTCCAGCACCAGCCTGAGCACACCATGCGCCGACGGGTGCTGCGGTCCGAAGTTGAGCGTGAAGTTGCGAATTGCGGTTTCGGCCATGGCGGCCTCTTCGCGGACTCTCATTTTGTTTGGCCGCTGCAGTCGGGTCAACCGCCCGCGGCGCCGCTGATCATGTCGTGGTCTGGATGATCAGCGTCAGCGTGCCGTCGCCGTCGATGTTGGCCGCGACGACCTGCGAGGAATTCAGCCCGTTCGCATGCAGCACCGATACCGCCTCGGGCGAGGCATCGATCGATTTCTGCAGCTTGGCCAGGTCCGTGGCGGTTGTCCTGGTGACCACGGCTTCGGCCTGGACCTTGATCTCCGCGGGCAGGTCCTCCATCGCCACCACCACGACGTTGGTAACGGTCTGGCCGGAACTTGGCGGATCGGGTTGCACCTGGTCGAGCCGAGGTTGTTCAGCCGGGGGCAGAACCTGGGGCGATTGCGGATCGGCGTGTTGAGCCGAGACCGACTGCGCCAGGGCAAGGGTCGAAAGAGCGAGCATCATCGTCAATGTCCGCATCGTCTTTCCTTCCATGTATCGAAGTCTGACGACACAACCCCTCCGCCCGGCGATGGTTCCGGCCCAAGAGGGCAAGTGACGGTGAATGTTGGCGGGCGACGGCTGGATATCTCACACAGCCAAAACTGACAGCGCAGCAGCCTGCAGGCGTTCGAACGCGGCAAAGCGCCTGTCGTGGCAGGCAGCGAGCGCGGCGTTCGGCGAATAGACCTCCCCCACCTCCGACATCGCCGCCATGGCCGCGCGAAGGTCGGAGTGGCGCCCGGCGGCCACCGCGCCGAGCATCGCTGAGCCGAGCAGCACCGGCTCGGGGGACGTTGGCGCGTAGACCACCTTGCCGGTGGAGTCGGCGATGAGCTGCCGCACGAGCGGGCTCTGCCCTGCGCCGCCGCTGATGGCGATCGTATCGATGTTGATGCCGCGGCCATGCATGGCGGCCAGGATCTGGCGGGCGCCATAGCCGAGGCCGCAGAGACCGGCGACATAGAGCGCGACGAGACTGTCGGCCCCGGTCGCCATGTCCAAGCCGGCGACCAGTCCGCGCGCGTCGGGATTGGCCAAGGGGGCACGATTGCCTAGAAATTCGGGAACGACATGCAAGCCGCCGACCAGTCTGTCCGCCTTCGCCGCACCGCCATGCCGCTCCGCCTCCTGCGCCAGCCACTGGCTGAGGTTCTGGCCGCCTCGCGCCGCGATCCCGGCCAGCTCGACGGCGGCGGGGTGCATGCCGACCAGGCGATCGATGGCGGCGCCCGCGGCCGACTGGCCGCCTTCGTTCAGCCACAGCCCCGGCACCATCGCGGAGAAATAGGGCCCCCACACGCCCGGCACGAAAGCCGCCTGCTCGGTCGTCGTCATGGTGCAGGCCGAAGTGCCGAAGACATAGGCCATGCGCGTGGTCACATCGCCGGCGCCGCCGCGCGCGCCGACCGAGCCGATGCCGCCGGCATGCGCATCGATCATGCCGGCGGCGACCGGCGTTCCGGGCAAAAGGCCAAGCTCGGCCGCCGCCTTGCTCCTCAAGCCGTTGGGCAGCGCGCTCCCCGGCGCCACGACCTCGGTGCCGATCCGGGCAAATTCCTCATCCGCGAGCGCGCCGAGCCCGACCTTGCGAAAATAGCCATCATCCCAGCGTGCCTCGTGCGCGAGATAGGTCCATTTGCAAGTCACCGTGCAGGTCGAGCGCGCCAGGCTGCCGGTGGCGCGCCAGGTGAGGAAATCGGCGAGATCCATGAACTGCCATGCCGCGGCGAAGGTCCGCGGCATGTTCTCGGCGAGCCATAAGAGCTTCGGGGTTTCCATCTCGGGCGAGATTGTGCCGCCGACATAGCGCAGCACGTCCTCGCCGGTGCCGTTGATCCTGCGCGCCTGCTCGGTAGCGCGGTGGTCCATCCAGACGATGATGTTGCGCTCGGGATCCCCTGACGGGCTGACCGTCAGCGGCTCGCCACCCGGCCCCAGAACGACAAGCGAGCAGGTGGCGTCGAAGCCGACGCCATGCACCGACTGCGCCGGGATGCCGGCAAGCGACACCGCCTCGCGAACGGTCGTAGAAACGGCGCGCCAGATGTCATTGCTCGATTGCTCGACGATATGGCCTTCGGCATGCCAGGTGGCGATGTCGGCCTTGGCGGACGCAAGCATGGCGCCCGCTTCGTCGAAGACGCCCGCGCGGGCACTGCCGGTTCCGATGTCGATGCCGATGAAATGACTGCTCATGACTTCAGATCCTTCGCCCGATCCGTTCGGTTGCTATAGGTCATTGCTTTGCGGCAGGATGACAAGGGTCGCGGATGGTGATGTCACCTTCGTTTCCTTGTCGGTGTTGCCGTTCCGGCCAGTGGCGCAGCCAAGCTTTACCTTGCCGGGCACGTTTGCCATGCCAACTCGATGCCGTTGCTTGTCGAGCCGGCTGGCTAGGCCGCTTTCGCAAGGTTGATGTTGTGCAGTGTCAGCCGCCGGAAATGCGAGGGCGTCATGCCCTTTTCGGCGAGAAACTGCCGGTTGAAGTTGGAAAGGGTGTTGTAGCCGACCTCGAAGCAGATGCTGGTGATCGAAGCCTGCTCGTCGCTCATCAGCATCTGGCAGGCCAGGTTGATGCGCAGCCGCTTCACATACTGAACCAGCGTCATACCGGTGTGCTGGCGGAAGGAGCGGGAGAACACACTGGGCGACTGGCCGGCGATGGCGGCTAGGTCCGTCTCGCTGAAGGGCTGGGTCAGGTTCTCGCGCAGATAGGCAAGCGCCTTGTTGATGCCGGCCGACATATACCCCGACGGATCGGGCAGGTAGCTCGCGCTGGCCAGCATGCGCGCGCCTTCGGCGCGGCTGAGCAGACCCATTATCATCATGAACAGCTCGATGCGGCGCACGCCTTGCGAATTCATGATCTCTTCCATCAGCGGGCCAAGCTGCTTGCTGGTCTGGCGGCTGAACAGCACGCCGCGGCGCGAGGCTTCGAGCACCGGCGTCAGCGCCGCGAGCTCGGGGAAGGTATTGATGGCGCCGTCGATAAAGCCTTCATTGAACTGGATGATGCGGCAGCGCAGGGGCACCGTCGCGTCCTTCGGCACATCGCTCACCCAGTTGTGCGGCAGGTTGGGGCCGGTCAGCACCAGATTGCCCGGCTCGAACTCGCCGATGAAGTCGCCGACGAAATAGCGGCCGCGGGTGGCGACGATGAGATGCAGTTCGTATTCCGGATGGAAATGCCAGCGCACCGTGCGGAACGGGTAACCGTGCGACCAGGCAGTGAAAGACTCGCCCGGCCTGATCTGCACAACTTCAAGATCGGGTTTCATCGCTGCTCCTCCCGTATTGAAGCCAAGGCGCGTCCCCTCTACGACGCGCCGTCGGTTTCGGCCTCATGTCAGCCAAGCTATCGAGCCGACAAGATCTTCGCCACCATGTTCGCGTCACTCCATTGGTACTTTTTTGACTATTCTGAGCCTCCACGGCGCTGAGCGGCGCCTCAAACGACGCCGCGTTCCTCGCTCCTTATGCGGAAAGCATCGACGGCGATCGCAAGCAGGATCATCGCGCCGCCGATCATCTGAATGTAATAGGCCGAGACGTTGATGAGCTGCAGGCCGGTCTGGATGACGGTGATGAGCAGCGTGCCGCCGAGCATGCCGATGACGCGGCCGCGGCCGCCGAACAGCGAGACGCCGCCGATGACGGGTGCTGCCACGGCATAGAGCAGCGTCGTGCTGCCGACGGTCACGCTGACGCCGCCGAGATAGGAGGTGTAGAGGAAGCCGGCCACTCCAGCGAGGAAGCCGGAAGCGCTGAAGGCGCCAAGCCTCGCGCGCTTGACGTTGATGCCTGCGGCATTCGCCGCCCGGCGGTTGCCGCCGGTGGCATAGAGGTTGCGACCCCAGGCCGAATAAGCAAGCACGACATGCGCCAGGAGATAGGCGACGAAGAGGGCGATCGGCATTACCGGCCAGCTGCCGATGGTGGCGCTGCCTATGTAGCTGTAGCCTTCATCGGTCACCACCATGGTGCGGGCCTGGGTGGCGCCGAGCACCGCGCCTTGCAGAAAAAGCCCCATGGCCAGCGTCGCGATCAGCGAATTCATGCGCAAATAGGCGACGAAGTAGCCGTTGAGCAGACCGACGAGCCCCCCGGCAACGATGGTGATGAGCACGGCCAGCGTCCAGTGGACGCCGAACTGCTGCATGGCATAGGCGCCGACCATGCTCGAGAAGACCAGATTGCCGACCACCGAGAGATCGATCTCGCCGATCAGAAGCGTGAAGGAGACCGCCAGCACCAGCACGCCCAGCGTGGTCGCCTGCACCAGCACGTTCTGCAGATTGCCTTCCGAAAGGAAGAAGGGATTGAGGAAGCCGGCGAGGATGCTGAACACGATGATCAGGATCCAGACCACATTGTCGAGAAGGAATTTCTTGCTGGTCATGTCTGATACTGCCCCTGTCATCGCGCCGCTCTCGCTTCGGCGATCGCATCGATGGTGATCTCGGCGCCGCGCAGCATTCGCGCGATTCGACCCTTGGAGAAGATCACCACGCGGTCGACGAGGCGCTGCATCTCTTCCGGGTCCTGCGCGAGCAGAAGCACGCTAACGCCCTCCTTCGTCGCATCGTCGATCAGGCGGTGGATCTGCTCCTTGGCGGCGACATCGACGCCGACGGTCGGTTCGTCGAGCAGAAGCAATCTCGGCTTGCGTTCCAGCAGCCGGCCAAGCAGCACCTTCTGCTGGTTGCCGCCAGACAACTCGCCGATCTCCTGGGCGCTGCTGCCCATGACGATCTCCATGGCGCCGCGCGCCTCGCGCATGCGGCGGTTCATGCCGGCGCCGCTCACCAGCCAGCCGAGCGATAGCGGCCAATTGCCGAGGTTGAGGTTCTCGGCCACCGACATCGAGCCGACTAGGCCTTCGCCGATGCGGTCATGGGTGAGGTAGGCAATGCCCGAGCCGAGGCTCTGCCCCGGCGAGCCGAGACGCGCTTCCCGGCCAGCGATCAGGACGGCACCGGCCTCGATGGGCAGCAGGCCGCCCAGCGCCCGCATCAATTCCTGCGGCCCTTCGCCGAGCAGGCCGACGAGGCCGACGATCTCGCCGTGGCCGATCGCAAGATCGACCGGGCCGCCGCCGGAAAAGGATAGCCCGCTGAGCTCGATGGCCGCGCCATGATCCTTGCGGGCGCGGTGGAATTCGGCGACGTCGGCGCCGGTGATGACGCGCGCCATGGCCTCGGCCGAAAGCTCCGCCGCTTTGCCGCTGGCGGTCACCTTGCCGTCGCGCAGCACCGTGTATTCCGAACAGAGCTGGCGCACCTCGTCGTTGTGGTGCGAGATGTAGATGAAAGACGTGCCGCGTTGGGTGAGGCTCTCGACCCATTCCAGCAGATGCAGCCGCTCGGCCGCCGCAAGGCCTGCGGTCGGCTCGTCGAGGATGATCAGCGAGGCTTCGGCCGCGACCGCCTTGATGATGGCGAGCCTGCGCCTGTCGCTGGCGCCGAGGTCGCCGGCGCGCCGCCTCGGGTCGACCGGCATGCCATGGCTTTCGAGCTGGCGCGCCGCCAGGCGGCGGAGCGCGGGCCAGTCGGTCAGGCCGTAGCGTCTCGGCAGATCCGGCAGCAGAAGGTTCTCGCCGATCGAAAGGTCTTCGAAGATCTCCGAATGCTGCGACAGAAGGTGGAGTCCGCGCTTCTTGCGCGCCGTCAACGGCAGAGCCGACACGTCCTCCCCATTCAACAGGATGGTGCCACTGTCGAGGCGCAACAGGCCGGCGATGATGTTGGATAGCGTCGATTTGCCGGCGCCGTTCTTGCCGAGCAGGCCATGGATCGCGCCCCGCGACACGCTCAGCGAGACGCCGTCCAACACCGCAAGCGGGCCGAAGCGCTTGAAGACATTGTCGACGGTCAGAACAGCGTTGGCACTGTCCTGCGCAAGGCTATCGGGCACGATCGTGCCGTCGGCGTTGACCATTGGGATAACCGGCAATCTCGAAATGAGGTGAGAACGCGATGGCGCGTTCTCACCCGCCTCGTCGGCTGCGATCTCAGCCGGCGTTCTGCTGCATCTTCCACACCTGGGTCACGACATTGGCCCAGTGGCGCGGGTCGTCGGCATTTTCCTTGGTGAGGAAGTAGGGCGGGATGGTGAGCAGCGGGCCGGACGGGCTGTCGGCGATCGTGCCCTTCTCCCAAAAATACTTCTTGTTTTCGTAAGGTCCGGTCGGAACCGGCTTGCCCTTCAGCGTGTACTCTTCCAGCAGGTCGACGACGATCTCGACATAGGCGATCGGGTCCTGTGCGATGTCGGCGTCGATCTCGCCGGCCTTCACCCATTCCAGCGCATTCGGCGAGGCATCGATGCTGGTCAGGATGATGTGCTTCTCATGGCCGACCGGAAACAGCCGTTTCTGCGTTTCGAGTGCCTTGCGGGCATCAACGACGAAGATGTCGGTCGGCATGTGGATGGCGTCGAGGTCCGGCCGCTCGCGCAGCGTCGCCGAGACCACGGCGAGCGCCTGCTCATGCTGGTTGCTCTGCGGCCGCGAGATGATCTCGATGTCGGGATATTTGCTCTTAAGCGTGTCCTCGAAACCGTCTTTGCGGTCGCGCAGCGCCACGGCGGTCAGCGAGCCGTAATTGTTGAGCACGCTGCCCTTCGGCGAGCCGTGCTTCTTGGTGAGCAGCTCGGCGGTCTTCTCCGCCGCCATGACGCCCGACTGCTTGTTGTCGAAGGTCACCGAAGCGGCTACCTCTCCGCCGGTAAGCACGGTGTCGACCATGCCGAGCGGCACGCCGAGCGACTTCGCCTTCTTGCTCAGTGGGATGAGCAGCTCCGAATCCAGCGCGTCGGAAATGAGGTAGCGCGGCTTCTGCAAGAGCAGGCTGTTCCAGTCGTTGACCTGCGCGTTGGCATCGCCATTGGCGTCCTTGCCGACGAATTCCAGGCCGAGGCTTTCGACCTTGCGCTTCAGCGCCTCCTGCAGCACGACGAAGAAGAAGAAGCCGAGATAGCCGGTCTCCCAAGCCACAACCTTGGAGGTCGTGCCTTGCGCCGCGGCGCGCTCGCCGCCCGCCAGCAACAGGCCGCCGGCAGTGGCTGCCGCGCCCTGCAAAAGCGCGCGGCGGTTCAATGTTAAGCTCTTGGTCTCGCAACCCATGTCTCGCTCCCTGAAATGGTTGGAATCTTTGCCGGTAGAGCTTTCCACCAAGCCCGCCCGGCGGGGCACTCAGCCCCAAACATCCCCCGGAACGTTTCCTCCCCCGGACGATCTGATCAGGCTAGGCGCGCGCTATCCGGCCAGCCACCACGTTCCGGGGCGGGTGTTAGTACTTTTTTGATTCCGCTAGTGAAAGCCGAGGCCGCGATTACGACTGCGCTACAACATGCTCGACCTCCGGCGCGCTGCATTCGGAGTCAAAAATCTATGTGTCGCGGAAAGCGCAACCGGTAGCTCGCGCCGCAAGCCGCGACTATCTGTCTGGCGGAGGGCCGCGCGTCGAAACCGAAGGGATGGAGAGAATGAAGCACTGGATCGGAACCTGGAGCGCAAGCCCGATGAACGTCTGGCCGGGAGACGCCGTGCTCTATGGCTTCCACCGGCAGACGGTACGCCAAGTCGTGCGCGTCAGCACCGGCGGTGAGAGGTTGCGATTGAGGCTGTCCAACGAATATGGCGCCTCGCCGATTCGGATCGGCGCCGCGACCGTCGCGCTTGCCGCGAAAGACGGCGAGGTCGACGCCGGCAGCATCCGGCAGGTGACGTTCGGCGGCGAACGGCAGACCGATCTAGCGCCCGGCGCGCCGCTGCTCAGCGATGTTGTGGACCTAGCGGTTCCCGATCTCGGGCAGATCGCGATCAGCCTCTATTTCCCCGATTTCGCTCCGATCGAGACCTATCACTACGAGGCGCAGCAGACCGCCTACATCTCCGAAATCGGCGACTTCGCCGGCGCAGCCGAACTGCCGGTGCAGCAGACCTCGACCAGCCGCTATTTCCTCAGCGCCGTGCTGGTCGAGAGCGGGCCGGACAGTGGCTCTCTGGTTTGTCTCGGCGATTCCATCACCGACGGCTTCGGCTCGACCGTCGACGGCAATGCGCGCTGGCCGGACCGGCTGGCGGAGCGGTTTGCGAAAAGCGGCCGGCTGTCAGGCATCGGCGTCCTCAACCAGGGGATCGGCGGCAACCGCGTGCTTGCCAGCCGCGCCCGCGGCGCCAACGCGCTCGCCCGCTTCGACCGCGACGTTCTGGGCTTTCCCAACGTCCGATGGGTCTCGGTGCTGGAAGGCATCAACGACATCGGCTGGCCGGAAACCATGCTTGCCGGCCGTCAGGAGGCCGTCGCCGTCGAAAGCCTGATCGCGGCTTACCGGCAATTGATCGCACGCGCCCGCCTCAACGGCATCAAGGTGCTGCTTGGCACGCTGCCGCCCTTCGGTGGCGCCTTCGAAGGCCAGCCGCTCAGAACCTTCTACTCTGCGACCAAGGAGCGCGACCGCGAGGCGGTGAACGCCTGGATCAGGACATCGGGCGAAGCCGATGCCGTCGTCGATTTCGAGCGTGCGCTGGCCGATCCCGCCAACCCGTCGAGGCTGCTCGCCGCCTTCGATTGCGGCGACGGCCTGCATCCGTCCGACGGCGGCTATGCCGAGATGGCTAGGCTGTTCGAGGAAGCTTTCGAGAGCTTGCTTCGCGGCCAATAGGATTACCTGGTTCTGCGAGTGGCGGCTGCTGCCCGCGCCGGCGCCTTCTGGATGTTGGCGGCGCTGCCCATGTCACCATTCTTGGTGCGACCCGCCCCGGTCGTGCTCCAATATCGGCGCCCGTCGTCGGGTGCAATTCGGCGAAACCACGGATGGCCAACCTCAGAACAGGACGACGAGCACTTAGCATAATGGACCTGACAGAAGAGCTCAGCTGTCCAGGAACAAACTGCAAGTCTTTCCGGTTTGGTGACCGAACCGATTGCGGTCACGAAAATGGTTGGACATAGAAGACATAATAATGAGCAGATTGCGCAGCTACTGAGGCGCCAGTTTTCCAGTGAGATAATGAGGCGCCATCTGCGTGCACTTCCGCTGTTTCGGACCGAGAGGTGGCTCCCTGACCGGCTTGCCGGGTTGATGGAGGTTTTAAAGCGAAGTGAGGGTCGAGGACGACGGCGTTGATTCTTGCTTCTGGCCTGAAGCGTCGACGTCAGGCTGGACGCAAAGGTCGTCTTTCGATCCCAATGGAGAAGAGATGGTGAGCAATGCGGCCGCTCAATAAGGCGTTGCTTGGGGCTGTGGCAGGCGTCGCGGCGACCATGGCGATGACATCAACGATGAGGCGCCTGCACGCAGTCCTGCCCGACGACGAGCGCTATCCGCTCCCGCCTCGCGAGATCGTCGACCGCACTTTTCCAGCTGTTGACGAGCGCGAAGCACGTTCAAGAACACTGCTTGCGCATTTCGGGTTTGGCGGTCTCACCGGTGCTTTGTTTGCCCTGCTGCCCACCACTCGAGGGAGCGGGATCGCCTATGGTTTATGCATCTGGGCGCTGAGCTATCTCGGTTGGATTCCCGCCGCCCGCATTCTGACCCCGGCGCACCGTCACCCCATCAGGAGAAACATGCTGATGATTGCAGCTCATGTCGTTTGGGGCCTGACGCTTTCGAGATCACTGAGAGAAATGGAACGCGCCGCCATCGAGGCGTTCGACCAGCAAGCCGAGAGGAGAAGCCGGTGACCGGGCGGCGCGTTCTGCGGAACGATCCGACCCTTCGGCCCGCCGCGCTGTCTTGTCCGGCGGGACATCGGCAATGAAGGTTCTCGTAACGGGATCGAACGGTCTCATCGGCACAGCGGTGTGCGCGCGTTTGGTCGCGTCAGGGCACGAGGTCGTGCGGGCCTCACGACGCCGATCAAGCCGGGCCGGGGAGGCGGGAACGGTCGCCATCGATATGGCGAAGGCGCTCGCCCCCGAGAACTGGGGCAGTGCTCTTCAAGGCGTTGACGTGGTGGTGAATTGTGCCGGTGTTCTGCAGGACAGCGCCAGCGAAAATACGACAGGGGTTCATGCATTGGGCGCAGCGGCGCTGTTTCGTGCCTGCCAGCAAGCCGGGGTGCGCCGGGTCATCCACTTTTCCGCTATCGGCGTCGATCGTGAGCAACCCTCGGCCTTCTCCGCCAGCAAATATGCCGGCGAGGAGGCCTTGATGACGCTCGACTTGGATTGGGTCGTGCTGAGACCCTCCGTCGTTCTGGGCCGCCCCGTTTTTGGAGCGAGCGCCCTGTTTCGCGGCCTTGCCGCGCTTCCTCTGCTGCCCTCCATGCCCGGCTCCGGCCGTCTGCAGGTGGTTCAACTTGAGGACGTGGTCGAAACGGTGGCGTTTTTCCTCAGCCCTGACAGCCCGTCACGGATCGCTCTCGACCTTGCTGGTCCGGACGCCTTCGCAATGGAGGAGGTAGTCGCGCATTACCGCAGGTGGCTTGGATGGGACGAGGCTCGCGTCCTGGCTCTCCCGAGATGGGCGGCACGTCTACTTTATCGGCTGGGTGACGCCGTCAGTGTGCTGGGATGGCGCCCTCCCATGCGCACCAACGCCGCCCTTGAGATCAGCCGGGGAGCCACCGGTGATCCCGGACCCTGGAAGGCGATAACCGGGATCGAGCCGCGAGGTCTCCCGACAGCACTCGCCGCAAACCCAGCCACGGTGCAGGACAGGTGGTTTGCCGGCCTCTACTTCATCAAACCCGCGATCTTCACGGTGCTGCCGTTCTTCTGGATCATGACCGGAATCATATCCTTGACAACCGGATGGCAGAGCGGTGTCCAACTCCTGATCGGTACCGCTGTGAGCGCGCTGGCGGCGCCGTTGGTCATCGCCGGCGCGCTGGCCGACCTGGTCATCGGCGTTCTCATCGCGCTTCGCAAAACCGCGCGCGTTGGGCTCTGGGGAGCGATCGGCGTATGCGTTTTTTATGCATTGGCCGGCACGCTCCTGCGGCCCGATCTGTGGAATGAACCGCTCGGCCCGCTGATGAAGATCCTGCCGATCGTTCTTCTGCACTTCGTCGCATTGGCGATCCTGGAGGAGCGCTGATGCTCTACTTCGGTCTCAAATATCTCCATATCGTGGTCGCGGCGGTTCTGCTGGGGACGGGCGCTGGCATCGCCTTCTTCATGCTGCTTGCACACCGGACCGGCAACCCGGCTACCGTGGCCGCGGTCGCGCGCATTGTCGTGATTGCCGATTTCCTGTTCACGGCAACGGCAGTTGTAGCGCAACCGATCACCGGCGTCGCGCTTGCCCGGCTCGTCGGCTATTCGCTCTGGGACGGCTGGATCGCGCTGTCGATCCTTCTCTACGTCGTGACCGGTGTTTTTTGGCTTCCCGTGGTCTGGATGCAGATGGAGATGCGCGATCTTGCCCTGGCGGCGGCGAAAGCCGGCCAGTTGCTTCCGCCGCGCTATCACCGGCTTTTCCGGCTCTGGTTCGTCTTCGGCTTTCCGGCCTTCGGCGCGGTCGCCGCTATCTTATGGCTGATGATCACCCGCCCGGCCATCGAATGGTTCGGGACCGGCTGATGCCGACGGGCCGAGCGAACTCATCTGAGCTACGCCGGGAGGAGAGGCGCCGGCTCTGATTTCCCGTGCATGGACAAGAACGACTACACCAGCGCGATCGGCATGTAGCGGATAACCACCTTCTCCTGTCGAAACCACCGCTCGAGTGCGATCCGGCGTTCACGCCAGTCGATGAGATCGACCTCGTTGGCCATGACTTCGAAGATCACAATCTTGTCGGCGTTGGACTCGGCACCCTTTTTCCACAAACCGTCGGCAGGCGCCTGAAGGTAAGCAGTAACGCCTTCGAAGCGACTCGCCAGTTCTTCCTTCACGCGGTCGAAATCTTCTTGAGCGAAAGGCTGGCCGTTGTTGTCCGAGCAGGGGAGCAGGATCTGAACAAGATGCATCACAATTCACCGGTGAAAACTAGCACTTGGTATCGTCAAGATAGTTATGCATGTCGGTGGCTGCGATCGAGGCGTGGCCGAATGCGACAGCAAGCTGATTGATTTCGTTGACCACATCGCCAGCGGCATACAGGCCTGGCACGACCGTGCGCTGATGCGCATCCACGACAAGATTTCCAAGCTCGTCGCATGTCGCCCCGAGATCTAGGCCAAGTTGCGACCTTATCGTGCATCCCATGGCTGGATAGACGGTATCGAATGAGGATGCTGTTCCGTTGGAGAGTTGAATGGTGGCCTGCTCTCCCGAGGGTCGTAGCGAATGAGGGATGCAGGGCTCGAGCTGGATTCCAGCTTCGTGGATCAGTCGGCCGGCATCTGCATCAATTTCACTCGAAGCATCGGTCGTCAGTACGGTGACGTCGCGAGTGTAGGTCCGCATGAACAATGCCTTCTTCACTGCCTCTTCCGCCGGGCCTAGGACTGCGACGCGCTTATCGATCGCCTCATAGCCGTCACAGATCGGACAGAGGCGCAAGGTGCCGGCTCTGATCATATCGTCTGCCGAAGGCGTCTCTGGAAGCTTATCGACAATGCCAGTAGCCAGGAGCGCCGCGCGGGAACGAATGGCTGTCGAACCGATCGCAATAAAATCCGTTCCGTCGCGGCCAATCTCGTGGATTATATCGTGCCTAAGATCGGCTCCGCTCTGCAAAGCCTGCTGCCGCAGCCGATTCAGCAGTTCGGCGCCGGCTATGCCGTCGGGGAAGCCGGGACAGTTGCGGGTAATCGGAATGAGCTTCGCGCGGCTTTGACCGCAATCGACAACGACGACCCGGCGGCGAAAGCGCCCGAGATACGTCGCTGCTGCCAAGCCGGCCGGACCGCCACCGATAACCAAGCAGTCAATTCGTTCCCACTGACAGACGCTATCGTCTTCGATCACCAAAGAACTCCCGGGAGGTGATGCAGAGCTATTGCAAGCGGCTCGTGCCCGGCAAACGAACTTGTCTGTTGGTGACTAAGACCAAGGGCGTGCGCGACTGCTTCCCGGTTCTCATAAGAATGAGGCCGACACAGATGTCGCTCGTGAGGATGGCCTCGTTTCCTTCCGAACAGACAGAAACGAGGGCGCAAAATCCGGCCTCGACCGCGTGCACCGGTAAGCGCGGGATCAGTTGTTTCGTTATAGGCGACCATCTGCCCCAACCGCGCCCTTGCCTATTGGTTCCGCCGTGCATTCGCGTTGCTCGCCGATCCGTTGTCTCGCCAGACGCTGACGATGTTCGGCTGCCTTCACGTGCCGCAGGCCGCCGTTCTCGCCACGCGGCGGACCGGACGGTGCAAAAGTTCGCTTTTGTGGATCAAAGTAGCCCGGCCTGCCGGGCGGGGTTGGGGGCTTGACATACAGGCCGGGCCCTTACCCCGCGCAGCGGGGCAGAGTTCCATTATGCGCCGCGCTTGCGGCGACCGACATTAACATTTTCTAAGACTTGAAAAGCCCGTCGCAGCTAATGAGCGTAAGCGACGGGCTTTGTGCTGCCGAGACGGCTACGTCCCAACGGTAAACGACCGCTCCCATAACAAGTCATGGCCGCGCAGTCAGTTCCAATCTTGGACAGCCCACCCGAGGAACGTGACGACACCAGCGACGTTCCGGTAAATGGCAATCGACGATGATATCGAAATGGCCAGGCGGCATGTTCACGAAGGCGAGCGGCACCTTCGCCGTCAGCACGAGTTGGTTGCCGACCTCAGCGATCAGGGATTGCCGACCGATGACGCCCTGCGCTCCCTCCAGCTGCTTGAAGACATGCAGGCGATGCATCGGCAGCACTTGTCGCGGCTGCTGCGCAGAGCCGAAAATGGCTAGGAGGATTCCTGCCTTGTCGGGCCGGACCATGGGTGTCTGCACTTGATCTGGTGACAGGTCATGATCTGCCATGAGTGCGCCGGCCGAGACGATCGGAATCTGCAATTCAGCAAAACACTGTAACGCCGACAAGCGCAGGGACTGGACGCCCTGCCTCCAAATGCTCCGACTATTGCTCGTCCTTTGGGGCAACCTGCACCAGCTGCAAAAGCCCTAGCACGATCAGCGCCAAGACTGTGCCAAGAATTGCGATCTGCCAGAACCCGAGACCCACTGCCAATCCAATGGCACCGGCCAGCCACATTCCCGCGCCGGTCGTCAGCCCCTGAATCTCCCCTTTGGAGAAGAATATTAGCCCCGCAGCCAGGAATGCGACGCCGGCAGTTGTGGCTTCAATCAGGCGGATGGGGTCAATGGCTATCTCCTGGCCATCGAAGACGGGGAGATGGGTGATTTCGATGGCCAGGATGGCGATCAAGGCGGTTGCTAGACAGATCAGGATATGCGTCCTCAGCCCGGCCGGCCGGTTACGCCATTCGCGCTCCATGCCGACGAGTGAGCCAAGAACCGCAGCCAGCAAAAGCCTGGCTGAAATTACGGAAAATGGCAGCCAGGTTTGCTGCCCGAAACGTTCAACAAGCTCATCCATGAGCGCCAGAACGTATCTGTGGGCTGCCCGGTTCCTTCCGCAGGACGCCGGGATGTCCCTGCAACGCATATCGCCGGCAAAGCGCCGGAACATTCGAGCTCAGCCCACGTTGGGTTCTGTTCGACTGACAGGGACACACCTCAATGGAACCCAAATCATCGCGCGATCTGCCCGGTCCTAAGCCCCGCAAGGACAAGGAACGGGAAAACCAAAAAGCTGCCGCGAAAACGCCTGACAAGACCAACGATTGGGACCGGAACCAGGTGCATGGCGAGGGCGAGAGCATCGGGATCGACAAGGACGAACCATACGCCGATCCACACCCCAGAGCGCGGAATCTGAGCCGCCCACGATGCGGCTTGCCGCCATCCCGACCGTTGGAGTGCTGGCGAAGAGAGCGTCTTTCGAGTTCGCATCTAAATAATTGAAAAAATTTGGCTTTCGCGCCGGCTCGTTGCGCTGTTTGCTTCACGGTTGCCTTGGATGGCGACCGGCAAGCCTACCTGTCTGAGGTACAGACACGTCTCCATCCCAGTTTCTTATGAATTCGATCAGAATGCCCAACCCAGACCCGGAATGGCTGCTACGCACCCTCCACAGCGGACGAAGAAGATCGAAAACATGCTGCGGTATCGGCCTGGCATCGCAGATTGATCACAAGGGCTCTGACCCCGTTGTCGACCTCAGCCCGGACAAGTGCCAATTGCAGGGTCTTCAGGAAGGAAGAAGCTTCGCCGCTCGCAAGCGGTGAGTTCGCGAGGGACGGTGCGCCGGGCGAAGTCAATGAGGTCCCGGGACGTTTGGAAGACGCGAAGGATGCGGACATCTTTTTCGCCGGAAACAATTGCAACGCGGGTGCCGTCGGAACTGAAAGCTGCGCGTGTAAAGCCCAGTAGAATGGTTGCTTCGTCGTGGCTGCCGAGGACGGCAATCTGGCGTCCCGATTGCGTCGCCCAGAGCCGGACCGTGCGATCCTTCGAGGACGCGGTCACGACATACAAACCGTTGGGACTGAACTGGGCGCTGTCCACCGCGCCGCTGTGGCCCCTTAGAACGGCCCTTTCCAGTCCGCCAGCGACGCTCCAGATCCGGATGGTTCCATCGCGCGAGCCGGTCAGCAGCAACTGACCGTCGGGGCTCAAGGCGACGACCGTTACCGCGCCGGTGTGTCCCACTAGCGTTCTGACGTTTGCTCCGTCCGTGGTCGACCAAATGCGAGCCGTGTGGTCGAGTGAGCCCGTGGCGACGAGTTGACCGTCCGGGCTGAAGGCCGCTGCCGTGATGCGATCCTGATGCCCCACAAGAACCCTGAGCTCGGCTCCGCCCGTCGTCAAGAGGTGGCCCGCATTGTCTTCCCTGGCCGAGAGGATCAGATTTCCGTCAGGGCTAAGAATGGCCTGCGGTAGGTTGCTGCTCGTGTTAATGGCGGCTAGCTCGGTGCCGGTCGCCGCGTCCCACAGCTGCGCGGTGCCGTTCATCGATGCGCAGAGAAGCGATTTGCCGTCGCGACCAAACTGGATCTGGATCAGGCCGCGATGTGATCGGAACTGGGCGGTCTCGTGTCCCGTGGCCACATCCCAAACACGGACCTGCCCCCCAAGAGATGCCGTCGCGACGCGCCTTCCATCTGGGCTGAACGTCGCGCTTTGAACGATCTCATGTGTATCGAGCCGGATTGTCTCGCGCCCGCTCACGACATCCCACAGGTGCGCCGCGCTGTCGCCGCCGCCGGTCAGCAGGTGGACATTGTCGGGACTGAAGACCGCGAAAGTCGGCCGATATTCATGTGAGAGCGCAGTCGTCAGCGCGCCGTCGACATCCCACAGCCGAGCGGTGCCATCGTGTGAAGCAGTGAGAAGAATGTTGCTGTCGACCGGGCTGAATTCCATATGCTCGACCAAGGATTCATGACCGGCGATCGTCGTCACCAACGAGGCGCGTTCAGCGTCCCAGATGCGGATCGGCCCATTGACCGAGGCAGTCGCCAGGAAGCGGTCGTCCGGAGTGAAAGCACCGTTCATCTCCACATCGCGTTCATCCGTATCGATGTCTGCCTTCAACCCCGACACCTCTTGGCCTAGCACGTGATCCAGCGTTCCCAACGCTCCATCCCAAATTCGGGCAGTGCCATCGATGGATACCGTGGCGATTCGCTGACCCCCATGACTGAAAATGACGCCGTTCAATTGCGTGTCGCTCTTGCTGCCGGCCAGCTTTGCGATCTCCGTTCCTTTCGACAAATCGAAAAGGCTGGAAGTGTCTCGGTGTGAATGCCAACCCCACGGGCCGGCCAGCATCCGGCTTCCGTCCGGGCTGAACGCCAGGCTGTAGGGCCAGGAGGTCACTCGCATTGACCGCGTCAGCGCGCCGTCTGCGCTATTCCAGATCGAAACAAAATGCTTGCCTGCCGTCGCGAAGCTGCGGCCGTCTGAACTGAAAACAGCACGCGTATATGCGTCGCTTTTTACACCTAGAACTTTCTTTCCGGTCCGAGCATCCCAGAGCGTTGCATCGCTGTTCTCCCCCGCCGTCAGCACCCGGGTGCCATCCGGGCTGAAGATTGCCGTCGGATAATTGCCTACCGGGCGCATGATAAAGAGCTGCTCTCCCGAGACAGCGTCCCAGAGACGTGCAGTGCCATCCCTCGCCGCCGTCAGGATACGGCTCCCGTCCGGGCTGAATTCAGCCCTCTCCAAGGCCGCTTCATGACCCATTAGAACTGCAGTTTCGGCACCGCTGGAGATGTCCCAGACGGCTGCAGTCTTGTCGTAGGATGCGGTGACGATGCGATCGCCGCTCGGATTGAATGCCGTATCCGTCACGCCGGCGCCATGCCGGAAGATTTTGATCTGGTGGTGCGCCAGCAGAGCCTTGTAGAGGGCTGCCTCCGCCTCGAACAGATATTGCCGCTCGGATTGGTCTTTTGAGGGCAGTGCTTCAAGCGCCAAGAGGATCGCAGCCTCGGTGCTGCCTGCCGCGGTGGACTGCTCCGAAAGGAACGAGAGCGAAAGGAACTGATTGCGCATCGCCTGGTCGCGTTGCGACCTCGCTTCCTCCTGCGCCCTGAAGGCGACCAGCGCGCCTGCGCCCGCGATGAGAGCGAGCATTATCGCCACAATCGCTGCGTTGCGGGTACGTTGGGAAAGCCGGTTTGCTGCGGCCGCCGCCAGGCTCCGGCGCTCGGCTTCGCGCTCCAGGCGCTCGTGTTTTGCCTCTTCGGCGGCCTCGATCAGCGCTAGCGCTGCGTGCCGGTCCTTCTCCTCTTTCTGCCGATGGGCACGCAAAGACTCCTCGATGTACTCAAGGACATAATCGTCGATCTCCTCCCGTCTCGACAACATTAGTTCTTCGCCCTCCGCCAGACGTTTGCCGGAGGGAAGGAGAAGCTCTCGATTCCTGCTTTCCAGGTGCCATCGGTGGGCATCAGCCCTGAGGCGTTCGCGCGTCTCGAGAAAATTCCGGTTTGCATTCACAATGTCACTTGCGCGCGGCCAGCGCCTCAACAGTGCTTCATGTGCAACGCGCACGAAGACACGCCCTGCGGCGTTCTCGTCGCTGACGAGGAGCCGCGCGTCGATCAGGGCCCTGACCAGCGCCGATCGCGCGGGAGTGCCTGCAACTTCGGTGAGCAGGGCCGGACGTGCCGTCACGGTGTCATCGCTCAGACTTGCAGTTGTGAGGGCGCCCAGTACCGTCGGTAAGGCCTCCTGGATCTCGGGCGCCAGTAAATCCACGACTTCATCGGCGCGGCGCGCGATTGCGCCTTCGAGCCCGCCGAGCGCGCGATAATCCGCAAAGGTGAGAACGCGGCGCTGGCGGCCGGCCTGGTACAACGCGTCGAGCACAAACTCCAGAAGCGGCAATGATCCGGGATCGGCAGCTGCTGCCTCCTGCAGCACGTCATCGAGTCGCCCCAACTCGGCATTCTCCTCAAAGCGGAGTCCGGCAACGCCCGCCGGCTCACGGATGATCTGACCCATCTCCGGGCCAGTCGGCGGCAGGAGTTCGTAGCTGGAGAGGCCATCCTTGAGCGCCGAGAACCCCGGGACCTCGCCGCAACGGTGAAAAAAATCTGAACGGATCGCCGCGATCACCCAGGCCAGTCCGCTCGCGGCGAGCAGCGTCATGAGCCGCACGAGAGCCTCGCGCGCCGGCTGCTTCTCCGTCGTGAACAGCTCCTCCAGCTGATCGATGGCGACAACCAATCTGATCTGCGAGCGGGCCGACCCAGCGGCTTTGCCAAGTGCCTGGCGAACCATCGCCAGCGCCTGATCCGGCGCGCTTCTGCAAAGCCGAGCGAGCTCCGCGGCTGTTACTTCGCAGGCCAGTTCCGGCACAGCAGCTTCGCTAAGCAGCGCCGCAGCCAGCACAGCAAATGCATCCGGTCCTTCGGAGAGGCGGATCAGGCAGCGGCGCCACAACGATATGCCCGCCACGGTTCCGGGCCGGATCAATGACGGCAGCAGGCCAGCGCGCAGGAGGGAAGACTTGCCGCAACCGCTCATGCCGTAGATTAGCAGGAATGCGGTGCCGCTTGCTGCCTGCTGCTCCAGTCTTGAAGTGCAGGCAGCAATCGCCCGCGCTCTGCCGAAGAAGAGATCGGCATCTTCGAATTCGAAGGCATCGAGACCGCGAAATGGCGACCTGACCGGTTCCTCTGAAGCGAGAGGTACGCGGTAGATGCGCAGGGCACGTGCGACGTCCTTCAGCTTCTGCTCGCCAAGCTCGATGAATTCCAGCGGGAGCCGGTCTCGAGCCTGGGCATGAACCGCTTCCGTGATGCAAATCCCGCCCGGTCGTGACAATGATTGAACATGGGCTGCGACCTCGACCGCCTCGCCCCCGAGGTGGTCGCCCTCGTCGACGACATAACCGAGGTGAAGCCCGATGCGGAAGCGCAGGCGCTTTGTCTTGGGAACTTGGCAATTCCGTCTGTCGACCTCATGCTGGATGTCGCTCGCACACCGCAAGGCCTCGACAGGGCCTGCGAATTCGGCGACCACGCTCTCTTCGGCGCTCGAGAACACGCGACCGGCATGTTGCACCAGCAGCCGATCGACGATCTGCCTGTACGGCCCGATTGGTACAGCAGCGCCCCGCTCAGCCTCACCTGGCGGCCGACCGTCAGCAGCCAGTTCGGCTGCCAGGATAGTGGCCATTCTTGGCCCGGCGCTTGAAGGACGGACCAGCCTGTAACCGCGCCGAGGCACCGTCTCCACAACAGCCTGCCGACCGTCATTGAGCGCCGCACGGATCTCGTGAATGCATTGCACAAGGCTGTCGTCGGTGACCGCGATCCCGTTCCAGACCGCCCTCATCAGCTCGTCCTTGGTGACCACGCGATCAGCGTTCTCCAGAAGGTGACGAAGCACCGCGAAGGTTTGGTGACGAAGTGCGATTGTGCTGTTGGATTTGTCGCGCAAGGTCTCGCTGCTCACGTCGACGGTAACGCCGTTGAGCACGAACATCGTGGGCGGCGAGCTACTCAAGCCGTTTCCCTCAAGCACGAAGCCGCAGTCCAATGTTTCGATCCTAGCACGGTTTCGCGCTTGCCATCATCATTCACATCGGGCGGGGAGCGCCGATTTCGGCAAATGATCGGAAGCCGTTCGTGACCCCGAGACGCCTCGGACCGACAATCGCAGCGTCAGCGAGAGGCTCACCATGGACGACGAAGTGCAGATTGCTCGAAGTGTGGGCGCAAGGCCGGTGCTCCGGCTCACAGGCGTGTGCCTGATGACCCTGTTCTTGGCAATGGCGCCCCAGGCTCACTCAACCGACCGTTCCCAGGACGGCCTGGTCGACGTCGATCTGCAATTGATCCTTGCAGTGGACGTTTCGCCGTCGATGAGCAAAGTTGAGCAAAGAGTGCAGCGCGACGGCTACGTCGATGCTTTCCGCCACGCGGACATTGCGCGGGCAGTCAAGTCGGGAGAGCGTGGAAGAATTGCAGTGCTCTATCTGGAGTGGGCAGGGCCAAATCAGCAAACCGTCATCGTGCCATGGACAATCGTCCAAAGTCGCGAGGACGCTCTCACTTTGGCAGACAGGCTCGCGGCTTTGTCGTTGACTGAAGGCCGCGGAACGTCGATTTCCGGCGCATTGTCTGCCGCGAATGATCTGTTCGCGAATAGTGGCTTGCGCAGCCCGCGCAGGGTTGTTGATATATCCGGCGACGGACCCAATAATGCGGGAGCACTCCTTGACCCCATCCGGCAGGTTCTTCTCGCGGAAGGCGTGACGATCAACGGGCTGCCTATCGCACTGCCCCGGATTGGCGGGGCCGACGGGTTCGCGAGGTATGGCCGTTCCAACCTGCAATCCTATTTCGAGCGCTGCGTCATTGGCGGACCAGACGCGTTTGCAATCGGTGTCACAGAGCCCGCCATGTTCGCCACCGCAGTCCGTCGAAAGCTGGTGCGTGAAATCGCCATGAACACGGATTTGGTGATCTACGCCACCTACACGGCGCGTTCAGACAGCACGACCGATTGCAACGTGATCGGTCAGCTGCCAGGGCGGTAACCGATCGGCGATAGCGCGACGGTTTCTGGGGCGGGCCGCACGAAACGTCTTTCCGGCCACCTGCCTAACAGCCAATTGCGGACGGCTTTGAGGTGTCTTCCCTCTTCGCTAACAGCTTGAAAACATCATAGTATTGGGAAAATTGATGGCGGAGAGAGCGGGATTCGAACCCGCGTTACGGTTTCCCGTAAACACACTTTCCAGGCGTGCGCCTTCAACCACTCGGCCACCTCTCCGTCTTGCATGTCGCGTCGGCCGGTTTCGCCGCGCGGGTTGGGGAGATGCATCTCCCTCGGGAAGGCCTCTCGGCCTAAATTTGGGGTGCCTTCAACCGGCAGGCAACCCTTTCCCGGCACCTCTAGCCGTCTAGGCAAAACAGGCGCGGGGCTCATCTAGTCGATCCTAAAGCGAATGCCAAGTCATTCCGTGGCTTTTGCCGTGGATGACACGGAAGCTGCCTCGGTGGCCTGCCATGCAGCCGAATGCTGTGCACAGGCTGGCCGGCGGAGTTTCCCGCGCTTGACTTCGGCTCTGGCCGCCTGTCGACTGCCTGAGGCGTTGTTTTTGTGCACCTCCGGACGGAAAACCACGACGCAGTTCCCGGAACTGCTTGGGCTTTGCGAGGGGCATCGTCCTGACATGGCATCGATCAACCAGCAGCCCGCGGGCCGGCCCGACAGCGGGCTCTCCTTCATCCCGGTGGCGTGGCTGATCATCGTGATGGCGCTTTCGGCCTATGGCCTGATCTCGAGCTGGCGGCTGATCGGCGACTTCAATCTGCCGGAAAGCGTGCTCTTCCTGATCTACGGCGGGCTGACCGGTGGCGTCGTGACCATTCTGTGGGGGCTTTACCTGCTCGGCCTCGCCTTCAACCGGTCGGCGCGTTTCCCGCGTCACTATACGATCGGGCAGGTCGCCATCATCCTTTGGCTCGTCGTGCGTCAGGCCTACACGCTTCTTGTCCCCGATTTCGTCTTCTCGGCCGAAGGGCTGGGCTTCACGGTGGCCGAGATCGCCATCGGCCTGCTCTGCATCTACCTCCTGCGGCGCGGCGCCGGCGCCGACACGGTGTATGCCAATCCCGAGGCCGTACGCCCGCCGCTCCTGGTCTCGCTCGTCGCCGCGTTGCTCGGCATCATTCTTGGTGGCGCCATCGGCGCCTGCATCGGATTTTTCGCGGGGTCGCTAATCGCCGACGCCACCCATATGAGCTGCTTCGAGGGCGCCTGCGGGTTTTTTGCTGTCTTCATCGGCTTGGGCGGACTGATCATCGGAGCCGTCGGCGGCGGGATTTTCGCCATCTGGCGCGTCAACCGGCGCAAAGCGGCGCGGAGGGCCTAACTCAAAATCACGTGTCGCGATTGCGTGGCGGTTGTGCACGCTCTATGTCGTTTGGCGGGGCAGACGGGAGTGTTCCCGGGGAGTGCGTTGGATGCTGCGTTTCATCTTTCGGCTGGCGGCCATGGTTGCGTTGTCGATTTCTGTCATCATGGCGGTGATCGACACCACGCGCTCTGTCGCGGCGTCGGCGCTGGTCATGACGCCGCTCAACGCAAGCTGGCTGGCGGTATCGCCCGACACGCGCGCCGCGTTCGAGACCTATGTGCGCGCCAATGCCAGTCCGCTGGTCTGGGACGGGATCATCGCCTGGGTGCTCGGCCAGCCGGGATTCGCCGTGTTCGCGGTATTGGCGTTCCTGGTCTACGCCCTCGGCTACCGCCGGCGCCGCCACGAATTCGCCCCGACCAACTGACGCTGACTCCGCCCGAAACGGTCGGCCTTCACGCTTTTTCCAACAGGTCAAAATTCCACGTGAATTTTGTTTCGGGCCGTGCCAGATTGGCCGCGAGCGGGAGGGGCATACACTTCCTGCCTGACGTCGCATGCCTGCCGGAGAACCGGGCAGGGTGTGCGGTGCAACGGAAAATAACCGACAGGGTGTGGATCACATGAAACGTATCGTTCTCGGCCTCCTGGCCGCAACCGCAATGGTTCTCCCGGCCTTCGCCGCGGATGTCCAGCCGGCCATCCTCTACGATCTCGGCGGCAAGTTCGACAAATCCTTCAACGAGGCTGCCTATAACGGCGCCGAGAAATTCAAGAAGGAAACCGGCGTCGCTTATGTCGAATTCGAAGTCTCCAACGCTTCGCAGCGCGAGCAGGCGCTGCGCCGCTTCGCCGAGGACGGCCGCAACCCGATCGTGATGGCCGGCTTTGCCTGGGAAGATGCGCTGAAGAAGGTCGCGGCCGAATATACCGACCTCAACTTCGCCATCATCGACGATGCCGTCGACCTGCCCAATGTCCGCTCGCTGGTGTTCAAGGAGAACGAAGGCTCCTACCTCGTCGGCATTCTGGCTGCGATGGCGTCGAAGTCGAAGAAGGTCGGCTTCGTCGGAGGCATGGACATCCCGCTGATCCGCAAGTTCGAATGTGGTTATGTCGGCGGCGCCAAGTCTGCCGGGGCCACCGAGGTCATCCAGAACATGACCGGCGATACCCCGGCCGCCTGGAACGACCCCGCCAAGGGCGGCGAGATCGCCAAGACCCAGATCGATCAGGGCGCGGACGTCGTCTATGCTGCGGCCGGCGGCACCGGCGTCGGCGTGCTGCAGGCGGCCGCGGATGCCGGCAAGCTCGGCATCGGCGTCGACTCCAACCAGAACGGCCTGCAGCCCGGCAAGGTGCTGACCTCGATGCTGAAGCGCGTGGACGTTGCCGTCTACACGGCTTTCATGGACGGCAAGAACGGGACCTTCAAGGGCGGCGTCGAAAATCTCGGCCTGAAGGAAGGCGGTGTCGACTACGCCATGGACGACAACAACAAGGCGCTGGTGACGGACGAGATGAAGGCGGCGGTCGAAAAGGCCAAGGCCGACATTATCGCCGGCAAGGTCCAGGTGCACGATTACACCACCGACAACAACTGCCCATATTGATCGGCAACTGAACGAGGCTTCTTAGACCGCCGGGCTTTTTGCCCGGCGGTTTGTTTTTCGGACCAGCATCATGCAACCGATTATCGAAGCCATGACGGAGCGCGATGTCGAGGCGATCGCCAAGCTGCGCCTGGCCGCCTTCTTTGAGGGCACCGGGCGGACGCTCGCAGAGGATATTGCGGGACTTCGCCGGCTGATCGCAGGCGACGGGTTCGAGGCGGCTGTCGTCGCCCGCCTCGGCGGCCCGCCGATCGGAAGCTGCCTCTTCGTCCGCAACGAGATCGACCCGGCGCATGATCTGACGCCGTGGCTCGCCGGGCTTGTTGTTGACGAGGCGTATCGAGGGCAGGGCGTTGGCACGGCGCTGGTCAGGGCCATAGAAGGCCACGCCGCGTCGGCCGGCGTTAACCGGCTCTATCTCTACACCTGGCAGGCACGACCGTTCTACGAAGCGCTTGGCTGGACTGCGGCGGAAGCTTTCGAGCAGGAGGGCGAGCCGATGCTTTTGATGTCGTGCGCCCTATAGCGTGCCGGCGAGATAGCCCAGCGCGAAGGCGGCCGCCAGGGCGAGCGCGATAGCCAGGCCGAGCCGGCCGCCAAGAGAATGCAGGCCGACGCCATAAGGCTTGCGCTCGATCTTGTTGATCACGATCGGCTGCGGCTTCGCATCGCCCTTGTCCAGCCCGGCAAACCGCATTTGCGGCAATTCGCCAAGCCGGCGCTGGATAAGCTGCCAGCGCTCATCCGAAGCCGTGGCCGACGCTCCCTGCGGCTCCAAAGCACGCATGCGCTCGGCAAGCCGCAGCACCGCGTCGCGAAAGGCGGGATCGATCTGTAGGTCGCGCTCGGCGCGAGCGCGCTCCCGTTCGTCCATCAGGCCGAAGACATAGTCGCCGGCCCTTGCGATGCGGTCTCCTTCACCGGCCATGACCGTTCTCCTCGAACTCGCTCGCTCCCCCTGCAGGCTCAGTAGTGCGGCGGCTTGGTCACCGGCACGTCGGGAGCGGCCTGCTCCTCCAGGGCCAGGAACCGGTCGGCAAGGGCGGCCAGCTTGCGTTCCATGCGCTCGATCACCGTCCACTGCTCGGCGATCTGGCCGGACAGTTCCTCGATCGTCTTTTCCTGCTCGGCGGCGCGGATTTCCAGCGTCGTCAGCCGATCGTCAGGCATCGTCATCATCCCGGTCTCTGTGAATGTGAAGCTCCCGGCCACCTTCGAAATTGACAAGCGCGGGGGGATTTGTCGAGAGTGAATGGCGTTCCGGCCAATTGGCACGGGCGGGGCGTCGTGCTAGGCAATTTGACCAAGCGATAAAAAATAACGAGTGGGACAGGCTGCATGGCGCAAGCCGCAATCGAGCTCATAGGCATCAACAAGAGTTTTGGCGCCGTGCGCGCCAACCGCGACATCAACCTGGAAGTCACGCGCGGCACCATCCATGGCATTGTCGGGGAGAACGGCGCAGGCAAATCGACGCTGATGTCGATCCTCTATGGCTTCTACCAGGCCGACAGCGGCGAAATCCGCGTCGCCGGCAAGGCGGTGTCGATCAACACCCCAAACGACGCGATAGCGCTCGGCATCGGCATGGTGCACCAACATTTCATGCTGGTCGACAATTTCACGGTGCTGGAGAACGTCATCCTCGGCGCCGAGACCGACGCGCTGTTGAAGAGCAGCATCGCCAAGGCGCGCTCCGAGCTCGAACGGCTGGAGCGCGAATACGGCCTCGAGGTCGATCCCGACGCCATCATCGAGGAATTGCCGGTCGGCCTGCAGCAGCGCGTCGAGATCCTCAAGGCGCTCTATCGCGGCGCCGAGATCCTGATCCTCGACGAGCCGACAGGGGTTCTGACGCCAGCCGAGGCCGACCATCTGTTCCGCATCCTCAAGCAGCTGAAGGAACAGGGAAAAACGGTGGTGCTGATCACCCACAAGCTGCGCGAGATCATGGCCGTTACCGACACGGTCTCGGTCATGCGCCAGGGGACCATGGTGGCGACCAGGGTGACCAGGGAAACGACGGTCGGCGAGTTGGCCGAACTGATGGTCGGCCGGCGCGTGCTGTTGCGGGTGGAGAAAGGCCAGTCGGAGGCCGGTGCGACAAAACTCTCGGTCAAGAACCTGACGGTCAAGGATTCACGCGGCGTCACCATGGTCGACGACGTCTCCTTCGACGTGCGCGGCGGCGAGATCGTCGGCATCGCCGGCGTGGCCGGCAACGGCCAGTCGGAGCTGCTCGAGGCGATCTCCGGCATCCGGCACGCCGTCTCGGGCGAGGTCATGCTCGACGGCAAGCCAATCGACCTGACCGGCAAGGCCGATCCCGGCGAATTGCGCGACCGCGGTCTCGCCCATGTGCCGGAAGACCGCCACCATGTCGGGCTGGTGCTCGCCTTCGAGGAGCACGAGAACTCGATCCTCGGCTATCACGACGACGAGCGCTATCTCAAGGGACCGTTCCTCAACGTCGATGCCATCATGGCCGACGCGAAGGACAAGATCGAGAAATACGACATCCGTCCCGGCAATCCGCGGCTGAAGACCGCAAATTTCTCCGGCGGCAACCAGCAGAAGATCGTGCTGGCCAGGGAGATGGAGCAGGATCCCGGCGTGCTGATCGTCGGCCAGCCGACGCGCGGCGTCGACGTCGGCGCCATCGAATTCATCCACAAGCGGCTGATCGCCATGCGCGATCAGGGCAAGGCGGTGCTGGTCGTGTCGGTCGAGCTCGACGAGATCCGCTCGCTGTCCGACCGCATCCTGGTGATGTTCGCCGGCCGCATCGTCGGCGAACGCGGACCGGAAGCGACGGAAGGCGAGCTTGGCCTCTTGATGGCCGGTGTCGAGCACCAGGAGGCCGCCGAATGAGCACGCCTTACGCCAAGCTCCCGGCCTGGGCCGATTATGGGTTGATCCCTTTGATCAACCTGTCGGTTGCTTTCATCGTCGCGGGCTTCGTCGTCATGCTGGTCGGCGAAAATCCGTTCCGCGCCGCCGTCATCCTGGTCGAAGGCGCTTTCGGCAAGGGCACAGGCATCGCCTTCACCTTGTTCTATGCCACGACCTTCATCTTCACCGGGCTGTCGGTGGCGGTGGCGGCGCATTGCAGCCTGTTCAACATCGGCACCGAAGGCCAGGCCTATATCGGCGGCCTCGGCATCGCGCTCGTCTGCCTGAGCTTCGACAGCGTCCTGCCCTGGTGGCTGATATTTCCGATGGCGATCGTCGCCGCGGCGGCGTTCGGCGCGCTCTGGGGTTTCATCCCGGCCTATCTGCAGGCCAAGCGTGGCTCGCACATCGTCATCACCACCATCATGTTCAACTTCATCGCCGCCTCGGTGATGGTCTATCTGCTGGTCGGTCCGCTGAAGCCGGTCGGATCGCAGGCGCCGCAGACACGCAATTTCCTGGCCGGCGCGGAATTGCCGAAGCTCAACTGGATGATCGAATTGTTCGGCGCCAAGATCCGCTCGGCGCCGCTCAACATCTGCTTCCTGCTGGCGCTGGCGATGGCGTTCCTGGTCTGGCTGCTGATCTGGCGCACCAAGCTCGGCTACGAGATGCGCACCTACGGCCATAGTCCGAAAGCGGCGCGCTATGCCGGCATTTCGGAAACCCGCATCATCCTCACCGCGATGATGATCTCGGGTGCGTTGGCCGGCATGATGGCCCTCAACCCCGTGATGGGCGACCAGCACAATGTGGCGATCGATTTCGTCTCGGGCGCCGGCTATGTCGGCATCGCGGTCGCGCTGATGGGCAGACTGCATCCGGTCGGCATCGTGCTGGCGGCGATCCTGTTCGGCATGCTCTACCAGGGCGGGGCCGAGCTTGCCTTCGAGATGCCGGCGATCAGCCGCGACATGATCGTCATCATTCAAGGGTTGGTCATCCTCTTCGCCGGCGCGCTGGAGCATATGTTCAGGCCCTATATCCAGGCGCTGTTCGCATCGGTCAGCCCGAAATCGGTCGGCATGCAGGCGGTCAAGGGGAAGGGGGCCTGAGATGGACAGTTTCAACGCGATCGTCCAGGTCCTGGATTCCACCATCCGCCTGTCGGTGCCGCTGCTGCTTGCCTGTCTTGCCGGCCTCTATTCAGAGCGGGCCGGCATCTTCGATATCGGTCTCGAAGGCAAGATGCTGGTCGGCGCCTTCGCCGGCGCTGCAGCGGCATCGGTCTTCCATTCGGCCTTTTTCGGTCTCGGCACCGCCGTCCTGATCTCGGTCGCCTTCGCCATGGTGCACGGTTTCGCCTCGATCACGCATCGCGGCAACCAGATCGTCTCCGGAGTCGCCATCAACTTCGTCGCCGCCGGTTCGACCATCATCCTCGGCCAGGCCTGGTTCGAGCAGGGCGGCCGCACGCCGGCGCTGCAGCCGGGCGAGCGCTTCGAGGCGATCGTGTGGCCGGGCGCCGAAGCCGTTCGCAACGTGCCGATCCTCGGGCCCGTTTATGCCGAGCTGATCTCCGGGCATTCGATCCTGGTCTACTTCGCCTTCGCGATGGTGCCGTTCACCTGGTGGGTGCTGTTCCGCACCCGCTTCGGTCTCAGGATGCGCGCCGTGGGCGAAAACCCGGCCGCCGTCGACACCGCCGGCATCTCGGTCGCCTGGCTGCGCTATCGGGCGCTGATCTGCACCGGTATCCTTACCGGCGTCGCCGGTGCGTATCTGTCCATGGTCCAGAATGGCGGCTTCGTAAAGGACATGACCGCAGGCAAGGGCTATATCGCGCTTGCCGCGCTGATCTTCGCCAAATGGAAGCCGGTCAACGCGATGTTCGCCTGCCTGCTGTTCGGCTTCCTCGACGCGGCATCGATCCGCTTGCAGGGCTCGCCGCTGCCGATCCTGGGCAAAGTGCCGGTGCAGTTCATGCAGGCGCTGCCCTATGTGCTCACCGTCATCCTGCTCGCCGGCTTCATCGGCAAGGCAATACCGCCGCGCGCCGGCGGCGTGCCCTATGTCAAGGAACGCTGAGGCTCGGGCCGTCTCGGCAACCGGCAATTTGAACAAGATCGTGGGAGAGAAGAAGGAAATGTCGCATGATCTGTTCGAAGCGGCCAGGACGGCGATGGCCAAGGCCTATGCGCCCTATTCCAAGTTTCCCGTAGGCGCCGCGCTGCGCACCGAGGACGGTCGCGTCTTCACCGGCGCCAACATCGAGGTGGCGTCCTATCCGGAAGGCTGGTGTGCCGAGACCACCGCGCTCGGCCACTACATCATGGGCGGCGGCGGCAAGATCACCGAGATCGCGGTGATCGCCGAGCGCATGGCCAAATGCTCGCCCTGCGGCGGCTGCCGGCAGCGGCTGGCGGAATTCTGCCGGCCGGAGACGAAACTCTATCTCTGCGACAACACCGGCGTGGTCGAGACGGTCACCATGGGCGACATGCTGCCTTACGGCTTCAGGGGCGATATCCTGAAATGAAGGAGGCGCTGGATCATCTGGTCGAGAAACTGGACGGGCTGGCCCCGACCGCGGCGCTTGTGCTGGGCTCCGGCCTTGGTGGGCTGGTCGACCAGGTGGAGGACGCAAGGCGCATCCCCTATGCCGAATTGCCGGGCTTCCCGCGCAGTGGCGTCTCCGGCCACGCCGGCGAGGTGGTGGCAGGGCGTTTCGCCGGCACGCCGGTGCTGATGCTTTCCGGGCGCGCGCACTATTACGAGCACGGCAATGCCGCCGCGATGCGCCCGGCGCTCGAGGTGCTTGCCGGCATCGGCATCTCGCATCTCATCCTCACCAACGCCGCCGGCTCGGTCGATTCCGAGATGGGACCGGGCTCGGTGATGATGATCACCGATCACATCAACTTCTCCGGCTCCAATCCGCTGATCGGCGAGCCGAGCGACCGCCGCTTCGTTGGCCTCACCGAGGCCTATGATGCCGGCTTGCGCAAGGCGATCGAGACGGCGGCGAAGGAGACCGGCACCGCGCTCCATCAGGGCGTCTACATGTGGTTTTCCGGACCATGTTTCGAGACGCCGGCCGAAATCCGCATGGCGCGCGTCATGGGCGCCAACGCGGTCGGCATGTCGACCGTGCCCGAAGTGATCCTGGCCCGCTTCCTCGGCCTCAAGGTCGCTGCCTGCTCGGTGATCACCAACCTTGCGGCAGGCATGACCGGGGCGGAACTCTCGCACCAGGAAACCAAGGACATGGCGCCGGTCGGCGGCGCGCGGCTGGCGACGATCCTGCGGCGCGTCTTCGAGGAAGGTTTGCCGGAAAGCTGATGCTCCCGCAGGAAATCATTCGGCGCAAGCGTGACGGCCACAAGCTCTCGATGCCCGAGATTGCGACCTTCATCGAGGGGATCACGGCCGGCACGCTCTCGGAGGGCCAGATCGGCGCCTTTGCCATGGCGGTGTTCCTCAAAGGCATGAGTCGCGAGGAAGCAGTGGCGCTGACGCTCGCGATGCGCGATTCCGGTGACGTGCTCGACTGGTCCGATTTGCCGGGACCGGTCACTGACAAGCATTCGACGGGCGGCGTCGGCGACAATGTCTCGCTGATGCTGGCGCCGATCGTCGCGGCCTGCGGCGCTTATGTGCCGATGATCTCCGGCCGCGGGCTTGGCCATACCGGCGGCACGCTGGACAAGATGGATGCCATTCCCGGTTACGTCAGCCGGCCGGATTTGGCGCGGTTCCGCAGGACGGTGCTCGAGACGGGCTGCGCCATCATCGGCCAGACCGCCGACCTGGCGCCGGCCGATCGCCGGCTCTACGCCATCCGCGACGTGACGGGCACAGTGGAATCGGTGCCGCTGATAACGGCTTCGATCCTGTCGAAGAAGCTTGCCGCCGGGCTCGACTCGCTTGTGCTCGACGTCAAGGTCGGCAACGGCGCCTTCATGGAGAAGTCGCGCGATGCGGCCGCACTTGCGAACAGCCTGGTCGAGGTCGCCAATGGCGCCGGCCTGAACGCTTCGGCACTGGTGACCGGCATGAACGAGCCGCTGGCCTCGGCAGCCGGCAATGCGGTCGAGGTGAAGAACGCGGTCGACTTTCTCACCGGCCGGTTCCGCGACCGCCGGCTGGAGGACGTCACGCTGGCGCTTGCCGCCGAGATGCTGCAATCGGCGGGAGTTGTCTCGTCCAACCAGGACGGGATCAGGCGCGCGGCCGAGACGCTCGCCGGCGGCCGCGCGGCGGCGGTGTTCGCGCGGATGGTGACGGCGCTCGGCGGACCCGCCGACTTCGTCGAGAATCCGGAGAAATATCTGCCGAAGGCGGCAGTGGAATCGGCGGTCAAAGCGGCCGAGGACGGCTTCGTCACCGGGATCGCGACGCGCGAAATCGGGCTCGCCGTCGTTGCGCTGGGCGGCGGGCGCGTCCGTCCGGATGACAAGATCGATCATTCCGTCGGCCTCACCCGGCTGCTGCCTGTGGGCGCGGAGGTGCATGCGGGCGAGGCGCTGGCGCTGGTCCATGCGCGGACCGAGGCCGACGCCGAGGCTGCCGCCGTCGCGGTGCGCGCCGCCTATACGGTCGGTCACTCGAAGCCGACCGCAGAAAAGACGGTGCTCAGGCGGATACTGCCTCTGTAAAATCGCGCCTATTGAACGAGCAACAGCGCGCCGTCCTGCACTTCGTATTTCTGCAGCCGCTGCAGGAAGCTCATGCCGATCAGGTTGGTTTGCAGCGCTCGATCGTCGAGCACCACCGCCTGGACGTTGTCGAGGGAAATCTTGCCGATCTGCAGCCGGTCGACGGTGACCACGGCGGCCTTGATGGCGCCGTTCGCCGTGTTCACCTGTTGAGTGAAATCCGACTGGTTGAGCGAGATGCCGATCCGGCGCGCCGTCGATATGTTGATCGCGACTAGCGTCGCGCCGGTGTCGATCATGCCGTCTATCTGACGGCCGTTGAACTTGAAGGCGGAAGTGAAATGGCCGCGCTGGTCGGCATTGACCAGCACCTGGCGGCCGAGCGGCATCGGCGTCGCCGGCCTGGCTGGAACCGAAGCGAGATTGACGTCCGGCTGAGCCTCAGGCGGCGCCGGCTTCGAAGCAAACGCCGATCTCAGCAGGGTTTCCACCATCTGCGGGTTCGACTGATAGACGATCGGAATCGATGCCGAGCTTCCGACAAAGACGCCAAGGAGAAGAAGCTTGCGCAGCATGGATCGACCTTCGTGAAGGTTCGATCCTTAAGCCGACATGGTGTTTTCGGCTTTAACGCGCGCCGGAACCACGGCGTTTCGTAAACGACCGGTTAAGAAAAGATCTCACTTGGTTCCGTACATGCGGTCGCCGGCGTCGCCGAGGCCAGGCATGATGTAACCCTTGTCGTTCAACTGGCGGTCGATCGAAGCGGTGAAGATCGGGACATCCGGATGCGCCTTGGTGAAGCGCTCGATGCCTTCGGGCGCCGCAAGCAGGCAAAGGAAGCGGATGTTGGTGGCGCCGCGCCCCTTCAGCTTGTCGATCGCCGCGATCGCGGAATTGGCGGTCGCAAGCATCGGATCGACCACGATCACCAGACGGTCGGCAAGGTCGCTCGGCGCCTTGAAGAAATATTCGATCGCCTCGAGCGTCTCATGGTCGCGGTAAAGGCCTATATGGGCGACGCGCGCCGCCGGCACCAGATCGAGCAGGCCTTCGAGCAGGCCATTGCCGGCCCGCAGCACGGAGGCGAAAACCAGCTTCTTGCCCTCCAGCGTCGGCGCTTCCATCTCCTCGATCGGGGTCTCGATCGTGGTGGTCGTCAGTTCGAGGTTGCGGGTCACCTCGTAGCCGAGAAGCAGGGAGATTTCGCGCAGCAGCCGCCGGAAGCCTGCCGTCGAGGTCTCCTTCTTGCGCATGATGGTCAGCTTGTGCTGGACAAGGGGGTGGTCGACGACGGTGACGCCCTGCATGGTCTTCTCCAGTGAATGGTGAGTAGTGAATAGTGAATAGTGAGCCGGTTTGCGAGTCCTGATGGGCCGATGATTGGTTGACACGCTGAAGCCGCCGGCAAACGTTCACCATTCACCATTCACCATTCACCATTCACCATTCACCATTCACCATTCACCATTCACCATTGACCATTCACCGGCCTTTGGGGTCGAGCCGGCTCATCAGCATCGCCTTGGTCTTCCGGTCGACGAAGGCCGCCTCGATGGCCGTCCTGGTGACGGCGATAAGCGCCTTGTCGTCCATCGCGAAATGCTCGGCGGCGATGTCGTATTCGCGCTTCAGCGAGGTCCAGAAATAGGGCGGGTCGTCGGAATTGAGCGTCACCTTGCAGCCGGCCGCGCGCAACGCCGGAAAAGGATGCGTGGCGAAACTATCGAACACCTTGAGCGCGATGTTGGAGCCGGGGCAGCATTCCAGCACCACGCCCTCGGCGGCTATGCGGCGAACGAGGTCCGGGTTCTCGATGGCGCGCACGCCATGGCCGATCCGCGACGGGCGGATATGGTCGAGCGCTGCCGCCACGCTTTCCCAGCCCATCAATTCTCCGGCGTGGATGGTGATGCCGAGGCCGGCCTCGCGCGCGATCTCGAACGCACGGACGTAGTCCTCGAAATCGCCGATGCGCTCGTCGCCGGCGACGCCGAAGCCGGTGACCAGCGGATGGCCGCAGCGCGCCGCAAAGCGCGCCGCCTGCTCGATCGCCTCGACGCCGACGTGGCGTACGCCGGTGACGATCATGCGCCCCTCGATGCCGGTCCTCGCCTTGGCGCGGGCCATGCCTTCGCCCAGCGCGTCCGTATAGGCCTTGGGCGAAAGCCCGGCCCTTTTCGCGTGATCCGGCGAGGTGAAGACCTCGGAATAGATGGCGCCGTCGCGGGCGAGGCTGGTGAGATAATGATCGGTCAGACGGGCGTAATCCTCCTCGGTGCGGAACAGGTCGGAAGCAAAATCATAGGCGGCGAGGAAAGACGTGAAATCGTGCCAGACGAAAGAGCCGTTCTGGATGTAGGGCGAAGGGTCCTTGCCGTATTTGCGGGCCTGGCTGACGACGAGGTCGGGCGCCGCTGCCCCTTCGATGTGGCAGTGCAATTCGGCTTTCAAGATCATGCGGCCATCCCGTGCGGTATTCTTCTGTCGTGGCGCCGATTCCGGGTGGAAAATCGTGGCAAACTCTTCCCCGACCCGTTCTGAAAGCGCGGCCGAAAACCGCGCCTTGGACAATAGCGCCCGCCCCATCGATCGGCTATGGTCCCGCCGGTTTTATGGCGGATCGAAATAATGTCAGTTGAGAGAACCACGGCCGCGGGCGGCATGGAAACCTCCTATGGTTTCAGGAAGGTTGGCGCGGGCGACAAGCAGTCGCTCGTCAATGACGTCTTTCACAAGGTGGCCAATCGATACGACCTGATGAACGATCTGATGTCGGGTGGGTTGCACCGGCTGTGGAAGGACGCGATGGTCGCGTGGCTCAACCCCCCGAAACGGCCGGGCTGGAAGGTGCTCGACGTCGCCGGCGGCACCGGCGACATCGCCTTTCGCATCATCGAGGCAAGCCAGCGCCATGCGCATGCCACGGTGCTCGACATCAACGGCTCGATGCTCGACGTCGGCCGCGACAGGGCCGAAAAGAAAGGCCTCTCGGAAAACACCGATTTCGTCGAGGCCAATGCCGAAGCGCTGCCGTTCGAGGACGGCACGTTCGATGCGTATACGATCGCGTTCGGCATCCGCAACGTGCCGCGCATCGATGTGGCGCTGAGCGAAGCTTTTCGTGTGCTGAAGCGCGGCGGGCGCTTCCTATGCCTGGAGTTTTCCGAGGTCGACATGCCGCTGCTCGACAAGGCCTACGAGGCTTGGTCGTTCAACGCCATCCCCAAAATCGGCAGGGCGGTGACCGGCGACGACGAGCCCTATTCCTATCTGGTCGAATCGATCCGCAAGTTCCCCAACCAGCAGAACTTCGCCGCGATGATTGGTCGGGCCGGCTTCGATCGGGTTACTTTCCGCAACTATTCGGGGGGCATCGCGGCGCTCCATTCGGGCTGGAAGCTTTGAGGCAGGGCGTCCGATGACCAGCGTTGGCGCCGGCTTCCGGCTCGCCAGGGCCGGCTGGGTGCTGGTCCGCGAGGGCGTCGTCGCGGCGCTGCCCGGCGAAGAGCTTTCCGGTATGCCGAAGCTCGGCTGGCGGCTGGCGCGCGTGCTCACTCGCCGCCGCGCCCGAAGCCATCTGCGCGGCGACCGGCTGGCGCAGGCGGTGGTGCGGCTGGGGCCATCCTATGTGAAGCTCGGCCAGTTCCTCGCCACGCGGCCCGACGTCGTCGGCAACGACATGGCGGTCGACCTTGCGCTGCTGCAGGACAAGATGCACACCTTTCCGAGGGCGGAAGCGGTCGCGGCGATCGAAGCCTCGCTCGGGCGCAGGATCGAGGATCTCTACGCAACCTTCGGCGAGCCGGTCGCGGCGGCATCGATCGCCCAGGTGCACGGCGCCGAAGTCGTTCGCGACGGAAAGGCTTCACGGGTCGCGGTGAAGGTCATCCGCCCCGGCGTGCGCCATCGCTTCTTCCAGGATCTCGAGAGCTACTTCCTCGCCGCCCGCCTGCAGGAGAAGTACATCCCCTCCTCGCGGCGCCTGCGGCCGATCGAGGTGACCCAGACGCTGGCGCAGACCACCAAGGTCGAGATGGACATGCGGCTCGAAGCGGCCGCGTTTTCCGAGCTCGCTGAGAACACCAAGGATGATCCGGGCTTCCGCGTGCCGGCGGTCGATTGGGAGCGGACCGGCCGCGACGTGATCACCATGGAGTGGATCGACGGCGTCAAGATGAACGATCTGACCGGCCTTGCCGCCGCCGGACACGACCTCAAGGCGATCGCAGCCAATCTCGTCCAGTCCTTCCTCAGGCACACGCTGCGCGACGGCTTCTTCCATGCCGACATGCATCCGGGCAACCTGTTCGTCGAACCGGACGGCACCATCGTTGCCGTCGATCTCGGCATCGCCGGCAGGCTCGGCAAGAAGGAGCGGCGTTTTCTGGCCGAGATCCTCTACGGCTTCATCGTGCGCGACTACCGGCGCGTCGCCGAGGTGCATTTCGAGGCCGGCTATGTGCCGCGCCAGCACAATGTCTCGGCCTTCGCGCAGGCGATCCGCGCCATCGGCGAGCCGATCCACGGCCAGTCGGCCGACACGATCTCGATGGCCAAGCTTCTGACGCTGCTGTTCGAGGTCACCGACCTCTTCGACATGGCGACGCGGACCGAGCTGGTGCTTTTGCAAAAGACCATGGTGGTGGTCGAAGGCGTCGCCCGCACGCTCGATCCGGCGTTCAACATGTGGAAGACTTCGGAGCCGGTGGTCAGCGACTGGATCGCGGGCAATCTCGGCCCGCGCGGCGTGCTCTCGGACGCGCGGGACGCCGGCAAGGCCTTGATCTCGCTGGCGAGGCAGGCGCCGGACATTGCGGTTCGCACCGAGCGGCTGTCGCGTGAGATCGACCTGATGGCGGAGCACGGCCTGCGCTTCGACGAGGCGACCGCGCGCGCGATCGGCAAGGCGGAGGCGCGCCACACCCGCTCCGGCCGCGTGGCGCTGTGGACCATTGCGCTGACGCTGATTTACATCGCGTGGCGGATTTTCTGACCGCCCGCCGCCTTGCTGCGTTTTGATTGCATTGCTATCATTGCCGGCGCTAGTTTGAGGCGGGTGCAATCAGATGGCCAGCATCACGATCCGCAACCTTGACGATGGAGTTAAGGACCTGCTGCGCCAATTGGCTGCCGAAAATGGCTGCTCGATGGAGGAGCAGGCCCGGGCGATGATCAGGGCGGCGGTTGAGGGCCGGGCAGGGCAGGCCGACCGCATCGACCAGATCGAGAAGACGCTGCGTGCGCTGACCGGCCCCGGCCAGCAAGCACCGCCTATCGCCGACATGCCCGGCAGGCCATCAGTTCGCGGAACGCTCTCCGGCAAGCGCGTCCTTCTCGTCATCGGCGGCGGCATCGCCGCCTATAAATCGCTCGATTTGATCCGGCGCCTGCGCGAGCGCGGCGCTTCTGTCCGGGTGGTAATGACATCAGCCGCGCAGGAATTCGTCACCACGCTGTCCGTCGGCGCGCTTTCGGCCGACCATGTTTTCACCGAACTCTTCGACCGCAATGACGAGCACGATGTCGGCCACATAAGGCTGTCGCGCGAGGCCGATCTGCTGGTCGTGGCGCCGGCCACCGCCGACCTGATGGCGAAGCTCGCCAACGGCCATGCCAATGATCTTGCCTCGACGGTGCTGCTTGCGACCGACAAGAAAGTGCTGATGGCGCCGGCGATGAATCCGAAGATGTGGTCGCATCCGGCAACGCGGCGCAACCGGGCGACCCTGCAGAAGGATGGCATCGCCTTTGTCGGGCCGGCCAAGGGCGAGATGGCGGAAAGCAACGAGGCGGGCGAAGGCCGCATGGCCGAGCCGCTGGAAATCGTGGCCGCGATCGAGGCGATGCTCGGCGAGAAGCCGAAGCCGCTTGCGGGCCGCAAGATCATCGTCACCTCGGGGCCGACGCATGAGCCGATCGATCCGGTGCGCTACATCGCCAACCGTTCGTCCGGCAAGCAGGGCCATGCTATCGCGGCGGCACTGGCGAAGCTCGGCGCCGATGTCCGGCTCGTGTCCGGTCCGGTCAACATCGCCGATCCGGCCGGGGTGAAGACCACTCATGTGGAAACAGCGGCCGAGATGAAGGAAGCGGTCGAGAGCCTTTTGCCGGCGGACGCGGCTGTTTTCGTCGCGGCCGTCGCCGACTGGCGCACCGCGAATGCCGCCGGTGAAAAGATCAAGAAGGTGGCGGGGAAGGGCCCGCCGTCGCTCAAGATGGTCGAGAATCCCGACATCCTCGCGGGCGTCGGCCATCATGCGCAGAGGCCCGGTCTTGTCGTCGGCTTTGCCGCCGAGACGCAGGACCTCATCGGCAACGCCGAGGCCAAGCTCAGGAAGAAGGGCGCCGATCTCATCGTCGCGAACGACGTCTCGCATGGCAGCGGCATCGGCCCTTCCGGCGTTATGGGCGGCGATCGCAACAAGGTGCGCATCGTCTCGCGCACGGGCGTCGAGGAGTGGCCGGAGATGGGCAAGGACGAGGTGGCGACACGGCTCGCCGCATCGATTGCCGAGCGGCTGAAAACGACAGTGGTTTAGCTGGCCGCTGCCTGCGGTCGCATTGGCGGCAGCGCGATCCGCAGCGCGGCGATGCAGCCAAGGATCCCAAGCGGCACGAAGGCGAGGAAGAGCCAGCCGGCCACGCCTGCAGCCGCGTCACGATTGAGGCCTTGCGAGAAGCCGCTGGCGTTGGCGACGATGCCGGCAAGGGCCGCGCCCACCGCGTAGCCGATCCGCTGCATGGTCGGCACGGCGGCGGAAGCGATCGTCTGCTCGCCGTCGCGGGCCGAAGCGACGATGACGCGCGTCAAGAACGGCCAGCAGACGCCGAAGCCGCCGCCCTGCAGCAGAGCGCAGAGCAGGATCAGCGGGATCGAACCTGCGGGGATGGCGTAGGCGAAACTGGCAAGACCGGAGGCGATCATCAGCGCGCCGACGACGATGATCAGTCTTTCGCGTTCCAGCGGCGCATTGGCGATGAGGATCGACAGGATCGACCAGGCGATGGATTCGGCGGCGATGATATAGCCGGTGGTCAGGATCGGAATGCCGTGCAGCGTGGTGAGCAGCAGCGGCCCGTAAATGGTGAACGTGCAGGTCGCTACCGAGAAGGCCGCAACCATCGTCATGCCTGAGCCAAGCGGCGAGCGCCATGAGAACAAAGGTGCCGGAAACAGGCGCGAGCGCGGCCTGCGGGCATCGATGCGGAAGAAAAGCGCCAGGCCGATCAGCCCGACGGCCAGCAGCAGCGACGAGCGCAGCAGGGCGATGTCGATGCCGGCGGCAGCGATCAGCACGACGGCGATGGCGAGACAGGCAAGCGCCGGATAGGGAAAGGGCGGCGCCGTGCCGCTGCCCGCCTGCGGCCTCGTCGCCTCCGGCGTGTCCAGCACGATAAAGCTCGCCAGCGCCATCGCCGCGCCGCCGAAAGTGAAGACGCCAAAGGCCCAGCGCCACGACAGGAACTCGGTCATAACAGCGCCGAGCATCGGTCCGCTGAAGGCGGCGACGCCCCAGATCGCCGACATGATGCCGAAGAGCTGCGGCCAGATGTTGCGCGGAAAGAGACGCTCGACCGAAACGAAGGCGAGCGACACCAGCGCGCCGCCGCCAAGTCCCTCGACCAGCCGCCCGGCGAGGAAGAACGGCATGGAGGGTGCCGTCGCGCAGATCAGCGCGCCTGCTGCGTAGAGCAGGGCGGCGATCATCATGTTGGAGCGCAGCGCGACATAGCTCACCAGCCGCCCGGCGGCCGCACCCGCGACGATGGCGCCGAGCTCATAGATCGCCAGCGACCAGCCAACCAGCTGCACGCCGGCCAGCTCGCCGACCATGGCCGGCATCACCGTCGCCACCATAGTCTCATTGGTGGCATGCAGCAGGATGCCGAGACTGACAAAGCAGAAACGCGCCAGGTCGCCGCTTGCCCACAGTGCTCGCCAGTCCACCTTGTTGCCGGCCACCTTGCCGCCGCCTGCTGCCGTCACGTCGATCTCCCGCTTGTTTTCCGCAACCTCATCCGCATTGCGAACGAAGCGCCAGATCCAGTTCGGCAGGGCTTGTAGAACCTCAAGCGCAGTTGAGCTCAAGAGCATTTTCGGCGATATCGGCGAGCAGCGCGCTAAAAATTCGGCCCGGGAACGAGCGTCCCGGGCCGTATCGGTGCTAATTGATTTGAAATTTCACTTATAGGAGTGGACGAGGTCCAGCGAAGCCACGGCAACAGCGAGGTTGACGCCGGTCTGTGCCTGGACACTCAGCGGCTCGAGCATGAAGGCGCCGTCCAGGCCACCGACCAAAAGATTGGCGCCGCCGCCGGTCACGACGCTCGCCTCCGCGTTGACGCCGTAATAGCTGCCGGCGAGATCGCCCGAGTCATGGTGGCGGGTGGCGGCGAGAACTGCCCAGACAAGCTGACCTTGATGCGTCCGGCCGATATCGACGCCCAGCTTGGAGATCATGCCCGTATAGAGCTCGGCCGGGCCGTGATGATAGGGGCGGAAGACGCAGGACACGCCCTTGTTGGAGGTGATGACGTAACCGGTGCCCCCGTCGATGGTGCAATCGAGCGTGCCGAGCCGGAGTGTGCCGGCGCTGACCGGAGAAGCGAGGACCGTGGCGGCAAGCGCGGCGGCGGCACAGGCAAGTGTCTTGATCATCGGAAATGTCCTTTCGCAACAAACGGCCCCGGTTAAACGGTCGAGGTGCGAGGAGCGTTCCGCCCAAAACTTGGCGCGAGCATGGCGAGCCAACGCATCGCCGTTGGCGGCTGACGGCCACATCGGCGTGTCAGCGCCGCAATAGACCCATCGCGGGCGACCGGACCCGCGGGCGGCCTTAGCTTCCGATCAGCTGGCGCCGGCCGAGGTGCGCGACAGGCCGTCCTTGGCGGGTTGGTAATTCGGGTCGAGGTGGACAGCCTCGCGGTAGGACTTGGCCGCCCTTTCCTTGTCGCCGCGTCGCTCGTAGATCAGCGCCTGGTTGGCCCAGGCCTCGGCGTTCTTGCCGTCGAGCTTGATGGCCATGTTGAAGTCGGCGAAGGCGTTGTCCTCGTCATTCATGGCCAGATAGGACAGGCCGCGGCCGTTGTAGGGCTCGGCTGCGTCCGGCGCCAGCGAGATGGCGGTCGAGAAATCCTCGATGGCGAACTTGTGCTGGCCCTGGCTCTGATAGATCAGGCCGCGATTGTGGTAGGCGCGGGCGTCGGTCGTGTCGAGTTGGATCGCCTTCTGGAAATCGTTGAAGGCGTCGTTGACGCGGCCGGCCTTGCGATAGAGATTGCCGCGGCCGATATAGGCGGCGTCGTAGTTGGCGTTGATTTGGATCGAGCGGTTATAGTCGGCAAGCGCTGCTTGCTGGTTGCCGAGGAAACGCTGGATGAGCGCCCGGTTCGAATAGGCCTGATAGAAGTTCGGATTGAGCTGGATGGCGGTGTCGAAATCCTTGAGCGCCGCCTGGTACTGGCCGCCGCGGCCATAGGCCGAGCCGCGCACATTGTAACCCTCGGGATCCTGAGGATTGCGCTGGATGACAGCCGACAGCGAGGAGATGTTCTCGGTCGAGCCTTGCGCCTTGTCGATATTGTTGAACTCCCCGGTCGGGGCCGTCTGGCATGCTGCAAGGGTCAGGCCCGAAAGCAGGGCCGCCGTCAGGGCGAAGCCGCGAAAAGCGGTTCTGCGCTCCACGGTAATTGCGTTCATCTCAGTCCTCACTGGCGCCGCGCCGTCAGGTCCGTTCCCTCTCCGAACCGGCTCGAACGCATAAACAAAAAGGTGGCGGCGATTCCGCATCGCGCCACCCTCGGTATCCTTCGAAAAGGACGAAAAATTGACGGTATCAGCGCGGCGAACGCGATGCGCCGGCAGCACCAGCCGGAGCCGGGCGCGGGGTCATCGGCAGCAGGCCTTCGCGCTGGGCGCGCTTGCGGGCCAGCTTGCGGGCGCGGCGGACGGCTTCCGCCTTCTCGCGGGCACGCTTCTCGGACGGCTTTTCGTAGTGACCGCGCATCTTCATTTCGCGGAAAATACCTTCGCGCTGCATCTTCTTCTTCAGCGCGCGAAGCGCCTGATCAACGTTGTTGTCGCGGACGAGTACCTGCACGTGCAATCCTGTCTTCGGGTTTGAAATCTCAGGCAAGCAGCCCATAGCCGCATGCCTCCGCAGTGACCTGCACCGCGAATTGTGCCGGCTGATAGCAGAATCAGGCCGTGCTGTCCACCGTTGATTGCAGGAAACCGCGATCGGAAGTCCGAGCGCCGTGCCTTGCCGGTCTGAGCCTTAGGCGGTCGCCAGATGCAGACGGGCGAAATCCTCAAAGAATTCGCCATAGTCGCAAGTGATTTCCTCGCCGGCCGCGATATCCCGGGTCGCTGTGGCGCCACCGTATTGGGAGAAATCCGTGTTCGGCCGCTCGGAATGGTTCATGAAGCGGCCATTGTCGACCTCATATACCATGAAACCCGGCTTGTCCGGGCTCGGATAGGCGTAGCGGTCGAGCAATTCCTTGAGATGCGGCGGCGCCTTCTCGTATTTCTCCATCGGGATCAGCCGGTCGAAATCGGGATCGAGCCGCCAGATGGAGGCGCCTTTCCTGACCGGCTCGGCGGCGAAAACACCGACGCCTTCGATAGCGCTCTGAGCGACATAGGTTCTGATCAGCAGCATCGTTCCGGTCCGTTTTCGACGGGAAACCAAATCGTCAAAACGGACCGGAATGCAAGGCCCCGTCGCGCTATTTCAGCGGATGAGCATGGCTGCCGACGTCACGTCCGATTGATCGAGACGCCACCATCGGCAAACAGCGCCGCGCCGGTGGTGAAGCTTGAGGTGTCCGAGGCAAGGTAGAGCGCTGAGCGGGCGATCTCCTCGGGCCGGGCCACACGCTTCAAGGCATGCAGGTTTTCGACGAATGTTCGCGACTCCGGCGTCTTGAACGTCGCTGCGGGCGTGTCGGTGCCGCCGGGCAGCAGCGCGTTGACGCGCAGCCCTTTCGGGCCGTATTCGGCGGCCAGCACCTGCGTCAGCCCGATCAGCCCCGCCTTGGCGGCGGCATAGGCGGCCATGCCCGGCATGCCGGCGGTATAGCCGACGAAGCTCGAGGTGAAGATCAGCGAGCCGCCCCCGCGCTCCAGCATCGCCGGGATCTGGTGCCTGGCGGCGAGGAAGGCGCTGGTCAAATTGGTGTCGATCGTGTCGTGCCAAGTCGCCGGCGCCATCTCCGGTACCGGCGCCATCAAGCCGACGGCGCCCGCATTGTTGAAGGCAATGTCGAGGCCGCCGAACCTTTCGACCGCAAGCTCGACCAGAGCTCTGGCATAGGCTTCGTCCCGGACATCGCCGGCGAGTGCAATTGCGGTTCCACCGGCCGTCTCGATTTCGCCGACGAGCGCATCGAGCTCGGCCCGGCGGCGCGCCGCGACGACGACACTGGCGCCCTGCTCGGCGAACAGACTGGCCGTAGCGCGGCCGATGCCGGAGCTGGCGCCGGTGACGATGGCGACCTTTTCGGTGAGTGCGAACATTTCTCATCCTTTCTCTATGCCGGTCCAGCCGGTGGTGGGATGCTTGGTCGCAAATCGGCATTTCGGCAGCCACCCGAAAGCTGACTTGCCGATCGGAATGCAAGTTGTCGGGCATGCGCCGCGCAGCCGCGGCGCAAAACGGCAAGCGCCGTCGCAAACAGCGCAAGGGTGACTGCACGCTTTCGCTAGTGATACAACCACGCGCGCCGGGGAATGCCCGGCCGAGATCCGCGATTTTTGGCGCGAGGCTGAACGTGAAGAAATACTCCGTATTCGCCATTGCCCGCGAGGCGATGCGCGGCCACAAGGGCTGGGAAGAGCAATGGACCTCACCCGAGCCGAAGAAGGAATATGACGTCATCATCGTCGGCGCCGGCGGCCACGGCCTGGCCACCGCCTATTATCTGGCGACCGAGCACGGCATCACCAATGTCGCGGTGCTGGAAAAGGGCTGGCTCGGGGGCGGCAACACCGGCCGCAACACCACCATCATCCGCTCCAACTATCTCTATGACGAAAGCGCCGGCATCTACGACCATGCGCTGAAATTGTGGGACGGACTGAGCCAGGAGCTCAACTACAACGTCATGTATTCGGCGCGCGGCGTCATGATGCTCGCGCACAATGTGCATGACGTCCAGGTGTTCAAGCGCCACATCCATGCCAACCGCCTCAACGGCATCGACAATGAGTGGCTGACGCCGGAACAGGCGAAGGAGTTCTGTCCGCCGCTCAACATTTCCAAGGAGGCGCGCTATCCGGTCATGGGTGCCGCGCTGCAGCGCCGCGGCGGCACGGCGCGCCACGATGCGGTCGCCTGGGGTTATGCGCGCGGCGCCTCGGCGCGCGGCGTGCACATCATCCAGAACTGCGAGGTCACCGGCGTCAAGCGTGCGGCCAACGGCGCGGTCACCGGCGTCGAGACGACGCGCGGCTTCATCGGCGCCAAGAAGGTCGGCGTCGTCGCTGCCGGCCATTCGTCGGTCATCATGGATATGGCCGGCGTGCGCATGCCGTTGGAGAGTTATCCGTTGCAGGCGCTGGTCTCGGAGCCGGTCAAGCCGGTGGTGCCATGCGTCATCATGTCGAACACGGTGCACGCCTATATCTCGCAGTCGGACAAGGGCGAGCTGGTCATCGGCGCCGGCACCGACCAGTATATCTCCTATTCGCAAACCGGCGGCCTGCACATCCTGCAGCACACGCTCGACGCCATCTGCGAAATGTTCCCGATCTTCACCCGCATGAAGATGCTGCGCTCCTGGGGCGGCATCGTCGACGTGACCCCCGATCGCTCGCCGATACTGGCTAAGACGCCGGTCAAGGGCCTCTATGTCAATTGCGGCTGGGGCACGGGGGGCTTCAAGGCGACGCCAGGTTCGGGCAACGTCTTTGCCCACACCATCGCCAGGGACGACCCGCACCCTATCAACGCGCCCTTCACGCTCGAGCGCTTCCGCACCGGTCGTCTCATCGACGAAGCGGCGGCGGCGGCGGTGGCGCATTGATGATGGCCGAGATGGCCTGCCAGAAGCTTTGCGATCAACCGGCCGGCGCCCGCGTCGGCCATGGCGAATTGTAGGATCAACCTAGATGCTTCTCATCCGCTGTCCCTATTGCGAGGAAGAGCGCCCGGAACTCGAGTTCCGCAATGCCGGCGAGGCGCATATCGCGCGCCCGACCAACATTGCCGCCGAAAGCGAAGACGATTTCGAGAAATTCTTCTTCATCCGCTCGAACCCGAAAGGCGTCATCTATGAGCGCTGGCGGCATATCCATGGCTGCGCCCGCTTCTTCAACGCCGTGCGCGACACCGTCACCGACAAGTTCGTCATGACCTACAAGGCCGGCGAGCCGAAGCCCGCGAAGCTGCCTGGAGCCTCGAAATGAACGCGTCGTTCCGCATCTCCGGCGCCGGGCGCCTCAGCCAGGCCAAGACAGCCTCGTTCAGCTTCGACGGCAAGTCCTATCTCGGCATCGAAGGCGACACGCTGGCCTCGGCCTTGCTCGCCAACGGCGTCCATCTGGTCGGCCGATCCTTCAAATACCATAGGCCGCGCGGCTTCCTGTCGGCCGGCGCGGAAGAGCCCAACGCGCTGGTGCAGATCGTGCGCGACGACGCGCGCAAGACGCCGAATGTGCGCGCGACCGTGCAGGAGCTCTATGACGGGCTGACCGCCCATTCGCAGAACCGCTGGCCCTCGCTCGCCTTCGATGTCGGCGCGGTCAACGACATTGCCTCGCCGATGTTCTCGGCCGGCTTCTACTACAAGACCTTCATGTGGCCGAAGTCGGCCTGGTTGAACTTCTATGAGCCGAAGATCCGCGCGACGGCCGGCCTTGGCGTTTCCCCCGACCGGCCGGATCCCGACCATTATGCGGCGCGCTACGCGCATTGCGACGTGCTGGTGCTGGGCGGCGGTGCGGCCGGCATCACTGCGGCGCTTGCCGCAGCCGAAACCGGCGTGCGGGTGATCCTCGCCGACGAGCAGGCCGAATTCGGCGGCAGCCTGCGCTTCGAGAGCGGCGCCAGGATCGATGGCGAGGACGGCTTTGCCTGGGCACAAGCCGCGATCGCCAAACTCAAGGCGATGGACAATGTCCGAGTGCTGTCGCGCACGACAGCTTTCGGGTACTACGCGCAGAACTTCGTCGGCCTGGTCGAGCGGGTCAGCGACCATCTCAAGAGCCCCGGCCGGGAGCTGGCGCGCGAGCGCCTGTGGCAGGTTCGCGCCAAACGGGTCGTGCTCGCGACCGGCGCCATCGAGCGGCACATGGTGTTCGCCAACAACGACCGGCCGGGCGTCATGCTGGCATCGGCGGCGCGCACCTACCTCAACCACTATGGCGTGGCGGTCGGTAGGAATGTCGGCGTCTATACGGCAAACGACTCGGCCTACGCGGCCGCGATCGACCTGAGGAAGGCCGGCGTCAATGTCGCTGCCATCGTCGACCTGCGCGACAACCCGTCGGGGGCGGTGATCGACGAAGCGAGGAGCCTCGGCATCGAGATCAATTTCGGTCGCGCTGTGGTTAGCGCCGGCGGCAAGCTGCGCGTATCGTCGATGACGGTGCAGCCGAAGAACGGCGGCGGCGAGCGCAGGATCGCGGTCGACGCCATCCTGATGTCCGCCGGCTGGACGCCGTCGGTGCATCTGTTCTCGCAGTCGCGCGGCAAAGTCGCCTTCAACGAGGAGGCGCGACGCTTCGTGCCGGGGACCTATGCGCAGGACTGCGTCTCGGTCGGCGCCTGCAACGGCACGGACGGTTTGGAGGCAACGGTCGACGAGGCCTATGCGGCAGGCGCCCAGGCGGCAAGGGACGCCGGCGGCAAGGATTCCAGCGGCAAGATGGGCAAGGGCGCCAAGCCAAAGGTCGATGCCAGTGAAAGCTGGTCACGCGGCATGCTTGGCGCTGCGCCCGGCGCCGGGCCGGGCACCACGGTCAAGGCCTTCGTCGATTTTCAGAACGATGTCACCGCCAAGGACATTCGCCAGGCGGTGCATGAGGGCATGCACTCGATCGAGCACGTCAAGCGCTTCACCACCAACGGCATGGCGACCGACCAGGGTAAGACGTCGAACATGCACGGCCTGGCGATCGCCGCCGAGACGCTCGGCAAGCCGATCCCGCAGGTCGGTCTCACCACGTTCCGCGCGCCCTATACCCCGGTCACCTTCGGCTCGATCGTCGGCCATGCGCGTGGCGCGCTGTTCGACCCGACGCGCCGCACGGCGACGCATGGCTGGGCGGCCGCCCAAGGTGCCGTGTTCGAGGATGTCGGCCAGTGGAAGCGCGCCTGGTATTTCCCAAAAGCCGGCGAGGACATGCACGCCGCTGTCAACCGCGAATGCGTGACGGTGCGCAAAGCGGCCGGCCTGTTCGACGCCTCCACGCTCGGCAAGATCGAGGTGGTCGGGCCGGATGCGGCGAAGTTCATGGAGCTGCTCTACACCAACCCGTGGGAGAAGCTGGAGCCCGGCCGCTGCCGCTACGGCATCATGCTGCGCGAGGACGGCTTCATCTATGATGACGGCGTCGTCGGCAGGCTGGCGCCGGACCGCTTCCATGTGACGACGACCACCGGCGGCGCGCCGCGTGTCATGCATCACATGGAGGATTATCTCCAGACCGAGTTCCCGCATCTCAATGTCTGGCTGACCTCGATCACCGAGCAATGGGCGGTGATCGCCGTGCAGGGGCCGAGCGCGCGGAAGATCATCGAGCCTTTGGTCGAAGGCATCGACATGTCGGACGAGGCACTGCCGCATATGTCGGTGCGAGAAGGTAAGATCTGCGGCGTGCCGACGCGGCTGTTCCGCATGTCTTTCACCGGCGAGCGCGGCTTCGAGGTCAACGTGCCGGCCGACTATGGCGAAGCGGTGTGGGAAGCGCTGTGGGCCGAAGGCCAGAAGCATGGCGCGACCGCTTACGGCACCGAAACGATGCACGTGCTGCGCGCCGAAAAGGGCTACATCATCGTCGGCCAGGATACGGACGGCACGGTGACGCCGAACGATGCCGGTCTCGACTGGGCGGTCGGCAAGAAGAAGACCGACTTCGTCGGCATCCGCGGCATGATGCGCGCGGATCTCGTCGCCAAGGGCCGCAAGCAACTGGTCGGCCTGAAGGCCAAGGATCCGAAGGTCGTGTTGGAAGAAGGCGCGCAGATCGTCGAGGATCCGAAACAGGCGATCCCGATGAAGATGATCGGCCACGTCACCTCCAGCTACTGGTCGGAGAACTGCGGGCGCTCGATCGCGCTGGCGCTGGTCGCCGGCGGCCGTGATCGCATGGGCCAGACGCTCTATGTGCCGATGCCGAACGGCACGATCGAGGTGGAGGTCACCGGCATGGTGTTCGTCGACGAAAAGGGGGAGCGCCTCAATGGCTAAGGCTACCGCCAAGACAAAAGCCGCCGACGCTTCAGCTGCCGCCGAACGGCGTCCGGCACTTGCCGGGCGCGCGGTGTCGGCGCCGGGCGTCAAGGTCGAGATCTTACCGCCGGCCGAACGCATCTCGCTGCGCGCGCCCGAAGCTTCCGTCGCCGCGCTCTCCAAGGCGCTCGGCGTGACGCTGCCGTCGAAGCCGAAGACCTCAGCGGCGAAAGGCGGGCGCACCGCCTTATGGCTCGGGCCGGACGAATGGCTGGTCATCGACGATGCCGGCAACGATCCGCTGGCCGACTGCGCCAAGGTTTCGGCGCTGCACTCCGCGGTCGGCATCTCGCATCGCAATGTGGCGATCTCGGTTGCCGGGCCGGCGGCCGCGGTGACGGTCAGTTCCGGTTGCCCACAGGACCTGTCGCTCGAGGCCTTCCCAGTCGGGGCAGCATCGCGCACCATTCTCGGCAAGTCCGAGATCGTGCTGCTGCGTACCGCTGAAGACACGTTCCGGGTGGAATGCTGGCGTTCCTTCTCGGACTATGTATTTACTTTGCTGTCGGAAGCGGCGAGCGACGCGGCGAACTGATCCTGCGCCAACCGGTCCGAAGGGCCGGCCTCGGGGAGCCTTCACCGGTCCGGGCCGTTTCTGCGGCTTGCGAGGAGACTGCCGATGCCGTCCAAGTCTGCGCCGAAGTCGCCCAAGAAGTCAGAGGCGGTCCGTTCGCTGGAGCGGGATCGCGAGATCGAGGAAGAAGAGCTCGAGGAAGGCCTCGAGGACACCTTCCCGGCCAGCGATCCGGTGTCGATTACCAGCACCACCATCCCCGGCGGGCCGGCAAAGCCTGGCAGGGCCAAGACCTTGCCTGGAATGAAGTCGCACAAGAAGTAGAGCGCCGCCGCAGTCAAATCGGGCTTCAGGCGAAACGAAAACGGGCGGCCAAGCGCCGCCGGTTTCGTTTGCGATTTGGCGCTGATTAGAGGCCCGGCACGAACCAAGGGTTCACGTCGATACCGAGCCGCGGGCCGTTGGTCGTCTGAGTGTTGGCGGCATCGGGCTTTTCCACCGAGCCGGTCGCGGCGCAGTCGAGCGCCTGATTGGTGTGAGCCTGGGTGCAGGCCGCAGGGGCGTGCTTGGCCGGCTGGCTCCCGCCAGCGAAAGCGGCGCCCGAGAAAGCCAGCAAGGCAGCGAGCGCGAGGATTGTCTTTTTCATCTTTCCGTCTCCAATCGTACATGTACGACACAACGTACATATACGGTTAATGGAGGCTGAATTCAAGAGGGAATTTGTACGCGTACGACAAATTAGCTTGAACCGAGTAACCGGCGTCGCAAATCAAGCGACCGGCGTTGTGTCAAGCCGGCGAAGCCGGTCAGCAGTTGACCGGTGTTTCGGTGAGCGGGGGTATGTCCTGCGCCGACAACGAGGCCAGCATGAAGTCGCACATCCGCTTCACATAGGCCTGGGGGTCGCCGAACGGATAGAAGGGAAAGGTGATCAGCAGCGAGATCGTGCCGTGGCCAACGGTCCACAGCATGGTGGCTATGGCGCGAGGGTCGCCTTTGAGCTTGCCGGCTGCGACGCAGGCCTCGACCCTTTTGATCAGCACCTTCATCGCCGGATTGCCCTGTTCCATGTCCTCGTAGCTCCGGCCTTCCGGCAGCCGGGTCTTCTCTGTCATGAAGACGGTGCGGTATTCATTGGGATTGCCGAGCCCGAAGGCGGCATACTCGGTCATCACAGCCCGCAGCGCCTCAACGGGATCGTCTGCCGGGTGCTCCTCGATGCGGCGGGCAAGCGTTTCGAACGCGTCCTCGGCGAGCGCGAACAGGATGTCCTGCTTATCGGCAAAATAGGAATAGACCGACATCGGCGCGTAGCCGACCCGCTTTGCAAGCTTGCGAATGGTAAGCCCTTCGTAGCCCTCTTCCTGCACAAGCTTGTGAGCTGCGTCGACCAGTTCGGAACGAAGCTCGGCTTTCTGTTTCTCGCGGCGTTTCTGAACGCTCAGCGGCAATTTCCGCCTGCCTTTATGGTTGGTTGCCTGACAAAATTATATACGCTGTACGGAAACGGACAAGGGAGCGGCCTGGTTCCCCAAGATACGCCCTAACGCTTTGTTCCTACTTAATTCCGAACAGGAAAGCCGCTACCCACTTTTTCCGAACTAGATCGCGCTAATGCCGCCGTCCAGCGCCTGCGCATGGCCGCGAGCCCTCAGTGGCGAAGGCTTTGGCCGCGCCGCTGCCGAGACCGCCTGTCGCACCGGTGATCAGCACCGTCGCTCCATCGAAAGGGCCCGTGGCTTGGCTCCCTCAACTTTTCTTGTCAATCAGTTCCACCGCCAGCGCGGCGAGCAGCTTCACCGCCTCGCCATAGGTCCTGGCCTTTTCCGGGTTGGAGGCATTGCCGTCCAGCCCGCGGCGGTAGACACCCTGGCAGATCGCCGCCAGGCGGAAGAAGGAGAAGGCGAGGAAGAAGGTCCAGTTGCCGATGCCGTCGATGCCGCGCCGGCGGCAATAGGCGGCGACATAGGCCTCCTCGGACGGCAGGCCGATCGAGGCGCGGTCGATGCCGTCTAGGCCGCGAAAGCCCGACGCATGCGGCAGCCGCCATTGCATGCATTGATAGGCGAGGTCGGCAAAAGGATGGCCAAGCGTCGACAGTTCCCAGTCGAGCACGGCGATGACCTTCGGCTCGTCCTTGGCGAAAATCATATTGTCCAATCGGTAGTCGCCATGCACCAGCGAGACCCGGCCGTCATCGGCCGGCATATGCGTCTCCAGCCAGGTCATCAGCCGATCCATAGCGGCTATGCTTTCGGTTTCGGAGGCGCGGTACTGACTTGTCCAGCGCGCGAACTGGCGCTGGAAATAGCTGCCGGGCTTGCCGAAATCGCCTAAGCCCACAGCCTCGACATCGACTTGGTGCAGGGCGGCGAGGGTCGCATTCATGGCGTCGTAGATCGCGGCACGCTCGTCATTGCCGGATGTATCCGGCAGCGACGGATCCCAGAAGATGCGCCCGTCGAGGAACTCCATCACGTAGAACATGCGGCCGATCGGCGTCATCTCGCCTGAAAGATGGAGCATGCGCGGCACCGGCACGGAGGTCGTGCTCAGCGCCTGCATGACCCGGAATTCGCGGTCGACCTGATGCGCCGATTTCAGCAACTGCCCCGGCGGCTTGGCGCGCAGCACGTAGCGGCCGCTGGCGGCGGTCAGCAGATAGGTCGGGTTCGACTGTCCGGACTTGAATTTTTCGGCCGCGCAAAGCTTGGAAAAACCAGGCAGATGCGCTTCGAGATAAGGCGCAAGCGCTGCTTGGTCGAGCGCGTTGGCGTCGCCGCTCATGCGGTCTCGGGCTGGCGCTCGATCAGCGTCAGGGTCAGCCAGCGCGCGGTGAGCGCCGGCTTCTTCGATCCTTCGATCTCGATGGTGACGTCGTGCGCCGTCTGCACCCATCCGGAAGGCCGCACCTTGACGTCGGCCAGCACGAAATGGGTGCGGATGCGCGAGCCGGTCTTCACCGGCGCCAGGAAGCGCAGCGTGTCGAAGCCGTGATTGACGCCCATCTTGGTGTTTTCGATCGGCGGCATGGTCTCGAAGGTCATGGCCGACAGCAGCGACAGCGACAGGAAGCCGTGCGCGATGGTGCCGCCGAACGGCGTCTCGCGCGCGGCCCGTTCCGGATCGCAATGGATGAACTGGTGATCGTCGGTGGCGTCGGCGAACTGATCGATCATGCGCTGCGTCACCGTGCGCCAGGGCGACACGCCGACTTCCTTGCCGACGCAGGCCAGAAGCGTATCGAGACTGATCGGTTCCACGCTGATGTCCTCCGCACCCCGCCCGATCGCGATTGCTTGAACCGGGCGTCCTACTCCTTGAACAATGTCATCCCGTGCTGCACCGACTGGCCGCCGTCGATCGGCAGGATGGCGCCGGTGACATAGCTTCCGGCACGGCTGCACAAATAGAGCGTTGCGCCGGCAATGTCATCCGCCACGCCGATGCGGCCGAGCGGAACATGGCTGCCGACACGTTTCGCCTGCTCCTCCGTGGCGGTGGCAAAGGCCGTCATCCGACTCTGGAAGGGACCGGGCGCAAAGGCGTTGACGGTGATGCGGCGGGCGGCGAATTCGATCGCCAGCGTGCGCGTCAGGTGATGCACCGCAGCCTTGGAGGCGGTGTAGGAATAGGCGTCGTCGGCCAGCGGCTGCGTGCCCATCACCGAGCCCAGATTGATCACGCGGGCCGGGTCATCGTCGCTTGCTGCAGCATCGAGCAGCGGCAAGAGCTCGCGCGTCAGGTGGAAGACGGCGGTGACGTTGACGCCCAACACCTTCGTCCAGGCGTGGTAGGGAAACTCTGCGAGCGGCGCGCCCCAGGAAATGCCGGCATTGTTGACCAGGATGTGCAGCCGGTCCGTTCGGACCTTCACCTCGGCAACCAGCGCGGCGATGCCCGCTTCGCTGGACACGTCGCCGGCAAACCCCTCGGTCCGACCGGAGCCGCCCTGAGCGTTCATTTCGTCGGCGACCCGCACACAGTCCTCGCCCTTGCGCGAGGCGATCATCACAGTGGCGCCGGCCTGCACCAGTCCGGTCGCCACCATGCGGCCGATGCCTGTTGCGGCACCGGTCACAAGCGCGGTCTTGCCGACGACCGAGAACAGCTTGTCGAGATAGCTCATCCTAATTCCTCCCGCGCGCCTCGTCCCAGCCGGAACCGAAGGACTCGCGTTGACAAGGCTAGCCGAAGTACGGTCATCCTTGCCACGGATAAAGAAGCGAAAGGGTCGGAACCGATGGCGGACATGAACCTCGGCATGACCGAGCGGCTGAAGCCGATCCATCAGCGCGTGGCCGCGATGGTGCGCGACGAGATCGCACCGCTCGGCGAGGAGTTTCTCGCCGAGGTCGGCAGAAACGGTGACCGCTGGACTTACACGGCCAGGCAGACTGAAATCCTCGAAGGGCTGAAGAAGACGGCGCGGGAGCGCGGGCTGTGGAACTTCTGGCTGACCGATTCCAAGCGCGGCTACGGCCTGTCGACGGTCGAATATGCCTACTTGGCGGAGGAGATGGGCAAGGCGCATCTCGGCGCCGAGACCTTCAACTGCTCGGCGCCCGATACCGGCAATATGGAAGTGCTGGAGCGCTACGGCTCGGAAGAGCACAGGCGGCAATGGCTGGAGCCGCTGCTCGAAGGGAAGATCCGCTCGGCCTATCTGATGACCGAGCCGGACGTCGCCTCATCCGATGCCACCAACATTTCGATGCGCTGCCAGCGGCAGGGCGACGACTATGTGCTTAACGGCGAGAAATGGTGGGCGTCCGGCGCCGGCGACCCGCGCTGCGCCATCTATATCGTCATGGTGAGGACCGGCTCGGACGAGGAGCCGCAGCATCGTCGGCATTCGATGATCTTGGTGCCGGCAGAGAGCGAGGGGATCACCAAGCTCCGGCCAATGCAGGTCTATGGCGACGACGACGCGCCGCATGGCCATATGCATCTGAGGTTCAAGGATGTGCGGGTGCCGGCGGCGAACCTGATCCTCGGCGAGGGCAGGGGCTTCGAGATCGCGCAGGGACGGCTTGGGCCAGGCCGCATCCATCATTGCATGCGTGCGATCGGCCAGGCCGAGATGGCGCTGGAGATGCTGTGCCAGCGTTCGGTGCGGCGCGAGGCGTTCGGCCAATCGCTGGCAAAGCTCGGCGCCAATTTCGACATCGTCGCCGAATGCCGCATGGAGATAGACATGGCGAGGCTCCTGTGCCTCAAGGCGGCTTGGATGATCGACCAGGGCGATGCACGGGCTGCGGCCCCTTGGATCAGCCAGATCAAGGTGGTAGCGCCGCGCGTCGCGCTCAAGGTCACCGACGAGGCGGTGCAGATGTTCGGCGCGCAAGGCATCAGCCAGGATACGCCGCTCGCCCGCTCGTGGACGCATCTGAGAACTCTGCGGTTGGCCGACGGGCCCGACGCCGTGCACCGGCGGCAGGTGGCGCGCGCCGAGCTCAGGAAATACACGCAGGAGAAGATCTGACCGGCATGACGCTTCCATCGGAAATGCGAGGCTTGCTGCTTGTCGGCGACGGCTACAGCAAAACGCCTTCGGCCAGCGTGCCGGAGGCGATGGAGGCTTATTTGAAGCCCGGCAGCATCGCCGTGCCGGCGCCTGGTCCGACACAAGCGCTGATCAAGGTCAGTCTCGCCTCAATCAACCCGTCCGATATCGCCTTCATCACAGGGCAATACGGCCAGCCCCGTGTGCAGGGCCGGCCGGCCGGATTTGAGGGCGTCGGAATCGTGGCCTCGACTGGCGACGATCCATACGCAAAAAGCCTTGCGGGCAAGCGCGTCGCCTTCGCCACCGGCGTGTCGAACTGGGGCGCCTGGGCAGAATACGCGGTTGCCGAGGCGGCTTCCTGCATTCCACTGCTCGACACGGTGCGCGACGAGGACGCCGCGGCGATGATCGTCAATCCGCTGACCGCCTTAGCCATGTTCGACATCGTCAAGCAGGAGGGTGAGAAGGCCTTCATCATGACTGCCGGCGCCAGCCAGCTCTGCAAGCTGATCATCGGGCTGGCGAAAGAGGAGGGTTTTAGGCCGATCGTCACCGTGCGCCGCGACGAGCAGATCCCGCTGCTGAAAGGGCTGGGCGCCGCCCATGCGCTCAACGAGAAGGCGGCGGATTTCGAGGCCGCGCTGCGCGAGGTGATGAAGGCGGAGCAGCCCCGCATCTTCCTGGACGCAGTGACCGGACTGCTTGCCTCGGCCATCTTCAACGCCATGCCGAAGCGCTCGCGCTGGATCGTCTATGGGAGGCTCGACGCCGAGCCGACTGTCATCCGCGAGCCCGGCCAACTGATCTTCCAGCACAAGCGCATCGAAGGCTTCTGGCTGGCCGAATGGATGCGGCAGTTCCGCGACCGGCTCGGCCCGGCGGTGCTGGAGGCACAGAAGAGATTTTCCGACGGGCGCTGGTCGACGGATGTGACAGCGGTGGTGCCGCTGGACGAGGCGATGGCCAGGCTGTCGGACGAGCTGGCCAAGCCGAACGGCAAGGTGTTTGTTAAGCCCTGATCAAAATAACTCGAGGTCGCGTCTATGAGGCTACGGTGGTTTGTCGGATTCGTCCTGGTGTCAATGGCAGGTACATTTAGTGCCGAGGCCGCCGACAAGTTCCCGCCCATTTGGCGCAAGTCGATGACCAATGATCCGGGTACGAACTATTTCTCAATAAATATTCGGCCTCTTTGAATGATCCAGCATCGACCGCAATTAGAAATATCATGCTGGCGCGCGTCGTCGGCTCTGAATGCCAGTCATCGCGGCTCAGCAAGGCCAAGGTCAGGGCCTATCGCGATAGCATGCTCGGCTCGCTTTCGTCGGATGCATTGAAAGCGGCTGCATTCGCAGCCGGCAGCGAATTGCGCAACTTCGACTATGAAACGCTCGCGCATCTTTGTGCCGGCATCGATTATCAGTTTGGGCCGAAAGGAGTGCTCATAGCGGGAGCCGTTTCGTCTGGCAAAGGCGAGCCAAGATATTCCTACGATCAGCGCAATCCATACATTCGGCTGCCCGATTTCACCGGCAAGTAGCTGAGCTGCCTGGCTCGTGCCTGCGCACTATTCCGCCGGCTCGACATTGGCATAGGCGGCTTGCTCGAGTTCGCGCTTCACGCGGGCTTCCTCATGCGCCTTGGGCGTGACGAAGCGGCCAAGCAAGAGATAGGCGACAGGGGTCAGGAAGAGCGTGGAGACGGTCGCCAGGCCAAGGCCGCCCACGATCACCCAACCGAGCGCCACGCGCGCCTCGGCGCCTGCGCCCGAAGCCAGCACCAGCGGCACGCCGCCGAGCACGGTGCAGATCATCGTCATCATCACCGGGCGAAGGCGAATGGTGGCGGCCTCTTCGATCGCCTCGTGCACGCCAAGCCCGCGGTCGCGCAGCTGGTTGGCAAACTCGACGATGAGGATGCCGTTCTTGGCCATGACGCCGACCAGGAGGACCAGGCCGATCTGGCTGTAGGCATTGAGACTGGTGCCCGACAAAAGCAGCGCGAAGATGGCGCAGGCGAGCCCGAGCGGCACTGTCGCCATGATGATGACGGCGCTGACGAAGCTCTCGAACTGGGCCGCCAGCACCAGAAGGATGATGACCAGCGCGAAACCGAAAATGGTCGCCATGGCGCTGTTGCTCTCGCCAAGCGTCGCCGCTTCGGCCAGCGGCACGATCCGCGCGTCCGACGGCAGCAGCGGTGTTGCGATCTCCTCGGCGCGGGTCAGCGCATCGCCGAGCGCGAAGCTGCCGCCCAGATTGGCGGTGATCGCCACCGAGGGCTGCTGCTGCTCGCGAGTGAGGGACGGCGGCACGGCGCGCTCGGTCAGCGTGGCGATGGTCGACATCGGCACGAAGCGGCCGTCCGACGTTTTCAGAAAAATGTTTTCCAGATCGGTCGGATCGTTGATTGGATTGGTGGTCGAGACCAGCTTCACGCCATAGCTGCGGTCGGCGATGTAGACGTCGACGACATCGTTGCCGTCGAGCATTGCCTGCAGCGTGTCCGCAAGCCCGGTGATGTCGATGCCGAGGTCGGAGGCGCGCTCACGGTCGATGGCAACGGCAAGCTGCGGCTGCGTAAGGTCGACGGAAAGTCGCGGTGCTTGGAAGCGCGGATCCTGCCGCATCTCCTCGACGATCTGCACCGCCGCCGCGCTTAGCGCCTTGCGGTCGTTGCCGACCAGGGCGAATTGCAGGCCGCTGCCGGCGCCGCGGATGCGAAGGCTGTTGGGCTGAACCGGGAAAACGCGGACGCTTGGCACCTGCTTCGTCAGGCGACTGATCTCGGCCATGATCTCCTGCTGGCTGCGCGTCCGCTCGGCCCACGGCGCCAGCGTCATCACCATGAAACCGCTATTGTAGGCGCCGTTGTTGCCGGCATTCGCGAAGGTGCTGCGGATCTCGCCGGAATCGCGCAAAGGCTGGATCAGCCGCTCGATCTTGCGCATCTGCTCGGTCGTGTAGTCGAGGCTGACTCCTTGCGGCGCGTTGATGCGCAGCAAAACGACGGCGCGGTCTTCGGTCGGCGTCAGCTCCTGACGTATCGTGCCGAACAAAGTGAAGGCGGTGCCAGCGAAGAGCATAGCGACGAGCACTACGATCCAGGGGGCGCCGAGGCAGGCATGCAGGCAGCGCTTGTAGAGCCGATGCAATGCGCCGCCGATGCGAGCGCCCACGCCGCTGCCGCCTTCGTGGTGAAGAGAGGCGCTGGTCAGCATGCGCGAGGCGAGCATCGGGCAGAGCGTCAGCGCCACGACGCAGGAGAGCAGTACCGACATCGCCAGCACGAAGCCGAACTCGCGAAAGAGCCCGCCGGTCTGTCCCGGCAGGAAGGAGATCGGCACGAAGACGGCGACCAGGGTCAGCGTCGTGGCAACGACGGCGAAGAAGACTTCCTGGGTGCCGAGCACGGCGGCCGCGCGCGGCCCCATGCCCTCGTTGCGGCGGCGCACGATATTTTCGAGCACCACGATGGCGTCGTCGACGACGAGGCCCGTCGCCAGAACCAGCGCCAGCAGCGTCAGGATGTTGATGGAAAAGCCGGCGAGATAGATCGCGGCGATGGTGCCGATCATGGCGACCGGCATCGACAGGCCCGGGATCAGCGTCGCGCGCCAGTCGAGCAGGAAGGCGTAGATGACGATCAGCACGATCGAGACGGAAAGCGCGAGCGCGATCTCAACCTCGTGCACCGCGCCGTTGACGAAGACGGCATCGTCGCTGGTGACCTTGATCGACATGCCTTGCGGAAGATTTGCCTGGAGTTTCTCGACGGCGGCCCTGACGCCGGTCGATATATCGAGCGTGTTCGATTCCGCCTGGCGGATGATGCCGAGGCCGATGCCGGTTTTGGCGTCGGAGCGCAATGAGGTCTGGCCGATGTCGGGGCCGAGCGTCACGGTGGCGACGTCGCGGATGCGCGTCGCGCCGCCGATGACGATGCTCTCGAATTCCTCCGGCGTGGTCACGTCGGCCGTCGTGCGCACGACGAGGTCCTGGTTTGTGGTGGTGATCGAGCCGGCCGGGGAATCGAAGGCGACGGAGGCGAGCGCCTTGCGCAAATCCGCCACGGTGAAGCCGTGGCTTGCCAGCTTGTTCTGGTCGACGTCGATGCGGAAGATTTTGTCGCGGTCGCCGGATACCTGGACGTCGGCGACCCCTGGAACGGCGGCGAGCTCGTCCTCGATACGGTCCTGGACCAGCACCGTCATGTCCTGCACCGACATGGTGTCGGACGTGACCGCCAGCCGCATCACCGGGTCGGAATTGGCGTCGGCCTTGACGATGCGCGGCGCATCGGCGGTCTCGGGCAGTTGGTTGGTGATGCGGCTGACGGAATCGCGGACATCGGAGGCGGCTACATTGAGATCGACGCCGTCGTTGAACTCGATGGTGACGCGGCTCTGGCCGAAAGATGAAGTCGACGAGATCGACTTGACACCCGAGACGCGCGCGACGGCGCCCTCGATCGGGTCGGTCAACTCGCGGTCGACGGTTTCGGCGGCCGCGCCCTCGAAGGTGGTGTTGACGGTGATGACCGGGCGGTCGACATCCGGCAGTTCGCGGATTTCGACGCCCCAGAAGGCTGCGAGGCCGGCGACCGCGATGAGCGTGTTGAGCACGAAGGCCATGACCGGCCTGCGGATGAAGAGCGCGGTCAGGCCCGATCCCGCGGTCTGGTCGCCGGTGGCGCTCATGAGCCTTCGGCCGCGGTGGCGCGGTCCTCGCCGGCGATCCGGACGTCGCCGCCTTCGCTGACACTCTCCGTGCCTTCGGTCACCACCATGTCACCGCTCTCGACGGGAGCATCGATCAGCACCGTCTCGGTGTTGCGCTGGATGATGCGCACCGGCACGCGCTTTGCCTTGCCGTTTTCGACGGTCCAGATATAGGCGCCGTCGGTGCCCCACTGGATGGCCAGTGGGCTGACGGCCGGATAGGTGTCGCCGGGGAATTTCATGGCGATCTGGAACGACATGCCGGCGCGCAGCGAATCCGCCGGGTTGGCGATCGTCGCCTTGACGAGCAGCGTGCGGCTGTTCTCGTCGATATGGTTGTCGATGGCCGAAACCGTGCCGGAATAGACGTGGTTGGGGTTGGCCAGCGGCGTGGCTGACAATCGCTGTCCGACCTTTACAGCGGCGGAAAAACGCTCCGGCACCCAGAAATCGACCAATATGCTCGAGCGGTCGTCAAGCGTGGCGATCGCCGACTGGCTGGTGACATAGTTGCCGGCGGCGATCGGCAGGATACCGACAGTGCCTTCGATAGGCGCGACGACAGAGCGGCGCTCGAGCGCAAGCTCGGCATCGCGCAGCGCCAGCTTGGCATTGGCGAGCGCCACCTCGGCATCCGCGACGGCAACTTGCGTGGCGGCATTGGAGGCTCGCAGCGACTTGACCCGATCGAGCTTCGCCTGGGTGTCGTCGAGCGCGACCTTGGCACGGTCGCGCGCAATCACTTCCGTCTCCGAATCGAGCCTGGCGATGACATCGCCTTTTTCGACATGGGTGCCGGACTGCACCGGCAGTTCGGTGAGGCGGCCGGAAGAGTATGGATTGACAGTGACTGTCGCATTGGCGCGGCCGGTCCCGATCGCCTGAAGCCTGTCGTTGATGGTGGCGGTGCCGGCAGGGGAGGCGACAATGGTCACGATCTGGCCGGCGCGATTGCGACCGGACCGGACAGAACCGCTCTCGATGCTTCCCGTGGCGGGGGGCGTCGCCGCAATCGCCCAGTCAATACCCCAGCGTGCCAATACCTCAGGCGCGCCGGGATAGAAGCGCGCCCAGGCGGCCGCAGCGGCAACCACGATCACCAGCGCAAGAACAATCTGTTTCCAGCTCGACATTGACACTCCAGCGGCAGAATCGTCCGCCGGTTCCAAGTGGAAGCAGGCTGAGCGACGATACGGCGTGAGAGCGATACCGGCCACGCCACATCATAATATCAGCGTTTTATGGCAATTATCACGCAAACGTGCACATTAAATCTCGGTAACGTGAAGCGGGATCATCGCTTCGGCCCCATCTTTTGCCGCAATTTGGGGGGGCGCCGGCCGCCATTCGGTCAAAGCAAAACCGAACGGAAGCCGTTGCCTGGAACTGCCTAGCGCAGGCTCTCCAGGTCGCGGATGCGCTTGGCGCCGGCGGCTTCGAGCTGCCTTGTAACCGCGCCGATCAGCGTTTCGGCGACGACAAAGAGGGCGGCGGATGAATCCCAGGCCGAAGGCACGGCGGTACGCCCGGCGATCACATGGCGGGCGAAGCGGGCGATCGGCGAGAGCCACTGATCGGTGAAGAGCACGATTTGGACGCCGCGCTGGTGCGCCTTCTCGGCAAAGCGGAGCAGACTTTCCTGGTAGCGCCTGATGTCGAAGATAACCAGGACGTCGCGCTTGCCCATGTCAATCAGCCGGTCGCGCCAGATGCTCTCCTGGCCGGCGAGGTGGTAGACGTCTGGCTGGATGATGGCGAGATGGGCTGCCATGTAGCGCGCGAGCGGATCGGTGAAGCGGCCGCCGATCAGAAAGGTCTTGCCGCGGCGCTCGGCAAGCCGTGCGGCAATGTCGGCCAACTGCTTGTCGGTAAGGTGCCGGAACGTCTCGCGCATGTTGTCGAGCGTCGCCTCCAGCATCGGCGAAACGGCGCCGCCATTGGCGGGCGACGCCGAGTTGAGCGTGCGAGAGGCCGGCGACTGCAATTGCGCGGCCAGTTCATCCTGCAGCGCTGACTGGAATTCGGGATAGTTCTGGAAACCTAACCTCGCGACGAAACGCAGAATCGTCGGTGAGGAGACTCCCGCCGCGGTCGAGAACTCGGCCACGGTCTTCAGCCCGGTCAGCGGATAGTTGGCAATCAGCGTCTGTGCGGCGCGGCGCTCGCCTGCCGGCATCGTGCCGATGCGGTCCGAAATCAGTTCGGCAATACTGGAGATCATCGTTTTCCCCACCCTTTGACCCGGTCGCCGCCGTTTTCGGAATTCCGCGTTTGACAAAGCCGCGTAAACTGTATGAAATCATTCACAGGGGCGCAATGAGGCAAATTACGTAACATAAGATACAGCGCTCCCGAGGGGACGGCAGTATGGAGAAAGCACGGCGCGCCAGCCTTGCACCGTCTGAGACCGTGAGGGTGACCAACCCCGGCGGCTCGAGCCCCTTCGTCCTCACCTGCGATCACGCCTCGAACTTCCTGCCCGCCGAATTCGGAACGCTCGGGCTGCCCGCCGAGGATCTCTCCCGGCATATCGCCTGGGATCCGGGCGCGCTGCCGGTCGCCAGCCGGATGGCCGACGCGCTCGACGCCACGCTGGTCGAAACCCGCATCTCGCGCCTGGTGATCGACTGCAACCGCCCGCTCGACGCGCCGGACCTCGTGCCGCCGGTCAGCGAGGCGACGGCCATTCCGGGCAATTCGAATCTCTCCGGCAAGCAGCGCGCGGAGCGGATCGATCTCGCGTGGCGTCCGTTCCACGACACGATCGCTGAGATCATCGAGCAGCGGCTGGCGCTCGGCCAGGAAACGCGCCTGGTGTCGGTGCACTCCTTCACGCCGGTCTATAAGGGCAGGACCCGTCCCTGGCATATCGGCATCATCCATGACGACGATCGCCGGCTCGCCGCGCCGCTGATATCGGCGCTCAAGCGGCTCTCCGGCGTCACCGTTGGCGTCAACGAACCCTATTCGCCGGCCGACCGCGTCTATTTCACGCTGGAACGGCACGCGCGCTCGCGCGGCCTTGCCTGCGCGATGATCGAAATCCGCAACGACGAGATCTCCGGCGAGACCGGGCAGCGGAAATGGGCGGATCTGCTCACAGGCATATTCTCGAATCTGGAGCCCGAGGAGGCCAGGGGCTCCCGACAACGCGCAATGGGAAAGTCAGTACAGTCGGCCAGCTAAGAAACCACAGGGGACTTCCAACATGGCAGCAAATGACTACACCGAAGTCGACAAGGCTGAGGACATACAAGTCCTCCACAGCATGGGCTATGCCCAGGAACTGGAGCGGCGCCTCAGCCGCTTCTCGAATTTCGCGGTTTCCTTCTCCATCATCTGCATCCTGTCCGGCGGCATCAACTCGCTGGCGCAGGCGACCTCCGGCGCCGGCGGCATCGGCATCGGAATCGGCTGGCTGGTGGGCTGTTTCGTGTCGCTCACCTTCGCGGTCGCCATGTCGCAGATCAGCTCGGCCTATCCGACGGCCGGCGGCCTCTATCACTGGGGCTCGATCCTCGGCAATCGCGGCACCGGCTGGGTTACCGCCTGGCTTAACCTGCTTGGCCTGATCACCGTGCTCGGCGCCATCAATGTCGGCACCTGGACTTTCTTCGTCGGCGCTTTCGGGCCGACGCTGGGCATTGAAAACAATCTGACCACCCAGACGATCTTCCTGGTCATCATCACAGGCGCGCAGGCGCTGATCAACCATCTGGGCATCAAGTTGACGGCAAAGCTCACCGACTTTTCGGGCTATCTGATCTTCTTCGGCTCGATCCTGATCGCGGTGGTCTGCCTGCTCTCGGCCGAGACCTGGGACTTCAGCCGCCTCTTCACCTTCCACAACTACTCAGGCGATGCCGGAGGCGGCGTGTGGCCGCAGGTCTCGAACGCCTGGGTCTTCGCGCTTGGCCTCCTGCTGCCGATCTATACGATCACCGGCTATGACGCCTCGGCGCACACGTCGGAGGAAACCATCAAGGCGGCTTCTTCCGTGCCGCGCGCGATGGTCATGTCGGTCATCTGGTCGGCGCTGTTCGGCTACCTGTTCCTGGCTGCCTTCGTGCTGATGATCCCGAACATGGACGAGGCCGCCAAGCAGGGCTGGAACGTGTTCTTCTGGGCCTTCGACCAGCGCGTCGGAACCGGACTGAAGGAGTTCGTCTATCTCGTCGTGTTCCTGGCACAGCTGCTGTGCGGCCTTGCAACCGTCACGTCGGCCTCGCGCATGATCTTTGCCTTCTCGCGTGACGGCGGCCTGCCCGGCTCGGCAGCGCTTTCCAAGGTCAGCCCGACCTATCGCACGCCCGTGGCGGCGATCTGGACAGCCTCGATCCTGTCGGTGCTGTTCGTGTGGGGCTCGTCGGTGGTCTCGGTCGCCGGCACCTCGGCCTACACGATCGTGGTGTCCTGCACCGTCATCTTCCTGTTCCTCTCCTTCACCGTGCCGATCGTGCTCGGCATGATGGCCTGGGGGACGCCGAAGTGGGACAAGATGGGGCCGTGGAACATGGGCCGCGGCATCTTCATGCTGTTCGGTCTGCTCTCGATCGTGTCGATGATCCTGATCTTCGTCATCGGCATCCAGCCGCCGAACGACTGGGCGCTCTACATCACCGTCGGCTTCTTCATCCTGACGGCGGTCGTCTGGTTCGCCTTCGAGCGCAACCGCTTCCAGGGGCCGCCGCTCGGCGACATCATCGCGGCGCGCCAGGCGGCGATCAAGGCGGCAGAGCAGGCGGTCGGCGAAACCGGCCACTGACATCGGACATCATGGCCTTGGCCGGCGTCACGCCGGCCAGGGCTTCGTTTCTCCCTTTCAATCGACAAGTGTTGGAGTGCCAAAGGAATGGCCGGGAATTTCTCGTTCGATCAGTTGAAGAAAGCGGTCTCGAACGGCGAGGTCGACACGGTGCTGGCCTGCATCGTCGACATGCAGGGCCGGCTCGCGGGGAAGCGCTTCCTGGCCCAGTATTTCGTCGATTCCGCGCATGGCGAGACGCATGGCTGCAACTATCTGCTGGCCTGCGACATCGATATGGAGCCGGTGCCAGGCTACAAGGCGGCGAGCTGGTCGAAGGGTTATGGCGACTTTGTCATGAAACCCGACCTGTCGACGTTGCGGCGCGTCCCATGGCTGGAGAAGACGGCGCTGGTCATCTGCGACGTGCTCGATCATCACGACCATGAGGACCTCGCGCATTCGCCGCGCGCGATCCTGAAGAAGCAGGTCAAGCGTCTGAGCGAGCGCGGCTATATCGGCTACTTCGCCTCCGAGCTCGAATTCTACCTGTTCAGCGAAACCTACGAATCGGCGCGCAGAAAGCACTGGCAAGGGCTCGACAGCGCTTCGCCCTATATCGGCGACTACCAGATCGGCATCACCACCAAGGAAGAAGGCGTCATGCGCCGGCTCCGCAACGAGATGGAGGCAGCCGGCATCCCGATCGAAAATTCCAAGGGCGAGTGGGGTCCGGGCCAGGAAGAGATCAATGTGCGCTATGCCGAGGCGCTCGAGATGGCGGATCGCCACGTCATCCTGAAGAACGGCGCCAAGGAGATCGCCGATTCCGAAGGCAAGGCCATCTCCTTCATGGCCAAGTACAATTACGGGCTCGCCGGCAATTCCAGCCACATCCACAATTCGCTGTGGAGCGCCGACGGCGGGACCCCGCTGTTCTTCGACAAAAACGCCGAATGGACGCTGTCGAGCCTCGGCCAGCAATGGGCGGCCGGCCAGCTCAAATACGCCAAGGAGTTCACCTGGTTCCTGGCGCCGTACATCAACTCCTACAAGCGCTTCCAGGCCGGCACCTTCGCGCCGACCAAGATCATGTGGAGCGAGGACAACCGCACGGCGGGATTCCGGCTGTGCGGCGAGGGTACCAAAGGCATCCGCATGGAATGCCGCATCGGCGGCGCCGATCTCAACCCCTATCTCGCCTTCGCCGCGCTGATCGCGGCCGGTCTCGCCGGCATCGACGAGAAGCTGGAGCTGCAGAAGCCGTTTGTCGGCGACGCCTATCAGGCGTCGCAACTGCCGGAAATCCCGAAGACGCTGCGCGATGCCACCGAGACGCTGGAAGGCTCCACGATGCTGAAGCAGGCCTTCGGCGAGGAGGTGATCGAGCACTATGTCCACACCGCCCGCTGGGAGCAGTTCGAATACGACCGCCGTATCACGGATTGGGAACTGCACCGGGGGTTTGAACGCTACTAAAGCTGTAATCGACGTTGACTTAACCTAACTAAAGCTGCAGTCTTGGCTGGTTGAGTTCGGGAACGTGAGAATGGGAAAGTATTCGCCTTTGCGTTCGTATCTTATGGCTCAAACCGGCGAGCGGGTTCCGATGTCGTTCAGCGACATCGAGAAGCTGCTTGGCGAAAAGCTACCGGCGTCCAAGCAGTATCCGGCTTGGTGGAGCAATAACCCCAGCAACAATCCAATGACAAAGGAGTGGCTGGCCGCGGGGTTCCAGACTGAGTCCGTCAATATAGCGGGCGAAAATCTGGTCTTTCGGCGCGTTCAACCAGGTTCCGGCACTTCAAAGGGGTTCGGCGAATCGGCTCAGGCCGAGATCGGCGGGACACCGAAACGACACCCGATCTTCGGCTGCATGAAGGGAACGCTTACTATCCTCCCAGAGGTCGATCTGACGGAGCCTGTCGAGCAGGATTGGGGCAAGGTCTATGAACACTGAGAACCTTCTGTTGGACACTTGCGCGGTCATCTGGATTTCGCAGGACGAACCGATAGCCGATGCCGCGACAACGGCTATCAGCAAGGCTCCTCAGTCCGGCACGCTGAACGTATCGGTCATGTCGGCATGGGAGATGGGCATGCTGGTGTCGAAGGGCAGGTTGCCGTCGACGAAGACGCCCGACCGTTGGTTCGACGAGTTCGTTGAGGCGGCGGCCGTCACAGTGGAAGGGGTGACGCCACGTATTCTCATCGCGGCCTCCTACCTCCCAGCTGTCGTTCACAGCGATCCAATGGATCGAATTCTGATAGCGACCGCGCGGGAGCGCGATTTGACTATCGTAACCCGTGACAAGGCCATTTTGGCCTATGCCGCGCAGGGTCATGTCAGAGCCATCGCCTGCTGAAAGAGTCAATTTGGAGACGTCTTCTTGGATACCGTAAAACTCAAATCACCCATCGACGGCTCGATCTATGCCGAGCGGCCGGTCGCGACGGATCAGGCGATCAATGCGGCGGCAGAGCGCGCCAGGGCGGCGCAGGAGAAATGGGCCGAGACACCGGTTGCCGAGCGCGGCAAGTACATGCTGGCGATGCTGGAAGCGCTGGTCGGCATCAGCGACGAGATCGTGCCCGAGATCGCCTGGCAGATGGGGCGGCCGGTGCGCTATGGCGGCGAGTTCGGCGGCGTCAAGGAACGCACCAGCTACATGGTCGAGATCGCGGAAGCTGCGCTGAAGCCGATCATGGCCTCCAATCCGAAGGACGGCTTTCGCCGCTATGTCAAGAAGGTGCCGCTTGGCGTCGTGCTGGTGATCGCGCCGTGGAACTATCCTTATCTCACCGCGGTCAACACGATCGTGCCGGCGCTGATGGCCGGAAGCGCGGTCATCCTCAAGCATGCGGCGCAGACGCTGCTGGTCGGCGAGCGCTTCCAGCAGGCGTTCGACAAGGCGGGCCTGCCGAAAGGCCTGTTCCAGAATCTGGTCATGAACCACGACCAGACCGAAAGGCTGCTCGGCTCGGGCAAGATCGATCATGTCAACTTCACCGGCTCGGTTGCCGGCGGCCGCGCCATCGAGAAGGCCGCGGCCGGCACCTTCATGACGCTCGGCCTCGAGCTCGGCGGCAAGGATCCGGCCTATGTCCTTCCCGACGCCAAAATGGACCATGCGGTCGCCAATTTGGTCGACGGCGCCTTCTACAATTCCGGCCAATGCTGCTGCGGCATCGAGCGCGTCTATGTGCACGAAAAGGTCTATGACGAGTTCGTCGAAGGTTTTGTCGCCGAGACCAGGAACTATGTCGTCGGCAATCCGCTGGAGCAGGCGACGACCATGGGTCCGATGGCGCAGGCACGCTTCGCCGACCTGATCCGCGAGCAGAAGGCAGAGGCGCTGCGCAAGGGCGCCAAGGCGCATATCGCCATGAAGGTGGAAAATGACAGGCCGGGCTCGCCCTATCTGGCGCCGGAAGTGCTGACCGGTGTCGACCACCAGATGAGCGTCATGCGCGAGGAAAGCTTCGGCCCGATCGTCGGCATCATGAAGGTGCGCGACGACGAGGAAGCCATCGCGCTGATGAACGACAGCCCCTATGGGCTGACGGCCTCGATCTGGACGCGCGACACCGAGCGCGCCGTGGCGATCGGCGACCGGGTCCAGACAGGCACCGTGTTCATGAACCGCTGCGACTATCTCGATCCGGCGCTGGTCTGGACCGGCGTCAAGGACACCGGCAAGGGCGCGGCGCTGTCCGCCATCGGCTACGACAACCTGACCCGGCCGAAATCCTATCACCTGCGCGAAGCGATCTGAATTCGAAAGACAATCCATGTCCAAGCTCACCTCCAAATGGAACTACCCCACCACCGTCCGCTTCGGCGCGGGGCGCATCAAGGAACTGCCGGACGCGCTGGCTGCGGCAGGCATCAAGCGCCCGCTTTTCGTGACCGACCCGGGCCTGGCGAAGCTGCCCGTCGTCGCTTCGACACTGAAGATCCTCGACGATGCCAATGTGCCTTATGGCGTCTTTTCCGAGGTGAAGCCGAACCCGGTCGAGTCCAACCTGATCGCCGGCATCGCCGTGTTCAAGAAAGGCAAGCATGACGGGGTCGTCGCTTTCGGCGGCGGCTCGGCGCTCGACCTCGGCAAGCTGATCGCCTTCCAAGCCGGGCAGACGCGTCCGGTATGGGATTTCGAGGACATCGGCGACTGGTGGACGCGCGCCAACTCGGATGCGATCGCGCCGATCATCGCGGTGCCGACCACGGCGGGCACCGGTTCCGAGGTCGGCCGCGCCGGCGTCATCACCAATGAAGAGACCCACACCAAGAAAGTCATTTTCCACCCGAAGCTTTTGCCGGCGATCGTGATTGCCGATCCGGAGCTGTCGGTCGGCATGCCGCCCTTCATCACGGCCGGCACCGGCATGGACGCGCTCGCCCACTGCCTCGAAGCCTATTGCGCGCCGGGCTATCATCCGATGGCAGACGGCATCGCCGTGGAAGGCATCCGGCTGGTGTTCGAAAACCTGCCCAAGGCCTTCGCCAACGGCAAGGATCTGGTCGCCCGCGCGAATATGATGAGCGCGGCCGCGATGGGCGCGGCCGCCTTCCAGAAAGGGCTGGGCGCCATCCACTCTCTGTCGCATCCGATCGGCGCGCTCTACGACACCCATCACGGCATGACCAATGCGGTGTTCATGCCCTATGTCCTCGCCTTCAACCGCGATGCGATCGAGGATCGCATCGCGCGGCTCGCCGCCTATTGCGGCATCAAGGGCGGCTTCGATGGCTTCGCAAAAGCCGTCATCAAATTGCGCAAGGAGCTCAAGGTGCCGCATGCGCTGCCCGGCCTGATCAAGGACCTCGACATGGACAAGAACCGCAAGACACTGATCGCCGACATGGCGGTGGTCGATCCGACCGCCGGCGGCAATCCGGTCAAGCTCACCAAGAAAGGGGCGCTTGCTCTGCTCGAAAATGCCATCGTAGGGTCTGTGTAAACCAATTTGCAGCGGAAAGTTGATCTGGAAACGAGGGGAAAGGAAAGGGCAACGGGCGGAATGCAAGGAGGAGAATAATTAGCCGGAAAAAGAATCGCGAAGCGATTGCTACAGCCGGTTAAAGAGAGTTTACTTTTTCGTGTTGCGGGGTGCCGCTTTCACAAAGCTTTCATCTGGCTGTCACACGAAAACGATACCGCATCGCAGGCGTCCAATGGCGTCAGTTCAACGGAGAGAACACATGTTCAAATTCACGGGGAAAGTACTTTCCCTTTCGGCCGCGGCGCTGTTTGCGTCGACGGTGATTTCGTCCGCCGACGCGATGGACGATCTCGTCAAGGCGGCGAAAGCCGAGGGCCAGCTCACCACCATCGCGCTGCCGCACGACTGGTGCGGCTACGGCGACGTCATCGCCGGCTTCAAGGCGAAGTATCCGGAGATCACCGTCAACGAGCTCAACCCGGATGCAGGCTCCGGCGATGAGATCGAGGCGATCAAAGCGAACAAGGACAACAAGGGCCCGCAGGCACCTGACGTCATCGACGTCGGCCTGTCCTTCGGTCCGTCCGCCAAGAAGGACGGCCTGATCCAGCCTTATAAAGTCTCGACCTGGGATTCCATTCCGGACAGCGCCAAGGACGCTGACGGCTACTGGACAGCCGACTATTATGGCGTGCTCTCGTTCCAGGTGAACAAGGATCTGGTCAAAGAATCGCCGACCGACTGGGCCGACCTGCTGAAGCCTGAATTCGCCAACTCGGTTGCCCTTGCCGGCGATCCGCGCGCTTCGAACCAGGCTATCCAGGCCGTCTACGCCGCCGGCCTTGCCAGCGGCGCTGCCGCTGGCGAAGCCGCAGGCACTGCCGGGCTCGAGTTTTTCAAGAAGCTCAATGCCGCCGGCAACTTCGTGCCGGTCATCGGCAAAACCGCGACGCTCGCCCAGGGCCAGACGCCGATCCTCGTCACCTGGGACTACAACGCGCTCTCCGGTCGCGACACGCTGAAGGGCAATCCCCCCGTTGACGTCATTGTGCCGAAGACCGGCGTTGTCGCCGGCGTTTACGTGCAGGCGATCAGCGCTTACGCGCCGCATCCGAATGCGGCCAAGCTTTGGCTGGAATATCTCTACTCCGACGAAGGCCAGATCGGCTGGCTGAAGGGCTATTGCCACCCGATCCGCTTCAACGATCTCGCCAAGAACGGCAAGGTTCCGGCGGATATGCTGGCGAAGATGCCTCCGGCCGAGTCCTATGCGGCCGCGGTGTTTCCGACGCTCGATGAACAGGGCAAGGCGAAAGAAGCCATCACCAAGAACTGGGACGCCGTTGTCGGCGCAAATGTGAAGTAAGCATCAATATGGTCCGGGCGGCCCGATGGCCGCCCGGACTCCTTCCCAAAAACGGTAGCCGGCGCATGACCGATCTCTCGGTTTCCAATCAGGCAATTGCGGGCAAGGCCGCGCCCCCCGGCGAAGCGCGCGCAATGCGGCTGCCGACGCAATGGCTTGGCGTAACGCCGTTCTTCGTCTTCGCCGTCATGTTCCTGATCCTGCCCACGCTCTACTTGATGCTGGGCGCCTTCCAGAACGAGGCGGGCGAGTTCACCTTCGCCAACATCGTCGCGCTTTTTTCGGCCAACATCGTTGCCGCCTACTGGATTTCGATAAAGGTCAGCCTGGCGTCATCGCTGATCGGCGCCTTCGCCGGTCTTGCCATCGCCATCGCCATCGTGCGCGGAGGCCTGCCCAACTGGATACGGTCGGGGACGCTGACGTTTTCCGGTGTCGCGTCCAATTTCGCCGGAGTGCCGCTGGCTTTCGCCTTCATCGCGACCCTAGGCCGGCTGGGCCTCGTCACCGTGCTTCTCAACACGCTGGTTGGGTTCAACATCTATGCGCATGGCTTCAACCTGCTGTCGTTCTGGGGTCTGACGATCACCTATGTCTATTTCCAGATCCCGCTGATGGTGGTCATCATCGTGCCGGCGATCGACGGACTAAAAAGGGAATGGGGCGAAGCCGCCGCCACGCTCGGCGCCACCCAGGCGCAATACTGGCGCTTGGTGGTAATCCCCGTGCTGTGGCCAAGCTTCCTCGGCACCGTGATCCTGCTCTTCGCCAATGCCTTCGGGGCGATCGCCACCGCCTATGCGCTGACCGGGTCCTCGCTCAACATCGTGCCGATCCTGCTCTACGCCCAGATCCGCGGCGACGTGCTGCACAATGCCCATCTCGGTTACGCGATCGCCTTCGGCATGATCGTCATCACCGGGCTTGCCAACATCTTCTACATCTGGTTCCGGACGCGCTCGGAGAGGTGGCTGAAATGAAATCCGGCAGGTTCTGGGCCTGGGTCGTCTTTGTCCTCGGCGCGGCGTATTTCTTCATCCCGCTGATCGCGACGATCGAGTTCTCGCTGCGCATGCGCCGCGGCGTCTATTCCCTGGACGCCTACAAGGTCGTGCTCGGCGACAGCCAGTTCCAGGCGACCTTCATGTTTTCGGCGGTCGTCGCCATCTTCACCATTCTCCTCGGCGTGCTGATCGTCGTGCCTACGGCCTACTGGATCCGCCTTCGCATGCCGCAGATCAGGCCGATCGTCGAGTTCATCACGCTGCTGCCGCTGGTGATCCCGGCCATCGTCATCGTCTTCGGCTATATCAGGATGTATGGGTCGAATTCGCCGCTGCCGTTCCTGGCAACCAATCCAGGCGCGAATGCTCTGCTGGTCATCGGCTATGCAACGCTTGCACTGCCATACATGTACCGCGCCGTCGACACCGGGCTTCGCACCATCGACGTGCGCACGTTGACGGAAGCGGCGCAGATCCTGGGCGCCGGCTGGGGCACGATCATCAGCCGCGTGATCCTGCCCAATGTGCTAATCGCGGTGCTTTCGGGCGCATTCCTGACCTTCGCCATCGTGATCGGCGAATTCACCATGGCCAGCCTGCTCAACCGGCCGGCATTCGGCCCGTATTTGCAGAATCTTGTGGCCAACCGCGCCTATGAGCCGGCGGCGCTGTCGATCATCGCGTTCGTCATAACCTGGGGCTGCATGTCGCTGATCCAGATCTTGTCCCGTTTCGCGCCGAAATCGGCGAACCGCCCCAATTGAGCGAAGTACCGACCGAAAGAAAAAGCCATGGCCGAGCCGTTCCTCTCCATCCAGCATGTGCGAAAGTCCTTCGGCGCCACAACCGTGGTCGAGGATTTCAACCTCGATGTCGCGCCGGGCGAATTCGTCTCCTTCCTCGGTCCGTCCGGCTGCGGCAAGACGACGGTGTTGCGCATGGTGGCCGGCTTCGAGGAGCCCTCGGCCGGCAAGATCGTGGTTAGCGGCAAGGACATCACCAGGCTGAAGCCCAACCAGCGCAATATCGGCATGGTGTTCCAGGCCTATGCGCTGTTTCCCAACCTCACTGTAGCGCAGAATATCGGGTTCGGACTGAAGGTGGCGGGCATGCCCAGGGCGGCCATCGATTCCCGTGTCGCGGAGATGCTCGACATCATCAGGCTGCCGCAGATGGCCGACCGCTATCCCTACCAGCTCTCCGGCGGCCAGCAGCAGCGCATCGCGCTGGCGCGCGCCATTGCGCCGAAGCCGAAGCTTTTGCTGCTCGACGAGCCGCTGTCGGCGCTGGACGCCAAAGTGCGCATTTCGCTGCGAGAGGAAATCCGCTCGATCCAGAAGAAGCTCGGCATAACCACCATCTTCGTGACGCACGACCAGGAAGAGGCGCTGTCGATCTCCGACCGCATCGCGGTCATGTATGGCGGCAAGGCCGAGCAGGTCGGCACGCCGTTCGAGATCTACAACCGGCCGGCGACCAAATTCGTTGCCAATTTCGTCGGCACGCTCAACGTCCTGGAAGGCAAGGTCACCGATGCCGCGTCCGGCAAGGTGCAGGTCAACACGCAGGAAGTCTCGCTGAAGGGAAAGCTCAACGGCTCGAAGTCCGGCGACACGCTGTCGCTGGCGCTGCGGCCCGAAGCGATTTCGCTCGGACGCCAGCCGGGCCACGACACCAGCCTTTCGGGCGAGATCGCCGAGGTGCATTTCCTCGGCTCGGTCATCCGGGTGCGCGTCGGCATCGGCGGCAACACGGTATCGCTCGACACCTTCAACAACTCAGCGACGCCGCCGCCTGTCGTCGGCGAGAAGGCGGACATTTCGTTCTCGTCGGGCGACATGCTGGTGCTGCACTAGCGGGAATAGTGAATAAGTGAATGGTAGTCAGCGAAGAGAGCACGTTACGTGCTCGAATTCTCTCTGATGATGCCCGTTCACCATTCGCCATTCACCATTCACCATTCGTTTTTTGCAGTGCCAAAGGCCTGGTTCCATCGCTACGATGAGTCATGGCGCTTTTCGAGCTCACCCTCATTCTGCTTCTGATCGCCGTCGGGCTGACGACGTTGTCGCGATGGCTGGGGATACCTTATCCCTCCCTGCTGGCCTTGGCCGGAGTGGGGATCGCCTTTCTGCCAGGTGCGCCGACCATCGAGATCGATCCGGAACTGGCGCTTGCCCTGTTCATCGCGCCGGTGCTTCTCGATGCCGCCTATGATACGTCGCTGCGAGACCTGAAGCGCTACCGGCTGTCGCTGGTGCTGCTGGCGTTGGGCGCGGTCGTCTTCACCACCGTGGTCGTCGCCTTCGTCGGCTGGAAGATGGCAGGTCTGCCGATCGCGGCGGCGATCGCGCTCGGCGCCATCGTCGCGCCGCCGGACGCCGTGGCGGCCAGCGCCGTGCTCGGCCAGTTCAAGGTGCCGCACCGCCTCAACGCCATCCTGCAAGGGGAGAGCCTGCTCAACGACGCCACGGCGCTTCTGATCTACCGCATCGCCGTTTCGGCCGCGGTCGGCTCGGTCATGCTGAGCGATGCGGTGCCGGTGATCCTTCTGTCGACGGTCGGCAGCGTCGCCGCCGGCTATCTGTTCGGCCGCCTCTCGCTGCTGACGCTGACGCGCATCGAGGATGCGGCAAGCAGCACCGTGGTGCAGTTTGCCGGAACCTTTGCCGTCTGGATCATCGCCGACAGGATCGGCCTTTCCGCCATCATCACCATCGTCGTCTATGCCATCACCATCGCGCGCACCGCGCCGCGCCAGATGTCGGCCAGACGCCGCGTCAGCACCTACTCGGTCTGGGAGTCGGCAGTGTTCGTGCTCAACGTGCTGGCTTTCGTGCTGATGGGCCTGCAGGCCCGGTCGATCGTCGGCAGGCTCTCCGGCGATGGGCAGGGCGATGAATTTGTCTTCGCCGCAACGGTGCTGGCCGTTGTCATCGTGGCACGCCTCGTCTGGGTGTTTGGCTACGTCGCGATCATACGGCGGTTCGCCCGCTTCGACAGCAAAGAGCAAAGGCGGGATGCGCCGACATTCGGGGGCGCCTTGCTTGTCGGCTGGTGCGGCATGCGTGGGCTGGTGAGCCTGGTGGTGGCCATTGCACTGCCGGCCAATTTCCCTGGCCGGGACCCGATCGTGCTTGCCGCCTTCGCGGTCGTGCTCGGCACGCTGGTGCTGCAAGGCATGAGCTTGAAGCCGCTGCTGCGCTGGCTCAATTTCGAAGAGGATACGACGATAGATCGCGAAGTGGCGCAGGCACGCGTTGCCATCATGGAAGCCGCGCTCGACGTCCTGAGCCGCAAGACCTCTGCCGCTGCGGACGTCGTGCGCGAGCAGTACGAGGCCCAACGAAAGATCGCCGAGAATCCTGAGGATGCGCAGGCGGCCACCGAATACGACCGGCTGCGCCTCTATGCCATCAAGCGGCAGCGCGATAGGCTCGAAGAATTGCGCCGCGACGGTACGATCGGCGACGAAGCCTATCACCGTCTGGAAGAAGAAATCGACTGGTCCGAGCTGGCAGCATCGCCGGCGGGGCGGTTCCAGTCGCTCACGACCTAGACGATGCCAGGGTCGGCGGTCATGACTGGACCATTCCGCACGTCGATGGCGTCCATTGCAACGCGATGGCCGAGGCGCTAGTGCCGTGGCCGGATATTCAGCCGGTTAATCGATGAAGCTGGTCAGCTACAACATCCAGTACGGCTACGGCAGCGACGGCCGCTACGATCTGGCGCGCGCCGCGCGCCTCGTCGACGGTGCCGACATCATCGCCCTGCAGGAAGTGGAGCGGCACTGGCAGCGCAGCAACGGCGACGACCAGCCGAAAATCCTGTCCAGGCTGCTGCCCGACTATCACTGGGTCTACGGTCCGGCCTTCGACATGGACGCCAGCGAAAAGCGTGATGGGCGCATCGTCAACCGCCGCAGGCAGTTCGGCACGATGCTTCTGTCGAAGCTGCCGATCGTCTGGTCGCGGCTGCATGCGCTGCCGCTGCGTCGCACGCTCAAGCCCCTCAACACGCGCACCGCCGCACTGGAGTGCATGATCCGGACGCCGGCGGGATCGGTGCGGGTCTTCTCGCTGCATCTTGCCCATATCGCGGCCGAAGAGCGGCTGGAGCAGATCGACTATCTGCTCGCCGAACAGCGCCGCGCGCCGTCCGATGGCGGTCCCTGGAGCGGCGCCGATGACGAGCCGCAGCGCAACTGGGCGAATGGCGAGCCGGAGCCGGAAAACCCGCTGGCGGCGATCTGGCTCGGCGATTTCAACATGGAGCCGGGAAGTGCGGAATACCGGCGCATCGTCGGCAGCACGCCCTATCATCGCGGCGCCGTCTATATCGACGGGTTCGTCGATGCCGCAGCCGTCGCCGCCAAGCCGGTGGCGGACTTCCACACGCATGAAAAGATCATCGAGGGCAAGCTGGCGAAACGCCGGCTCGATCATTGCTTCGTTGGCGGCGTGCTGGCCGGGCGGGTGCGTTCCGTGAGCGCCGATATCGGCGAAGTGGCCTCCGACCATTTCCCGCTCAGGGTCGATATCGATCTGGAAACCCCAGGCATCGCCGCTAGGCTTGCAGGCGGGTGAGGCGGGCATGACGCTTTTCGTCTTCCTCGCGGTGCTGTCGGCGGCCGCCATGCACGCGATCTGGAACGCGCTGGTCAAGGTGCACCTCGACCGCTTCCTGTCGATCACCTTGATGACGCTCGGCATGGGGGCTGCGGCGCTGCTGGCGCTGCCTTTCGTTGAAGTGCCGAAAGCCGAGGTCTGGCCATTCATCCTCGCCTCGGTCTTCTTCCATATGGGCTACCGGACGTTTCTGATCGGCGCTTACAAGGCCGGCGATTTCGCTCAGACCTATCCGCTGGCGCGCGGTACCGCGCCGCTGCTCTCCGCGCTCGGCGGCATCGTTCTGCTCGGAGAGATACCGGCGCCACTCTCCATCTTCGGCATCGTGCTTCTGTCGGCAGGCACGCTGGTCATGTCGTTTCGCGGCGGTGTGCATCTTGAACGGTTCAATCTGCGCGCCGTCAGCTTCGCGCTCGGCACATCGATCTTCATTGCCAGCTACACGCTGTCGGACGGCAGCGGCGCGCGGCTGGCGGCAACCGCGCAAAGCTATGCGGCCTGGCTGTTCGTCTGCGACGCCCTCTGGGCGCTGGTGCTGTGCATCGCCTTTCGCGGGCCGCAGTCGCTGCCCCTGCTGGCGCGGGACTGGAAGGCGGGCCTCTTCACCGGCGTGCTCAGCGGCGCCGCCTACTGGATAGTGATGTGGGCGATGACCAAGGCGCCGATCGCCTCGGTCGCGTCGCTGCGCGAGACCTCGATCCTGTTCGCCATGCTGATCTCGGTGCTGGCGCTGGGCGAGAAGATGACGGCATGGCGCGCCGCCGCGGCGCTGGGCATCGTCGCGGGCGTGGTCGCGCTCAGACTGGGCTGACTTCCCGGTCGATCACGGTCATGACCTCGCCACGCTTCTCGGGGCTGAAGCGGATCACGACGATGATGCAGACGGCGACCACGCCGGCAAACAATGCCAGCGCATAGCCATAGCTGCCTCCCGGCGCTTCGGCGATACCGGCCTGATATGGGCCGCCATAGGAGGCCGCCAGATTGCCGGCCTGGTAGATGAAGCCAGGCAAGGTCGCCCGCACGGAGCCCGGCGATAGCTCGTTGAGATGCACCGGAATGACGCCCCAGGCGCCTTGCACCGCCACCTGCATGATGAAGGCGCCGAGCGCCAGCATGAAGGGCGTCGTCGTATAGGCCCAGAGCGGAATAGCCGGCAGGGCAATGACGCAGGCGAGCGTGATGGCGTTTATGCGCCCGATCTTCTCCGACAGCGCGCCGAACGCCAAGCCGCCGACAATGGCGCCGATATTGGCGACGATGGTGATCCAGCTCACCGTGTGCGGATCGAAGCCGTGCTGCTTCTTCAGGAAGGTCGGGTAGAGGTCCTGCGTGCCATGGCTGAAGAAGTTGAAGAACATCATCAGCACCACGGCATAGAGCGCGATGCCCCAGTGCTTCTGCAGCGTTACGAGAAGACCCGGCCGCGCCTGCGCCCGGCCTGAGACGAAGGCGGGCGATTCCGGCACGTGCGAGCGGATGAAGAGCACGATCAGCGCCGGTACGAAGCTCAGCAGGAACATGGCGCGCCAGCCGAAGGTGAAATCGCCGATCTTCTGGCCGTAGAGCAGCCCATAGACAACTGCCGCCAGCAGATATCCCGCCGGATAGCCGCATTGCAGGATGCCCGAAACCATGCCGCGGGCGCTGGGCGGAATGGATTCCATGGCGAGCGAGCTGCCAAGGCCCCACTCGCCGCCCATCGCGATGCCGAACAGCGCCCGAAGGGCCAGGAATATGCCGAGATTGGGCGAGAAGGCGGCCAGCGCCCCGATCACCGAATAGCTGACGATGTTGAGCATCAGCAGCGGTTTGCGCCCATATCTGTCGGCCAGCATGCCGAACAGGAACGCGCCGATGAATCGCGTGGCCAAGGTCAGGAACAGCGCCTTGGAGACCGCCGGGACATCGGTGTGGAATTCAGCGGCGATATCGGTGAGCAGGAATGTCAGAAGGAAGAAATCAAAAGCGTCGAGCGTCCAGCCCAGGAAAGATGCGAGTACGGTTTTCTTCTGCTCCGAGGTGAGACTCAAATCGCTGCTCCTTTGCATCCGCGAAAGGAACGATATGTTCCATGCAGTGCAAAAGAGAACGGGTCATTTGCCGCTTTCCGATCAACCGGCGGTCACATTTCCGTAAACTCCAAGTCGAGGACCATCAGCCCGTCGGTGCCCCCTTCGAGCGCGGCTACCAGGCGAGCGCCGGCGCGCTGATGCGCCTCGTGCGCCAAATAGGCGTCGCGGGCGGCAGCATCGCGGAAATCGATGGTAAAGCCATGGCCGAAACCGCGCGCGAACGGCTCCGGGCTGACATTGGCGCTGAAATGAACCTTGCCCATGCCGTCGATGGCCGGGCGCAGCGCTTCGAGATCGGCGTGAATCGCGGCGCGCTCGGCGGCGGAGGTGCCGTCGCCGAAGCGGACAAAGACGCAGTGGCGGATCATTGTTCTTCCCTCAAGCCGCCTTATTGCCCTTGAACACGGCCGGCGGCAGCGGCTCGCGTCCGAGGATCAGATCGGCGCCCTTCTCGCCGACCATGATGGTCGGCGCATTGGTGTTGGAGGAGGGGACACGCGGCATCACCGACGCGTCGCAGACCCGCAGGCCGTCGATGCCGCGCAGCCTGAGATCGGGCGTCACCACAGCCATCGCATCATGTCCCATGCGGCAGGTGCCGACGGGATGGTGATCGGTCTTGGACGCGCGGCAGGCATAGTCGAAGAGGTCGGCGTCGCTTTGCAGCGCAGGGCCGGGCAGCACCTCGCGCAGCACAAAAGGCTGCAGCGCCTTCTGCCGCATGATCTCCCGCGCCAGCCGCAGTCCCTTGATCGACATGTCGCGATCGTAGGAATCGGACCAGTAGTTCGGGTCGATCAGCGGATGATCGGCGGGATCGGCGCCCTTCAATCGCACGGTGCCGCGCGAGCGCGGGCGCAGGAAGGCGGAGTTCAGCGTCACGCCGGGATTGTTCAGCTTCTCGACCCCAGCCTCGATGCCGGAGCCGAGACCGAGATGGAACTGGATGTCGGGCGAGGCGGCGGTCGGATCGGCGTACCAGAAGCCGCCGGTCTCGAACAGGCTGGATGCGACAGGGCCCTTCTTCAAAAGCACGTATTGCAGGCCGGCCCACATCGTGCGGTGCAGCTTGGCATAGTTGTCATAGGTGTGGTCGCCGGTGCATTCGGCGATCACGAACAGGTCGAGATGGTCCTGCATGTTGGAGCCGACGCCGGGCAGGTCATGGACCGGCGTGACGCCGACCGACTTCAGATGATCGGCCGGGCCAATGCCGGATTGCATCAAGAGCTTTGGCGAGCCGATGGCGCCGGAGGAGATGATCACCTCGCGTTCCGCGCGCAGGATCGTCTTCTCTCCGCCCGGCTTGTCGACGATCTCGACGCCGATGGCGCGGCCTTTCTCGACGACGACGCGGGTGACGAGCACACCGGTCCTGACCGTCAGGTTCTTGCGGGCGCGGATAGGCTTCAGATAGGCGACCGAGGCGGAGGAGCGCCGCGCGTCCTTCTGGGTGAGCTGGTAATAGCCGACGCCTTCCTGGCTGGCGCCGTTGAAATCCGGATTGAAGGGGATTCCCATCTCCTGGCCGGCGCGGAAATAGGCCTCGCAGATCGGCAGCGGCGAGATCGGGTTGGAAACGCCGAGCGGCCCTTGGTCGCCGTGATAATCGTTGGCGAAGCGCTGGTTGTTCTCGGCGCGCTTGAAATAGGGCAGCACATCGCGATAGCCCCAGCCGGCCAAGCCCTCTTCCTTCTCCCAGGCGTCATAGTCGCGGGCGTTGCCGCGCGTGTAGATCTGGGCGTTGATCGACGAGCCGCCGCCGACAACCTTGGCTTGGGTGTACCAGAAGACGCGGTCCTTCATGTGCTTCTGCGGCACCGTCGACCAGCCCCAGGAAGCGATGCCCTTGGTCATTCTGGCGAAGCCTGCCGGCATGTGGATCAGCGGGTGCCAATCCTTGCCGCCGGCTTCGAGCAGCAGCACCGAATTGGTCGGCTCCTCGCTCAGCCGGTTGGCCAGCACGCAACCGGCCGGTCCGGCGCCAACGATGATGTAGTCAGCCATGGTTCCACTCACTCACAGACGAGGCACGGAGAGCGCGCCGTCGACATCGATGACCGATCCGGTTGCAAAGCCGAATTTTCCGCTGGCAAGTGCGGCCACCACAGCGCCGATATCGGCGCCCTCGCCCCAGCGTTTGGCCGGCACCAACCCGCCGTCTATCAACGCGTCATATTTTGCGGATACGCCTGCCGTCATGTCGGTGCGAATGATGCCCGGCCGCACCTCGAACACGCCGATGCTTTCCGCGGCGAGCCGCAGCGCCAGGTTCTTCACCCACATCGAAAGCCCTGCCTTTGAGATGCAATAGTCGGCGCGCTCCGGCGAGGCCATTGTCGCGCTGACCGAGGTGATGGTGACGATCGACCTCGCAAAGCTGGCGGGTGTCGCCAGCATCGCCTTGGCGACGGCCTGGCTGAGGAACACCGTGCCGCGCAGATTGATATTTAGCGCGTGGTCGAAATTATCAGGCTTCAATTCCAGAAGGTCGCCGCGCACGACGGCGCCTATGCCGGCGTTGTTGACGAGGCAATCGATGCTGCCGAAGGCGTCCACCGCCGCCGCGACCAGTTTTGGATGGCCAGCGAGATCAGCGATGTCACAGCTGGCATAGGCGAATTTCGCGCCGCGCGCGGCGATGCTTTCGGCAAGTCCATCGGCCGGCTTGTCCGCAAGGTCGGCAACAAGAATATCGAAGCCGGCATCGGCCAGCGCCTCGGCGCAGGCAAGGCCGATGCCGCGCGCGCCGCCGGTGACGATGGCTGCCGGGCGGGTCATGCCGCGAACTCCGTCTTGCGGATATGGTCTGCCACGCGCAGCGCCTGGGCTGCGATCGACAGCGCCGGATTGACCGCCGCCGAGGTCGGCAGGAAGCCGGCGTCCACGACGAACAGGTTCTTATGGTCGTAAGCACGACAGAACGTATCGAGTGGCGCCGTCGCGGGGTCGTTGCCCATCCGCACGGTGCCGCACTGGTGCGAGGGCGTGCGCTTGTCGAACGGGCGCGACAGCACGATCGGGTAACCGCAGGCGCGGAAGTTTTCGCGCATCACCGTGGTCAGGCCTTCCAGCGACTGCATGTTGGAGCGCCGCCACTGCATGACGATCTCCTTGCCGTCGACCAGGATGCGGCTTTCAGGATCGGGCAGGTCCTCGCACATCAGGTACCAGTCGACGGCGTGGCCGGCCATGAAATCGAGCGCGAATCTTGGCGCCAGCTTCACATTGGCCCGCAGCATGTTGCCGTCGATCTTGCCGAGCAGTTGCACATTGCCCAGCGGCTTGCCGCCCTTGCCGCCCGACAGATAATAGTCGTTGAGCATCAGCGTCTTCTGGTAGACGGCGTCGTTGCGGCGGCGCGGGTCGATCGCCAGCATCGCGCTCGAATTGTGGTTCATGAAATTGCGGCCGACCTGGTCGGAACTGTTGGCGAGGCTTTTGCCGTTTGTCGAGGGCGAGCGCAGCAGGATGGCGGCGGAGTTGATCGCGCCGGCCGAAAGGATGACCAGCTTCGGCGAGAGCGTCCTTTGCGCGCCGTTCTGCGTGTAATGAATGGCGGCAATCGATTTGCCGCCCGGCGAGGCCTCGAGCCAGTCGACATGGGCGCCGGTTTCGAGCTTGATGTTCTTGTCATTGAGCGCAGCCGCCAGAGGCCCGGTCTGGGCGTCGACCTTGCCTTGGCCGGTGTTCGGAAAAGCATCCCAGCCGGTCTTGCCCTCCTTCAGCCAGGCTTCGATGTCGACGCCGAGCGGCAGCGAGGCAGGATGCAGGCCGAGGCCTTTGAGCTCGGCGCGGGCACGCGCGATCGAAGGTTCGTCGGGCACCGGCTTGAAGGCATAGGGAATCGAATGGAACGGCTCGGTCGGATCCTCGCCGAGCGCGCCGCGCACGCGGAAAAGCTGCTCGGCCTTCGAATACCAGGGTTCGAACTCGTCATAGGAAAACGGCCAGGCCGGCGAGACACCGCCGAAATGCTCCAACTCGGAGAAATCCTCCTTGCGGTAGCGGATCAGCACCGCGCCGAAAAATTTCGAGTTGCCGCCGACATAATAGTAATTGCCGGGGTTGAACGCGGCGCCGCCGGCCTCGCGCCACATCTCCTTCGGCCGGTAATGCCCGTCGACGAAGATCGAGCGCGTCGAGCGCGCATGCGGCGTCGCGGGCAGCGGTTCACCGCGTTCCAGGATCAGGATCGAGGCGCCGCTGCCGGCCAAGCCGGAGGCGATCGTGGCGCCGCCGATGCCGGAGCCGATGATGACGATATCCGGATTTGTCATGGTCTAAAGCGCATCGTGTTTGAACTGACCGGGACCACGCGCTTTAGATCTTTGTTTTGACGCATGTCGCTGCCCCAAAACCGGATCCACTTTTGGGCGACATGCATCAGAGAATGCGCTTCTCGGTCGCCGGATCGAAGAACACCGCCTTGCTGAGATTGAAGGCCAGCGGCGTGCTGGTGCCGGGCTGGATCCTGGCGTCGGCGCGCAGCCGCGCCACCACGCCCTTGCCGCCGAGATTGGTGACGGCGAACGTGTCCGATCCCGCCGGCTCGACCACTTCGATGTGGCAGTCGGCGGTGGCGATTTCGGATCCGTTGCGCTCGGCGCCTTCTGGATCGGTCAGCGCTTCCGGGCGCACGCCGAAGATGACCGGCTTGTCCTTGAAGGCCGCAAGGCCGGTCGGCGCGCCGGGCAGCGACAGCGTGATCGGCTGGCGCGCCTCACGATCGAGAACGACGGAGAGCCCGCCGCCATTGGCGCCGATCTTGGCCGGGATCAGGTTCATCGCCGGCGAGCCCATGAAATCGGCGACGAAGACATTGGTGGGGTTGTTGTAGACTTCGGCCGGCGTGCCGAACTGCTGTACCTCGCCATCGCGCATCACGGCGATTTTGGTCGCCAGCGTCATCGCCTCGATCTGATCGTGGGTGACATAGACGATCGTGGTGCCGGTCGTGGCGTGCAAGCGCTTGATCTCGATGCGCATGTCGACGCGCAGCTTGGCGTCGAGGTTGGAAAGCGGCTCGTCGAACAGGAAGAGCTTCGGGTCGCGCACCAGCGCCCGGCCCATGGCGACGCGCTGGCGCTGGCCGCCAGAAAGCTGGCTGGGCTTGCGGTTGAGCAGGTGACCGATCTGCAGGATCTTTGCCACCTTGTCGATCGCCGCCTGGCGCTCCGCCGCCGGCACGCCGCGCATCTCCATGCCGAAGGCGATGTTTCCGGCAACCGTCATGTTCGGATAGAGCGCGTAGCTCTGGAAGACCATGGCGATGTCGCGCTTCGAGGGATGCAGATCGTTGATCGCGCGGCCGTCGACGCGGATCTGGCCCTCGGTGATGGTTTCCAGCCCGGCGATGGTGTTGAGCAGCGTGGACTTGCCGCAGCCGGACGGGCCGACCAGCACCAGGAAGCCGCCCTTTTCGAGCTCGACATCGATGCCTTTCAGGATCTCGACATTCCCGAAGCGCTTCTTCAGCCCATCAATTTCCAGAAAAGCCATGGTCGTTCCTTCAGAAAATAGGGTCAGCCCTTGACCGCGCCGGCCATCAGCCCGCGCACGAAATAGCGGCCGGCGACGACATAGACGATAAGGGTGGGGAGCGCGGCAATCATCGCCGCGGCCATGTTGACATTGTATTCGACGACGCCGGTCGAGGTGTTGACGACATTGTTGAGCGCCACCGTCATCGGCATCACGTCGCCGGTGCCGGCGTAAGCGGAAGCGAACAGGAAGTCGTTCCAGATGTTGGTGAACTGGTAGATGACGGTGACGACAAAGATCGGCATCGAGTTCGGCAGCATGATGCGACGGAAGATCTGGAAGAAGGAGGCGCCGTCGACCTGCGCCGCCTTCACTAGTTCGGTCGGGAAGGCCTCGTAATAGTTGCGGAAGAACAGGGTGGTGAAGCCGAGGCCGTAGACCACATGGACGAAGACCAGGTTGACCGTCGAGTTACCGAGGCCGAAGTTGAACCCCGTCGCGTTCTGCAGGCTGGCGCCGAAGCGGCCGATGCTGCCGAGGATGGTCGCCATCGGCAAGAGCACCGACTGGAACGGAATGAAACAGGCGAACAGCATCATCGCGAAGACCAGCGTATGGCCGCGGAAGCGCCATTTGGTCAGCACATAGCCGTTGAGCGCGCCGAGCAGCGTCGAGATCAGCACCGCCGGCACCACCATCTTGATGGAGTTCCAGAAGTAGCCCTTGATCCCGGCGCAGGTGAGACCGACGCAGGTTTCGCCCCAGGCCTTGAACCATGGCGCGATGGTGGGCGACTGCGGCAGCGCCAGCATGTTGCCGTTCTGGATCTCGTCCATGGTCTTGAACGAGGTGACCAGCATCACGAAGAGCGGCATCAGGTAGAACAGTGCGAACAGCGCAAGCAGTCCGTAGATGACGATGCGGTTGATCGTCCTGGCGCTGACGCCGCTCGATGCCTGGCTGGCCGGTGAGGTGACGGCGCTCATCGCGGCTTCTCCCTGAGCTCGGAATAGAGATAAGGCACGATGATCGCGGTCAAAGTCATCAGCATGATCACCGCGCTCGCCGAGCCGACCGCCATCTCGTTGCGCTTGAAGGTGAACTCATACATGAAGTTGGAGGGCAGCCAGGCCGAACCGCCCGGTCCGCCGCTGGTCAGCGCCACGACAAGGTCATAGGACTTGATGGCCAGATGCGCGAGCACGATGAAGGCTGACAGGAACACCGGCCTGAGCAGCGGAATAACGATGCGGCGGTAGAGCTGGAAGGTGGTGGCGCCATCGATCTGCGCGGCCTTCATGATCTCACCGTCGATGCCGCGAAGCCCGGCCAGAAACATCGCCATCATGAAGCCGGAAGCCTGCCAGACGCCGGCGATCACCACCGTGTAGATGACGAAATCCTTGTTCTTGATCCAGTCGAAATGGAAGCTCGTCCAGCCCCATTGGTGTAGGGTCTGCTCGAGACCGAGGCCGGGGTCGAGGAACCACTTCCAGGCGACGCCAGTGACGATGAAGGAGAGCGCCATCGGATAGAGATAGATCGGCCGCAGCATGCCTTCGCCGCGGATCTTCTGGTCGAGCAGGATGGCCAGGAAGAGGCCGAGCGCCAGGCAGATCAGGATGTAGAGGAAGCCGAAAATCCCCATGTTGGTGATCGAGGTGTACCAGCTCGACGGCGGGTCGCTCTCGAAGGTCCAGCGCCACAGCCGCTGATAGGCGCGGGCGCCGGTGATGTCGTAGGATGGGAAGGTCTTGGAATTGGTGAACGACAGATAGATCGTCCATAGGATGAAGCCATAGACGAAGACGATCGTCGCCGCGAAGCTCGGCGCCAGGACGATCTTCGGCAACAGGTCCTGCAATCGCGAGCGGACGGAGGCGCCAGGACGGGCGTCATGTTCCGGCGTCAGCTTGATTTGGGTTTCGGCGACTGTGCTCATCGGCTCATCCAGTACCGGTTATTGGAGACCAGCCAGCGTGCGGCGCACACCAGGCAGCAATCCCGTATATCGTCTCGACAGGAGACCTCCCCCGCCGGAGCGGGGGAGACTCGAGTGGTTTTGTTTATGCAATTCCGAACGGAAAACCGCTATGCACTTTTCCTGGAATTGCTCCAGCAAAACGCCTTACTTGGCGTCGTCGATCGCCTTGACCAATTCGGTCACGGCTTCGTCCGAGGTCTTGATCTGGCCATGGACGAACTTCGAGATGACGTCCTTGTAGGCGTTGGCGACAGCCGGGGGCGCGCCATAGCCCTGGGCCAACGAGCCGAACAGCTTGCCGCCTTCGTTAGCCGCCTTAAGGTCGGCGATGCCCTTCTTGCCGCAAGCATCGAAGTCGGTGTCCGGCACGTCGGTGCGGGCGGGGACCGAGCCCTTCACGACGTTGAAAGCCGACTGGAAGCTCTTCGACAGGGTGGCGGTGGCCAGAGCGACTTGGGCGGCCTTGCGGTCGTCCGGAACGTTGAACATGCCGAACATGTCGGAGTTGTAGATCACCGAGCCGTCGGTGCCCGGGAAGCGGTAGCAGAGGAAGTCCGTGCCCGGCGTCTTGTTGGCGGCATGGAATTCGCCCTTGGCCCAGTCGCCCATGACCTGAACCAGCGCATCGCCCTTGATGACCATGGCGGTGGCGAGGTTCCAGTCGCGGCCCGAGAAGTTCGGGTCGACATAGGTGACGAGCTTGGCGAGGTTGTCGAACGACTTCTTCATCGTGTCGGACTTGAGCGACTCCTCATCGAGGTCGTTCATCGCCTTCTTGTAGAATTCCGGTCCGCCGGTCGACAGCACGACGGAGTCGAACATGGTCGCTTCCTGCCAGTTCTGGCCGCCGAGCGCCAGCGGGATGACGCCAGCGGCCTTGGCCTTGTCGAGCAGGGCGATGAAGTCGTCGAAGGTCTTCGGCTCGGTGCCGCCGATCTTGTCCATCACGGCCTTGTTGATCCACAGCCAGTTGACCGAGTGGACGTTGACCGGAGCCGCAACCCACTTGCCGTCATAGACGGAGAACTTCTGCAGGGCGGCCGGAACGCTCTTGTCCCAGCCTTCCTTCTTGGCGGTCTCGGTGAGGTCGCCCATGACGCCAGCAGCGGCATAGTCGAGCACGGTGTAGCCCAGCATCTGCGAGGCAGTCGGATAGTTGCCGGCCGCGACCATCGCCTTCAGAGCGGTCATGGCGGCGTCGCCGCCGCCGCCGGCCACCGGCACGTCCTTCCAGGCATAGCCTTCCTTGGCCAGATCCTGCTTCAGCACGTTCAGAGCAGCCGCTTCGCCGCCCGACGTCCACCAATGCAGCATCTGCACTTCCTTGACGTCCGCGGCATGCGCCGAGAACGCAAAGCTCGTCGCAAGAGCCGTTCCGATAAGCAGTTTGCGCAACATGTACTACCTCCCTTGTTGCATTCACATAACCGGCGGGGTGACCGCCGGGGTCTCCCAACTCAGCCGAGCCACCATCCGGTGCGCTGGCCGCGATGAAACTGGATTGTCTTTTCCTCGGTATAGTCCTCGACGGCGCGTTTGCCGAGTTCGCGTCCGAGACCGGATTGCTTGTAGCCGCCGAAGGGCAGTTCGGGATAACCCTCCATGAACGTATTCACCCAAACCGTCCCCGAACGCACACCGCGCGCCACCGACATGCATGTGTCGATGCTGGCGCTCCACACTCCCGCAGACAGACCATAGGGCGTGTTGTTGGCGATGTGCAATGCCCTTTCAATCGTTTCAAAAGTGAGCACGGACAGCACCGGCCCGAAGACTTCCTCGCGCGCGATTTCCATGTCCTCGGTAACGTTGCGGACAATGGTCGGATCGAGATACTGGCCGGCGTTGGAGGCGAGCTGTCCGCCGCCGCTGAAGACGCTGCCGCCGCCGGTTTTGGCCGCCTTCACATAGCCGGCTACCTTCGCCATGTGGTCGGCCGAGATCATCGCGCCGACCTTGGTGCGGTCGTCAAGCGGATCGCCGACTTTCACCCTCTCGGCCAGCGCCTTGACTGCGCCGAGAAAGTCGTCCGCGATCGCCTCATGCACGATCAGCCGACTGCCGGCATTGCAGCATTCGCCGGCGTTGAAGAAGCCGCCGAAGACTGCGGCATCCGCCGCTGCTTCGAGATCGGCGTCGGGAAAGACGATCTGGCCGTTCTTGCCGCCGAGCTCCATCGACACCTTCTTCAGCGAACTGGACGCCGCCGCCATGGTCATCTTGCCGACGCGGGTCGAGCCGGTGAAGGACACCATCTCAACCAGCGGATGGCTGACCATTGGCGCGCCGACATCGCTACCCAGGCCAGCGAGGATGTTGACGACACCCGTCGGCAGGCCGGCCTGCAGCAGGATATCGCCGAGCACGAAGGTCGACGCCGAGGTCATCTCGCTCGGCTTGACCACGGCAGTGCAGCCGGCGGCGAGCGCGAAGGGCAGTTTCTGGCTGACGATCAGGAAGGGAAAATTCCACGGCGTGATGATCGAGACGACGCCGATCGGCTCGCGCACGACCACGCCCAGCATGTCATCGCCGAGATTGGCGTAGCTCTCGCCATGGAGCGTGCGGGCAAGCGAAGCGGCATAGCGCCAGATGTCGACGGCGCCGCCGATCTCGCCGCGCGCCTGCGCGATCGGCTTGCCGGATTCCAACGCGTCGAGCCTGGCAATCTCTTCCAGTCGGCCCTCGATCAGATCGGCCGCTTTGAGCAGCACCGCGGCGCGTTCCGATGCCTTCATGCGCGGCCATGCGCCGGCCTCGAAGGCCTTGTGAGCTGCCTGCACCGCAGCGTCGACTTCCGCAGCACCCGCCTGCGCATAGCGTGAAACCGCAAAACCGTGGCCGGGACTGTTGCGTTCGATCGTGCGGCCGTCCCGGGCATCGACATGTTTGCCGTCGATCAGAAGCTTGTAGCTCTTCGGCGCCTGAGACGCTTCGACCGGCATGGAAATGTTAAGCGGTGCGTTCATCGTATCTTCTCTAGGATCTCGAAAAGTCCGGCTTGTGCCTGGCCTTGAAGGCGCCGACACCGGCCTTGAGGTCGCCGGTGAGCGCAATGAAGCCGCTGGCCAGCGCTTCCGTGGCGGCGGCGTCTTCCTCGCCTTCGGCAATGCCGATCATCAGCTTGGCGGCCTCGGTTGCGAGCGGACCACGCTCGGCGATCTTTTCTCCCCAGGCTTTTGCTTCATCCAAGGCCTTGCCGGTTTCGACGACGCGGTCGACGACGCCGAGGGCGAGCGCCTCGTTCGCCAGAAAAATCTCGCCGCCAAGCGCCATGCGCCGCACGATCTGTGCACCGAAGCGGCGCACAGCGCGCTGCGTACCAGACCAGCCGGGCACGACGCCGATCGAGGTCTCGGGAAAGCCGAGCTTGATCTGGGTTTCGGCGACGCGAAAATCGCAGGCGGCGGCCAGTTCCAAGCCGCCGCCCAGCGCATGGCCGGACAGCACGGCGATTGTCGGTTGCCGAAGCCGCGCCAGCCGGTCGAAGACACGATGGCCGTAGCGCACCCATTGAACCTGGAAATCGGCGGCGCTTAATTGTGCCCAGGCCTCGACGTCGCCGCCGGCGCAGAAACCCTTGCCTTCGCCGCTGATGAGCACGACACGGACACCCTCGGCCAGTTCGGCCTTGTCGAGTGCGGCTTCGAGCGCGCGCAGCATCGGAATGTCGAGCGCGTTGAACTTTTCCGGCCGCCTGAGCGTCACGGTACCGATCACGCCATCCTGCTCGAAGGTGACGAGGCGCTCAGCCATGCGCGCCTCCAAGCGAAGCGCCGCCGTTGAGCGACAGGCCGATCGGCCGATCTTGATAGAGCGAGGCCGGCGTGAACTTGAGGTCGTTTGCGACGGAGAGCGGAGTGTCGGCCTGCGCCAGCACATCGCGTTCGAGATCGATGCCGGGCGCCAGCTCGGTCACCATCAGCCCGGCCTGGGTCAGCTTCATCACACAGCGTTCGGTGACATAGGTGATGTCCTGGCCTTGCGCGACCGCGCGCTTGCCGGAGAAGGAGATGTGCTCGACCTCCTCGACGATCTTTTTCACCTTGCCTTCCTGGTCGATGCGGAGGGCGCCGTTCGCCAGCGAAAGCTTGGCGCCAGCATTGAAGAAGCCGGAGAAGACGATCTTCTTCGCCCGCGCGGTGATATCGACGAAGCCGCCGGCGCCGGCCGTCACATGCGGTCTCGCCGAAAGCTTCGACACGTTGACCGAGCCGTGGCGGTCGATCTGCAGGAAGGACAGGAGCGAGGCGTCAAAGCCGCCGGCCTGGAAATAGATGAACTGGTGCGGCGAGGGCATGATCGCCTCGGCATTCGAGGCGCAGCCGAACTTGAAGTCGAGCAGCGGCACGCCGCCGACCGCGCCCTGCTCGATCACCCAGGTGACCTTGCCGTGCTGGCCTTCCTCGAGAAGAATGCGCGGCACGTTGGCGGAGATGCCGAAGCCGATATTGACGGCCATGCCGTCGCGCAACTCCATGGCGACGCGGCGCGCGATCACCTTCTGGATGTTCATCTCCGGGGTGCGGAAGGTGGAGAGCGGCCGGAAGATCTCGCCCGAGATCGCCGGGTCGTAAGCCGTCTGCGTCGTCTGCAGCTGATCGGGCGCGACGACGATATGGTCGACCAAGACGCCGGGCACGCGCACATCGTGCGGCTTGAGGGTGCCGTTCTCGACGATGCGCTTCACCTGCGCAATGACGATGCCGCCATTGTTGCGTGCAGCCAATGCCTGTTCGAGACCGCCGAGATAGGCGCCCTCATGCTCGTAGGTGAGATTGCCGCGCTCGTCGGCGGAGGTGGCGCGGATGATCGAGACGTTGGGGACGATGGCTCGGAAATAGAGCCACTCCTCGCCGTCGAACTGCTGCACCGAGACGATCGGCTCGCTGGCGGCGGCGTTCATGGCGCAGCCCTGGTGGCGAGGGTCGGCGAAAGTGTCGAGGCCGACCTTGGTCAGCACGCCGGGACGCTTGGCGGCCGCCTCGCGATGCATGTCGAAGAGGATGCCGGAGGGCACGTTGTAAGCCGCGACCGAGTTGTCGCCGATCATCTGCCAGATCCGCGGCGGCTCGGCGGAGGAGGGGCCTGACGGATACGAGCCGCAGAGCGTGCGTTTGAGCAGGCCAGGCTTGGCGAGATGGTCGATGCCCTTGATGCCGTACATGTCGCCGGCGGCGATCGGGTGCAGCGTGGTGATCGCTCTCGGATGCCCTTCCGCATCGAAGCGCTCGCCGATCGCGGCGAGCACGGCGTCGGGGCAGCCGAGGCCGCTCGAGGACGACACCGAGACAACCATGCCGTCCTTGATCAGGCTGGCGGCATGCGCTGCCGTGACGAGCTTGCTCACGCGAGGCTCCTGAGTTGCGGATCGATGATCACGGCCTTGCCGGTCTTCGATGATTGCAGTGCTGCTTCGGCGGATGCCAGCGACCAAATGCCGTCCTCGCCGGTGGCCGAAGGCTGGCCTTCGCCGCGGATCGCGGCATGGAACTGGCGCAGCGAGCGGGTGTAGAGGTCCTCGCGATCGAAGTTCAGCTCTTCCTCGCCATTTGCAGTGCGCAGCAGCACCGAGCCGACCGGCTTCTGCGTCATCACATCGGTGGCGATCAGCGAGCCCTCCGACCCATGCACTTCGAAACCGATGCCGGCGAACTTGGTCGTGAAGCCTTCATGCGATTGCGCAATGACGCCGGACTTGAAGCGCCAGATGCACATCGCGCCGTCCTCCAGCCCGCCGCCGGCCATGCCGGCCGACTGTGTGAAGGCCGAGATCTCGACTGGATCGTCGCCGAGCACGAAGCGCAGCGTGTCTGCATCATGCACCGTGATGTCGAGCACCACGCCGCCCCCGGCTTCAGGCCTGGTGAGGCGCCAGCCCTGCAGGCTTTCAGGCAGATAGACGGAATGGAAGACACGCGCGGCGATCGGTTTGCCGATACGGCCGGTTGCGATTGCCTCGCGCATCGCGCGGTGCGCGCCGGCATTGCGCAGATGATGGTTGGTGCCGAACACGATGCCGGCTTTCCTGGCCACCGCCACCATCTTGCGCGCATCGGCGCTGGTCAGCGCCAGCGGCTTTTCGCAGAGCACATGCTTGCCGGCCTTGATGGCGGCCAGCCCCTGTTCGAGATGCAGCTCATTGGTGGTCGAGATGTAGACGGCATCAATGTCCGAGCCAAGCAGCGCATCGAGCGTCGAGACGGCTTTAGGAATGCCGTTTTCCTTGGCGTAGCCTTGAGCCCGCTCTGCGCTGGAGCTCATCACGGCGGCAACCTCGCCGTCGGCCTGCGCGCGAATGGCGTTGATCATGAACTGCCTGGCGATTGTGCTCGCGCCGATCAGGCCCCATCTCACGCTCATGCCGCGTCTCCCATTCCAGTGCCGTGCGCGCTGCGGCTCGGGCCGCAGCTTTCCCTGACGACGAGGCTGACCGCGCCGATATGGTCCTCGGCGCGCGTCGTGCGCGACTGAATCATCTTCAGCATGACGTGCGCGGCGCGCTCGCCGAGGCCTGGGGTGTCGACGGCGACGCTGGTCAGCGCCGGCATGTAGTGCTCGGCTTCGGCCACGTCGTCGAAACCGACCACGGCGAAGTCGGCCCCGGCCTCCAGGCCGCGCTTGCGCAGCGCGAGCATGACGCCGAAAGCGACGGCGTCGTTGAAGCAAAGCGCGGCTGTCGGCGGCTCGGCTGCCGCAAGCGCGGTCTCCAGGCAGGCCATGCCGCCTCTGCGGCTGGTCTCGCCTTCGACGATCGTTCGGTTGGCGGCCGGGATGCCAAGCGCCTCGCAGGCCTCGATGAAGCCGCCGAGCCTGTCGTGATAGACAACGAGGTCGGACGAACCGCCGAAGAAAGCCAGCCGGCGGTGGCCTTTGCCGATCAGATGCTGGGTGGCGAGATAGGCGCCGCGATGGTTGTCGGGCGCGATTGCCGGGATGCGGCTCTCGGGCAGGCGGCGCATGGCGAAGACGACCGGCACGCCGGCAGCCTCGATGCGGCGGAAGGCGCCGGGCGTGGTGCCGCGCGCCGGCGAGACGATCAGACCGGCGACGCCCTGTTCCAGCAGCGACTTCAGCACTTCTTCCTGGCGGACCGGATTTTCCGCGGTGTTGGCGATGAAGGGCACGATGCCTGCGGCCTGAAAGACGCGCTCCATGCCAACCGCCAGCTCGGCGAAGAAGGGGTTGGTGAGATCGTTGATCACCATGCCGATGACGTTGGAATGCGCCTTGCGCAGGTTGGCGGCGCCGCGGTTGTAGACATAGCCGACATCCTCGATCGCCTTGCGGACCTTGACCGCGGTCTCAGGCCGGATCAGCCCGCTGCCTTGCAGCACGAGCGATACCGTCGATTTGGACACGCCGGCCTCGCGGGCGATGTCCAGGATCGTCGCCTTGGCCCGGCTGGCCATATCCGTGCTTCCTCCGCTAAAATTTATTGGAACGTTCTAAACATTGCGTCAAGCCGGAGTCAACTGGGAATCATGTCGATTTCGAAAAATTGATCGATGGCCAGAAAATGTATGGGGTTTAGGGCCGCAGCGCTGCGTTGGATCGCTTCAGTCGCAGGGATCATAAAGGTTCTTGATTTATTGGAACGTTCCATCTATAGGCTGCCACAAAGGGAGATTTCGATGGACATCATCCTGCCTGCGAAGAATGGCGATCGTGTCGGCTACCGGCTGGTCGGCCAACCGGCGCAGCCCAACATCGGCGCGGATTTCCCGCGCCTCGCCTATGCCGCCGCCCATGTCGTCGCCAACCCCTTCGCCATGACCGATCCCTGGTCGCGGCCGGCGGTCGACTGGGACAAGACCATGGCATTCCGTCATCATCTGTGGCGGCTCGGCTTCCGCATCGCCGAGGCGATGGACACCTCGCAGCGCGGCATGGGGTTCGACTGGGCGAGCGCGAAAGAACTGATCCGGCGCTCGATCGCCGAGGCGCGCACGGTGAAAGGCGCCGATCTCGCCTCCGGCGCCGGCACCGACCACCCGACGCCGGCCGCGGCAAGGACGCTCGACGATGTGATCCGAGCCTATGAGGAGCAGTTCGCCTTCATCGAAGGCGAGGGCGGCAAGGCGATCATGATGGCAAGCCGCGCGCTGGCGGCCGCGGCCAAAGGCCCGGACGACTATGCCCGCGTCTACGACCGGATCCTCAGCCAAGCCTCCGGCAAGGTGATCCTGCACTGGCTGGGCGACATGTTCGATCCGGCGCTCAAGGGCTATTGGGGCAGCAACGATTTCGATACCGCCCTGGACACCGTGGTCGCCATCATAGAGCGGCACGCCGACAAGGTCGAAGGCATAAAGATATCACTGCTCGACGCCGGCAAGGAGGTGCTGCTGCGAGACCGCCTGCCTGAAGGCGTGGTGATGTTCACGGGTGACGACTTCAACTATCCGGAGCTGATCGCGGGCGACGGCAAGAGGCACTCGCATGCGCTGCTCGGCATCTTCGATGCCATCGCCCCGGTGGCCAACCCCGCGCTGGCCAGGCTCGCCGAGGGCGACCGGGCCGGCTATGACGCGCTGATGGCGCCGACCGTGCCGCTGTCGCGCAAGATCTTCGAAGCCCCGACGGAATATTACAAGGCAGGCATCGTCTTCATGGCCTGGCTGAATGGCCACCAGGATCATTTCACCATGGTCGGCGGCATGCAGTCGGCACGCGGCGTCTGCCACTACGCCGATGTTTTCCGCCTCGCCGATCAGGCGGGATTGCTGGCCGATCCAGATCTCGCCGTCGCTAGAATGAAAGCGCTGTGCGCCGTCTCGGGCGTCTGAGAGGGATACGCCTCTCGCTTCCCCTGCCGCTGGCGAAGAGCGTAACTTTGATATCGGGCTTGGGCCGGCAGCAGCCGAAATTCAGCTGGAAGGGGTGGGCACCGCCGTCATGGACCATCATTAGGCCGACCGATCGGCAGTAGCGCATGTTCTCGCAGGCCGAGGTCTAGTCTAGATCCCAGTGACTTTGCGAGAAATCCGCTTCAACCGGTGCGGATCGATCTGCGGTTCTGTGTCGATGCTTCTGCCTCGAACGATTGATCACATCTCTCGTTTGGGCGAGGAGCTTCCTGTCGCTCTCGGCTTGAAGAGGGCGCGGACGTGGGTTGTCGGGAATTTGGTCTCGCATGACGCGTCTCCGGTCTTGGTTCAGACGGGAGCGCGGTCGCTGTCTCTCAGCCGCCGGCGTCCTTTGCTAGTTGCCGACGATGAAGGTTAACTTGCGAGCGTCAGATCAGTTGCACGGTGCGTTAGATCTTCTGGGCCTTGCCGGAATATCCAGGCTCGCTCTCGGGCCGATTGCAGTTCGCTGCGGATCCGTCGCGCTTGTTGCCGTTCGGCATCGACTTCGGCTCGAAGCCGATACCGCTCGGCGCGCAATTTGATGGAATCTATATAGACCTTCCAGAAACGGTCGTCGTCTTCGGCCATTGCAGCCAGTCCCCATTTGGCGTGCAACGGAACGCGTCCGCTTTGGTTCCGGAGTGCGGTTGGAAATCTTCGCCCCGGAGTTTCTGTGCCAATCGGCACATTGGGTTAGCTAAGTTATTGAAAGGATGGTGGGCGTGACAAGGATTGAACTTGTGACCCCTGCAATGTCAATGCAGTGCTCTCCCGCTGAGCTACACGCCCATCCGAAGCCGCGCATACACCATTTTTGGTCCGGCACGTCAATAGCAGGAACAAGAAAAGAAAGCTCCGTTTCGCCGCAGCGGCGGAAGCGCCGATGCCTAAAGCGCGTCGCGTCGAAACGGGTTCGAGTGACGCGCTTAGATCTTTGTTTTGTGGATGTCGTTTTCCCAGCCGCTGCGCCGTTTTGGACGACATGCGCCGGCCGGAAAACCCTTTAGGCGGCCTGAAGCATCTTCTCGACCTCGTTGACGAGATCGCGCAGATGGAACGGCTTCGACAGCACCTTGGCGTCCTTGGGCGCCTTGGAATCCGGATTGAGCGCGACGGCAGCGAAGCCGGTGATGAACATGACCTTGAGATCCGGATCGATCTCAGTGGCGCGGCGGGCAAGCTCGATGCCGTCCATCTCCGGCATGACGATGTCGGTCAGAAGCAGCGAAAAAGGCTCTTCGCGCAGCCGCTCATAGGCGCTGGCGCCGTTGTCGAAATCGCTCACCTGGTAGCCGGCGCGTTCCAGCGCCTTGACGAGGAACCGGCGCATATCGTCGTCGTCTTCCGCCAGAAGAATGCGTGCCATCGTATCCCGTCCGAATCACCCGCCCCAAGCCTGCCGCCGGGCAAGCCCGTTAACCATCCTGTATATGAGGAGGAGACGGTAAACATCAAGTGAACGTTGGCCTTGTCGCGACCACTTCGACTGTGCGTTTCGCGGGGCTGAAATGCTGGACATGCCGGGCGCAAGATGGCAGTTTCGCATCATGATGCAGTGCTTCGTCCTGGTTCGTTCAAATTGAAGACGGCAGCCGAGGATTTTTCGGTCACACCACCCTTCGAAATCCGATCGGGCGCCGAGCAACGCGTAGCTTTCCTGTTCAACTCGCCGCATAGTGGCCGCCATTATCCCGAGCGCTTCCTGGCCATGGTGCGGCTCGACCGCAACGCCATACGCCGCTCGGAGGATTGCTATGTCGATGAGCTGTTCGGCGGCGCCGTCGCGCTCGGCGCGCCCATGCTGGCGGCAAATTTCCCGCGCGCCTATCTCGACGTCAACCGCGAACCGTGGGAACTCGATCCGCGCATGTTCGCGGAGCCGGTGCCGTCCTTCTGCAACATCCGCTCTGCCCGCGTGGCGGGCGGGCTGGGCACCGTGCCGAAGCTGGTGGGGGAAGGGCTCGACATCTATCCCGGGCGTCTGCCGCTCTCCGAGGCCGTGGGACGCATAGAGGCCGTCTACAAGCCCTACCACGAGACGCTGAAGCGGCTATTGACCAGGACCCACGCCAGGTTCGGCTATGCCGTGCTGATCGACTGCCATTCGATGCCGGCCAGCGTCCGGGTCGGCGACAATGGCGCGCGGCCGGACTTCATCATCGGCGATCGTTTCGGCATTTCCGCCAGCGCGGCTCTAACCGAGAGGGCGATCGGCCTGCTCACCGGAATGGGCTACGCTGTCGCGCATAACAAGCCTTATGCCGGCGGCTTCATAACCGAGCATTACGGGCGGCCGGCGCGTCATCTCCACGCGCTGCAGATCGAGGTCAATCGCGGGCTCTACATGAACGAGCGGACATTCCAGAAATCGGCCGGCTTCGACGCTTTAGCCGACGACCTGACGCGGTTTTTGGCCGAACTGATTTCGATGCCCGGCCATCATTTCCTCGACCTGCCGCTCGCCGCCGAATGACGGCGGCGCTGCGATCCGCAGCTCAAAAAAAGACCGCATCGTTTTCACGACACGGTCGAAGTCTAGGGAGGAAACGCCCAAGGAGGGCATGGACAGGATAAGCTGTCCGAGAACAAAAGTATTGTGCAATGCACAAATGTCAATCGGCTTCAGGCTTTTTTAATTCAATATGATGTGCAAATCCGGTTTCGGCGCCTGACATGTGACTTTGAGGCAACAGGCGAGGGCGCCTGACCCGGTTGACGCTCCGGTCCGACAAGAAGACAGCAGCTGCCGGATGGTTGCCGCAACGGGGAGAGTGGGTTGGATATCAGCATCGACTTCATGCGGCGCATCGCGCGTGCCGCCGCCGCCGAGACCTTGCCTCGCTTCCGCAGCCAGGCCGCAGTCGCCAATAAGCTGGCGGAGAGCTTCGATCCGGTGACGGAAGCCGATCGCGAGGCCGAGCGGGCGATCCGGGCGCTTATCTCGGCGGAGTATCCCGATCACGGCATCCTCGGCGAAGAGCATGGCAGCGAGAACATTTCGAGCCGGCATGTCTGGGTCATCGACCCGATCGACGGCACACGCGCCTTCATTTCCGGCCTGCCGGTCTGGGGAACGCTGGTCGGACTGACGATCGACGGCGATGCCGTCGCCGGCCTGATGTCGCAGCCCTTCACCGGCGAGCTGTTCTATGCCAATGCCTCCGGCTCGCATTACGAAGGCCCGGGCGGCCCGCGCAAGCTCGCGACGCGCAAGACGACGCAGCTTTCGCAGTCGACCCTATTCACCACCACGCCGGCGCTGTTCAAGGGTGCGGCGCGCAACCGCTACGACGCGTTCGAGAAACAGGTGCAGCTCGCCCGCTACGGCACCGACTGCTACGCCTTCGCCATGGTGGCGGCGGGCAGCGTCGATATCGTCGCCGATCCGGGTTTGAAACCCTACGACATCGTGGCGCTGATCCCGATCATCGAGAAGGCGGGCGGCGTCGTCACCACCTTCGAAGGCGGCCCGGCGGAAAACGGTGGCGACATATTGGCGGCGGCGACGCCGGAGTTGCACGCCGCGGCAATGGCGGCGCTGCGCGGCTGATCCGCGGCGTCGTTCCGTGATCAGGCAGCGTCGCCGGTTCCCGGAACAAAAGCATCGAAGGCCGCCAGGAGCTGCTCGCGAAAGACATCCCTCTCCTGCAGGATCTCATGATGCGCGCCGTCGATCATCAACAAAGAGCCGACGCGCAGCCGTCTGGCATAGGATTCGACCGCCTTGGTCGAGACCACCTGGTCGGCGCCGGCGCCGACGATCAGCGTCGGTACCTGGATCCTTGCCATGAAATCGGGGTCGCTGACCGCTTCCGCCGCTGCGGCTGCGGCCTTCAGCCAGCGGATGGTCGGACCACCGAGTCCAAGGTGGGGCCAGGCCCTGTAAATATCGGTATTGCGCCGGTAGCGCTCCGGGTCGGACGTCACCTTGTTCATTTCGAAGGGCGTCGGCAATTTCGAGCGGGGCCCCCAGGCGGCATAGAGGCGGCCGAGGCCCAGCGCGCAGAACACCGCGCAGACGCGCCGTATGGTGGCGATCGAAACCCGCAAGTCGGGCACGGCCAGGAAAGGCGCGATCAGCACCATCCGCCGCACCCGGTTGACCATCGACGGCGAGGCAAGAAGCGCGATCACCGCTCCCGTCGAATGGGCGAGGATGTAATAGGGGCCGCGGCAATCGGGCAGCACGATCTCCTCGAAGAACTGCTCGAGATCACGGGTGTAGTCGCGGAAGCTGCGGACATAGCCGCGCTGCCGGTCGCGCAGCAGGCGGCTGGAATCGCCCTGGCCGCGCCAGTCGAGGGTGGCGACGCCGAATCCGCGGTCGGCGAGATCGCGGATGGTCTCGAAATATTTCTCGATGCACTCGTTGCGGCCGGTCAGCAGCACCACCGTGCCCTGGAGCGGGCGGGCGACGGCGGCGAAAACGCCGTAGCGGATCTTCCTGCCGTCGCGGGTGGTGAAGAAGCCGCCGGCAGCGTTCTGCGGCGGCGGATTGCCCTCAGTCAGATAGAAAAGGTCCGTCATTCGGCGCTTCGTTGATTGCTTCTTGCCCGAGCGGGCCAGGCGTCGCCACGGTGATAGACGCCCATGCGCCAAAAGCAAAGGTCCGGGATACGCGCTTTCCTGAACGGGAAGGCCGGAAGCACCTGCGGCGCGCTTCCGGCCCCCTGTCGATCCGGGAGGAAGGGACGTTACACCCGGTCGGCCTCGTCGCGGCGCACCGATCGAGGCGCCGCATATCCGTATTGTTGACTGCAGCCTAGCGAGCCCCGGCTGAACGGATGCCGAAGCCTCGGTTCATCTGGCGTTCATCGAGCGAAAAAATCGAAGTGAAAGTTGGTGCGCGAACTTCTTGAAATGGGCTTTTCCGCTTCCCAAATGGAGGTTGCGGCCGCCGATGTCGGGGCCGCTGGCCTATCCGGAGCGCCTTTCGAGGGTTTCGTACCGGGTCAAACGCAAACCATGTTGCTCAACAGGAGAACACATCATGCGTCACGTTGATTTTTCCCCGCTTTATCGTTCGACCGTCGGTTTCGACCGGCTGTTCACCATGCTCGATACGCTCGGCCAGCCCGAGAGCGCGCAGACCTATCCGCCCTATAACATCGAGCGCACCGGCGAGAACGCCTATCGCATCTCGATGGCGGTTGCCGGCTTCTCGGAAGACGAGATCTCGATCGAGGCGCACCGCAATGTGCTCACCGTCAACGGTGAGCGCAAGGAAGAGAACAATGGCGAGGGTTCGGAGCTGCTCTATCGCGGCATCGCTTCGCGCGCCTTCGAGCGTCGCTTCCAGCTCGCCGACCACGTTGAGGTCGAGGGCGCCACGCTGAAGAACGGCCTGCTCTTCGTCGACCTCAAGCGCAACATTCCGGAAGAGCTGAAGCCGCGCAAGATCGCGATCACCTCGTCTTCGGACAAGGCCAAGCAGATCGAGGCCAAGGCCGCCGCGTAAGCCGCGGGCTCCATGTAAGAAACGTCTCCCTCCCGAGACGAAAGCGGCGCCGAAGGGCGCCGCTTGTTTGTGACATTAATCCTGCGCCAGAAAATCAACGCGGCGACATTTCGCCGATGTTTTCTGGCGTTTTTGATCCTGCTTGGCCTCGAACTGTCGCTGCGGCCTTTGCTCGCCTGATCATTGCGAGAGGAGTTGGCCGAGACGGTCGATCTCTTGCGTGGTGGTGGCGAAGCTGGCGACGAAACGGTAGATTGCTTCCTTGTCGCCGAGATGGCCTTCGAAACCCTGCGGCACGCCCCATTCATAGAATTTGGCGCCGGCGGTCTGCAGCTTTTCGGCAAGAGCGCGGTCGAAGATTGCGAACACTTCGTTGGCCTGCGGCAGCCAGGCGAGCCTGCCCGCCGGCGCGTCCTCGATCGTCTCGGCGAGATGTGCCGCCATCGCATTGGCATGCCGCGCCATCCTCAGCCAAAGGTCGTCGGTGAAATAGGCTTCGAATTGCGCCGAGATGAAGCGCGCCTTGGAAAAGGCCTGTCCGGCGCGCTGGCGAAGCAGGCGCAGATCCCGGCCGACTTCGGGGTTGAAGATCACCACCGCGTCGGCCATCCAGCAACCGTTCTTGGTGCCGCCGAAGGAGATCAAGTCGACGCCGCTCCTCCAGGTCATTTCCGCCGGCGTGACGTCGGTCGCGGCAATCGCATTGGCAAAGCGCGCGCCATCCATATGCAGTGGCAGCTTGTGCCTGCGGCTGACCTCGGCGATCGCCTTGACGTCGTCGACGGTGTAGACGGTGCCCACCTCGGTCGCCTGGGTGATCGTCACGGACATCGGCTGGCCGGCCGGCGCAAGATCCTGTGAATAACGCCTGATGGCGTCGTCGAGAGCCTGCGGGTTGATGCGCCCCAGGGGACCCGCAACCGGCGTCGTACGAGCGCCGCCGGTGTAGAAGCCCATCGCTCCGAACTCGTCGACATTCATATGCGCTTCGGAATGACAAAGGGCGATGCCGCCGATACGGTTCAACGCCGCCATCGAAAGGGCGTTGGCCGCGGTGCCGGTGGCGACGAAGAACACTTGAACATCGCGCTCGAAGATCTCGCTGAAGCGATGGTAGACGGTGCGGTCCAAGTCGCCGTCGCCATACGCGGTCGCGATGCCGGCCGCGTGGCGGGAGAGGTTCGCCGAAATGTCGGGATGAACGCCCGCCCAGTTGTCGGATGCAAAGAACATCGAGAGGTCCGTATTGTGATTGGCAGAAAGCGGCGCGACTTGACTGCTTTGGCGCCCGAAGCGCAAGGGCCAATCTTTCGCAAAACGGTGAAGCCAGCCGGGCCGTAACGACTGACTAGAGGTTGCGTTTTTTGATCCCTTCGCGAAATTTTGTGTCGCGGCACGCCCAAGAATTTTGTGAATCGGTCTTGTGCAGGTGCGGGATTTCTGCCATAAAAAATTTAGGACAGTAGTGCTGTCTTATTTTGTCGCACAAAACAGGCTGGACTGGCATATCATCGCTGCCATTCCGGCTATTGTCGCGAGCGGCGGGTAGACGGCTCCGCTCTGGCCTGTACGATACCGGATGCGAACCGGGCGTATGGCCGCATGGTTCGGCAAGAATTTCGCGAGACGTGCAGCAAGGACGAAGGGAAGCATCGTGCTTCCCAAGGCAAACCAGCGCCCCGAGGGAAATCACCGCCAAGGGTGCGGAACGGAGGATAGGACGATGACGGAACTGACGCCATCTGCGATCAACGGCCAGGCCGCGCAGACGAAAGCGGCAGCCGTCAAAACTGGTACCACCGCCAATGGTTTGATCGCGCAGGGCCTCTACGATCCGCGCAACGAGCATGACGCCTGCGGCGTCGGCTTCATCGCCAACATGAAGGGCGTAAAGTCGCACCAGATCGTCGAGGACGGTCTGGCGATGCTGGAAAACCTCACCCATCGCGGCGCTGTCGGCGCCGATCCGCTGGTCGGCGACGGCGCCGGCGTGCTGGTGCAGATTCCGGATCGGTTCTTCCGCGATGAGATGGCCGCAAACGGCGTCGAACTGCCGCCGGCCGGCCAATATGGCGTCGGCCACTGGTTCATGCCGCAGGACGCAGCACTTCGCGCCCATATCGAGGACATCATCGCCGAATCGGCCCAGTCCGAAGGGCTGCCGCTGATCGGCTTCCGCGACGTGCCGGTCGATAATTCGTCGCTGTCGAAGGCGCCGGAGATTGTCGCCTCCGAGCCGTTCCATCGCCAGGTGTTCATCGGCCGCACGGCCGAGATTCCGGACGACGAGGAATACGAGGCGAGGCTCTACCTGCTGCGCAAGGTGATCTCGGGCCGCATCTATGCCGAGAACGACAACAAGGATGTCGGCGCCTATTGCGTGTCGCTGTCGGCGCGCACCATCGTCTACAAGGGCATGTTCCTCGCCTACCAAGTCGGCGCCTATTACAAGGACCTCAAGGATCCGCGCTTCGACACGGCGCTGATCCTCGTCCACCAGCGCTTCTCGACCAACACCTTCCCGTCATGGAAGCTGGCGCATCCCTATCGCATGGTCGCGCATAACGGCGAGATCAACACGGTGCGCGGCAACAACAACTGGATGGCGGCGCGTCAGGCCTCGGTCGATTCCGAGCTGTTCGGCAACAACATCTCGAAGCTGTGGCCGATCTCCTATGAGGGTCAGTCCGACACGGCGTGCTTCGACAATGCGCTCGAATTCCTGTTCCAGGGCGGCTATAGCTTAAGCCACGCCATGATGATGCTGATCCCGGAAGCCTGGGCCGGCAACAAGCTCATGGATTCCGACCGCAAGGCGTTCTACGAGTACCACGCTGCGCTGATGGAGCCGTGGGACGGGCCGGCGGCGGTCGTCTTCACCGACGGGCGCCAGATCGGCGCGACGCTCGATCGCAACGGCTTGCGTCCGGCTCGCTACATCGTCACCGACGACGACCGCGTCATCATGGCTTCGGAAGCCGGCGTGCTGCCGGTGCCGGAGGAAAAGATCGTGCAGAAGTGGCGGCTGCAGCCCGGCCGCATGCTTTTGATCGATCTGGCCAAGGGCCGCATCATCTCCGACGAGGAGATCAAGTCGGAGATCGCGACCAGGCACCCTTACAAGACCTGGCTCGCCAACACGCAGTTGATTCTTGAAGAGCTGAAGCCGGTCGAGCCGCGGGCGCTGCGCAAGGATGTCAGCCTGCTCGATCGCCAGCAGGCCTTCGGCTACACACAGGAAGACACGAAGCTTCTAATGGCACCGATGGCCACTACCGGCCAGGAAGCGGTCGGCTCGATGGGCACCGACACGCCGATCTCGGCGATGTCGGACAAGTCGAAGCTGCTCTACACCTATTTCAAGCAGAACTTCGCTCAGGTCACCAATCCGCCGATCGACCCGATCCGTGAGGAACTGGTGATGAGCCTGGTGTCCTTCATCGGGCCGCGGCCGAACATCTTCGACCTGATCGGCACATCGCGCCGCAAGCGGCTTGAAGTGCGCCAGCCGATTCTCACCAACGGCGATCTCGAGAAGATCCGCTCCATCGGACACACCGAGGACCGCTTCGACACCAAGACGATCGACATCACCTACGGTTCGAACGAGGGCGCTGCCGGCATGCAAGGCGCCATCGACCGGCTCTGCGAGCGCGCCGAGGCGGCGGTCGCGGGCGGCTACAACATCATCATCCTGTCCGACCGCCAGGTCGGGCCGGACCGCATCGCCATTCCGGTTTTGCTGGCGACGGCGGCGGTGCACCATCACCTGATCCGCAAGGGCCTGCGCACCGCGGTAGGACTGGTCGTCGAATCCGGCGAGCCCCGCGAGGTGCATCATTTCTGCTGCCTGGCCGGCTATGGCGCCGAGGCGATCAATCCCTATCTCGCCTTCGACACGCTGCTCGACATGCACAGGCGCGGCGAGCTGCCGGAGGAGGTCGACGCATACGAGGTCGTCTCCCGCTATATCAAGTCCATCGGCAAGGGCATCCTCAAAGTGATGTCCAAGATGGGCATCTCGACCTACCAGTCCTATTGCGGTGCGCAGATCTTCGACGCCATCGGGCTCAAGTCGGACTTCGTCGAGAAGTACTTCACCGGCACTGCGACGCTGATCGAAGGCGTCGGGCTGGACGAGATCGCGACCGAGACTCTCAGCCGCCATACCGATGCCTTCGGCAACGACCCGGTGCTGCGCAACAATCTCGAGGTCGGCGGCGAATACATGTTCCGCATGCGCGGTGAGGCGCATATGTGGTCGCCGGATGCGGTCGCCAGCCTGCAGCATGCCGTGCGCCAGGGCTCCTGGGACACGTTCAAGGAGTATTCGGCGCAGATCGACAGCGCGACAGCTAGAGCGCAGACCATCCGCGGCCTGTTCGAGATCAAGCTGGCGGAAGAGACCGGCCGCAAGAAGGTCGCGATCGAAGACGTCATGCCGGCGGCCGAGATCGTCAAGCGCTTCTCGACCGGCGCGATGTCCTTCGGCTCGATCTCCCGGGAAGCGCACACGACGCTGGCGCGAGCGATGAACGCTATCGGCGGCAAGTCGAACACCGGCGAGGGCGGCGAAGAGGCCGACCGCTATCTGCCGCTGCCCGGCGGCGGCAAGAATCCGGAACGCTCGGCAATCAAGCAGGTCGCGTCGGGGCGGTTCGGCGTGACGGCGGAGTATCTGGTCAATTCCGACGTCATGCAGATCAAGGTGGCCCAAGGCGCCAAGCCCGGCGAGGGCGGTCAGTTGCCCGGACACAAGGTCGACGCCACCATCGCCAAGGTCAGACACTCGACGCCAGGCGTCGGCCTGATCTCGCCGCCGCCGCATCACGACATCTATTCGATCGAGGATCTGGCTCAGCTGATCTACGACCTTAAGAACGTCAATCCGGCGGCCGATGTCTCGGTCAAGCTGGTGTCGGAGGTCGGCGTCGGCACGGTTGCGGCGGGCGTCGCCAAGGCGCGCGCCGATCACATCACCATCTCCGGCTACGACGGCGGCACCGGCGCTTCGCCGCTGACCTCACTCAAGCATGCCGGCAGCCCGTGGGAAATGGGCCTCGCCGAGACGCATCAGACCCTGGTGCTCAACGGCCTGCGCTCCCGCGTGGCGCTGCAGGTCGACGGCGGGTTGCGCACCGGCCGTGACGTCATCATCGGCGCGCTGCTCGGCGCCGACGAGTTCGGCTTCTCGACCGCGCCGCTGATTGCGGCCGGCTGCATCATGATGCGCAAGTGCCACCTGAACACCTGCCCGGTCGGGGTGGCGACGCAGGACCCGGTGCTGCGCAAGCGCTTCAAGGGCACGCCGGAGCATGTCATCAACTTCTTCTTCTACGTGGCGGAGGAGGTGCGCGCGCTGCTTGCGGAAATGGGCTTCACCCATCTCGACCAGATCATCGGCGACACCGACCTTCTGGAGAAGCGCGACGTGATCCAGCACTGGAAGGCGCGCGGGCTCGACTTCTCGAAGATGTTCTTCAAGCCGGAGGCGCCGCCTGAGGCGCTGCACTGGACCGAGCGGCAGAAGCATCCGATCGACGACGTGCTCGACCGCAAGCTGATCGAGCTGGCAAAGCCGGCGCTGGAAGCCAAGCAGCCGGTCAGCATCGAGCTACCAATCCGCAATGTCGACCGCTCTGCCGGCGCGATGCTGTCGGGCGAAGTCGCCAAGCGCTTCAAGCACAAAGGCCTGCGCGAGGACACGATCCAGGTCAAGCTCACCGGCACGGCCGGCCAGTCTTTCGGTGCGTTTCTCGCGCGCGGCGTTTCCTTCGAGCTGGTCGGCGCCGGCAACGATTATGTCGGCAAAGGCCTGTCGGGCGGCCGCATCGTCATCCGGCCGCCGGAAGAGGCCAAGATCGTCGCGGCCGACTCGATCATCGTCGGCAACACGGTGCTCTACGGCGCGACCGAGGGCGAGGCCTATTTCGCCGGGGTCGCCGGCGAGCGCTTCGCGGTGCGCAATTCCGGCGTCGTTGCCGTCGTCGAAGGCGTCGGCGACCATGGCTGCGAATACATGACCGGCGGCATCGTCGTGGTCATCGGCAAAACGGGCCGCAACTTCGCCGCCGGCATGTCGGGCGGCGTCGCCTATGTGCTCGACGAGAAGGGCGATTTCGCCGAACGCTGCAACATGGCGATGGTCGAGCTGGAGCCCGTTCCGGAAGAGGACGACCTGATGGAGAAGCTGCTCCATCATGGCGGCGACCTCGACCATAAGGGACGCGTCGACGTCTCCGGAGACATGACAAGCCATGACGAGGAGCGGCTCTATCAGCTGATCTCGAACCACGTCCATTACACGGGCTCGGTGCGCGGCCGCGAGATCCTCGACAATTGGCCAAGCTTCCGGCCGAAATTCCGGAAAATCATGCCGGTCGAGTATCGCCGCGCGCTGATCGAGATGGAGCGCATGCGCATGAGCGTGGCGGCGGAATAGGCTTTGGGCACGGCCGGGGAGGTAATCGCCCGGCCGGCATCCTCACCAACAATCCTGACCTCGGACCAAGGTTGCCACGGCGGCCTTATGAGGTTAACGGGTGCGCCGACAAGCTAGACTTGCGAGCGCGCCTTCGGACAGCAGGGACTGGACTATGGGCAAGGTAACAGGGTTTCTCGAAATCGACCGGCAGGTGCAGAAGTACCAGCCTGCCTCGGATCGCATCCGGCATTTCCGCGAATTCACGCTGCCGATGTCGGACAAGGAGGTCGAGAAACAGGCCGCGCGCTGCATGGATTGCGGCATCCCGTTCTGCCATGGACCGACCGGCTGCCCGATCCACAACCAGATCCCGGACTGGAACGACCTCGTCTACAATGGCGACTGGGACAGCGCCATCCGCAACCTGCATTCGACCAACAATTTCCCGGAGTTCACCGGCCGCATCTGCCCGGCGCCCTGCGAGGAAGCCTGCACGCTGAACCTCGAGGACATTCCGGTCGCCATCAAGACGGTCGAGCAGGCGATCGCCGACAAGGCCTATGAGACCGGCCACATCCGGCCCTACCCGCCGGAAACGAAGACCGGCAAGCGGGTTGCCGTCATCGGCTCCGGGCCGGCCGGCATGGCCGCCGCCCAGCAGCTCGGCCGCGCCGGCCACGATGTGCATGTCTATGAGCGCGAGAGCCGGCCGGGCGGGCTGATGCGCTACGGCATTCCCGACTTCAAGATCGAGAAGCATTACATCGATCGCCGCATCGAGCAGATGCAGGGCGAGGGCGTGAGTTTCCATTGCGGCGTCAATGTCGGCGTCGACAAGCCGGTTGCCGAGCTCCTCGCCGAGCACGACGCCGTGCTCTATTGCGGCGGCTCGGAAACGCCGCGCCCGGCCAACATTCCGGGCGACGATCTCAGCGGTGTCTATGATGCCATGCCGTATCTCGTGCAGCAGAACCGCCGCGTCGGCGGCGAGCCGATCCAATCGGTGGCCTGGCCGTCACATCCGATCATCGCCGGCGGCCAGCATGTCGTCGTCGTCGGCGGCGGCGACACCGCGTCCGACTGCATCGGCACCGCCTTCCGGCAAGGCGCGGTGCGCGTGACGCAGCTCGACATCCGTCCGCAGCCGCCGGAGAAGGAAGACAAGCTCGCCGTTTGGCCTTACTGGGCGACGAAGATGCGCACGTCTTCCTCGCAGGCCGAGGGCGCGGAGCGCGAATTCCAGGTGGCGACCCTCGAATTCATCGGCGAGGACGGACAGCTGACCGGCGTCCGCTGCTGCGAGGTCGATGAGAAGCGCAAGCCGATCGCCGGCACCGAGTTCGTCATCCGCGCCGATCTCGCCTTCATCGCCATCGGCTTTGCCGGTCCGGCGAATGATGGGGTCATGAAGGAGCTGGACGGCGAGATAAAAATGGTCACCGACAGCCGCCGCTCGCGGAACGTCGAGGCCGACGACCGCGACTACAGAACCAGCATAGACAGGCTCTATGCCGCGGGCGACGTCCGTCGCGGCCAGTCGCTGGTGGTGTGGGCGATCCGCGAAGGCCGCCAGGCAGCGCGGGCGATCGACGAGGCGCTGATGGGGTCTAGCGTACTCCCCCGCTGAGGCTACCTGCAGCCACGATGGGCTCTTCCGTTGCGGCCCTACCGACGCACCGCTGTCGAGGTCTCCGATGAAGCGGTTGGCGTCTTCGGCGGCCAGGAAAAATCGTCGGCTCGGCCGGGCGAGGCGACGGGCGCCTTGCCCTCGACGGTCAGCTTTTCGCCTGGAAGATTCGGATCGGCCTTGGCTGGCGGTGCGGCACCCAACAGCTCGGTCCCGCCGTCGAGCGCGGGGTCGCTGAGCAGCATCGGCGCGGTGCGGTCGACGATGACAGGGGCTGCGGCAGGCTTCGACGCCTCGACCGGAGCGCCCGCCGGCGCGGAAACCGTGGTGACGCTTCCGGGTGCCGCCAGCCCGAGGATCTTGGCCAGCGGCTTTTCGGTGTAGAAGGCAAGCTTGCGCTTGCCGGCCTTGGTCACGTTGATGCCGTCGTCGGAGCGCAGGCGCACCGGCTGGCCGTTGATGTCCGGACCGGAGGTGACGAAGGCGCCGTTCTCGTCGACGAAGCCGTCCCAGACATCGACGAACTCGCCGCCATGGGTCTGTGCGGCTGAATGATAGATGTCGTTGAAGGCGAGCATATCCGAGGTCATTTTTGCCGCCCCGAACGCCGGCATGCCGACCCACAGGAACGGCACCTTTGCATCCTGAATGGCCTTGCCCAGCGCATCGGTGCGGTGCTCGTATTCCTTGGTCCAGTTCTCGGAGCGTGGCTGCTCGCGGACGTCGCCGACGCGCATCTGCTGGCGGTCGTTGGAGCCAAGCATGACCACCACCACGGACGGCTTCTCCGTCTCGATCAGAGACTTGATCTCGACCGGCCAATTGTAGAAATCGTCACGCACGAAGCCCGACGAGCCGTTGCTGCGCGAAACGATCCTGACCGCCGGATTGTCGGCAAAGGCGACCTCCAGGCCCTCGGCGAGCCCGCCCGCCAGGAAATCGCCGACTACCAGCACGACGCGCGCATCCGGCGCCTTTTCGACGACCGGCGCCTCCGGCTCGGCCGGCGGGCGCGGCTTGGGTTTTCTGGCCTTCGGCTTCGGCCTCACCGGCTGGACATTGGCAGGGGGTTCAATGCGCTCGCTGCGGCGCGGGAAAAGAAGATCGCGCAGCGACCAGCCGCGGTTTCCGTCTTCCTGCGCGAAAGCCGGGGTATGAAAGGCGCTCGAGCCGGCGACGGCAAGCACGGCGATGGCCAGGACGAGAATCGGCAGGCGGCGAACGATCAGCCAGACACGCGCGACCGTAACCAATGAAAGTCTCCATCCTTGGCGCATGACAACGTAAAAAGCCGGCAAGTCATGCGCAGGCCGCAGCGCTACAGCATCCTTTCCGCTTTTGAAAGGATGCTTGACGCCATGGGCGGCTCTATTGCTTCCGGAGCCATTTCAGCACTTCCAGGCTCGGATAGCCATCCTGGCTCAAGCCTACCTTCGCCTGGTAGGCCATGATGGCGGCTTTCGACCCCTCGCCGATCTTGCCGTCGAACTTGCCGTCATAATAACCGTGCTCGGAAAGCCGCTTCTGCAGTTCCTGCCGTTGCTCAAAGCTGAGCTTGGTGAAAGGCCGCTGCCAGTCCTGCACAAGCCCGGTGCCACCGGCGATTTCGTCGGCGAGCAGGCCGACGGCCAAAGCATATTTGTCGGCATTGTTGTAAGCCTTGATGACCGAGAAATTCCTGATCATCAGGAAGGCCGGTCCGCCCCTGCCGTCCGGCACCTTGAGCGTCGCCTTGTCGCTCAGGTTCCTGAATGGCTTGCCGTTGGCCCTGGCGACCCCGAGAGCCTGCCACTGCGCCAGCGTCTTCGATCCGGCGGGCAGCTTGCCCGGCGGCAAGGTCACTTCATAGCCCCAGGTCTTGCCGGCCTGCCAGCCGTTCTTCCTGAGCAGGTTGGCGGCAGTCGCCAACGCGTCGGGTATCGAATTCCAGATGTCGCGCCGGCCATTGCCGTCCATGTCCACCGCGTAGTGCTGATAGCTGGTCGGGATGAACTGCGTCTGACCCATTGCGCCCGCCCAGGAACCCATGAGATGGCTTTCGTCGATGTCGCCGGTCTGCAGGATCTTCAGCGCCGCGATCAGCTGGGTTCGGGCATATTTCGACCGCTTCGGGTCGCCATAGGCAAGGGTCGCCAGCGAACGGATGACATTGCGCATGATGTCGTCGCGCTTGAGGATCTCGCCATAGTTCGATTCCATCGACCAGATGGCGAGAAGGATATGGCGATCGACGCCGAACCGCGCCTCGATCCGATCCAGCCACGGCTTCCATTTGCGCGCCATTGCCTGACCGTTGGTCACCGACTGGTCATGCACGCGGTTGTCGAAATAATCCCAGGCGGGGGCGGTGAATTCCGGCTGGGTGCGGGCCTTTTCCAGCACGACCGGGTCGGGCTCGATGCCCCTCATGGCCCTGTCGTAGACTGCGCCGGAAACGCCGCCCGAAACCGCGGTGGCACGAAAGCCCGCGACCCACTGGCGGAAACCCGCATCGGCGAAAGCGGGTCCGGCGGGCATCAGCAAGGCAAGCGTGAGGCCCGCGGCCGTCAAAAATGCCGCCAGGCGCCTTGCGCTGTTGCGAACGGACATCCTTTTCCTCCTTCATCAAAATTAGGAAGGATCATTCAACGCCGAAGCCGGTTAGTATTTAGTTTACCATAGGTGCCATTAGGAACGAAAAGAGAGGTCGGTGCTTTAACTTTCGATTTTCAAGCCATCCGCTCGGATAATTCAACATTCCGGCGCGAAAATGTTCGGGGGGATTGCGGAGCGGATGGCCGCGCGGATAATGGGCTTAAACGGATGGGTGGAGCATGAAGCGAGTTCGCAAGGCAGTTTTCCCGGTCGCCGGTCTCGGCACACGGTTTCTTCCGGCCACCAAGGCCATCCCGAAGGAGATGCTAACGGTCGTCGACCGGCCGGTCATTCAATATGTGGTCGACGAGGCGCGCGACGCCGGCATCGAGCATTTCATTTTCGTGACCGGGCGCAACAAGGCGGTCATCGAGGATCACTTCGACGTCCAGTTCGAGCTCTATGATACGCTCGCCCAGCGCGGCAAGGACGACCAGCTCGCCCGCCTGCAGCGGCTGCAGCCAGCGCCGGGCCAGACCAGCTTCACCCGCCAGCAGGTGCCGATGGGGCTTGGCCATGCCGTCTGGTGCGCGCGTGAGCTGGTCGGTGACGAACCGTTCGCGCTGCTTTTGCCCGACATGATCATGCAGTCGGAAAAAAGCTGCATGAAGGATATGGTCGAACTCTATGCCGAGACCGGGAACAACATCATCGCCGTACAGGAATGCGACCCGGCCGAGGCCCATAAATACGGCATCGTCGGCCGTGGCGAGGACACCCATCACGGTTTTCGCATCACCGGCATGGTGGAGAAGCCGAAGGCTGGCACGGCGCCCTCCAATCTCTTCATCAACGGGCGCTACATCCTGCAACCGGAGATTTTCGGCATCCTCGAAAGCCAGGAGCGCGGCGCCGGCAACGAGATCCAGCTGACGGATGCGATGCTGAAGCTGGAGAAGCAGCAGGCCTTCTACGGCTATCACTATAAGGGGCGCACCTTCGACTGCGGCTCGCCGGAAGGCTTCGTCGAGGCCAATGTCGCCTTCGCGCTCTGGCGCAGCGACATGAATGCGAGCATGGCCGGGGTCATCCGCACGCTGCTGGATGAGGTGCGGCCGGCGGAGCGGATCGGCGCCGCTTCCTAGGTGCTGGCTAAGCGGAGCGGATCCTTCGGATCTCCGCGTCCGCATCGCTGGCGCGAGGATCACGAAGTGTCAGCGCTGCACCTTCAGACCGAGATAGACGCTGTTGGCGACATAGTCGCGACCGGGAAGGTTGCTGGTGAGCTTCTCCGTCCTGATTCTTGTGGTGAGGCCGGCATAGCGGTTCAGCCACCAGGTCAGGCCGGCCTCGGCGCTCAGGACCAGATCGTGGCCATCGGAGCCGATGTAGTCGCGCCAATCGAGCCCCAGCGCTGTATTCGCCGTCAGGTTGGCGCGGACCTGCCGCTCGCCGGTGAGCCGGCCCGAATAGAGGAGGTCGCCGCTCTCGTTAGCGATGGTCGTGGTCTCGACCGTGGTTCTTCCGGTCAGCCCGATGATGGTGCCGCGCTCGGGCGACCATCTGAGGTCGGCGTTGACGTAGGGCCCCGCAATCGCCGGCAGACGGTCGTCGTCGATGCCTTCGCGCAGCCATCCGACGGAGAACTCGCCGGAGAGCTTCTCGCGCATGTCGAGCTCGACGCCGGCGCGCGCGCTGAGCCGCGTCGAGGAGCGCTCGAAACCGTTGCTGTCGAGGCGCAGATCGTAGATCCGCCGGCCGGCTTCCACTTCAACGAATGGCGTCATGGCCGGTGAGACCTGATAGCCGGTACGCAAGGTCGCAGAGTAGAGTGTCGAGTCGCGATCCTTCAGCGACAAGACGGTGCCGTCCGAGAGCTTGGCGTCGCCGTAGAAGTCATGCGAGACCGCGCCGGTCAGCGCGTAGCGCATCTTGCCGACATCCTTCTCGATGCCGAGGCTGCCGTCGACCGTCTGCCGCAGCGGCTGTGAGGTGACGCCGGCAATCGCATCCGGCGAGGACGCCGATTCCGGCACCGCTTCATACCCGAGCTTGGCGATGGCGCGCAGTTCATTGTCGAGGTCGACAGTGAGCTGGCCTTCGATCCGGCCCTGCGCATCGTTGATCTTCTGGCCCGAAAGCGTGTTGCGAAAAAGGCCGTAGCCGTCGACGACGGCCGAATTCTCGCGCCAGTCGGAGGTGGCGGAGAAACGCAGCGCGGTTTCGGACAGCACAGCCGACCTGCCGCCGGCGCTGGCATCGGCATTGGAAGTCGCGGTGAGGCCTTGCTCGAGTGTCGGACGGAAGACAAAGGTCCCGACCTTGATGCCGGGGGCGGCGAAGGCATCGTCCTCCAGCTTCACTTTCTGGCCCTCGATCGATCCTGTGCGCTCCGCGCCGGGATCGAGCTTCTGCCGGTCGACGCTGTCGATAGTGACGGCGCGGCGGTTCGCGCCGTCATCCTCGGTGGCCGCCGTTTCGGCCGGATCGCCGGTGGCGGCCTTGGCCGTGCTGTCGGCCGTCTGGCCAGGCTTCTTCTTGGCGTTTTTCTTGTCGGCCGCCTTGGCATCGCTTTTCGCGTTGGCACCCGCCGAGCCCTGCCTGGCAGTCGAAGGCCGGCGTGGCGCGGCCACTGTCTGATTGTCGGCGAAGGGGTCGTCGGTGGCTTGCGGCTGGTCGAATATGCTGCCCGCCGCGCCCCCGGTCTGGTCGTCGTCGGGCACCGCGCCTGGGCTTGCTGGTTCATAAGGGTTGGCGCTCGTCTGGTCCTCAGCCATTTGGGTCGCCGGAACCGCTTGATCCAGCGATCCCTGCGCGCGCAATTGTCTCGCCTTGCGTTGCTGGTCGGCCAGGATTGCCGATTCGGAGACCTCGCCGCGCAACTCGGTTTCCTGCGAAAATGCCGGCACGGTGCGCATCAAGGCGCCAATGCTTGCCGTCAGCAAAAGCGCTGCAACGGCAATGCACTTCCGGCCCTTTTTCGTATCTGGCTCGCCCCCGGACATCATCACCACTGCTTGCGCGGCGCAGGCGCGCCATACTTACCGGACCGTAAATGCGGATGGTTAACGGAGGGTTGAAACAGGCCAAGGGCCCTTGTCCGCGACGCACGCGAGACGGGAATTCCGTTGGACAGGCGGGCGACATGGCGCTAATGGCATCTGCCATGCACGCGGGGTCCTCAGAAAGAAAGCAGCCGGACAGGCAGGCAGCGATCGAATCGGCGCTGAGAACGGTGGCGACGGAGCAGGCCGGCATGGCCGCGCTTGCAGCCGCTCTCGGCAACGGCTTGTCCGAACCGTTCGCTGCCGCAGTGGATGCCATCGCGCGGATCGAGGGCCGAGTCATCGTCACCGGCGTCGGCAAGAGCGGGCATATCGGCTCAAAGATTGCAGCGACGCTCGCCTCGACCGGCACGCCTGCCTTCTTCGTCCATCCGGCCGAGGCCAATCACGGCGATCTCGGCATGATCGCCGGGGACGACGCCATCATCGCCATGTCTTGGTCGGGCGAGAGCAAGGAACTGATGGGCATCGTCGCCTATTCCAGACGCTTTTCGATCCCACTGGTCGCCATCACCTCGGGCGAGAATTCGGCGCTGGCGCGCGCCGCCGACGTCGTGCTGTTGCTGCCGGCCTCGCCGGAGGCCTGTCCGCACGGGCTGGCGCCGACGACATCGGCGCTGCTGCAGCTGGTCATGGGCGATGCGCTGGCGATCGCGCTGCTCGAGGCGCGCGGCTTCACGCCGGACCATTTCCGCACCTTCCATCCCGGCGGTCAGCTCGGCGCCAATCTGATGCAACTGCGCGAGATCATGCATGTCGGCGAGCGGCTGCCGCTGGTACCGTCGGGCACGGGAATGCGCGAAGCGATCGTTGAGTTGTCGCGCAAGGGTTTTGGCTGCGTGGCGATCACCGGCGCCGACGGTGCGCTGATCGGCATCATCACCGATGGCGACATCCGCCGCCACATTGCCGATGATCTTCTGTCGATGAACGTCGATGAGGTGATGACAAAGAAGCCGAAGACGGCTGCCCCCGACACGCTGGTGGCGACGGCGCTGCAGACGATCAATACGTCGGCCATCACCAGCCTGATGGTGGTCGAGGCCGATCGCCCCGTGGGGCTGGTGCATCTGCACGATCTGCTGCGCATCGGCGCCGCCTGAGATGGGCGAGACTCAGGACATGCAGGCCTGATTCCCAAACGGCTTCAGAATAGGAAACCCGCAAACGTCAGACGGCCTCCACCGTCAGCTCCAGATCGGTGTCGGCGGCGCCGGTCACACGCACCTGGGTGCCGACGGGCAGGTCCGGGCCGGAGACACGCCACAGCGTGTCGCCGAGGCGGATGCGGCCGCGGCCATTCTTGATGGGCTCGGCCAATGTCGCCGTGCGGCCGACCATCTGAGCGCCGCGGCGGTTGAGCAGCGGCTGGTCCGCATTGACGGCACGATCGCCCACCAGCTTCTTGCCGACGAAGGCTGAGACCAGAGAGAGCACGAGGAAGGCGAGCACCTGGAGCTGCCAGGTCCAGAAGGCAGCGTCCCAAATCAGCAGCGATACCGCGCCGATGATCAGCGCGGCGATGCCGATCCACAGCATGAACACGCCGGGCGCCACGATTTCCATCACCAGCAGCACGAAGCCGAGGACCATCCAGTTCCACGGCCCGAGTTCCGAGACGATGCGATCGATCATTGACGTTCTCCCACCCAGATGGCGTGACTCAATTGTCCGACGGTCGCACGAGCGGCGTGCGCGCCCCCTGACGTTGCGGGCCGGAAGGGCCGTCGGCCTTGAACACTTCGCGGGCGATCTCGCCGATGCCGCCGAGCGAACCGATCAGCGATGAGGCTTCGAACGGCATGAGCACGATCTTGTTGTTGCTGGACGAGCCGATCCTGGCCAGCGCCTCGGTGTATTTCTGCGCGATGAAGTAGTTGATCGCCTGCACGTCGCCCTTGGCGATGGCTTCCGACACCACCTGGGTCGCCTTGGCCTCCGCCTCGGCGGAACGCTCGCGCGCCTCGGCATCGCGGAAAGCGGCTTCCCTGCGGCCTTCGGCCTCGAGGATCTGCGACTGCTTCATGCCTTCGGCGGCCAGGATCTGGGCGCGCTTGTCGCGCTCGGCGATCATCTGGCGGCTCATCGAATCCACCAGATTGGCCGGCGGGTTGATGTCCTTGATCTCGACGCGGGTGATCTTGATGCCCCACGGGTGCGCGGCCTCATCGACGACGCGCAGCAGCCGTTCGTTGATCGCATCGCGGTTGGACAGCAATTCGTCGAGATCCATCGAGCCCATGACGGTACGGATGTTGGTCATGGTGAGGTTGAGGATGGCGTTCTGCAGCCCGGAGACCTGATAGGCGGCCTGCGGGGCATTCAGCACCTGGTAGAAGGCGACGCCGTCGACGCCGACGATTGCATTGTCGCGGGTGATGATCTCCTGCGTCGGGACATCGAGCACCTGCTCCATCATGTTCATCTTGGCGCCTACGCGCTCGAAGATCGGGTTGATGATGTTCAGGCCGGGCGTCAGCGTCTTGGTGTAGCGGCCGAAACGCTCCACCGTGTAGTTGTAGCCCTGCGGCACCGTTCTGATGCCTTTGAAAAGAAGGATGATGACGAGGAATACAAGAACAATGATGGCGATATCGAAACCGCTAAACCCCATTTCGTTTCTCCCTCAAAAGGCGGCGACCTCGCGGAATCACTTAAGTGTGTTTCCGAAGCGTTACAATCAGGTGATCGCGAATATTGGTTAGCGAAGGCTGTTGCGAACCGGTTTCGACGCCTATTATTGGACGTCAGACCCAGCCTGACAGTTCCCGCCGCACCAGCGCCTCGATCACCGCCATGCCCTCGGCGCTGTCGTTGAGGCAGGGGATGTGGGCGAAGTTCTTGCCGCCGGCATGGTGGAATGTCTCGGCGGCCTCGTGGCCGATCTCGTCCAGCGTCTCGATACAGTCGACGGAAAAACCCGGATTGACGACCGCGATCGATTGGACGCCGTCCTTCGCCAGCTTCTCGACAGTGACGTCGGTGTAGGGCTGCAGCCATTCCTGGGCGCCGAAGCGCGACTGGAAGGTGGTGATGAGCTTCTTCTCGTCCCAGCCGAGCCTTGCCCTGAGCAGCCGCGTCGTCTCGAGGCAATGCGCCTGGTAAGGGTCACCCTTGTCGGAATAGGGTTTTGGGATGCCGTGGTAGGAGGTGATCACCACCTCCGGCGCGACATCGAGCGTCGCCAGGTTTTGCTCGATCGAACGGGCGAGGGCGTCGATATAGACCGGCTCGTCATAATAGGGCGGCACGCTGCGGATCGCCGGCGCTCGCCTGATCTTCATCAGCGCCCGGAACAGCTGGTCGTTCGCGGTCGCCGTGGTCGTCGCCGAATATTGCGGATAGAGCGGAAAAGTGAGGATGCGCTCGCAGCCCTGCTCGACCAGCCGTCGGAGGACGCTGCCGGTCGAGGGATTGCCGTAGCGCATGGCCCAGTCGACCACGACGGTTGGCAGATCAGCAAGCGCAACCGCGAGCTTCTCCGCCTGCGAGCGGGTGAAGGTGCGCAACGGCGACTCGTTCTTCTCCCGGTTCCAGATCCTGGCGTAGTTGGCGCCGGACTTTTTCGGTCGCGTTGTGAGAACCAGCCCATAGAGGATCGGATACCAGATCGCCTTGTTGAGCTCGATGACGCGCGGATCGGAGAGGAATTCTCTGAGATAGCGCCACATCGGCTTGAAATCGGTGCCGTCGGGCGTGCCGAGATTGATCAGCATGATGCCGATCTTGCCCGCTTTCACCGGCGCGGCACCCGCCGGCGCCGGACCGGCGGTCTTGGCGGCTTTCGCATCGGCAGGATTGGCAAGCGTCATCGACGGTCTCCGGTTGTCGGCGCGAAAACTAGCGATGCCATGCCGGTTTTGGAATGCTGCGTCTGGACGCACCTTACCGCGTTTGCGTCTGAAACCGGAACACCCGTCCGGTCTTCCGGACGGGTGCCATGAATTTCCGGCGAAAGGTTACTTTGCGGCCGGCGGAATTGTCAGCGTTGCTCCGAGCGGCAGACGGCGCGGCCTGTAGTCCTTGTTGGCCTCGGAGATCAGCTTCCATTTGCTGCCGTCGCCATAGTTTTTCTTGGCCAGATCCCAATAGGTGTCGCCGGCGGCAACCACATGGCTGGTCTCTGGGCTGGCCTCCGGACCGGTCGCGGCCGGCTTGGCCTCGGCGGGCGCTGTTTCGGCCGGCTTGGCGGATTCGGTCGCAGGGGCGGCGGTCGCCGGCGCAGTCTCGGCAGGTTTTGCTGTCTCCGACGTTGCCGGTGCCGTCTCGGTCGGAACGGCCGGCGGCGTCCCGGCGATGTCGCCGGAATTGGACGGCAAAGCCGGCATGGCAGGCTCGGTGGCCGCCGGCGCCGTCTCGGCCGGCTTCGCGGGTTGGGCGGCAGGCGGCGTCGTGGCAGGTTTTGCCGGCTCTGCGGCCGCTGTCGTGGCGCCGATCTCGGTGATGCGGCCGTCGAGCTTCGGCGTGTAGGGGCGGTGCGCGCCGAGATAGTCGGCCACCACCTGCTCCAGGCCCGGGCCGTAGTCATAGGCATCCGTGGCCTTTTCGGCGAAGACCTTGTAGCCGTCGCCGCCCTGGCGGACGTAGTTGTTGGTGGCGACGAGATACTGCTTGTCCGGGTTGATCGGCACCCAGGCGCCGTTCTCCATCACCTCGACCGCTTTGACGCGACCGGCATTGGGCGCGACCGACTTGTCGAAGGCATATTTCAAGCCGGCCACCTGCGGGAAGCGGCCGGCGCCGTCCTCGACCTGGCTGACGCCGCTTTCGAGACCGGCGACCAGATCCTTGCCGGAGATCTTGAAGGTCGCCAGCGTGTTCTGGAAAGGCAGCACCGTCAGCACTTCGCCCATGGTCACGGTGCCCTGGTCGATCGAGGCCCGCAGTCCGCCGCCATTCGAGATTACGATCTCGACGCCCTGGCCCTTGACCCGATCGAGGACGGCGTCGGAGACGAGATTGCCCATTTCGCATTCGCGGGTGCGGCAGCTTTCACGACTGCCATCGATCGGCTTGGTGGTCTCCGCCACTTCCTTGTTCTTCAGCGCCTCGATGGGCGCGCCAAGCTCCTTGATGCGGGCGAGCACCGCCGGATCGGGCGTGATCGACTTGTCGAGAAAGATCGGGTCGCCGCTGGCCGACTTGACGACGCCGTTGTCGTCGAACACGACCTTGAATTCACCGAGATATTTCGAATAGGACGCCGCCTGCACCACCGGCACCTTGTAGCCGTCGGGGTTGTCGACCATCGTCGGGTAGGGGCCTGCCGCCTTCGGATCGGTGTTCGACAAAAGCGTGTGGCTGTGGCCGCCGACCACCACGTCGACGCCGGGGATTTTCGCGATGACGTCGCGCTCGCGGTTGTAGCCGATATGGGTGACGGCGATGATCTTGTTGATGCCCTGCGCCTTCAGTTTCTCGACCTCGGCGGTGATCGACTTGACGTCGTCCGCGATGGCAATGTTGGGGCCGGGCGAGGCCAGTTCCGGCGTGTCGTTGGTGACGGCGCCGACGATGCCGATCTTCTGGCCGCCGACCTCGACCACGATGGACGGCTTGATCTTGCCGTGGGCGCCGGACTTGTCGTTGGGCACGACGTTGGCGCTGACCACCGGGAACTTCGCCTTGTCGAGATAAGGCACAAGCGCGCTTTCGCCGTCGTCGAACTCATGATTGCCCAGCGTCACCGCGTCGGGCTTGAGCTGATTGAGGAATTCCTCCTCCGCTGCTCCCTTGTAGGTGATGTAGAACAGCGATCCCTGGAAGCTGTCGCCTGCATTGAGCAGCAGCACGTTCTGACCTTCGAGCTTCTTGCGCTCCTGCGCGATCGCAGTGACCAGCCGGCCGGCGCCGCCAATGCACTCGCCTTTGGTCTCCTCCTCCGCGGAACATGTCGACTCGTATTTGTTGTTGCCTTCGATGCGGCTATGCCAATCGTTGAAATGCAGGATGTTCAGCGTGTAGTCGGCAAAAGACGCTCCGGCCGAGAGGCCAAGTGCTGATGCGGAAAGGGCGGCAATGGCGGCAAATTTCTTCATTCTCGTCTCCCGGATGAGCTGACTTGAAGTGCTTAAAGCCCTCGCTTGGCTGGAAGGTAACAGTCAGCTTCGGGTCATGTTCACATCGCGTTTTGGCCGATGCAAGCGGAAATCGGGAGGAGGTTTGCCGGCACAAAAAAGGACGGCGGCTCGCGCCGCCATCCTCAACAAAGTCGATCTCTGCCTGCGCTCAGGCCCGGCGCGTCAGCACGAAATTCTGACCACTGGAGCTGGTGCAGTTGAGCTGGCTGGTAGAGACCATCAGGCAGTTGAAGCTAACCGGCGTCTGGCGGATCAGCGAGGTGCCGTGGATCTCGACCGAGGTCGCGCCGGTCATGGTGTAGCTGCCCTCGGACAGCTTCTGGCCGGTATCGGTCGCGACGGTGGTGAAGCTGCCGGCCGCGAAAGTCGAGAGGCCGGTGCCCTTGGCGTCGATCCAGTTGCCCTCGACGCCCTTGGGCGCCGCTGCGATCGGCTCCGAAGGGCCGGTGGTGGTGCAGGCGGCCGCGGCCAGAAGGCTTGCCGCGGAGCCTGCCGAAAGCAATTTGCGCGCAATGGTCATTTAGAATCCTCTCCTCTCGCGTCGGCCCGAAAACCGATCTCCGATCTTCGGAAAAGCACGATGCGTGCATTCAAAGTGCTAGAGTACTTTGTGCGTCCGAAGGAACGCCCGTTTCTCTAGGCCGCCCGTCTTCAATCGCCCGATTTCCGGGCGATTGCAAGGTGGAGACGCGGGTAGGCTTGGCTGCTATCGCACCAGGATGTTGCGGAACTGCCACGGATCGTCCTTGTCCAGATCCTCGGGGAAAAGCCCCGGGCGATTATCAAGCGGCGTCCAGTCGGTGTAGTAGCCCCTGACCGGCCCGAGATAGGGAAGCTGCACTTCCAGGCAGCGCCGGTAGTCCATCTCGTCGGCCTCGACGATGCCGGCCATCGGATTTTCCAACGCCCAGACCATGCCGGCCAGCACCGCCGAGGTGACCTGCAGGCCGGTGGCGTTCTGATAAGGCGCCAGCTTGCGCGCCTCGGCCAGCGACAGCTGCGAGCCGTACCAATAGGCGTTCTTGGCATGGCCGTGGAGCAGCACGCCGAGCTCGTCGACGCCGTCGACCAGCTCGTTCTCGTCGAGCACGTGATGCACCGGTTGCGCCTTGCCGGCGGCGCCGAACATCTCGTGCAGCGACAGCACGGCATCGTTGCAGGGGTGATAGGCATAATGGCAGGTCGGGCGATACTGAACCTTGCCCTTCTTGCCGCGCACGGTGAAGAAATCGGCGATCGAGATCGCCTCGTTGTGGGTGACCAGGAAGCCGTATTGCGGGCCGGGCGTCGGGCACCAGGAGCGCACGCGCGTGTTGGCGCCCGGCTGCTCCAGATAGATCGCCGCCTGCGAGCCATGCTTGTGCTTCTTGCCGTTCTTCGGCATCCAGGTCTCATGCGTGCCCCAGCCGAGCTCGGCCGGCTGCAGGCCTTCCGAGATGAAGCCCTCGACCGACCAGGTGTTCCAGAATACATCCATCGGCTTCGGCTTCTTGGTGCGCTGGGTATCGCGCTCGGCGATGTGGATGCCCTTGACTCCGGCCTTCTTCATCAGCTTCGCCCAGCCCTCGCGGTCGTGCTCCGGCGGGACCACAAACTCGAGCCCGAGATCGTTGGCGAGGTTGACCAGTGCCTGCTTGACGAACCAGGAGACCATGCCAGGATTGGCGCCGCAGCAGGAGATCGCCGTAGTGCCGCCGGGAGCCTTCTCCTTCTCCTGGCGCACGCTCTCGCGCAGCGCGTAATTGGTGCGCGAGGCATTGTCGGCCTTGTCGTCGAAATAGAAGCCGAGCCACGGCTCGACCACCGTATCGATATAGAGCACGCCGAGCTTGCGGCAGAGCTTCATCAACTCGAGCGAGGAGGTGTCGACCGACAGGTTGACGCACATGCCCTGACCGCTGCCATTGGTGAGAAGCGGGATCAGAAGCTTCTTGTAGTTCTTCCTGGTCACCGCGTCCTGAACGAAGGCGATGCCGCGCTCGTCGAGCAGCATGCGGTCGCTGTCGCGCGGGTCGATGACCACCATGCGCGACTTGTCGAACTTGAAATGGCGTTCGATCAGCGGCAGCGTTCCCCGTCCGATCGAGCCGAAGCCGATCATCACGACAGGGCCGGTGATTTCACCGTAAACGGGCCAGTTCTCGTTCGCCATTTTTTCGCACACTCCTTCAAACACGGGAAAGTCCGGCATTTTTCGCCGGTAGCCCTACATCATAGATCATTGTCACAAACCAGCAAAAACCGCCAACCGACGGCCAAACCGGCCTGGCGGTTTGGTTAAGCCACCATGGCCATGCCGGCGAGGTACGAAACCAGCCGGTCGCGGTCCGCGCTCAAACCCTTGTAGTCGAGCTGCGCCTGATCGAGAGCATTGAGCTGGTCGGCGAAGGAGGCCGCAAGCGCGACCTTGTCGGGGTGGCGGGCAAGCACCGCCAGCGGGTCGAGATGGATGCGAATGGTGAAAAGGATGTCGCGCGACACCGGCAGCTTGCGCAAGGTCTGACGCTCGACGCGAATGAAGGCATGGGCGTTGATGTCGCCGTCCGCAAAACGCGTCGGACGGTTCGCGGCACGGTCGATGCGCTCCCCGTTGGAAAGCGGATGATAGAGCGCGTCGCCCGCCTGGATCGACCAGTTGAAGCGCTCGACCGCTTGGCCCTGCAGGCCGTCGAACATGCGGTTGATGAGGTCGGCAGGCCGCGTACCGGGGCCGAAGCCGGGCACGGGCGCGTGGATCTGTTGCAGCGGCTTGCCGAATTTCTCCTGGAGCGACCAGGACGACGGAAAGCAGAGCGAGCCGGCGGCGAGCCGCCAGCCATCATCGCCGCGGCGCATCAGGATCAGGTCTTCCTGGATTAGCAGCGAGGCTGCGACCAGCGGGGCGTCGGGGCCGACATTGCTGCCTTCGGGGCCGGCTACCTCGATCCCGGCACCCTTGCGGCGGTAGGTTTCGGGATGTTTCGCCAGCAGGTGCGCTCCAAGCAGATCCAGCACCTCCTGCTGCGCCTCACGCGTGCCCTCCTCCTCGACAAAAACCCGGCTTGGGATTTCCGCGTAGAGACGGCGCTTCTCGGCGAGATGCGGCAAAAGAAACTCGTCGAGCTCGATCCATCGATCGAGATCGAGCGGTTTCAGCCCGATGGTGAAAAGCCTTGACGATCCGTCATAGGGCGTATGGGTCGGCTGGCGAACACTCATGCTTCCTTGAAGGCGTCCAGTTCGGTGGCGGTCAACCGCGCCGCGAATTCGGTGATTTCGTAGTCGGCCGCGCCTGCCTCGGAGAAAGGGTCGGCCGCCAGTCTGGCGTCAAGCACGTCGCGGGAACCGCGCGCGACGATGATGCCGCCGGTCCTTGGCCGTTTCGGTCCAGACGCAACAAAAATGCCTTCCGCGTAGCAGGCCTTCAGCCATTCGACATGCGCCGGCGCCAGCCGATCGATCTCGGTCAGCGGCACCTTGTAGTTCAGCGAAACGATGAACATTGCATTCTCCTGCTTGGCGTCATGCCAGCCTCGCCGGGATCACCCCACGTAGCGAATTGCCGACGAAGATCGCCTGCGCCGACTTCAGATCGTCGAAGGTGTAGATCGCTTCCGCGGCGCGGCCTTCGTCCAGAAGCTCGCCGCGCAATACTCCAGGCAGCAGGCCGCAATCAAGCCGGGGCGTGGCCAACACGCCGTCGCCGAAATCGGCGAACACATTGGTGATGGTTCCTTCGCAGATTTCTCCGCGCTCATTGGCCAGCAGCACCTCGTCGGCCTGGGTGACGAGATATTCGGCGCGGGCACGCGTGTACAGATGTCGCCGGCTGGTCTTGTGGCGCAGCAGCATGTCGGCGGAATCAAGCCTGACCCGGGCCATTTGCAGCCGCCAGACCTTGTCGGCGACGAGCGGCTCATAGGGCTGCACGGATGCGGTCGCCTCGCCATTGCGCTGCAGGGCGAGGCGGGTACGCAGGATGCCCTGCTGTCCCCCGACCGCGCTCGTCAGCACTTCGCCGATCCGATGCGGATCGCAGGCAAAGCCGAGCTCCGCGGCCGAGGCATAAAGCCGCGCAAGGTGGCGCTCGAAGCGCAGGAAGCCGGATCCCGGCTCCCAACGCATGGTCTCGATCAGCTCGAAGTCGGGACGGTTCCCGTCGCGAAGCGCGCTTTCAGAAGACACTCCCGGTACTCCTCCTCGGCGGTGGAATCGAAGACGACGCCGCCGCCGACATTGTAGACAGCCTCGCCGTCGGCAAAGAGCGAGATGGTGCGGATCGCCACCGAGAACCGCATCGTGCCGCCGGGCGCGACCCAGCCGATGGCGCCGCAATAGACGTCGCGCGGCACGCCCTCCAGATCGTGCAGTATCTCCATGGCGCGGATCTTCGGCGCGCCGGTGATCGAGCCGCAGGGAAAGAGCGCTGCGAAGACTTGGCGAATACCGATATCCGGCAGGAGCTTCGCCCGCACCCGGCTCACCATCTGGTGCACCGTCGGGTAGGTCTCGATGCGGAACAACTCCGGCACTTCCAGCGTGCCGACCTCGCTGATCAGCGAGATGTCGTTGCGCAGGAGATCGACGATCATCCGGTTCTCGGCCTGGTTCTTCTCGTCGTTGCGCAGGAACGCCTTCAGCCGCGCGTCCTCGGCCTTGGTGGCGCCGCGCGGCGCCGTGCCCTTCATCGGGTGCGTCTCGATCATACCGTCGGCGTCGATCTCGAAGAAGAGTTCCGGCGAGCGCGACAGCACGATCGGATCGCCGAACGAGATCAGCGCGCCGTATTTCACTGGCTGGCGCCCGGTCAGCGCCTCGAAGGCGGCAAGCGGATCGCCCGACCATTGCGCATGGACCGGAAAGGTCAGATTGCCCTGATAACAGTCGCCCTGGCGAATATGGTGGTGGAGGCGCGCGAAGCGGACGGCGTAGTCCTCGGCGGACCAGGATGCGCGGGCGTCGAAGATCGGTCCGTTGCTGGCGGGGCCTTCATTCCGCGGCACAGCCTGTTCGAGCGGCGCATCGAAGACACCGAGACAGATCAGCGGCGCGCGGCGGCCCTCTGGCAGCAACGGCACCAGTTTCGGCTCCAGCAGGTAGCCTGCCTCATAGGAGAAATAGCCTGCCAGCCATTTGCCCGCGTCGGAGGCGGCCTGTGCCGCTTCCAGCGCCGGCGTGAATTCGTCCGCGGTTCGCGCCGTGATGACCTCATGCGGCCCGTCAAAGACGAGCTGGTGGCCGGTCTCGTCATTGCGGAATATTGCTGAGGGCAGGGACATAAGCCTTGGATGGGGTCGATTAAGTCGATCGCTCTATATGGGGGCGCGGCGAGGCGCAATCGAGAGAACGGCGTCGGAGGGCGTAAAGGCATCTGGTCCAAAGCAAAACGGCGCCCAATGGACGCCGCCTGCGCTGGGAAGGCACAGCGAGATCAGTTGTTGTTCGAGGTCGTCGCCGTGGGGAACCGGCTAGCGAATTCGGCCTCGTCGCCCGCGGCCAGCAGTTTCGCCTGCTCGATCCATTTCTCGCGCGCGATGCGGCCGTCGAAATTGAGCACCTCCTCGACGCGCTTGACGTCGGCATCGGTCCAAGCGGCGATCTGGGCATAGGACGTGACGCCCTGCGCCTTGAGCAGCTTTTCATTGACCGGGCCGATGCCGATCAGGCGGCGCAGATTGTCCGCCTTGCCGGTGGTCGCCTTCGGGGCGGCGGCTTTCTTCGGAGCCGGCGCCTTCTTTGGCGCCGCGGCGGCCGTCTTTGCCGCTGCCGGCTTGGCCGCTGCCGATTTTGCCGCTGACGGTCTTGCAGATGAGGATCTGGCTGGGGTCGGGGTCGACATCAGCGCCGCCGGCGCAGGCGCGGAGGCTTTGTCGGTTCCCGCCTTGGCGGAAGAGGTCGGCGCTTCGCGCAGCTTGCGTTCGAGATCGGCGCGGCTGCGGCCGCATGCGTCGAGCTCGCCGCTCAGGCGGTAGGTATCGGCGCTAAACCGGTCGCGTTCGCTCTTGGCGCGACCGAGTTCGCCGCGCAGGCTGTCGAGCTCGCCACGCAGGCGGCCCCAGATGAACCAGCCAACCAGGACACCGACAACGAACGCCAGAAGCATATAGAAGAAAGTGCTCATTTCCCTCTCCAGTCCGATCGGGCCGCGGCCGCAAACGGCGGCCTTGCCGCAGGGATCGTCAATCGTTCCGCGCTGGGCGGAACAGCCCCTCCAATCGCTGGCGGCTGGCCCTCCTCCGGCTGCGGCCCGACGGCCGCTATCGCTCTCGCTGAAGCAACGCTAGGGCCGCCTCCGGCCTTGCTGTCGCGTCCGGTTGAGCTTGGGGTCTACGCTAGCACACGGCCTGCGCAAAGCTAATTGAAAAGTGCGGGCAGAGTTATTCAAGAACAGCACAAGTATGCGTTCCGGCCAAACTGTTCCCGGTCTATGCCGCCAGGCGAGCACCCGTCATTTGTCGAGCGCCTCCAGCTCGTCGATCAGCGCGCCGATCACACCCAGGCCGATCTGCCAGAAGGCCGGATCCGTGGCGTCGAGGCCGAAGGGCGCCAGCAGTTCCGAATGATGCTTGGTGCCGCCGGCGCGCAGCATCTCGAAATACTTCTCCTGAAAGCCGCGCTCGGCGTTCTGGTAGACGGCGTAGAGCGAGTTGACCAGGCAGTCGCCGAAGGCATAGGCGTAGACGTAGAAGGACGAGTGGATGAAGTGCGGGATATAAGTCCAGAAGACCTCGTAGCCATCGCGCAACTTGATCGCCGGCCCCAGGCTTTCAGCCTGCACCTCAAGCCAGAACTGGCCCAGCCTGTCCGAGGTCAGCTCGCCGTTGCGGCGCTCGGCATGCACCTTGCGCTCGAACTCGTAGAAGGCGATCTGGCGCACGACAGTATTGATCATGTCCTCGACCTTCTGGGCGAGCATGGCCTTGCGCTCGCGCTTGTCGGAGGTCTGGTCGAGCAGCGAGCGGAAGGTCAGCATCTCTCCGAAGACGGAGGCCGTCTCGGCCAGCGTCAGCGGGGTGGACGCCATCAGCGCGCCCTGGTCGGCGGCCAGCACCTGGTGAACGCCGTGACCCAGCTCATGCGCCAGCGTCATCACATCGCGCGGCTTGCCCATGTAGTTGAGGAGCACGTAGGGATGCGCCGATGGCACGGTCGGGTGGGCGAAGGCGCCGGGCGATTTGCCCGGCCTGACCGGCGCATCGATCCATTTGCGATCGAAGAATGTCCGCGCGATTTCCGCCATCTTCGGCGAGAAACGCTGATAGGCTGACAGCACCGTGTCCCTGGCGTCGTCCCACCGGATCACCGACTGCGGGGTCTCGGGCAGCGGCGCGTTGCGGTCCCAGTGGTTCATGACGTCCATGCCGAGCCAGCGCGCCTTCATCTGATAGTAGCGGTGCGACAGGCGCGGATAGGCTTCGCGCACGGCCGCGGCCAAAGCATCGACCACGCCGCGTTCGACGCGGTTGGCGAGATGGCGTGAATCGGCGATGTCCTCGAAGCCGCGCCAGCGGTCGGAAATTTCCTTGTCCTTAGCCAGCGTGTTGGTGATGAGCGTGAAGGTGCGCAGGTTCTTGCGGAAAGTCGCGGCGAGTGCCTCGGAGGCGCGGCGGCGCACTTCGCCATCCGCGTCCTGCAGTCGGTTCAACGCCGGCTCCAGCGTCAACTCCTCGCCGTCGACGTCGAAACGCAGGTCGGTCATCGTCTCGTCGAACAGGCGGTTCCAGGCGCCGCGTCCGGTGACCGACTTCTCGTGGAACAACTGCTCGACCCGATCCTCGAGCTGGTACGGCTTGTCCTTCCTGAGGTCGAGCACCCAGGGACGGTAGTGGGCGAATGCCGGGTCGGCCGCGAGTGCTGCTTCGATCACCGCGTCGTCGATCAGGTTGAGCTCCAGCGCGAAGAACAAAAGATGCGCGCTGGCATCCGTCATCTTCTCCTGGATGTCGCCATAGAGCTTGGCGCGCTGCGGATCGGCGGTGTTGCCGGCATAGACAAGCCCGGCATAGGAGACGATGCGGCCGATCAGTTCCTCCAGCGCCTCGTAGGCCTTCAGCACCTCGCCGAGCCGGCCGGCGGCGCCACGCTCGGCTTCGGCGGCCAACGTGCCCTTCCAGCGGACCTCGAAGGCGATGGCGTCGCTTGCCGCCCGGGCGATGTCACGCTTCAGCTCCGGCGCTTCCATACCGGAATAGAGATCGGCGAGATTCCACTCCGGCAGATCGCCGAGCTCCGCCGCGGCCTGGCCAGACGCCGTCGCCGCAAGCCGCTGACCAAACATCATGCGCATCGACAATACCTTCTTCGAATCAACGGGAAAGGAGAAGCCGGTCAAATCCTAAGGAATTCGTTCACCGGGTTTTTTGAAACCTTATTTAGAACCCTGTGCCAAGATGATCCATGGGGATTTATCGGGCGGACAATTCAAAGAGTCATGACAGGTTCCGTACTCATAGTCGATGACGATCCCGTGCAGCGCAGGCTGCTCGAGGCGGCGGTGACGAAATTCGGCCACAGCGCCATCGTCACCGACGGCGGCGAGGCGGGCCTCGATATGCTGGACGGACCGAACGCGCGCGATGTGTCGGTCGTCATCCTCGACCTGGTCATGCCCGGTCTCGACGGCATCGGCGTGCTGAAGGCGATGCGCGAGCGCGCCATCAATCTCCCGGTCATCGTGCAGACCGCGCAGGGCGGCATCGAAACCGTTGTCTCGGCCATGCGCCACGGCGCTTTCGATTTCGTCGTCAAGCCGGCCTCGCCCGACCGGCTGCAGACCTCGATTTCCAATGCTTTGAAGGTCGAAGCGGTGGAGGACGAGGTGAAGCGCACGTCGCGGCGTCGCGGCGGCCATCTCACCTTCAAGGATCTGATCACCCGCAGCCCGGCGATGGACCGGGTGATCCGGCTCGGCCAGAAGGCGGCGGCCTCCAACATTCCGATCCTGATCGAGGGCGAATCGGGCGTGGGCAAGGAGTTGGTGGCGCGCGCCATCCAGGGCAGCGGCGACCGCCGCTCGAAACCCTTCGTCACCGTCAATTGCGGCGCCATCCCCGACAATCTGGTGGAATCGATCCTGTTCGGCCATGAGAAGGGTTCCTTCACCGGCGCCACGGACAAGCACACCGGCAAATTCGTCGAGGCGCATTCGGGCACGCTGTTCCTGGACGAGATCGGCGACCTGCCGCTCGACGTCCAGGTCAAGCTGCTGCGCGCCGTGCAGGAGGGCGAGGTCGACCCGGTCGGCGGCCGTTCGACCGTCAAGGTCGACATCCGGCTGATCTCGGCGACGCATCGGAATCTTTTGCAGCAGGTCAAGGACGGCAAATTCCGCGAGGACCTATTTTATCGCCTGAACGTCTATCCGATCTTCGTGCCGCCGCTGCGCGACCGGCGCGAGGACATCCCCCATCTGGTCAGGCATTTCATGGAGAAGGTGGCGCAGGCCGATCCACGTCATCGTCTCACCGGCATATCGGCCAAAGCGCTGGCGATGCTGCAGGCCTACGATTGGCCGGGCAACATCCGCCAGCTCGAAAATGCGGTGTTCAGGGCGTCGGTGCTCGCCGAAGGCGAGTTGCTGACCGAAGAGGAATTCCCGCAAATCCGCGCGCAGGTCGAAGGCACGGTGAAGCTCGATGCCGAGCCTGCGACTGCCGTGGCACCGGTCGCGGACGAGCCGCAGCCGGGCGATCAGGCCGTCTCCAATGGAGCGGCGGCAGGTTCGCACGAGGCCGAGGCGCGGGCGCGGCTGCAGCCGCGATTCGGCACGCTGAGGGCCTTGGACGAGCGCGGCAATGTGCGGGCGCTGGCCGATGTCGAGTTCGAGATGATCAAGCTTGCGATCGACCACTATAACGGCCAGATGAGCGAGGTGGCGCGCCGCCTCGGCATCGGGCGCTCTACGCTCTACCGCAAGTTGAAGGAATATGGCATTGACCCCGAAGCGGGTCGGCTTGATCGACTTGCCTCTTGAGACGCAAGCCCAGCCCAGCCTACCGCTTTATATTCCGACTTAAATCGTCGCTTTTTCGTTTCTGAAGGCGCTTTTTCAGTCGCTTGCGTGTTCTCGATCACGCATTTAACGCAATCGGTAACAGATTGTGTTTGGGGCAAAGCCGAATTCTCGATCTAAACCAGCGATTTACCACGAAACATGGTGCATCATTTTTTGACGGGATATCGCCACGGTGTTACCGCATTTCGGCTCCAATAAGCGATGATTAACCATTAGGATCGATATTCGGATGTGAGAACCACGCATCCGTTTGGGCAAATCCGGGGACAAACGGCAGCCTGCAAGGCCTTTTGATTTGAACCAAGTCGAACGACACACGAACGGGCGGCATTTTCACATGAGCGTCTGGCCACGGTGGCTGACGTTTGTGATTTTGGCCGTAGGGTTCCTTTCGGCAGCCGCCTCCGGCGCGAAAGCCGAAGTCCGTTCGCTGAAGCTCTATCACCTGCACACGCACGAAAAGGCCGAGATCGTCTACAAGCGTAACGGCCGCTACGTTCCCGAAGGCCTGCGCAAGATCAACATCATCCTGCGCGACTGGCGCCGCAACGAGCCGACCAAGATGGATCCGCGGCTGCTCGATCTGGTGTGGGAGGCCTACCGGCAGAGCGGAGCGACCGACTACATCCAGGTCGTCTGCGGCTATCGCTCGCCATCTACCAATTCGATGCTGCGCAGCCGCAGCCGCGGTGTCGCCGAGAAAAGCCAGCACATGCTTGGCAAGGCGATGGACTTCTACATCCCCGGCGTGCCGCTGAAGAAGCTGCGCAACATCGGCCTCAAGATGCAGGGCGGCGGCGTCGGCTACTATCCGAATTCCGGTTCTCCGTTCGTCCACATGGATGTCGGCAATGTCCGCCACTGGCCGGGTATCAGCCGTCAGGAACTGGTCAGCCTGTTCCCGAACGGCAAGACGCTGCACGTGCCGAGCGACGGCCGGCCGCTGCCTGGCTATGAGCAGGCTCTGGCCGCCTACAAGGCGCGCAAGGGCGCCGGCACCCCCAATATCGAGCTGGCCAGCGCCGGCGGCTCGACCAAGCGGTCCGGCGGACTGTTTGCGGCCTGGTTCGGCGGCGGCGACGACGAGGCCGACGACAGCGCCGATGTCGCGAGCGCCCAACCCGCACCCCAGCCGAAAGCTGTGAAGCAGGTGGCGGCCGCCAACAGCGGCAACAGCGGCAGCCTGCCGGGCATCGCGATCGTCTCGCCGCAGGATGCCAAGCGCGCCAACATCCCGCAGATCGCCGATGACAGCTCGGACGATTCGCAACCGCAGCAGGACACGCCCGAAACCATCATTGCCGCGCTGCCGCCGAAGGAGGTTCCTCTGCCCGCCTTCGCGCCGAGGCCCAAGGCCGATGTCGGCCAGCAGACGGCTGAAAACGTGCCGTTCGCCGTGGCGGACGCCTCGGCCACGGCTGAGCAGGCGGTGGCGACGGCGCATGCTCCGGCCAACGTACCGTTCGGCATGGCCGCCGGCGCGGCGCAGGCCGCAGCCGATCCCGCGCAGGGGGCGTTCAACAATGTTCCGCTGCCGACGAGGCGGCCCGATCTGCCGAGGGAACTTGCGCCCAAGGACAAGGGCGTGCTTCTGGCGCTGGCGGAAACCGCCTCGCAGGACAAGAGCGCGACCGATGCCTTCTCGGTGCTGCCGACCGCGCGGCCCGACACGGGCAAGCCGGATGAGATCAAAGCGGTGCTCGAGCAGGCCAGCGCGACCACCGTGGCCGGCTCGAGTGGGGCCGAATACGAAGTCGCTTCGCTGACTGCGCCGGAGCCACGCTCGGCATTCAACGATCCGTCGGGTCTCGATGCAGCTTCGCCGCGTCAAGCCATTGCCGCACGCCCCGCCGGCACCGATCCGGCGCAGGCGATCGGCGCCGGCGTGAAGACGACGCGCAAGGAGGCCAGGGCGTCCGCCAACGACCTGAAGCCCGGCCCGAAGGCAATGGTGGTGGCAACGCCGCCGCAGGCAGCGCGCTGGGCGCTGGGCAGCGGCGACAACATCGCCACCGTTTCCGATCCGACCACGGCACCGCGCTATGCCTACAATATCGTGCACACGCCGCCGAGCGAGGTCTACACGGCCGGCTTCCAGACGGATGCGCAATTGCCGGACGCCAGCCGGTTCACCGGCAACGCGGTGAAGTTCCTTTCGGTCGCCCGCTTCCAGACGAAATAACGAGCCTGCCAGTGCCGCAACAGCCGCGTTGAACAACAGCGCGGCTTTTGCTTTTTATCACGGCATAGTTTGAACGGCGCGGGTTTCCCGCGTGGCCTTTTCCCGCTTCGTCTAACGGTAGGACAGCGCCCTTTGAAGGCGTGAATCGTGGTTCGAATCCATGAGCGGGAACCAGCCGGCGGCTGGTTTTCGGCCCGCACCGGCATGCCATCACGCACGCTTAAACTTCTCGTGAGACCGGAACGGGCCGCGCTTTTTAGGGTTAGGATGCGTTCGTTCCAAACTGGGGATATTCATGAAGAAGATTCTATTGGCGTCAGTTCTCGCTCTGGCCGCGGCATCGGCTGCCGTGGCTCCAACGCAGGCCGAAACCGTTATCGTCAAGACCGGCAAGCATCACTGCAGAACCAAGGTGGTCACCCATTGGGTTCACCACCGCAAGGTCGTCGAGAAGGTCAAGGTCTGCCACTGACCGCATGTCCAGCCCTGGAGCGGTTCAGCGTTTGATAGACCGCTGAACCGCTCCAGGTTGTTCTTTACACGATCCGCACGGAAGAACCGGTGCCCACTCTTCCTGGAATTGCGTTAGGCGAGCTTGCTCGCCTCGCGCGCCAGGGCTTCGATCTCATCCCATTTGCCGGCCTTGATGAATTCGTCGGGCGCCACCCACGAGCCGCCGACGCAGATGACGTTGGGGAGGCTCAGATAGTCGGCGGCGTTCTTGGCCGTTATGCCGCCGGTCGGGCAGAATTTCACGTCGGCGAGCGGCGAGGCGAAGGCCTTCAGCGATGCGATGCCGCCCGACTGTTCGGCCGGGAAGAATTTCAGGAAGCGCAGGCCGGCTTCGCGCGCGGCCATGATCTCCCCGGGGGTGATGGCGCCGGGCAGCAGCGGCACGGGGCTGTCCTTGGCCGCGTCGAGAAGCTGGCTCGTAATGCCGGGGCTGACGATGAATTTCGAGCCGGCGCGTGCCGCCTCGTCGAACTGCTTGGCATCGAGAATGGTGCCGGCACCGACAACCGCATCCTCGACTTCGGCCGCGACGCGGCGGATCGCTTCCAGCGCATCGGCGGTGCGCAGCGTGATCTCGATCGCCCTCAAGCCGCCGCGCGACAGAGCGCGGGCGAGCGGCACGGCGTCGGCGACATTGGCGATCTTGAGCACCGGGATGACCGGCTGGCCGTTGAGGAGCGACAGAAGCTTTTCGGTCCTGCTGGTCATTGGCTTGTCTCTCCGTTTCGGTCGATTTCAACCGATTAGCAGAAGGGGTATTCCGAGTCCACGAAGGCGGGCGTGTCGCAATGTCACGCGGCCCGTCCGCTCCGCCTTGAAACGGCTTTCAGCACGGTCTAGTGGCATGGGCATGACAACAACCAAGGAAATTCAGCCGGTCCGCGTTGCCGCGCTCTACAAGTTTGCGCGGCTCGACAATTACCAAGCGCTGCGCGCGCCGCTTGCCGCCTTCTGCTGCGGACGCGGCATCAAGGGCACGCTGCTTTTGGCGCATGAGGGCATCAACGGCACGGTCGCCGGCAGCGAGGCAGCGATCGCCGAGCTTATCGATCACCTGGAGGCGATCGAAGCGCTTGCCGGCCTGGAAGTGAAATACAGCACCGCCGCCGAGATGCCGTTCCACCGCATGAAGGTGCGGCTGAAGCGCGAGATCGTCACGATGGGCGTCGACGATCTCGATCCGGCGAGCAGCGCCGGCACCTATGTCGCGCCGGCCGATTGGAACGCGCTGATCTCGGACGCCGACACGTTGGTCATCGACACGCGCAACGCCTACGAGGTTTCGATCGGCACCTTCAAGGGCGCGGTCGATCCCAAGACCGCCAGCTTTCGCGAGTTCCCGGGCTGGGTCGAAGAGCACCGCGACAAGCTCGAAGGCCGCAAGGTGGCGATGTTCTGCACCGGCGGCATTCGCTGCGAGAAGGCGACCGCTTACGTGAAGTCGCTGGGCTTCAGGCAGGTCTTCCACCTTAAGGGCGGCATCCTGAAATATCTCGAAGAGGTGCCGGCCGAAGAGAGCCTGTGGCAGGGCGAATGCTTCGTCTTCGACGAGCGGGTATCGGTGTCGCATGGCCTGGCCGAGGGCGAAGCCGAACTCTGCCGCGCCTGCCGCCATCCGCTCACCGTCGAGGACCGGCTCTCGCCGAAATATACGGTCGGCGTCTCATGCCCGCATTGCTTCGAAGCGCGCTCGGACGAGGACCGCGCGCGCTACGCCGAGCGCCATCGCCAGGTGGAACTCGCGCATGCGCGGGGCGCCAAGCGCCACATCGGAAGCTGAGCAGCCCAGGTTTCGTCAAATCATCCGCCCGTTCATTGTAATGTCAATGCGCGGGGCCTACGTCTTGCCGATCCGAAACCCCGCCCGGGCGCATTCGGCCGGGCCAATTCTGGAGGCATTGATGCTCGACCCCAAGAAGCTGCTCGACGACCTTTTCGGCTCGCAAATTCCCGGCACGGGATCGACCGTTCGCGACAAGGCGGGGCAGGCGGTGCAGATGGCGAAGGACAATCCGCTCGCCGCCGGCGCGCTGGCGGCGGTGCTGCTCGGCACCGGCCCCGGTCGACAGGTGACGGGCGCTGCCATGAAGCTCGGCGGCCTGGCAGCCATTGGCGGCCTCGCCTACAAGGCCTACCAGAACTACAAGGCCGGCAATGTGCCGGCACAAGAACCCGTGGCCGGCGAGCCCGAGTTGCTGCCGCCGCCCAAGGACACCGCCTTCCATCCCTCGCAGGCGCCGCAGGGCGAGGCCGAATTCACGCTGACCCTGGTGCGGGCGATGATCTCCGCAGCCAAGGCGGACGGTCACGTCGATGACGAGGAGCGGCAGAAAATCGCCGACAAGCTCAAGCTCGCCGGCATCGGTGCCGAAGCGGAAAAATTTCTGCTGGATGAGCTTGAACGCCCGCTCGATCTCGACGTCCTGATCACCGGCGCCAAGACCGATGCGCAGAAGGTTGAGCTCTACACCGCCTCGCGCCTTACCATCGATCCCGACACCCGCACGGAGCGCGGCTATCTCGACCTGCTAGCCGGCCGCCTCGGCCTGCCGGACGCGCTGGTCGACCATGTCGAGGCGACGGTCTCGGCGGCGAAGGCGCCGGCTTGAACCGCGCCCGATCCGCGCCAGCAAATTGCCGGTTGGTAAACGGGCATGGGACGTGCTGCTGGCCGTTAATCTTTCGTTAACCCAGCAAGCGCATCATTCTAACCAGTCGGACCGGCTTATCCTCCTCCCAAGCGCGGTTCAGATGAGGGGCGGTCGCCAATGACCGCCCTTTTTGTCGGCTCCGCTTTCTTGCCGACAATAGCCGCTTGCCACGCCCTCTGTCATTTGCGATGCCACGTCTTCTTCCAGCAGTGACGGGGAGCGAGGACGATGACCGCCATGACAGAGAAAACAGCCATCGTAACCGGCGCCGGCACCGGCATCGGCAAGAGCGTCGCCACCACGCTGCTCAAGGCAGGCTGGAACACCGTGTTCTGCGGCCGCCGCAAGACGCTGCTCGAGGAGGCGATCGCCGAGGCCGGGAAGACGAGCGCCAGGGCGCTTGCCGTTGCATGCGACATCAGCAAGGCCGGCGAAGTCGACGACATGTTCGAGACAGTGGTGGAGGCGTTCGGGCGCGTCGACCTGCTCTTCAACAATGCCGGCATGGGCTACAAGTCGACGCTGATCGACGAGATCCCGGTCGAGGTCTGGAACGATGTCGTCGGCGTCAACCTGACCGGCTCGTTCCTATGCGCCCGTGCCGCCTTCGGCGTCATGCGCCGGCAAAAGCCGATGGGTGGGCGCATCATCAACAATGGCTCGGTGTCGGCCTATGCGCCGCGGCCGGGCTCAGCGCCCTACACGGCGACCAAGCATGCCATCACCGGCCTGACCAAGACCCTGGCGCTCGACGGCCGGCCCTATGACATTGCCTGCGGCCAGATCGACATTGGCAACGCATTGACCGAGATGGCGCAGGCGATGACCGTCGGCGTGCCGCAGGCTAACGGCTCCATCGCCGCCGAAGCGGTGATGGATGTCCAGCGCGTCGCCGACGCGGTGCTTCACATGGCGAGCTTGCCGCTCGACGCCAATGTGCTGTTCATGACGGTGATGGCGACGAAGATGCCGTTCGTCGGCCGCGGGTGAGGGGGCTGAGGCTTCTATTTCGTCAAGAACACTTCGATCCGCTCCAGCGCTCGTAATATGTTCTCCTCGGAATTGGCGTAGGAAAGCCGGACATAGCCTTCGCCGAGCACGCCGAAATCGGGGCCGCCGATCAGCGCGACGCCGGCATCCTCCAACAGCGCCGAGGCAAGCTTCTTGGCCTTCCAGCCGGTCTTCGAAACATTGGGGAAGGCGTAGAAGGCGCCCTTCGGCGTGATGCAGGAAATGCCGGGGAGCGCGTTCAGCCCTTCGACCACGATCTTCCTGCGGTTGTCGAAGGCGAGCATCATCTTTTCGACATCGTCCTGCGGGCCGTCTATCGCGGCGATGCCGGCATACTGGCTCGGCGCGTTGACGCAGGACCAGCAGTTGACCGCCAGCTTGCGCACCTTGTCGTAGAGATAGGCCCCCTTTTCGCCGTTTGGCCAGATCGACCAGCCCATGCGCCAGCCGGTCATCGCCCAGGTCTTGGACCAGCCGTTGAGCACGATCAGCCTGTCGCGGAGTTCTGGAAAATTGAGCAGCGAGCAGTGGGTCTCGCCGTCATAGGTCATGACATCGTAGATTTCGTCGGAGAGGATCGCGACCTCAGGGTGCTTCTCCAACCCCTTCACGAGTTTGGCGATCTCGTCCCGCGCGGTCACGCCGCCGGTCGGATTGGCGGGCGAGTTTAGGATCAGCAGCCTCGTCTTCGGCGTGATCAGCGCCAGCGTCTCTTCCGCCGAGAAGGCAAAGCCGTTCTCCTCGCGGATCGGCACCGGGATTGGAGCCGCACCCGTGAACTCGATCATCGAGCGATAAATCGGAAAGCCGGGATCGGGATAAAGAATCTCCGCCCCCGGCTCGCCGAACATCAGGATCGCGGCGAACATGGTCGGCTTGCCGCCGGGCAGGATCATCACGCTCTCGGGTGATACTTCGACCCCAGTGGTGGTCAGCGTGCGGCGCACGACGGCCTCGCGCGTGGCTAAAAGGCCGTTGGCAGGCGTGTAGCCGTGGTGGCCGTCGCGCAGCGCCTTGATCGCCGCCTCGACGATATGCTGCGGCGTCTTGAAGTCGGGCTGGCCGATGCCGAGGTTGATGATGTCGCGGCCCTCATGGGCAAGCGCCGTTGCCCGCGCGAGCACCGCAAAGGCATTTTCCTCGCCGAGACGATCGAAGGCCGCGATGGTGTGGAGCATTTTTCCCGTCCCTGTGGTTCTTTCTGTGGGCGAGCGTTTTTGTGAGCGTGCGCCAGGAAAAGTCAAACGGATTGGAGCGGTCGGTGTCGGAAAATCTGAAGAATTGGCAGGCACGCCCGCGCCCCGAACGCAAGGCGCTGGAAGGCCGCTATGTCCGGCTCGAACCGCTGAGCGCGTCAAAGCACGGCGACGGGCTCTATGAAGCGTCGTCGGTGTCGGATGCCGGAGGCCGCTTCGCCTGGTTGCCGGACTATCCGCCCGAGAACCGCGCCGCCTTCCAGCCATGGCTGGACAAAGTCGAGGCGAGCGAGGATCCGCTGTTCTTCGCCGTCATCGACAAGGCGAGCGGCAAGGTCGCCGGACGTCAGACGCTGATGCGCATTGATGCCGCCAACGGCGTCATCGAGATCGGCAACATCTATTGGGGGCCGCTGATCTCGCGCAGGCCGCAGGCGACGGAAGCACAGTTCCTGTTTACCAAATATGCCTTCGACGAGCTCGGCTATCGCCGCTACGAATGGAAATGCAACAACCGCAACGAGCCGTCGAAACGTGCGGCGGAACGTTTCGGCTTCAAGTTCGAAGGCATTTTCCGCCAGCATCTTGTGGTGAAGGGCGAAAACCGCGATACGGCGTGGTATTCGATCATCGACAAGGAGTGGCCGGCGCTGCGCAAGGCCTATGAGGCCTGGCTCGATCCGGCGAATTTCGATGGCGAGGGCCGCCAAAAGCGACGGCTCGAGGATTTCCGCGCCGAGTCCGGCGCGTAGCAGGAGTTGCGCGATGGCGCATGATCACGGCTCACACGCCCACAGCCACGGCGCCGATGACGTGCACGGGTCGACCGACAAGAAGCGCGTTCTCGTCGCGGGCTGCCTGACAGCCGGCTTCATGATCGCGGAGGCGCTCGGCGGCTGGCTCACCGGCTCGCTGGCGCTGCTCGCGGATGCCGGCCATATGCTGGCGGACGCGATCGCGCTCGGCCTTGCCTGGTATGCCTTCCATCTCACCGGACGTCCGGCTACCGGGCGTCTCACCTACGGCTTCGCTCGCGTGAAGACGCTGGTCGCCTACACCAACGGCATCGCCATCTTCGTCATCGCGCTTTGGATCGTCTACGAGGCCTGGGGGCGGCTGATGCACCCGGCGCCGGTGCTGGGCGGGCCGATGCTGGTGGTGGCGGTCGCCGGCCTGCTGGTCAACGTCGCCTCCTTCCTCGTGCTGCATGGCGGCGACCGCGAGAGCCTCAACATGCGCGGCGCCATACTGCATGTGCTGGGCGACCTGCTTGGCTCGGCCGCGGCAATCGCTGCGGCCCTCATCATCCTCGCCACCGGCTGGACGCCGATCGATCCGATCCTCTCCGTGCTAGTGGCGCTGCTGATCCTGTCGACGGCGTGGTCGCTGATGCGCGAGGCCGCCCATGTGCTGCTCGAAGGCGTGCCGGCAAGCCTCGATCGCGATCTCATCGCCAAGGATCTGGAAGCCGCGGTCAAGGGCGTGCGGGAGGTGCATCACATGCATGTCTGGTCGCTCGACGGCACCAGCAACATGGCGACGCTGCATGCCTGCCTGAATGACGGCGTCGATGCGCATGCTGCGGTGAGCGCCATCAAGAAGCGGCTTGCGGCGAAGCACGGGATCGATCATGCAACGGTGGAGCCCGAGTTCGGCCTGTGCGCCGACAGCCATGACGAGCACGATCATCACCATGATCACGACCATGCGCATGATGCGCCTCGCGATCGCCGCCACTATCACTGAGCCGGTGATGAGCTTCGGATCGAGGGACGGCGCCTGATGGATCGCGAGACGCGCAACGCGGCGATCGCCGCGGCCTGGATACTGCTCCTGTTCGGCCTCGCCGCCTATTTCCTGCCGACCATCATGCTGGCCGCCGGCAAGGTCTCGACGGTCCTTGCGGTCGTCATCGCCGCGCTCTTCATGGTGGGGCTGTTCGTCGTCCTGTGGCTGCGCGGACGCAGCCAACGCAAGAAGGGTCTATGAGATGAGAGTTCTGATTACCGGCGCCGCCGGCATGGTTGGCCGCAAGCTGATCGCAAGGCTGGCCAAGGACGGTGTGCTGCGCGGGCGCAAAATAACCGCGCTCGATCTGCATGATATCGTGCCGCCGCAGGCGCCGACGCTCGCCGGAGTCGATGTCTCGATCCACACCGGCGATCTTTCCACGCCCGGTGCGACGGCCAAGCTCGTTGCTTCCCGCCCGGACGTGATTTTCCATCTCGCCGGCATCGTTTCCGGCGAGGCGGAGGCCAATTTCGACCTCGGCTACCGCGTCAATCTCGACGGCACGCGCGCTTTGTTCGACGCGGTGCGGGTGGCGGGCTTCGCGCCGCGCCTTGTCTTCACCTCGTCGATCGCGGTGTTCGGCGCGCCGTTCCCGGATGTCATCCCGGACGAGTTCCATCCGACGCCGCTCACCTCCTACGGCACGCAGAAGCTGATCAGTGAGGCGCTGCTTGCCGACTACTCGCGGCGCGGAGTCTTCGACGGCATCGGCATCCGGCTGCCCACCATCTGCGTGCGGCCGGGCAGGCCGAACAAGGCGGCGTCGAGCTTCTTCTCAGGGATTATCCGCGAGCCGCTCAGCGGCCAGGAGGCGATCCTGCCGGTGCCGCGCTCGGTGCTGCACACGCATGCCAGCCCGCGATCGGCGGTGAATTTCCTGATCCATGCGGCCGAAATCGATGGCGATAAGGTCGGGCCGCGGCGCAATCTCACCATGCCCGGCGTGGCCGTCACGGTCGGCGAGCAGATCGAAGCGCTCGCGCGCATAGCCGGCGCCGAGGTGGTCAAACGGATCCGCGAGCAGCCCGACGAAACGATCTGGGCGATCGTCAGAGGCTGGCCGACGCGCTTCGAGGCGCGCCGCTCGCGGGAACTGGGTTTTGTCGCCGAGAAGAATTTCGACGAGATCATCCGCGCCTATATCGAGGACGAACTCGACGGAAAGATTGGGTGACAGTTCCGGTCGGCTTCAGACGCCGCCCGTCAGGCTGGCCGACAAGAGCAGCAGGCCAACGACGAAGATGAAGGCGGCGCCGCCGATCTCGACGATCGAATGGATGCGGTTGCCGATGCGTCCGTCGCCGGCGAAATAGACAGCCCAGTTCTTGGCCGTCACCGCGATCGTCGCCAGCGCTGAGACGGTGATCGCGGTGCCGATCGACATGGCGAGCACCGAGAGCAGGCCGCCGAGCCAGAGTCCGTTGAGGAGCGCGAAGCTCAGCACGATCAGCGCGCCGGAGCAGGGGCGGATGCCGACGGCGGCCACCGCCGACCAGGCGGTCTTCCAGTCGAAGCGATCGCCCGAAAGCAGCGCCGGATCCGGCGCGTGCGAATGGCCGCAGGTGTCGCAGACTTCGCCCGGGCCGTGGTGATGTTGGCCAGCGTGAGCATGGTCGTGCGCCGCGTGGTCGTGATCATGCGCCTTGTGATCAGTCGCCTCATGGCTGTGCGCATGCGAATGCGCGGCATGATCATGGTCGTGATGCGCGTGCGAGTGCGTCGAGTGGGCATGCGCGGAATGCGAATGGGAGTGGGAATGACCGGCATGGGAATGCGCGTGAGCATGCGAGTGCCCGCCACGCGAGTGGCCGGCATGGGCCGCCGACAGGCTGTAGGCCGGACCGGCGCCGAACCGCCGAAGAATGGCCGGGCCCGCCTTGCGCCACAGTAGCCAGGCGCCGAACAGCGTCACCAGCACATAACTGGAGATCTCAAGAAACCATGCCGCGTCGGTCATCGACACCGCCGTGCCGCGCAGCACGAAATAGGCAAGCATCATGACGACGACCGCGGTCAGCCCCTGCAGCAGCGCCGAGACGAAGGACAGCATGATCCCGCGCTTCAGCGCCACTTCGTTGGCGACCATGTAGGACGAAATCACCGCCTTGCCGTGGCCGGGCCCGGCGGCGTGGAAAATGCCGTAGGCGAAGGACAGGCCGACCAGAAGCCAGAGCTTGCTGCCGTCCTGGCGCATGGCTTTCATCGCGGCCGCCAGCGAATGGTAGAATTCCTGCTGCCTGAGATTGATCCACATCAGGATATGGGCGAACGGACCGGTCGTGCTCGGCGCCATGCCGTCATTGGTGCCGATGCCGAGCGAGCTCTGGGCATGGGCGACGCCAGGTAAATGCGTCATGACCAAGGTGGCGGCCGCGAGGCCGAGCGCCAAGCGCAGCGACGGTTTCATCACCGATTATCCTTCCGGCGGACAGTTCAGTTCGAGCTTGGTGGCGAAGATCTTGCTCATGTCGGTGCCTGTCGGATCGTTGAAGAAGGCTTCCGTCAGGGTCTTCTGGTTTTCCTTGATCGCTTCGTCCGGATCGGGACGGATCACCTTCTTGGTGCAATTCGCGGGCAATCCCTCAACGGTGAGGTTGGCGTCGTCGGTGAAGTCGATCGCCGTGTAGAAGGTCGGATCGTAGACGCCGATGTCGATCTTGCCGGCGAGCTTGATCGGCGTCTTCGGCTGCGACTCGAACAGAATGATCAGCTGGTCGTTGTCGAAGCTCGCCATCAGATGCGGCGGAGGGACCATGGGCACGTCCTTGCCGTCCTGCGTGACCAGCTGGAAATAGTTGAACTCGGCCAGCGAGGAATGGACGGTGTCGGCCACTTCCTTGAGCTCTTTGTCGTCAAGCTTCAGATCGGAGTTCTTGTCGAACTCCATCATCACTGTACTCGAAAACAGATCGTCGAAGCGCCAAAGGTGGCGCAGCGCCGTCACACTTTGGTGATCCGCGCTGAGGATGACGTCGAGGCGAGCCTCGGCGAAGACGTGCGGGTGCACCTGGGCGGGCTCTACCGCGGCAAAGGTGGCCGCAATTGCCGAAGCCAGTATGGTTGCTTGCCGTTTCAAGTGCATTCCGGGCCGCGATTCCATCGACTTTGGGAGTGGGCTCCGAGAGTTAACAGAAAGGGGGCGAAATTGGGACGCGCTCTCGGAGAGCGTCGTGCTCTTTCCAGATTCGCCCGATGCGCTTTCAGGCTCTGATTCTGCGCATGTCCTTGTGCCGAAAACGGTTCCCACCTTCGGGGGACGTGCTTCACGCAGCGTCGCGCGTCCTGAACCAGTGCACCAGGAAATCGACGAAGACACGGACCTTGGCGGGCAAATAGCGGCGATGCGGATAGACCGCGAAGATGCCGCTGCCCGAGAGGATGCGGTCGTCGAGCACCGTCACCAGCTTGCCCGACGCGACTTCGGGCGCAGCGATGAAATCCGGGAGGATGGTGAAGCCCAGGCCCGACACGGCGGCTGCTCTCGCCGCCATCGGACTGTTGACCTCGATCGGCCCCGACACGGTGACGCTCACCGAATCCTCGCCGTCTCCCTTGAAGCGCCAGTTGGCTAAAGAGCGGCCGTTGGTGTCGACGATGCAGGGCATGTTGGAAAGATCCTGCGGGCGGGTCGGGGTGCCATGCTTTGCGAGCAGGTCCGGCGACGCGCAGAGCTTGATCGAAAACGGCCCGAGGCGCCGCGCGATCAGCGACGAGTTCTCCAGCCGCGAAATGCGCACGGCGACATCGAAGCCTTCCTCGACCAGATCGACGAAGCGGTCGTCGAGATGGATGTCGAGAACGATGTCCGGATGTTGCTTGGCAAAATCGATCAGCGACTGCCCAATCGGCGCGTCGGCGAAGGTGCGCGCAGCCGAGAGCTTGATGCGGCCGCGCACGTCGCCGGAAGATTCGCGCACGGCATCGGCGAGGCTGTCGACCTCGCGCACGATTTCGGAGGCGCGCTGATAATAGGTGTGACCGGCTTCGGTCAGCGAGAACTGCCGCGTGGTACGGTTCAACAACAGCGCGCCGAGCTCGTCCTCGAGCTCGCGCACATATTTCGACAGCAGCGCCTTGGAACGGCCGATCTTGCGCGCGGCGGCCGAGAAGCCTTCGGCCTCGACGACGTCGATGAAGGCGCGCATGCGGGTCAATGTATCCATGATCAGACCTTTCGGGCCGCGTCGAGAATCGTGCGGCCGAGCCCTATCAGGGCGACGTCGCTGCCGGAAGGGCCGAGCAGCGACAGGCCGAAGGGCGCGCCGTCGACGGAACCGAGCGGCAAGGTGATCTGCGGGAAGCCCGACAACCCGGCCAGGCACAAAAGATGCAGCGCCCTTTCGCGATAGGCCTGGAACTGCTCCGGCGTGCTGGTCTTCAGTGGCGCTGCGCCCGGCACGGTCGGCAGAACAAGAAAGCCGTCGTTGCCGAGCAGCTTGCCGAACTCGGAACGGAAGGCTGCCCGACGCGCCGTTTCGGCTTCGACTGTCTTTGGGTCGATCGTGCGGCCGAAGCCGAAACGCTCGTCGACACCCGGACCCAGCCCGTGACCGCCTGCCGAAATCCAGCCGCCATGCACCTGCCAGGCCTCGAAGGCCTGCAGCCGGCGAAAGCACCAGTAGAGATCATCTGGGGACGAGGCGAAGGCGTGTTCGGTTTCGGTCGGCTCGCCGAGGACGGCTGCTGCCTGTGCCTTCATCTGCGCATATTCGGCGGCTTCCGTCGGCCCGGAGACAAAGGCATCGAGCCAGCCGATCGACAGCGGGCGGTTGAGCGGATGCTGGTGTGGATCGCGCCCGAGCAGAAGCTTGCCGACCAATTCGTAAGTTTCTATGTCGCCGGCGAACCAGCCGAAGGTGTCGAAGCTCGGCGCGAGCTTCATGGCGCCCTCGAGCGATATCCGGCCGTGACTGGTACGCAGCCCGATCAACCCGCAGAAGCTCGCCGGCGCGCGGATCGAGCCGCCGGTGTCGGAGCCGACGGCGATGTCGGCAAGGCCGCCGGCGACCGCTGCCGCCGAACCTGACGAGGAGCCGCCGGTCACGCGATCCGGAGCGGCTGCGTTCACCGGAAACGGGAAATGCGAATTCTGGCCGAACAGCGAGAAGGCGAGCTCGTCGGTTTGCGTCTTGCCGACGAATCGCGCACCGGCATCGAGAATCAACTGCACAGCCTCGGCCGTCCGCGAGGCGGCGTGAGCCTGTTCGAACTTGCGCGGGTTGCCGCAGCCGGTGCGATAGCCGGCGACGTCATAGATGTCCTTCACGGCTAGGCGCAGGCCGGCCAACGGGCCAAATTCCGCATTGGCCACGGGCATTTGACGCAGATCGAGGAAGGCGTTGAGAGGGCCGTGGGTGCCTGGCATTGTTCGATTTCCGAATACGGTCCACAAACATTGTTCGATGCCGCAATTTTTACAACCGGCGCTGACGATTTTTATTGATTGTGAAACCCTTCGCTCTTATATCGCGCTTGCCCAAAGTCGCACGTGCCTGTGGGTGTCCGCCGATCCTCGAATGGTGAGGGCAATCGGTAAGGTAACTGGAGCCAACCCCTCCAGTCGGTCAGTGGCCAACCACAAGACCGAGGACACCTTGAAGCAACGACGGTGCGGGCCTTTCTGGTGTCTGCCGGTCGTCCAAAGACCGGGGTTACTGAAGAGGCACACCTTCATTGCCGGCAGTGCGGACGGGTACTCCCATCCAAGCCAAGGCAGACAAAGCGAACCGAGGCCGGGCAAGGCCAGGTTCACCGCCGCGAGACGGCGATCCGTGGTTCCGGGGTCTCCACCGGCTGGTTCCATGGATTTTCCGTCCCGCCTTTGTCCACCGCGAGTTCGCGAGGCCGAGCGCCCGCGTCCCGCAGCCTTCGTGCGCGCCGAAAGGCGCAGATGGAGAGACCTCGATGGCCAGCCAGCGCATCCTTGACTTTCTCGCCACCCGACGTCCGAATGGCCCCTGCCTCGTCGTCGACCTCGATGTCGTGCGCGACAATTTCCGCGCCTTCGAGAAGGCGTTGCCCGATCCCAAGATCTACTATGCGGTGAAAGCAAACCCGGCGCCGGAGATCCTGCGTCTGCTTGCTGCGATGGGCTCGTCCTTCGACACCGCATCGGTTGCCGAGGTCGAGATGGCGATGGATGCCGGCGCGCCGGCGGATCGCATTTCCTTCGGCAACACCATCAAGAAGGAGCGCGACATTGCGCGCGCCTACCAGCTCGGCATCCGCCTCTACGCCGTGGATTGCGTTGAGGAGGTCGAGAAGATCGCCCGCGCCGCCCCGGGCTCGCGCGTGTTCTGCCGCGTGCTCACCGACGGCGAGGGTGCCGAATGGCCGCTGTCGCGCAAGTTCGGCTGCGTGCCGGCAATGGCGGTGAATGTGCTGCGACATGCCAAGGCGCTCGGTCTCGATGCCTATGGCGTGTCGTTCCATGTCGGCTCGCAGCAGACCGATCTCTCGGCCTGGGACCGCGCGCTGGGCGATGCCAAGAAGGTGTTCGCCACGCTCGCCGAGGAAGGCATCGTCTTGAAGATGGTCAACATGGGCGGCGGTTTCCCGACCCGTTACCTGAAGGACGTGCCGGCGGCGCAGGCCTATGGCCAGGCGATCTTCTCGGCGCTGCGCAAGCATTTCGGCAACGCGCTGCCCGAGACGATCATCGAGCCGGGTCGCGGCATGGTCGGCAATGCCGGCGTCATCAAGTCGGAAGTCGTGCTGATCTCGAAGAAGGCCGACAATGACAATGTGCGCTGGGTGTTCCTCGACATCGGCAAGTTCGGGGGCCTCGCCGAGACCATGGACGAGGCGATCCGCTATCCGATCGTGACGCCGCGCGACGGATCGGAGACCGCGCCTTGCGTGCTCGCCGGCCCGACCTGCGATTCGGCCGATGTGCTCTACGAGAAGACGCCTTATCCGCTGCCGCTGTCGCTCACCATCGGCGACGAGGTGCTGATCGAAGGTACCGGCGCCTACACGACCACCTATTCGTCGGTCGCCTTCAACGGCTTCGAGCCTCTCCGATCCTACGTGATCTGAAGGCGCGAGCCTTCAGATCAACCGGCGTGGGCGACATCGCCCGCCGGGGCTCGCTTGTGGAACAGATCTCCGCTCGTGAAGGATCGCGGAAATGGACTTTGCAGATTTCATCATCGAGGGCGCCGCGCGCCGGGTCTCCCCCCTCGAGGGGGAGATGGCCGCGCAGCGGTCAGAGGGGGGCGTCGCGCGTGGAGCGCCAGCGCCGCTTCTCGTCACGCTGGGCGCCGGTATTACATGCGCAACGACCCCCTCTGTCGCCTTTGGCGACATCTCCCGCTCGAGGGGGGAGATTGCGCCGGCCTTCGTCATCGTTGCCGAAGGCATCGGTGATATGCAGGCGCGCGAAGCGCTGCTCGACGGCGCCATGGGGCCGAAGCGCAGGAAGAAGTCGTCCGAGAAACTGCGGCGTGGCCGCCGGCCGTCGGAAGGCCTGGCCTTTGTCGCGCGCGACCCGTCGGGCGCGCTCGTCGGTACGGTTCGGCTGTGGGACGTGACGCTGGGCGAGGGTGGTCCGGCAGCGCTGCTGCTTGGGCCGCTGGCAGTCGAGCCGGGCCTGAGGAGCGGCGGCATCGGCTCGGCGCTGATGCGGCACGCGATCGCCGAGGCTGCGCGGCTCGGTCACGGCGCGATCCTGCTCGTCGGCGATGCACCCTATTACGGGCGGTTCGGTTTTTCGGCCGACCGCACCGGCTCGCTCGCCATGCCTGGGCCCTATGAGCGGCACCGCCTGCTGGCGCTCGAGCTGAAGGAGGGCTCGCTCGACGGGACCGCGGGCACGATCAAGGCCGCCGGCCGCAAGGTCAAGGCGCTGGATTTCGTCGCCTGACTGTCGGAGGCATTACCGATGCGGCGCCGCGCGTTCAAAAACGCGGCGCCACATCGCTCTTCTAAAATAGTTGGCTGGCGGTCAGCCGAGCAACTGGCTGAGCGCCATGGCGACCGTCATGTCGCCCTCGACCTTCAGCTTGCCGGCCATGAAGGCCATGGTCGGGTTGAGGTCGCCGGCGATCAGCGAATCGAGATCGTCGAGCGAGAGCTTGATCGTGCAGTCGGTCGGGGCGTCGGCGGTCGAGACGGTCGCGCCGTCGATCACGATGACGCCGTCGCTGCCAGTGTCGAACTTGACCGAATGCTCGAAGCCGGCGCTTGCCACGCGCGACCTGATCTTGTCGGCAATCTCCTGAACGCCCATGGCGGTTCTCCTCGTTTGGTTGCGTTTGACGCGCATCGGCCTTGGCCGCTGGGCGAAGCGCCGCGTCGCGCGGCAGCGCGGCGACAGCCATCGGCGCATATAGCTTCGGGTTGACGTTTACGTCAACGTGGCTGCCATGCGGCATGTCGCATCACCAGACGAGGGTGTGAACCCGCCAGTCGATCGCCGAGAGCCGATCAATGCTCCGGCTGGAACGGCTTGGTCATCGCTTGCGCGGTCTCGCCGGCAGTCTTCCGGCGGCGGATGGCGTTGTCGCGGATTTCGTCCTTGGACAGGAAGTTGACCTGGTCGATCAGCACGTCATGCACCAGCTCGACGCCGACGCGGGCGTTGACGGTCTCGCGGATCGCTTTGCGGAAAGCATCGAGATCGATCGTGTCCTTCTTGGTGAAATCGATCTGCGGATTGGAATAGAGGTAGGAATAGACCTGATCGGTAATGATGGCCGGCGCCGGGATCGACAGTTTCTTTATCTGATCCGGCTCCACCGTGTAGACGAGTTTGGTGAGAAAATAGCCGTCGATTTTGGCATCGCGGACGAGCGGTACCGAAATGATGTCGGTCTTGACGTAGTCGAGACCGCCCAGCATCGGCTTCGGCGGCTCACCGACGCCGCGCTCGCCCGCCGCCTGGAACGAATAAAACACCGCGCCGAGGGTTACGGCGCAGATCCAAAGCGCTGCGGCGAGGAATTTGATCACCGAATCCTACCTTGCTCCGCAGTCATCTCATTCAAGCCCGGGCATATCCGAATTCGCCTGCCGAGTAGGTGCCGTCGGCATCGGCGCGCTGGATGGCGTTCTTCAACAGCGTGGCGACCTCGTTGACGGCATTGAGATGGGCAAGAATAGCCGCCTCGTTCTTTGCCAGCTTCTGGCGCAGCCGCGCCAGCCCTTCGCGATGCTGCTCGAGGAACTCGATCTCATTGGCGCCCTTCAGCGCGCGGGTCAGTTCGTAGAGATAGCGGCTCTTGCGGGCATTCGAGGCCTTAAGGTCGTAGCTGGTGCCGCTGCGGATACCCGCCGTCTCCTCGTCCACCGCCTCCTCGATCCGGCCAATGATGGCGGCGAGGTTGCCAGGCCGTGCAGATGCCATCGGTGCTTCCGCGGCGGTGGTTCGTGCAGGCAGGTTGGAAAGGTCCGTTTGGTCGGCCATGTAGGTCCCTAGATCTTGATGTCCGTTTTTATGGTTGTGTCGTCACCGGTCATAGACCGGGCGGCCTTGCGCTCGAGCTCGTCGACCAGGGAGGTCGAAAGCCTGGTCTGCTGGTCGATCTCGGCTTTGTCCGGTCCGCCCCCAACGGACCCGACCGGCACCTTGTGTTTGCCGTCCAGATAATGGTCGGCAAGCATCGATCTCGCGATGCCGATCCCGCCATGCGCGGCCATGACATCGGCTACCTTTTCGGCAAGCTGCGATTTCCACATGTCGCCGGCCAGACCCTTGCCGTAAACGCCCTCGGTGTCCTTAGGCATCATGTTCTGGATGAAAGTGGTCAGCACCATCGCCTCGAAGCGCTGGAACTTTTTAGCCGGATTTGCCGCTTCGGCCTTGTCGGCAGCGGCGCGCGAGAGCACCGAGCCCGCATTGACCGAGGCAGTCTGGTCGATCGAGAAGGTCTCCCCGGCACCGCCGGCCCGCCTCGCGAGTGCTGCCCGCGCGGCCTCGACGTCGGCCGGCTCCGCCGCACGGGCGACGTCCATCACGATGTCGCTGGGAGGTGAAATCGCCAAGAATGCACTGCCTTTTGCCGGTTTTGTCCGTTGCACAATGACGCAACAAGCTTGTGGCAGGCTTGCGGGATGGCGAGGTGCAGTGCAGCCCGCTTCAAGCGGCGGCGCGCCCGCCGCCAGGGAGTCACCTCATCGATCGATCGTTCGGCCGAACCCCTCCGTAGCTTCGTACAAGCTCAAATCTTATTTTAGCAGGTATTAATATTTTAACGGCGTTGCCCCGCCGCCGGCGCAATTCGGGGTTTGAAAACGACTAATTAACCCCGCCCCCTCATCCTCGAGACCACGCTTTGGAGACGTTGATCGTGAAAAGCGATGTCGTGCTGATCGCATTTCTGCTGTCGGTTGCCAGCCCATTTGCCGCCCAGGCCGGAACGGCGATGCAAACCAAAGGCAAGGCGTTCCCACCGCCGGCCTTCTATTCGTTCTGCAGCCGCCAACCCAGCCTCTGCAGCACGGCCGGCGGAACAAAGGTCGTCGCCCTGCGGCCTCAGCTCAGCGCGCAATTGAACGAGATCAACCTTTCGGTCAATTCACGCATTACCGAGGTCAGTGATCGAGCCGTTGTCGGCAAGAACGACGACTGGCGCGTGCCGACCGTGTCCGGCGATTGCGAGGATATCGCGATACTGAAGAAGCTCGAACTGATGAAGCGCGGCTGGCCGGCCTCGGCGCTGCTGTTGACCGTGGCAAGCTATCGCGGCGAGGGACACACGGTGCTGACGGTGCGCACCAACGAGGGCGACCTGGTGCTCGACAACCTCACCAGCGCGGTCCGTGATTGGTCCAGCACGCCCTACAACTATTTCGCCCGGCAGGTGCAGGGCAATGGCAGGCGCTGGGAGCGGATCGGGGCGGCCAAGTCGGTCGGCACGACGGCGACCGGCATCTGACAGCCTCGTTCGCCGCGCGCCGGATCCACCGCTCTATCTCCTTGGTTTGACGCAAGTCCGGACGGGAGGCCACGGCGACGTCGCCGAGCCCAACCGTTTCATGCTTTTCCTGATTGCCCTAGTCATGTCCCCGCTTCTGGGCAATGAGGTCCAGCCGCTCGCGTTCTGAGCGTTCGCGCTCGTCGCGGCGGCGAGCGTCCCTATAGGCGCGCTCGACCATGTTGGTCCGCGCGGTCGCGGCGGCGATCAACGTCGTCTCCTCCCGGGCGCTTTCAAGATTCTGTTTTTGTTGGCCGAGCGCGTTTGCAATCCGGCGATGGTAAAGTTCCGGGAACAGGCCGGCCAGCGAGCTGTCAGCGTCGAAATGCCCGATGAGTTCCTTTGCTTCCGATTCGGCCGCCGCGGCCGCGGAGAGGAAGCCCGCATGACGAGTTTCGTGCACCGCCTTCAACTGCTCCTGCACCTTGACCAACTTCTTCAGTCTGTCCTTGCGCGAGGCCATCGCGGCTACCTCGCTAGCGTCAGGTCGACAAAGCCGTCGACGAACAACGACAGCAAGGTGCCGATGGCAAAGTAGAAGATGATCAGCCCGCCGGCGATGACGAAGGGCAGCGAGATGAAATACACCGGGATCTGCGGCGTCAGCTTGTTGACGAAGCCGATCGTCAAATTGACCAGAATGGCGTAGGCGACGAAGGGACTGCCGAGCCGGATGACCAGGAAGAAGGCGTCCGACACCGTGTCGGTGACGTCGACCAGCGCCGCCTGCGGGTTGAAGAATACATTGACCGGAGCAACCGTGTAGGAGGCGACCAGCGCGCGCACGATCTCGTGGTCGAAGTCGAAGACGAAAAGCAGGAGCAGCGCCGAGAACGAGATGATGGCGGCAAGCGCAGCCTGCGGCTCCGGCTCCTCGATCGCCGGGCCGCCTGAGCCGCCATAGCCGATCATCATGGCGATGGCCGAGCCCATGAAGCGCAGCGCTTCCATATACAGCCTGGTCATGGCGCCGATCAGCCCGCCGACCAGAAGCTCGGAAACGATCATCGGCACCAGAACCTGCGGGCGCGGGTCGACATAGGGATAGATGCGGTCCCAGAGGAAGGCGAGCAGGCCGCCGGTGGCGGCGATCGACACAAACAGCCGGACCTGGAGAGGCACGCGGGCGCTCGACAGGCCGGGCATCAGCATGAAACAGGCGCCGATGCGGCAGAAGGCGAGGAAGGCGGCGATGACGACGCCTTGCGAGAGCGCGTTCACGAGATCGTTCCGAGCACCTTGATCTCGACGCCCTTGGCGATCTCGACGTGGCTGAGCACGGGCAGCGTGGTGAACAGCCGCTCGATGATCATGCGTACATAAGGCCGCGCGTCCGGCGCGGTGACCAGCACGAAGCGCTCGCCGGCTTCGAGATGCTTGCGGATCGCCTTGGTGGCGTCCTGGCCGAATTCCTCGAGCTGGCGCGGATCGATGTCGAACTCGCGCACCTCGCCCTTGGCGTCCCGCTTGAGGCTCTGGTGAAAGGCGAGGTCCCATCGGTTGCCGAGGCGCAGCACCTTGAGCATGCCGCCCTCGGAGAGATCGCCGCAGATCTGCTGCGCCATGCGGATGCGGACATGCTCGACGATCTGCTCGGTGCGGCGCACGTGCGGCGCGATCTCCGCGATGGCCTCGATGATCAGGTGCAGGTTGCGGATTGAGACACGCTCGGCAAGCAGAAGCTTCAGCACCGCCTGCAGGCCGGGATAGGAGATGTGCGAGGTGCAGATCTCGTCGGCGAGCTTGCGGTACTCGGGGTCCAGCCGCTCGAGCAGCGCCTTCATGTCCTTGTACGACAGAAGCTGCGGCAGGTTGTTGCGGATCACCTCGGAGAGGTGGGTGAGCAGCACCGACATGTTGTCGGCAAAGGTGTAGTTCTCGCGCTTCAGATCTTCGGCGAAGGTTTCCAGCACCGAATAGGCGCGCATGCCGAAAGCCGGCTCGCGGATTTCCTCACCGGGGATGTCGGGCACGCCGCGGGTGCCAAGCAGCACCATGATTTCGCCGACGCGCATCTGGTATTCGGCAACGACGGTGCCGTGGACCTTGATCTGATAGCTCTTCGGCGGGATGGCGAAGTCGTCGGCGACGCGCACCTCCGGCACCACGAACCCATATTGCTGGGCGAATTTCTTGCGCATCTTCGACATGCGGAACACCAGCTCCTGATGTGCGACCAGCAGCCTGGTCGAGAGCTGCTTGCCGATCAGCAGCTCGATCTCGGCAGTCGCAAGCGAGGCCTTGACCGAATTCTTCTCCTCCTCGACCTTGTCGGCCTTCTCCTTGTTCTTCTGCGCTTCGGCTGCCGCCAGCGCGCGTTGTGGCGCAGCGGGATGACGTAGCCGAGGCCGGCCATGGCGCCGGCAAGGGCAAAGAACGGGAATAGCGGCAGACCGGGCATAAGGCCGAGGATGACGAGCAGCGAGGCCGCGACATAGAGCGCGCGCGGATGCGCGCCGAGCTGGCCGAACACCGCCTGATTGGCGGAGCCCCGCGTGCCGCCCTTGGAGACGAGCATGCCGGCGGCGAGCGAGACGATGAGGGCCGGGATCTGGGTGACGAGGCCGTCGCCGACCGACAGCTTGATGAAGACGTCGGCCGCCTGGCCGAGGCCCATGCCGTGGCGCAGATAGCCGATGGCGATGCCGCCGACGATGTTGATGGCGGTGATGATGAGGCCGGCGATGGCGTCGCCGCGCACGAATTTCGACGCGCCGTCCATCGAGCCGAAGAAGGAGGATTCTTCTTCCAATTCGCGGCGGCGAAGCTGCGCCGTCTTCTCGTCGATCATTCCGGCGGAAAGGTCGGCGTCAATCGACATCTGCTTGCCGGGGATGGCGTCGAGGGTGAAGCGCGCACCGACTTCGGCGATGCGGGTGGCGCCCTTGGTGATGACGATGAAGTTCACCACGATCAGGATCATGAAGACGATGAGGCCGATGACGAAGTCGCTCGACATCACCAGCTTCGAGAAACCCGAGATGACGTAACCGGCGGCATGCGTACCCTCATTGCCATGCGACAGGATCATGCGCGTGGTGGCGATGTTGAGCGAGAGCCTCAGCATCGTGGCGATGAGCAGCACGGTCGGGAAGGAGGAGAAATCCAGCGGCCGCTGGATCCAGAGCGCCACCATCAGGATCAGCACCGAGAGCGCGATCGAGAAGGCAAGGCCGATATCGATGAGAAAGGCCGGGATCGGCAGGAACAGCACCGCCAGGATGACGACGATGCCGAGCGCGAAGAAAACGTCGCGGCCGTTCTTGGCCACCAGGCCGGACGGGATTGTTTCGCTGATCGCCATATCGTCCTCGAATCCAGACTTGCCCAGTGCAAAGGCAGGCTCCCGACCGTTAACCGGTCAAGCTTGCGCGAAGGTGGGAGAGGGGCTACGGGATTTGAGCCGGCTGGCGAAAGGAAAGGCGCATGCTCCTCATCATCGGCACGATTCGGCTGCCACCCGACAGGCTCGAGCAGGCAAGGCCGGCGATGGGACGAATGATTTCAGCGAGTCGCGCCGAAGCCGGCTGCCTCGCATATTCCTATGCGCAGGATGTTCTCGATCCCGGCCTGATCCATGTCTCGGAAGCCTGGCGGGATCGTGCGGCGCTCGAGGCGCATTTCAAGTCAGCGCATATAGCCGAATGGCGCGCGAGCTGGGCGGAACTCGGCATTGGGGATCGGAAGCTGGCGCTCTATGAAGCGGACGAGGGTACTGCGATCTAACCGGCCGTGTCCGCGATCGAGACGGCGACCAGCCAGCGCCGGACGGCGCGCTCTTCGTTGGCCGAAAGTGCGGCGGTCAGCTCGCGTTCAAGCCGCTGCACCCGCTCGCGACATTTCTTCAGCAAGGCACGGCCGCTGTCGCTAAGATCAAGGTGCTGGATGCGCCCGTGCACCGCATGCGGCTTGCGGACCACGGAACCGGCCTTTTCCAGATTGCCGACGATCACGCTCACCGTCTGCGGCGTCAGCACCGCGAGCCGGGCGAGGTCGGCATTGGAGATGCCTGGATAGGCCGACAGCATGATCAGCGTCGCGAATTGCGGCTGCGTGACGCCGAACTCATCCAGCGCCCGCTCGACCCGCAGCCTGTAGGCGCCGGCGGCCTGGCGCAGCAGGTAGCCGAGATAACCTTCCTCGCCGCGCTTGCCTTTGCCAGGGGCCGGAATTTCCGGTTTCTGCTTGCGCACGATGTAAGAGCTCTTATATGTTGTTCGAACTCTGATATTATCGCAAGATGGAATGGAAGACGATGGGCTATCGCATCTTTCTTGCTGGTGGTTCCGGCGCGATCGGCCGCCGCCTGATCCCGCAACTGGTCGCTGCCGGCCATCAGGTAGCTGCGACAACGCGCCGGGCCGAGAAGGCCGAGGCGCTCCGCGCGATCGGGGCCAGCCCGGTGGTGATCGATGTGTTCGATGCCGGCGACCTGCTTGCGGCGGTCGCCGAGGTGAAGCCGGAGGTCGTGATCCATCAGCTTACCGATCTGCCGGCCGGACTCGATCCCAACAAGATGGGCGAGGCCATCATCGGAAACGCGCGCGTCCGCGACGAGGGGACCCGCAATCTGGTCGAGGCCGCGGCGTCGGCCGGCGCCCGTCGCCTGATCGCGCAGAGCATCGCCTGGGCCTATGCGCCCGGACCCGAGCCGCATGCCGAAACCGATCCGCTCGACAGCGGCGCCGAAGGCGGCCGCGGCATCAGCGTCGGCGGCGTGATCGCGCTCGAACGCCAGGTTCTCGAGGAGCCCATGACGGGCATCGTGCTGCGCTATAGGCATCTCTACGGGCCTGGTACCGGAGCCGACGCTGCCGCCGACCCGGCGCTGCATGTCGATGCCGCCGCTTATGCGGTGCTGCTTGCCGTCGAGCGCGGTGCGCCGGGCGCCTTCAACATCGCCGAGCCGAACGGCCATGTCGCGACCGACAAGGCGGTCAGCGAACTCGGCTGGCGGCCCGACTTCCGTCTGGCTGTGTGAGGCAGACGGAGGAATTGCCGCCAAAGGACAGACCTGGTTCGAGCCGCCGGGCACGGTGCATCGTTCGCGGAGAAGGCGAGCGCAATGGAGCCGGCGGAGCTGCTGGCGACCTTCGTCGCGAGGGACGATTGCGGGCCGCTGACCATCTTCGATCAGTGACATTTTCCCGTTCTCGCAGCGAGGGTAGCCGGCCCAACCGTCGCTAATCGACGCAACGCCAAAATGGCGCCACAAGGGGTCGGCATTGCGGTTGCCACTCCATGCCGTCGGGCGTATCAGGCGCGGCAGCATCCATCCTCCGCATACCGGCGAGCCGCTCCGTTGCCTGCCATAAACGAACCGCAAGTCTACGCCCGCCGGCTTCGGGCGGTGCTGATCAATTCCATTCCCGTGCTCGAGGCGCGCGGCATCGTCATTGTGCTGATGGCGGGGATGGTCGGCATGATCGCGGGCGCCCTGGTCACCGGCATGAGCGCGCTGGTGCAAGCCATGCACTTCCTGCTCTTTGACGTGCAGCCGGGCGGGCGTCTTTCAGCGATGTTTTCGCTGGCCAGTCCGGTGCAGGCGATGTTTCCGGCGATCGGGGGACTGCTGCTCGGCCTTTCGGTGATCTGGCTGAGAAGGCGGAAGTTCAGAACGCCTGTCGACCCGATCGAAGCCAACGCGCTCTACGGTGGGCGCATGTCGCTCACCGATACGTTCATCATTGTCGGCCAGACCATGATCTCCAGCGGCTTCGGCGCCTCGGTCGGTCTGGAAGCCGGTTATACGCAGGTTGGTTCCGGCATCGCCTCGCGGCTGGCGCGCGCCTTCCGGCTGCGCCGCAACGACGTGCGCATCCTGGTCGGCTGCGGCGCCGCCGGCGCGATCGCTGCCGCCTTCGACGCGCCGTTGACGGGTGCCTTCTACGGCTTCGAACTGGTCATCGGCATCTACTCGGTGGCCAATGTGGCGCCGGTCATGACGGCGGCGATCGCCGCCTCGCTGACGGCTGAGATGTTCGGCGGCGTGCCGTTTCCGCTCGAACTTTCCGGCCTGCCGACGCTGACCGCCAGCCAGTATGTGCCGTTCCTGCTGCTGGGACTGCTCGGCGGGGCGGCGTCCATCGCGATCATGCATCTGGTGAGCCTTATCGAGCGCGTCTTTGTGCGGCTGGCGATCGACGCTTCCGTCAGACCTTTCATCGGCGGCATCGTTGTCGGGCTGCTCGGGCTGGTCACGCCGCAGGTGCTGTCCAGCGGACACGGCGCACTCCACCGCGAGTTCGCCATGAACTACGCGCTTCCCGTGGTGGCCAGCGTCTTCGTGCTGAAGCTTGCTGCCTCGGCGATCTCGCTCGGCTCCGGTTTCCGCGGCGGTCTGTTCTTCGCCTCGCTGTTCCTGGGGGCGCTGCTCGGCAAGGTCTTTGCCGGCGTCATGGCGATGGCTGCGCCCTCAACCGCGCTCGATCCGGCGGTCGCCGCTGTCGTCGGCATGACGTCGCTTGCCGTCGGTGTCGTCGGCGGCCCGCTGACCATGACTTTTCTCGCGCTGGAATCGACGCGCGACCTGACGCTCACCGGCGTGGTGCTGGCAGCGTCGATCATGTCGGCCATCCTGGTCCGCGAGACCTTCGGCTACTCCTTCTCGACCTGGCGCTTCCATCTGCGCGGCGAGACGATCCGCAGCGCCCACGACGTCGGCTGGATGCGCAGCCTCAATGTCGGGTCGATGATGCGCAAGGACGTCCGTACTATCGATGCTTCGATTACCTTGGCCGAGTTCCGCAAGGAGATCCCGCTCGGCTCGGCGCAGCGCGTCATCGCCGTCGAAGAGGGCCGGCACTATGTCGGCGTGCTGCTCGTGGCCGAACTGCACAGCGACCTCTCAGACGGCGAGACTCCGGTGCAGGCGCTCGCGCAGTTCAAGGATGCGGTGCTGGTGCCGTCGATGAACGTCCAGTCCGCCGCCGAGACCTTTCAGCGCGCCGGCGCTGAAGAGCTAGCGGTCGTTGAGGATTTCGACGACCGCATCGTGCTTGGCCTGCTCACTGAAAGCCATCTGATGCGGCGCTACGCCGAGGAGCTGGACAAGGCGCGGCGGGATCTTTCCGGCGAGGGCTGAGCCCTGATTCAATCGGCGGTCTTGCGGCCCTGCTTGGCGACTTTCCTCAGCATGGATGGGCCCAAGCAAAGAGACTCGGCCCGAACTTTTCCATCTGTTTTGGCGCCACCCTGCCTTGCGACGAGATAATTGGTCATCAACCTTGCCTCAACAGGCTCCGACATAAAGAACCCTTGTGCGCCGTGACAGTGTTCGTGGATCAGGAAGTCGAGTTGGGCTTCGTTCTCCACCCCTTCCGCGACAACGGTCAGGCTTAGTGAATTGGCCAGCGCGATGATGCCTCGGACCACGTTCTGTTTCTTCGTGGAGGAAGCCAGGTCGCTGAGGAACGAGCGATCGATTTTCAATTGGTTGAAGTCGAAATCGGCAAGGTATCCAAAGCTCGCATAACCTGACCCGAAATCGTCGAGTGCCAGGCTCACCCCGAGGTTTCTAATCTTGCCGATACTCTCCAGGGCATTGCGGCTGTTCTGGATGAATATCCCTTCAGTGATCTCCAACTGCAGACGCGATGGAAGCAACCCCGTTTGCCGGAGCGTCTCGGTGAGATGCGTCAGATAGGCATCGGTCTGGAGACTTCTTCCGGAGACGTTGACCGAGCAGATGAACTCTTCGGTGGAAATAGGCATCCATCGGGCGGCTTGCTCGCAAGCCTTGCCCAGAACCATCTTGTCGAGTTCCAGTATCAGCTCACTTCGTTCCGCGATCGGAATGAACGATGCCGGCGCACGAACCGCTCCCGAGACCGGGTCGTGCCAGCGGACCAGCGCCTCGGCCCCGATCATGCGGCCGGTCGCCAGCTCGAACTGGGATTGCCAGACCAGGAAGAACTCGTCGCAATTGAGGGCCCGCTTGATGGCCGCTTCTTCACCGAGCTGCATGTCGATCTGACTGAGGATCGCGGGCGAAAACGTCACGAAACCGGACCGCCCTTCGGCCTTTGCCGTGTAGAGAGCGTTATCGGCACTGTGCAGCAACGTGGAAATGTCGGAACCGTGCTGAGGGAAACATGCCATGCCGATGCTGGCGCCAATGCGCACCTGATGGCCCTCCAACTCTGCGAACCTGTTCAGCCGTTCGCGCAGACGTTGCCCCAAATTGTCATGATCATTCCGATCGGCAATAGCCATGATGGCGAATTCGTCGCCGCCCAATCGCACGGCGGCTACGTCGCCCTGCCGCTCGACCGACTGAAGGACCTCGGCAACCGCCTTCAGCAGCAGATCGCCGACGTGATGGCCGAAGGTGTCGTTCACGCTCTTGAAATGGTCGAGATCGATCAGGAGCAGCTGAAGCTGCCTACCGGTCTCCCTCGCCCGGTCCAGCATGGCGTCCCTGTTGGCTGCCATCCAGGCACGATTCTTCAGTCCGGTGGTCGCATCGCGCCAGGCGAGAAATTCCAGCTTCTTTATCGTTTCCCGGCGCCCGATGAACAGAACCGCCGTCCCGATTGCCAGCAGCGACAGGATCGTCAGAGCAAAGGCTATCTGATAGTTGAACCGATTCAGGCTGACTTCCGACGCATAGAGATCGGCGTTAACGCCCTCGCCGTATTTGTAGTACTCGTCGTTCATCCGGCCGACGATCTGCTCGAGTTCCAGACCCAGTTCCTTCAAGCGCTGCTGATCGAAGGGGAGCCCCGCCGCGATCACGGCGTCGAGCCGCGTTACCGCGTCGTTCACGCGCGGCACGATGCCTGCATATGCGGGAATTGCGCTGATCGTTTCGCCGCCGTCGATCCGCTTGAAGCGGATGTAAACCAGGTCGTTTGCAGCGGCCAGATGATCTAGGCTCGCCTGAGAGTTGGGCGCGACCTCAGCGAGCGAGATCATATCCCTCAGGTGGGTCACGTCGCGTATGGCGATATGGAATTCGCGGATGGCAAAGAACCCGAACCGGGGGAGCGAAGACTCGATCTTGCTGATACTGACAAACAGCATGACGATGAGGATCGCGGAACCGATCGCCGCCAGCCCTATGGCACCGCCATAGGTAAGCGGAATTCGCCAGCCTCTCTGTCGAGATCCCACCATGGAGGCCTGCCAGCCGGTCAGTTGTCAGACTCGATCGTCTTGATCAGCCAAATCCATCGCGGTTTGCGGATCGGCGTGTCGAAGGCGGGATAGTCCTTGAGAGGATAGACCAAGCGGGTCGGACCTTGTGTTCGTCGGGTGAGCAACTCCCCGTCCTGGCGCGTCGCGAGAAGCAGAGGACCTTCCGTCCAATCCTCGTGCGGAATCACCTGCACGTAATCGTCCGCGGCCCTTAGAGTGACGGAATCCCTATCCGCCAATCCCACGGACTTGAGCACATCTCGGAACAGGACGCCTTCAAACGTCAATTGCCCTTGCTCGAAAGGACTTGTGGTGATGACCTTATAGAGGCCGAGCTTTTCCAACTGCCGCAGCGTGAGCGGGATCTGCTTGCCGTCCTTCTGAACGGTGAAAGCTACGGAGTCCGGCGGCTCCGGATAGCTGGCCGGTTCCAACGCCCCTGCAGTCAGAGTGCCGATCGCCAAGACAGCCAGCATCAGCAGGCTGCGCATGAGCATCAACGGTCCTTTTCTTAGCCAGGATGACATATCGCGATCCCTTCCCGCTCAGCTGACCGACAATGGTCCTTGCTGTACGACATCTTGCCGGCCGACATTCGATACTGCCGTTGAATGCTTAATTTTTTGGTCGGCGTCCGTTTCCCAGTCATGGGACCGCGGAAATGGCATCCGCCCCTATTGCCAGCTGTACAGTGGTACTGTACAAGGTGTTAAGTGGAGGAAAACGGGATGCGCGAGGCTTCGGAGGACGGCCAGGCTCCGGCGGCGATCGGTGCCGGCACGGCTGCAGCTCATGCGCAGCAGGTGCTGGGCGTGCGGCTCAAGGCCCTCCGCCTCGCTCGCCGTCTATCATTGCGCGACCTCGCGGAAGCGACCGGAACGAGCGCCAGCTTCATCAGCCAGCTCGAACGCGGGCTGACCGGCGCCAGTACTGCCTCGCTCAACCAGATGGCTTCGGCGTTGGGCGTGAGCGTCGCGATGCTGTTCGAGGAAAGCGCGACACAGAACCATGGCGTGCTCCGGCGCAGCGAGCGGCCAAGCCTTCCGCCCAGCAACGGCTGCCGTAAGATGCTGCTTTCCCGCCCGCCGCTGAGCGACATGGAGGTCTATGTCGGCGAGTTCGATATCGGCGGCTCGACCGGCTCCGCGCTTTACACGCATGGCGACGCGCAGGAGATGCTGATCGTCCTTCGCGGTGTCGTCGAGGTCTCTCTTGGCGACGCCCGCCACGTCCTCGAAGAAGGCGACAGCATCGAATACGCGACATCGACACCACATCGCAGCGAGAACATCGGCAGTGGTCGGGCCGAGGTGATGTGGATCATCGCACCGCCGACCTCGGCACGCGCCGAGCTCGATCAATACAAGCCCTGGAAACCGCTCGCGGCCAGGTAGTCCGATTAAACGCGGGCATAATGGGAGAGTCAGAGTTATGTTGAAGTCGAAACTTGCAGGTCTTGGCGCCGTGCTGGCGCTCGGAATGCTGACAACCACCGCCTTCGCACAGGAAAAGCCTGTCGCGGGCGAGGTGAAGGAAGGCTCGCTCAAGGGCAAGACCCTGACCTTCGTCTCCTATGGCGGCATCTATCAGGATGGCCAGGTGGCGGCGCTGAAGGAGTTCGTCGAGAAGTCCGGCGTCAAGCTGCTCAATGACGGGCCGACCGAGATCGCCAAGCTGCAGGCCCAGGTCGAATCCGGCAACGTCACCTGGGACGTGGTCGATACCGGCGATCTGCCGCCTTACGTCCATTGCGGAAAGCTGTTCCAGAAGCTCGATCTCTCGAAGCTCGACGTCTCGAAGATACCCGAAGGACAGGTCGGCGAGTGCTCGGTTCCGGCGATGAACTACGGCGTCGTGCTGATGTACAATAAGGAGAAGTACAAAGATAACCCGCCCAAGAACTGGGCTGACTTCTTCGACACCGAAAAGTTCCCCGGGGTGCGCGCCCTGGACGGATCCGGCGATCCGACCGGTGGCCTGCTCGAACAGGCCTTCAAGGTGGCGGGCGGCGATCCGAAGGCGATGACCGCTGCCGATATCGACAAGGCCCTCGACGTGATTCGCAAGCTCGGCCCGGACACGATCTACTGGAAGACGGGCGCTGAATCGCAGCAGCTCGCGGAGTCCGGTGAAGCCGACATGCTGATGATGTGGACCGGCCGCGCCATGACGGCGGTCAAGAACGGCGCCAAATACGCGCCCGCCTGGCAGGACTGGCTGGTGGTGATGGACCAGATGACGATCCCCGTCGGCGTCAAGGATACGGATGCCGCCTATGCGCTGCTGAATGCCTATCTCGGCAAGCAGGCGCAGGAGATTCTCACGCAGCAGACCTCCTACACGCCGATCAACAACGATGCGAAGCCGAAGGTTGACGAGTCGGTCGCAGCGTTCCTGACCAACACGCCCGAGCGCCAGAAGCAAGGCTACAAGCAGAACATCAAGTTCTGGGTCGAGAACTTCCCAGTGGCGCAGGAGAAGTGGTCCGCGCTGATGGCCGGCAACTGAGCTGACGGAGGCAAGGCCCGTGAGCGCGCTCGAACCGACGATCCAGACTGCCGAAAAACGGGCAGGATGGGCCTGGCGGCCGTTCGCGCTCACGCTGCCGGCCATGATCCTGCTCGCAGCTGTGATCGGCTATCCGCTGCTCACCATCGTGCTGCGCAGCCTCTCGGAGCCGGAATGGGGCGTGCAGAACTATGCCTGGTTCTTCGGCGCGCCCGTCAATCTCGCGGTGCTCCAGCGCACATTCACCATCTCGGCATGGGTGACGCTGGTCTGCGTGGTTTGCGCTTATCCTTATGCTTACCTCATGACCGCGGTCGGGCCGCGCGTGCGGCTCGTCCTGGTTCTCTGCGTGCTGATCCCATTCTGGGTGAGCGGCGTGGTGCGCACACTCTCCTGGGTGATCCTGCTGCAGGATTCCGGCGTCATCAACTCGCTGCTGAGATCAGCCGGCTTCGCGGGCATCCGGCTGATCCGCACCCAGACGGGCGTGGTGATCGGCATGGCGCAGGTGCTTTTGCCCTTCATGATCCTGCCGCTTTATTCGGTGATGAAAGGCATCGACCTCAGGCTGGTGCAGGCGGCGCGAAGCCTTGGCGCCCGGCCGTCCCGCGCTTTCTTCACAGTCTACCTGCCGCTGTCGCTGCCGGGCGTCTATGCCGGCGCGATCATCGTCTTCATCCTGGCGCTGGGCTTCTACATCACGCCGGCACTGCTCGGCGGGCCGCGCTCGACGATGCTGTCGACACTGGTGCAGACCCAGGTGCTCAGCCTGCTGCAATGGGGACGCGGCGGCGCGATGGGCGTGGTGCTGCTGGTCACGACCTTCCTGTTGCTGGCGCTTGCAGCGCCGGTGATGCGGTCGCGGCACCGGGAAGCGGGGCGGCGCTGATGGAAATGAAGCCGCTCACCCGTGTCGTTCTTGGCCTTGTCTGCCTGCTGGTGGCGATCTGGCTGGTGGCGCCGACGCTGGTCGTCGTGCCGATGTCGTTCAACGGCAACAAGTCGCTCTCCTTCCCACCGCAAGGCTTCTCCTGGCAGTGGTACGAGAATTTCGTCACGAATCCAGAATGGTCGACCAGCTTCCTCAATTCCCTGAAGGTCGCCTCGATCGTGGCGGTGCTGGCAACGGTGCTCGGCACGCTGGCCGCCTTCGGCCTCGACCGTATGAAGGCGCGGCCTGCCAATCTGCTGCGGATGCTGATGCTGACGCCGATGGTTGTGCCGGGCGTGGTGCTGGCCATCGGCATCTATGCCGTCTATCTCGATGCGCGACTCGTCGGCACGCTGCCCGGCTTCGTGCTCGCCCACACCATCCTGGCGCTGCCCTTCGTGCTGATCGCCGTGTCGGCCAATCTCGAAGTGTTCGACAGGCGGCTGGAGACGGCTGCGGCGAGCCTCGGCGCCGGCGCGCTCACCACGTTCCGGACGGTGACGCTGCCGCTGATCCTGCCCGGCATCCTGTCGGGCCTGCTGTTCGCCTTCGCGACGTCCTTCGACGAGATCATCGTCTCGCTGTTCATCACCAACCCCTATCTGAAGACGCTGCCGGTGCAGATCTTCTCCTCGATCACGCGCGACGCCGACCCGACCGTCGCTGCCGTCGGTACGATCCTTTTGTGCGCCACGACGATCCTGATCGGCGGCGGCATGCTTCTTCTTGGCCGCGAGCGGAAGGGACGCCTATGAACCCAAGACCGGACAATCGCGGCGCGGCGATCGACCTCGAATTCGTCACCAAGGCCTATGGCGCGTTCAAGGCGCTGGACGGCGTGTCGCTCAGGATCGAGCCCGGCGAGTTCATGACGCTGCTTGGGCCGAGCGGCTCCGGCAAGACGACGACGCTCAATGTGATCGCCGGTTTCACGGATGTGTCGAGCGGCAAGCTGCTGGTCGGAGGACAAAGCGTCGTCGGCGTGCCGGCGCACAAGCGCAACATCGGCGTCGTCTTTCAGCACTACGCATTGTTCCCGCATATGACGGTTGGCCGCAACGTCGCCTATCCGCTGACGCTGCGCGGCGTTGGGCAGGACGATCGGAAGCGGCGCGTGGCCAAGGCGCTCGACATGGTCAAGATGGGCGACTTCGCGCATCGCTATCCGAGCGAATTGTCGGGCGGCCAGCAGCAGCGCGTGGCGCTGGCGCGGGCCATCGTCTTCGACCCGCCGCTGCTCCTCATGGACGAGCCGCTCGGCGCGCTCGACAAGAAGCTGCGCGAATGGCTGCAGCTCGAGATCAAGCGCATCCATCGCGAGCTCGGCACCACCTTCGTCTATGTCACGCACGACCAGGAGGAGGCGCTGGTGCTGTCGGATCGCATCGCCGTATTCAACCGTGGCCGGATCGAGCAGGTGGGCACCGGACGGCAGCTCTATGACGAGCCGGCAACGCTGTTCGTCGGCCGCTTCATCGGCGACTCCACGGTGCTGCGCGGCGAAGCCAGAAGTGACGGCACCGGCACTGCGCTGACCATTGCCGGCGAGACGGTCGCCGCGCCGCGACGGCTTGCCGGAGAAGTCAGCCCGGTGATGCTGCTGCGGCCCGAGAAACTTGCCATTCGCCGGCCGGGGCAAGCCGACGGCAAGAACCGCCTGGCGGGAACGATCGCCGAGGCGATCTATCTTGGCTCGGGATCGAAATACGAAGTGAAGCTCGGCGACGGCTCGACCGCGATCGTGCGGTCGCCGCTGACGGGCGAGAATTTCGCCCTCGGCGAGAACGTGGAACTCTGCTTTGACGGCGCCGACGCCAAGCTTCTGCCCGACGACAGCACGGCAGACACGACGCTCACCTGATCCCTCTCTCCGGTCTCCTGGAAGCCATCCCATGCAAGTCAAGCGCAACGGCGACATCTCGTTCTGGTATGCGGATCTGGGCGCGGTCCCAAGCCCGCGTCCGCCCTTGCCCGGCGACATCGAAGCCGATGTTGCGATCGTCGGCGCCGGCTACACCGGGCTCTGGACCGCCTATTATCTCAAGAAGGCGAAACCCTCGCTTCGCATAGTCTTGCTCGAACGCGAATTCGCCGGCTTCGGTGCCTCGGGGCGCAATGGCGGCTGGCTTTCGGGCGGCTTCGGCTGGTCGCGCGAGAAATACCTCAAGACCTCGACCCGGCAAGCTGTCAGCGCCATGCAGGCAGCGATGGCGGGCTGTGTCGACGAGGTGATCCGGGTGGCGGCGGCCGAAGGCATCGACGCCGACATCCGCCGTGCCGACAATCTGACGGTCGCCACCAATGCCGCACAGCTCCAACGTGTGCGCGAGGCGTGCGAGACGATCCGCTCCTGGGACGCCGACCCCGAGCGCATCGAATTGCTCGACGCTGCAGCCACACGCGCGCGCATCAATATCGCGAATGTCATGGGCAGCTTCGTCATCCACGGCCAGGCGCGGGTGCAGCCGGCCAAGCTGGTGCGCGGGCTGGCGGAAGCGGTCGAGCGGCTCGGCGTGCCGATCTACGAAAAGACGACCGTGACGTCGATCGCCAAGGGCAGGGTGGCCACCGACCGTGGCACGGTGCGGGCGGAAACGATAATTCGCGCGACGGAGGGGTTCACGGCCGGCATTCCCGGGGAAGAGCGGACATGGCTGGCGCTCAACAGCGCGCAGATCGTGACCGAGCCGCTGCCACAAGAACTCTGGCGCGAGATCGGCTGGGACGGGCATGAGCTCCTCGGCAATGCGGCGCACGCCTATTGCTATGCCCAGCGCACGCGCGAGGGCCGTATCACCATGGGCGGACGCGGCGTGCCCTACCGCTATGGCTCGCGCACCGACGTCAACGGTCGGACGCAGCAGGCGACGATCGACCAGCTGCACACGATCCTGACGACGCTGTTGCCGCAGACGGCCGGGTGCCGCATCGACCACGCCTGGTGCGGCGTGCTCGGCGTGCCGCGCGACTGGTGCACGACGGTCGGCCTCGACCCCAGGACGCGCATCGGCTGGGCCGGCGGTTATGTCGGGCTGGGCGTGTCGAGCTCAAACCTTTCGGGGCGCACGCTTGCCGATCTGATCCTCGGCAATGACACGGATCTTACGCGACTGCCCTGGGTCAACCGCAAGGTCAGACCCTGGGAGCCGGAACCGTTCCGCTGGCTCGGCGTCCACTCGATGTACCAGCTCTACCGCATCGCCGACCAACGCGAGGCCGCCGGGCTCAATTACACTTCGAAATTGGCCGCCCTGGCCGACAGCATCACAGGCCACTGAGACGGTTCGGCGTTCGCCGAACCGCTCTAACTCTTTGTTTTCGCGCAATTCCGGACGGCAAACCATTGCACTTTCCTGGAATTGCTTTTGACACTGGAGCCTATCTTGATCGACCTTTCGACCTTCCGCGACCTCGCCACGGCCGATATCGGCGCCTTTTCACCGAAGCCGACCTCGATCGAAGGCGATCAGGTCGAAGCGGTGCGCTCGTTCTTCCAATCGCCGGACGGGACCGTCGATATCGGCATCTGGGAATGCACGCCCGGCCGCTTCACCGCCGACCGCTCGGGTTCATCCGAGATCTGCCACATCATCTCCGGTCGCGTGGAAGTGAGCCGCGCCGACGGCGAGATGCGTGAGCTGGGGCCTGGCGATCTGCTCGTCCTGCCGAAGGGCTGGAAGGGCGAGTGGCTTATTCATGAGACGACGCGCAAGCTCTATATGATCCACAGCGCTGGCTGATCGGAACTAGATATTCCGGGCCAAAAGACGCGGGTTAGTGATCGATCGGCCCCTTGGGCGAGACAAGGGCCGTGCCGGCGGTGGTCGGGCGTTCGATCATGCGGCGCACACGCGGCGGGTTCTCGCCGCTGTGCAGCGCGCGGATGCGCTCGCCGACAACGGCGTCGGCATGGGTGGCACGCCGGTTGTGGCGGATATACTCGACCCAGGTCGGCGTGTGGTAGTGTTCGATCCAGATGCCCGGATTTTCGAGATCGCGGGCGAGCGTCCAGTTGCGGGCGCCGTCGCGGCGGCGGATGCGGCCACGCTCGGCCATGGTTGCGAGGAATTCCGGCACGTCCTCCTCGCGAATGATGTATTCGATCATGATGGCGATCGGGCCGCTGCGCGGCTTCAAATCGAGCGCCAGCATCGGCTCCTTGAACCGGTTGAGCGGATCGAGGTTGAGAGCGGTGTGCTGCGGCAGCGGCAGGATCAGGCCGATGGCGCCACCGACGAGCATGGTGACAGCGGCAACCATCAATGCAGTCTCCGCGCCATGGGCGTCGGCGACGACGCCCCAGATCCAGCTGCCCAGCGCAATGCCGCCGAAGGTTGCTGTCTGGTAGATCGACAGCACGCGCCCGACCACCCAGCGCGGCGTCGACATCTGCACCGTGACGTTGAAATGCGAGAGCGCGATCACCCAGCAGGCACCGCCGATGAGCAGGCCCGCCGACGTCTGCCAGGCATTGTCGCTGACGGCGGCGTTGAAGGCGCAAAGCGCGAAACCAGCGAAGGCGGCGCGCACCATCGTTTCGCTGGAGAGCCATTGTCTGAGCCTCACGCTGATCAGCGCACCGCCGACCGCGCCGATACCGAAGGCGCCAAGCATGATGCCGTAGGTCAGCGCGTCGCCCTTGACGACATCGCGCGCCACCAGGGGCAGCAGCGCCAGCACCGCGCCGGCGCTGAAGCCGAAAGCGAAGCCTCTCGCCAGCACCTTGCCGATGTTCGGCGACATGGCGACGTAGCGCAGGCCGGCTCCCATCGCGGCGCCGAGCGATTCCCGCGGCAGGGTCGGCGCGGGCACTTCCGGCTTCCAGCGGAAAAGCACGACGATCAGGCCGATATAGCTGATGGCGTTGGCGGCGAAGGCCGCCGCCGCCCCTGCGGCGGCGACGATGATGCCGCCGATCGCCGGGCCGACGCTGCGCGTGATGTTGAAGCCCATTGAGTTGAGCGCGATCGCCGCCGGCACCTTGGCGCGCGGCACCATGTCGCCAACCGACGCCTGCCATGACGGGCTGTTCAGCGCCGTGCCGCTGTCGATCAGGAAGGTGAAGGCAAGCAGCGTCCACGGCGTCATCCAGCCGAACCAGGTGAATACGGTGAGCAGTGCCGAGACCACCAGCATGAAACTCTGCGCCACCAGCATGACCTTGCGGCGGTTGAAGCTGTCGGCAATGGCGCCGGCAACAAGCGCGAACAGCATGATCGGCAAGGTGGTCGAGGCCTGGACCAGCGCCACCTGGTAGGATGAGGTGGCGATCGTCGTCATCATCCAGGCGGCGCCCACGCCCTGGATCAAGCCGCCGAAATTCGACACAAGGCTCGCCGACCAGACGGCACGGAAGATGCCGTGCCGGAACGGCGCCAACGCCGAGACGCGTTCGCTTTCCGGCTCGTCGTCGATCATGGTCGCTGTCCCGCCTTCATCTTGCTGTCTTGCGCTCGCCCGACGCCATTATCGCGCCGGCGACTCGCCAAAGCATCCCGGTCCAACAACAGGAAGGCAAAGGCGAAAATGCGTCGGCGAAGCTTTAAGCCAAGCATCTTGCCGGTGTGGACCAAACTTTTGCTGGTCCGCGCGGGCGGGATGCCCGCGACCGCAGGTCAGAAGCCGTGCTCGATGCGTTCGAAGATGACGTTGGTGAAGGCCGAGATCTGGCTGCCGATGAACGGGCCGGTCAGCGCCACCACCAGCATGATGGCGACGATCTTGGGCACGAAAGTGAGGGTGATTTCCTGAATCTGGGTCAGCGCCTGGATGAGCGCGATGCCGATGCCGACGGCCATAGCCACGAGCACCACCGGCGCGGAGGCGGTAAGCACCGTCCACACCGCATATTGCACGATATCGAGGGCATCGGCCTCGTTCATGGGCAGACTCTATACAAAACTCTAGGCGGCCGGCTTGATCGATACGCCTGCGCCGACAGGGATCTCGGTGCCGTCCTGCAACACCGCGATCAGGCCGCTGCTGGCGAGCTTCACCGAAGCCACGGTCCCTGTTGTCTTGCCGTCGGCGGCGGTGATCGAACGGCCGATCAGCGCGTCCGCCTGCGACAGCGCCGAGGATTGCATGATCTGGTCGAGCTTGCTGTTGGTCTGCACCGATTGCTCGACCTGCGAGAAGGTCGCGAGCTGCGCGACATATTCCGTCGAATCCATCGGCTTGGTCGGATCCTGGTTCTTCATCTCGGCGATCAGAAGCTTCAGGAACGACTGGTAGTCGACCGCCGTCTTCGAGGTCTGCTGGCTGCTGGCCTGGGTGGCGCCAACCGGGATCGTCGTTGTCATGTCCACGGCCATCTTTATGCTCCCACAGCCAGCGCGCGCGGCGCTTCCGGAATGTCGTCATTGCCGCCAAGCGCCTGGCGCTCGAGCGGATAGAGCGCGCGGATCGCCTTCAGCGCCTCGTAGATATGATCCTCGCCGACCATGCGGTCGATCTGCTTCAGCGCGCTGCAGATTTCCTGATTGTCGAAGCTTGCGATCAGCATCGGCAGCGAGCGGCGGAACATGTCGCGGGCCTCGGAGGCTCCCGGCGGGTTGATCAGCATGATCTGCACGATGAAATAGAGCTGCCTGAGCGGCGTCGAGGCCTGCTCGGCCTGGATGACGTGGCTTTCGAGCAGGAACTGAACGTCGTTCATCAGCTCGATCGTGACCTTGCGGTCGACCCGGATGACGGCGCCGTTGATGTAAATCTTCTCGTTCGGCTTCAGCGAGATCTTCAGCGTGTTGCTCATTGGATGCCGTCTCGGATGATCTGGGAGACCTCGATCAATCCTTCGAAATTGTTGGTGCGGCCCTGCCGGATGTCTTCGGTTTCGCGCAGCAGCCAGAGGCCGATCGAGATCAGATTGGCGCGCAGTTCCTTGGGCAGCGCATTGTCGCTGGAGCCGAGATCCTCGACGAAGGTGGTCCAGATGCGGTTGGTGAAGTGCAGCGCCTCGACCGCCTCAATCGACTCCGGCCCAACGGAAGCTGCCGTGGACAACATGTCGATCGATCGGGTGAGCAACTGCCGCTCCCGGTCCTTGGCGTCGGCGACGGAGTCGGTCTGGATGTCGGCGTAGGAGAATTGATACATCGTCGGAGCTCTGGCGTTCCGGTGAGAGTGTTCAGGTGAGATAGTTCAACAGGCTCAGTTGCTGCAGTCGCGCGGTCAATGCGAAGGACGTTTCTATATGCTGCGTCAGGTCGGCCACGCGGGTGGCGGCCTCCGAGGGATCGACGCCTTCGAGGTCGATGATGTGCTTTTCGAACAGATCGACCTGGGTCTTCATGCGATCGCTGGCGTCGGACACGCGCTTCTGGGTGAGGCCGGCTTCGGACTGCACCTGGACGATGCCGCCGATGGCCTCGCCGACCAGCTTTTGCGCGCGGCTGACGATCGTATTCTGCCCGGCCTCGCTGATGTTGCCGGCAAAGAGCGTGCCGACCATGGCGGCCGCCATGGCGAGCTTGCGGATGCCTTGCTCGTTGGCGCTGACCGACGTCTGCGTGGTCTCGTTCAAGGAAATGCGGCTGGTGATCTGGTCGTCGGTGGCGTTCGACCAGTTGGCCTGCCAGCCGGACCCCAGGAACTGCGGCTCGACCGCGGTGGTGATGAAGTCGTCCATCTGGGCGGCGGTGATGTTGGCGGCCGCGGGGTCGTTCTGGGTGAAGCCGAAATAGCTGGTGAAGGCGGCGTCGAACGCCGCCTTGGCGGGCGAGCCGGCGGCGCTGAAATCGTCGATCGGCTTGACGTCGGTGTTGGTCCCGGCAAACAGGTATTCGCCGTTGACGCTGGTGTTGAGGATGCCCGTCATCTGCTGCAGCGCCGTGGCGCCGGCGGTCTGGGTGATGCTGGTCGAGGAGTCGCCCGATACGGCGCTGGTCAGCGCCGTCAGCAGATCCTGCGCGACATCGGAGAGCTGACCCAGCGAATCCTGTGTCGAAGTCAGACGCGCGGCGACCAGCGAGTTCGAATCGACGATGCCGTTCAACCGGTCGAGATCGCGCTGGAAGGTGACGGCCTGTGTCGTGCGCCCGCCGAGCGCCAGGCCGACATCCGCTACCTTGCCGGTCTGGGATTCCGTGGTCGCCTTGACGAGATCGGCCTGCATGCGCATCTGCTGATAGCGCAGGGCGTTGGAGATGGCGGCTGAGGAGACGGCTGTCGCTTTCATCGATTATCCCACCGCGCCCAACAAGGCGTCCAGCATGTCGTCGACGGTCTTCATCATGCGCGCCGACGCCTGATAGGTATGCTCGAGGTCGAGAAGCAGGGACATTTCCTGGTCGACATTGACGCCGGTATCGTTCGACAGCGCTTCGGCGGTGCGGGTGGACAGCGCTTCCTTGGCGTCGGCGTTGGTCGACGCCTGCTGGCGCACGCCTTCGAACCAGCCGATGGTGTTGGCCGCGTAATCCGAGACGCCGGAGCTGACCGTGATGCCGGCGGAGGTGTCGAAGGCCATCGGCTGGTCGAGCCTGTTGCCGTAGGCGATCAGCAGGTCAGAATAGGAGGCGCCGCCGCCGGTGTTGGAAACATAGGCCGCGCCGTTGGCGCCGCCGTCACGCAGCAGCGCCGCGCTGCCGCCGGCGCTCGGGTCAAACGCGGCGTTGACGCTGATCGAGCCGGCAAGGCCGTCGACCAGGGTGCCGGCAGCGGGAATAGCCGGCGCGCCGGACCAGGTGAACAGGCCTGCGGCGTTGGGCTGAGACGGCGCGGTCTCGGCAAATGCCGTGATCAGACCGCGCGCGATCTCGTCGAGCTGGCTCTGCATGGTCGCGGCAACGCCGTCGCGCAGCTTCAGCATGCCGGCAAGCTTGCCGTCGGCGCTGGTATTGTCGCCGGTGCCTGCAGAAAGCGGCACATTGTCGATATAGATCGTGTTGCCGGGCGTGCCGGCGGTGTAGCCGGCGGAGGGCGTGAAGGTCACCGACCGCGGCACCGTCTCGAACAGCGTCGTGCCGTCCTTGGTGGTGATGACCATGTCGTTGTCGCCGCGCGTGAAGGTCGAGACCGGGACATATTCGGCGATCTTCTTGAGAAGCGCGTCGCGCTGGTCGAGCGCGTCCGACACATCCGTGCCGGAGCGCGTGCCGGCGATGACGGCCTTGTTTGCGTCCTGAAACTGGCTGAGCAGCGAGTTGAGGTCGTCAACCGCCGTGGCGATCTGGCCGTCCGTCTGGGTGCGGAAATCCTGGATCGCCGTGGTGCCGTCGTTCAGTGAGCTCACCACCTGCTTGGCCGCGTCGATGACGCTGGCGCCGAGATTCTGGTTCGACGGCGTGGTGGCGTAGAGCTGCAGCGCCTGCTGCAGATTGCCGATCGCAGTCGACGCAGACGACGCATTGTCGACTCCATTAACCGATAGGTCGAGCTGATCCATGCCGCTATAAAGCGCGCTCTGCCCGCTCCATGCCGACAGCGCGGAAAGGTTCTGCCGGAACAGAAGATCATTGGCGGCGCGCTGGATCTCTACCGATCGCGCGCCGGGCGCCGTGCTGGTGACGACGGCGACGCGACGGGCATAATCCGGGTTGGACGCGTCGGCCACATTGCGCGACACGACGCTGGTTTGCTTGGACGTGGCCAGGAGCGCCGACTGGGCGATGCTTAATGCGGTGGAAAGCGACATGCGGGTCTTTCACGGGCTGGCGCCGATGGGGTTATCTCTTCAGGTTGACCAGGACGTCCATCAGGTCGGAACCGGTCTGGAAGACCTTCGAGTTGGCGGTGTAGCTGCGCTGCGCCGCAATCATGTTGGTCAGTTCCTCGGCGATATCGACATTGGAATTTTCGAGCGCGCCCGAGACGACCGAGCCAAGCTTTCCTTCATTGGCAAAGCCGATGCGAACAGCGCCTGAGTCCGCGCTTTGCACATAGACGTTGCCCGGCATCGCGGTGAGGTTGTCGGGGCTCTGAACGTCGGCCAGCGGGATCTTGTAGAGCGGCTTGGTGGAGCCATCCTCGAATTGGGCGTAGATGACGCCGTCCTGGCTGATCTGGATCTTTTCGATCGTGCTCGGCGCATTGCCGTTGACGTTGGCATCGGAGACCGTGAAGCCGGTTCCGAGCTGCGTCAGCTTGGAGAGGTCGAGGTTGAGAGTCGAACCGTTCGGCACCGTGAAGGACACGCCGGTGGTCGCGCCGGTGAGCTTGCCGGTGGTGGTGTCGAAGGTGAGATTGGCCGAACCCAGCGCGCCGCCCGCATAGGGGAACGACGTGCCGGCCGTGGCCTTCGACTGATCGAATACCGAAACCTGCCAGGTGCCGGTGCCGGTGTTGGTGAAATAGACGTCGAGCAACACCTTGTTGCCGAGATTGTCGTAGGCGACCAGCGACGATTTCGACGTGTATTGTGACGAGGTGCTGTTGTCGGTGGGTAGGTTGCCGGCGGTGACAGCGGTGGCGCCAGCCGGCAGGTTGCCGGTGAATGTCCCTTCCGTGCTCGGCGTCGCCGTCATCTCCTGATCGGAAATCTGCACCGGCACGAGGCCTTCGAAGCCGTTGGCGGTGGCGGCCGGATCGCCATTGGCGTAGCTGTAGGCCATCAGCTGGTAGCCGGCGGCGTTGACGAGGCGTCCTTGAGCGTCCGGAACGAAGGCGCCGGCGCGGGTGAGATAGGGCGTTCCGCTCGGGTCCTGCACGACGAAGAAGCCGTCGCCGTTGACGGCGAGGTCGGAGACCGAAGTGGTGTACTGCAGAACACCCTGCGAGCTGACGGCCGAACGGATCGTCGTTGTTACGCCCCCTGAATTATAGGCGCCGCCGGTGCTCGGCATGATCAGCGTCGAGAATTCGGCGGAGGAGCGCTTGTAGCCGGTTGTGTCGGAATTCGCGATATTGTCGGCCACCGTGGACAAGCGGTTGGCCTGGGCGTTCATACCGGAGACGCCGGTGCGCATCATTCCGTAGAGGCTCATCGATACATCTCCTCGGTGCCTTTCTGAGAGGCTACAAAACTAAGCCTCGTGTCTTGCGCGAGGCTGGCGCGGGATGTGCCGGCGACGACCATCAAAACACCAGCCGGTAGCCGAGGAACCTCTTGGAATCGATCGGGTCATGGCCGAGCTTCTCGCGCAATTTCTTGCGCAGCTTCGAGATGTGGCTCTCCACCACGTTCTCCTCGACCTCCTCGTCGAAGATGCCGTAGATGGCGTTGAACACCTGCGTCTTGGTCACGCGCCGGCCGCGATTGCTGGCCAAATATTCCAGGATGCGCCGCTCGCGACGCGGCAGCGGCAGCGGCTCGCCGTCGATCTCCGGGTCGCGCCCGTCCATGAAGATGCGCATCGAGCCGACCTCGGTGTAGGCGGCCTCTTCGCGGGCGCGGCGGCGGATGGCGGTGATGCGGGCGAGGATTTCGCGGATGTGCACCGGCTTGCGGACGACGTCGTCGACGCCGCTCTCGAAAAGCCTAAGCGTGTGTTCCAGCGAGTGCTGTTCGCTGAGCGCGATCACCGGCGCGCCGGTGCGGTCGCGGATCTGGCGCGGCGAGATGGCGCCCTCGCGGCAGTCGCCGATAAGGAAAGCCCTGACCGATCTCAAGTCCGTGTCGGCGGCAGAGTTCACCCACTCGCCGAACTCGCCTGGCGCGAAGCCCGCGGTGGCAACGCCCTCGCGATCGAAAAGTGAGCTGTAGCCCTCAGTTACGAGCTCGCGCTCATCAACGATCACGATCATCGGCCCGCCCTCCGAATCATCTCATTTGCCCCGTGCGGAAAGCGGTATCCGGTGCGGTGAATCCTGAAAAACCGTCATTTCTTGTAGCTATTTTCTTGGGAGTTTTTTTGGGAGCCGTAATAAAGCCGGCCGTGAAGGGACTATTCGCGGCACTGGATAGAGGGCTGCCGGCGGCCGCTGTGAACCCCATCGCGGCGGACCAAAGGCATATGGTTTGGCAACTACGGGTTGCAGAACGCGCTGGCGTTCGGCGTCCATTTGCCGAAGCCGGTGGCGACCATGTTGGCGATGACGCGGCAGACATAGACCTTCTGCGCCGGGTCGTTGTCGGGGCCGGCATGATAGCGGGCGACGGCCATCGACCAAGTCATGTGGCGGGCGTGGAGGCTCGCCAGGAAGCGCGCGGCGTAGTCGACGTTCTGGTGCGGGTCTAGCATGTCCTCGACGCTGCGGAACTGCGCGCCATGATAGCGATGATTGATCTGCATGCAGCCGAGATCGATCAGCGTCTTACCCTCGCGGCGGGCATTCTCGAACGTCGCCAGCGCTTCGCCCCTGCTGCGCGGAAAAACAGCCTTTCCTTCTACATTCAAAGCGTTGGGCTGAAGGCTGCCCTTCTTTCCCGTTTCTGTTAGGCCGACCGCGTAAAGGATACCGGCCGGCACGCCATAGCGATCGGCGGCGCGCAGGATTTCCGGCTCGCAAGGATTGGGCGCGGCTTTGGCGGCGACGGTCGCGGCCAGACTAGATATAGATATCGTCGCCAGCGCGCTCGCGAAGAGGCGAAGCAGCGCGGCCGAATTCCTGTGCGCCATTGCCGTCGTTCCTTCCCGGTTGCCGATCGCCGCCGGCGCTGTTGCCGCCCGAGTTCCCGGGCTGGAACGAAGGCTGTTCGCGGCCCGTGGACATCGGCGGTGCGCCGCTCGCTTCGACGCGACCGGGCGAATGGACCGCTATCGAGGGTTGCATGATGGTGACGTGATCGACGTCGAAACCAAGACTGCGGAGCGACTTGACGATGGCGTCGCTGTCGGCGGTCAGACGGCGGTACGCCTCGTGCGTTTCCGGCTTCATCTCGATCGAAAGCTGCTCTCCGGAAAGACGCAGGCTGGCGGTGACCGTGCCGAGGTCAGCCGGGTGGAGCTCGATCTTCAGGACATGTGTCGAAACGGCAACAGAGTTGGTCGCGTGCGAGCCGATCGGAGCGCTCGAGTAGGCCTGCTGAACCCCGCTGTCAGAGGCGATCGCCTCAGCCAGCGCCGATACCGTCTGGCCGAAGGCGTTTTGGGCCGGCGCGGGGAAGCTCTGCTGGCTGACCACATCCATGCGCGCGGCGGCAGAGGATGGCTTGGCTTGATTGTTCGATGCGAGGGCTTGCGCCGTTTGCGCGGTCTTCTGGGCGGCCGCCGGACGCCAGCCTTGCGGCGTCGTTGCGTCGGTTGCGGCTCCTTGCGTTCCAGACAGGATGTCGTCCTTGCGGATCGACATGTCCGGGCCCTGACCAGCGCCGGCCGGTTTCTGTCCGAAATCGGGCCCGGGCTTCTCGGTCGCCATCGTCGCGCGACCGGATCGCGGCAACGGCTCGCTGCCTTCGGAAGCGTCGGCCAACATGCGTTTGCCTTGACGGATCGCCAGCTGCGAAGACGCGGCCTGGCCGATCGAGGGCTCTCCCTCGACAGAAGATCCACCGCGCTCGGCATTTGTCGACGTTGCGAAGTGGCGGATGTCGCCCAGCGCCATCAGCAGGGGAAAACCGTCCTGAAGCAGAGCGCTATCTGACGATTGCGCCGCCGCATCGGCATCGTCCGAGGCCTTTACATGGTCAGCCTCGGCGCCATTCTTCGCGGCCTTTGCGGCCGCTGGCTTCGGCGCGGCAGTCTTGTTCTGGCCATCCTGATCGGGTGGTGGCTTGGGCGGACCGGCGAGGGCGCGCCGCGCCGGCTGCGCATCGGAAGACACAGGCTCGGCCGGCTGCTTTGCCTGCCGCGCCGATTGTTCGGCGCCATGCACCATCTCGCCAAAATTCGAGCCGTTTTCCTTGCTGTCGGCAGGATGCTGCCGCGATTGGACCTGGGCGGATGCAAGTCCCGGCGTGGCCTGGCTCACGCTGTTCATTTGGGCGCTGGTCATTTGGGAGCGGCTCCGAGTAGCTGGTCGATCTGGTCGAGCTGGCGGCGCGCTTTGAGCATCGCGGCATCGGTGGGATCGTGCGGATCGAGGCTTGCTGCGGCCTCCGGCGCGGATGCAGGCAGCACGGATGGCGTTTCGGGCTGTGCAGGAGCGGGGGCTTGAGCCTCGGCCGCGGCCTGAGCCGTCATCGGCGGAGCCGGCGGCGCGGATGCTGCGGCCGGCGCGTCCGCCAGCTTGACCGGGGCCGGCTGCTCGGCCATCGCGCCCTCCACTGGTGGCAACCCTTCGGCGTCGGCCTGGCTCGCAGCCTCGGTTTCAGCGGGTTTCGCGGCATCGCTCTTTGCCGGACCTGCGGCCTCCGTCTCATTCATGGCGGCCGCACGCACGGGAGCGACGACCTCGCCGGCAACGGCCTGTGCCGCATCGAGCAAAGCGCGGTCGCTCTCCGAAAGCTTGCCGCGATCGATCTTGCCGAGCCTCGCGCGTACATCATCGATCGTGGCCGATGTCACCGTGGAGAGGCCCGAATAGAGCACGGCGCGCGGGTCGTCCTGATTGCCTTTGCCGTTGCGGCCCTGCTCGGCCCGGGCCGAGGCGAAGGCGGAGAGGTCGCTCAGCCCGTCGATCGCGGCGCGGCGCGCGATGCGCAGATAAATCACCTTCTCGCGCTCGGGGTCCATCATCGAGGTGATGTCTGCGAGCTTGTCTTGGCTGATCGACATGTGCAGCGCAATCACACCGGAGACGAAGGAATCGGCGAACTGGCTGGCATAGGGGGAATAGAGATAGCCGGCGACATATTGCGTCGAGGCAAGCGCGAAGCGCGCGGCGTCGCCTTGAGTCGCTGCGAGGCCGACCGAGCGGCGAAGCGCTGCCTCCTCGACCAGTGTGCCGGGGCTGAGCAGGCGGGCCTCGTCCAGCAGCGTCAGCGCCGTTGCGGGTTCATCGGTCGCAAGCAGCGAGCCCTTGACCAACGCCAGGAAGGCGCCGAGGTCGGCGGGCACGCTCATCGGGTCGATCGGCTTCAGGATTTCGATTGCCGCGGCCGGCCTGCCGTTGAGATAGGCGACGACCCCTTTGGCGATGGCGAGGCTTTGCGGGTCGGTCGCCGCGCGCGAAGCTGCCGCCTCGACTGTGGCGGGATTGCCGCCGCTCATGCCGTAGACGAGCAGAGCGCGGAAATTCTTCGGGTCCTTGAAGTCGGCGGCATCGGCGGCGCGAAGCCTCGCATCGGTCATTTCGAGCAGCTTGGCCTGCATCGGCAGCGCCGCATGATCGCCTCCGGCGATGCGGTCCTGGACCAACTGCAGCGAGCGCACCAGCTGGTAAGGCTGCAGGCCGTCATCCTGTGCAAAAGCGGCAGCGGGCGATCCTGCGGCGAGCAGCAGCAGCCCGACTGCGCGGCCGATGGCGGTCCTGACCCTCATCCGCCGGTCGCCATCAGGATCTCGATGCGGCGGTTGGCGGCGGCCAGCGGATCGGACGCGATCTTGGGCTGGCGGTCGGCGAAGCCCGCGACCTCGGTGATGCGGCTTTCGTCGACGCCGCCGCGCACCAGCATGTAATAGGCGGAGTGGGCGCGGGCGGTGGACAGCCGCCAGTTGTCGTAGGCGCCGCTGCGGAACGGCCGCGCATCGGTATGGCCGCCGATGGTGAAGGTGCCCTTCTTCTCGTTGATGATGCGGCCGATCTTCTCCATCGCCAGCACCATCTCGCGACGCGGCACGGCCGAGCCGATCTCGAACATGCCGAAGTCGAGCTGATCGGTGATCGAGATGACGACGCCCTTGTCGGTTGCCTCGACGGAGACGCCCTCGGCCAGCTTGTCACCGGGCGCGAAAGCCTTGGCCAGTTCCTGCTTGATTTCGGCGGCCGCCTTGAGGGCGGCGCTGCTCGGGACCTTCTTTCCGTTGTCGGAGGCTTGCTCCGGCTCCGCCTTTGCCGGCTCGGCCGTCGCCGCTTCGGCCCCTGCGGCTCCCGGCATCGCAGCATCGGTCGCAGCAGCCTCCGCTTTTTCGGCTTCTGCCTTTTCAGCTTGGGCTTTCTCGCCCTTGATCGCCTTGCCTTCGGCCTTCCCGACTTTCGTGTCGCCGTCCGATCCGGCGACCACCTTGGCACCGGGTTTTTCCGGTGCCGCCAGCGGCTCGAGCGGCGCATCCAACTGCGGCGGTGCCGGCGGAGCGGCCTTGACTTTCGGCACATCGGTCTCGGCGACCTTCTCGCCAGGCCTGGCCGGATCGCCTTCGATCCTCCTGCGTTCGGCGCTGGCTTCGGCGCCAGGCGTCGCAACCTGCTGCGACCAGAAGTCCGGCGCGAAAGGATCGCGATAGGATTCGCCGCCGGAAGCGCCGGTCGCCGGACCGGCGTTCTGAGCGCCGCCTTCACCCTTGGCGCTGACATTCTGCATCACGCCGGTATCGGTGGCGATCTCCGACAGCACGGCATAGGGATCGGCAAACAGATGCTCGTCGGAGAGATCGGATTTCTGCGAGGCCTCCTTCGTCTGCCTGCGGTCGGAGGAGCCGGCGCCGCCCTTGCCGTCCTCGCCGGCCTTGCTCGCGCCATCCTGCGGATTGTCGGCGGTGAGGCCAACCTTGCTCGGGCCGTCGCCAAGATCTTCCAAGCCCTTGCGGCTGGAATTGCGATCGATCAGCTCGACCGGGTTGAAATAGCTGGCGACCGCCGCCTTGGTCTGCTCGTTGGCGGCGTTGATCAGCCACATGACGAGAAAGAAGCACATCATGGCGGTCATGAAGTCGGCAAAGGCGATCTTCCAGACGCCGCCATGATGGCCGTCGTCATGACCGTCGTGGTTCCGCTTGACGATGATGATCTCATGCCTGGCCTCGCCGTGGTCGATGGCGCTCATGACAGGACCTCCGACAGGGAAGCCGACCATTCGGCGATGCGCGTCTCGAAGACGGTTTCATCGATGGTCACGGTCAGGTCGAAGCCGGCGGCCTCGGTGAAATCGAGATTGGCCGCGCGATCTCCAAGCGACGCCTTCAGCGGCTCGAACAGCGACAGCGGCCCGCGCACGCCGATACGCACCGCCTCACTGTCGGCAATCGCGGCGCTTACGGTACGGGCAAGAGCTTCGATCGAGCGCTCCTGCAGATCATCGCTGACCACGCCGCCGATGATGCGGGCGACGGTGGCGGCGGTGAGCTCGGCCACGCGCGCTTCCATGGCATCGATCCGTGTCGCGACCGCCGCGCCCAGATCGCCGCCGAAGCTTTTGAGGAACGCCTTTGCCGCATCGTCATTGGCCTGGCGTTCGGCCTCGAGGGCCGCCTCGTGGGCGGCCGCGAGCCGCGCCCCGAGTGCTGCTTCCGCATCGGCCACCGCCTCGGCGATCAGCGCGCCGATGTCGGCCTGCGGTGGCGATACGTCTGGCTTGCGCTCGATGTCAGGCGCTGACGGTGCCTGGCCGGCGCGCGGGGCGCGCGAACCGAAATCGGGCAGGAGATCGAAAAGGGCCGCCGAAGCCATGGCTTAACCCGCGGCTTCCGGGGCGGCCGACCATTTGCGCAGGATCTGGGCGGTGCGTTCCTCGTTGAGGTCGACCATGCGTGCTAGCCGTTCCTGCGGCGCAGGCCTGATCTTCTGGCGCAGGTCGTCGAGCGGAGTGGCGCCCGGCCGGGCGCCCGGCAGCGCGCCGACGGCCGTGTCGGCTGCGATTGCGGCCACCGGCGCGTCGGGGGTCGGCAGCGAGCGCTGGACATCGTCGAAGCTCGGGCCGGAGAGGGCCGCGGGCTTGGCCGACGCCGTCAGCGCGGCCGCCATCGGTCGCAGGCCGAAGAAGGCGACCAGGAACACGACGACGATAAAGGCGCCGGCATTGATCAGCGTGCCGGTGTATGTGCCGATCGAGGCGAGGATGCCCGGCTGGTCGATCGGCTCACCGTCCAGCCCGTCGATGAACTCGACCGCCGAGACATCGATGACGTCGCCGCGCTTCTCCTCAAAGCCGGTGGCGGAGGCCACCATCTTCTGGATATCGGCGACGCGCTTGGCAATCTGCTCGGGGGTGGCGTCCTTGCCGAGGATGGTCTTCAGCCGATCCTGGTTGACGACGACGGCGATCGACATCTTGGTCACCGAGTAGCCGTTGGAAACGGTGGCGATCTTCTTGGAGTTGATCTCGTAGTTGGTGATCTCCTCCTTGCGGTCGTTCTGCGAGGAGGACTGCGGCCCTTCAGTCGTGGTCGTCTGCGTCTCGGGCAGGTTCTGCTCGACGCTGGTCGGGTTCGAGGCCTGCTTCTGGTTGCTGGCCTCGTTGGTGCGCACCGACTGCACCGAACGCTCGACGCGGGATTCGGGATCGAAGATCGTTTCTTCGGTCTGACGGGTGTCGGTATTGACGTCGGCCTTGACGCTGGCGCGGAAATTGTCGGGGCCGAGATAGGGCGTCAGCGCGCGGCGGATGTTGTCACCGATCTGCGCCTCGACCGTCTGCTCGACGCCGAGCGTGCGGGCAGCACTTGTGTTGGAAGTGTCGTCGCCGGCGGCGAGCAGATTGCCGTTGGAATCGAGCACGGTCACCTTGTCGGCCGACAGGCCGGGAACCGCTGCGGCGACGAGGTGGCGGATCGACTGGGCGCTCTTCTCGGCATCGACGCCGGCATAGCGGATGACCACCGAGGCCGAGGGCTGCTGCTCGTCGCGGCGGAAATTGGCACGCTCGGACATGACGATGTGTACGCGCGCCGCCTTGACGCCGGCGATCGACTGGATGGTGCGCGCGATCTCGCCTTCCAGCGCACGCACGCGGGTGATCTGCTGCATGAACGAGGTGAGGCCGAGCGAGCCGACATTGTCGAACAGCTCGTAGCCGGCGTTGGCGCTGGTCGGCAGGCCCTTTTCGGCCAGCAGCATGCGCGCCTGCGCGGTGGTGCCGGCCGGCACCAGCACCGATGTTCCGTCGGCGCCGACATCGAAGCCGATGCCGGCCTCGCCCAGCACCAGGCCGATCTGGTTCACGTCGCTGCGGTCGAGCCCGACATAGAGCGTCTCGTAGGCCGGGCGATTGAGATAGACCGAGCCGACGCCGATGACGGCCATGACCAGCGCGGCGATGCCGCCCATGAGAGCGAGACGCCTGACGCCGAAGCCGCGGAGGTTCGCGATGAGGCTCTGGATCTGTTCCGGCACGATTCAACCGCTCCCAGCATGACTTTCCGCCGGAAGACTAGACCGCGAAGCTTGTGCGAGGATGATAGCGCATGCGGCCAGGAGCTATGCGAGGCCCGAACGGCCCGGAGGCAGCGGTCCGACGCGCAAGAAAAAGGCCGCGCTCAGGACGCGGCCTTGCGATGGAGGGGTTGCCTCAGCGGAAATATCAGCTCTTGAACAAGGCCAGGATCGACTGCGAGTTGCCGTTGGCGATCGACAGCGCCTGGATGCCGAGCTGCTGTTGCACCTGGAGCGCCTGCAGGCGGGTCGATTCCTTGTTCATGTCGGCATCGACGAGGGCACCGACGCCCTTGTCGATCGAATCGGACAGGTTCGACAGGAAGCTCTGCTGGGTGTCGATGCGCGACTTGGCGGCGCCAAGGTAGGCAGCGCCGGTGGAGAGCTTGGCAAGCGCGGTTTCAACGCTGTCGAGCGCGGTGTCGACGGCGGTGTCGGAAACGGCCGCGGCACTCGGATCGAAGAAGGTCGTCGCAAGCAGCCCGCCGACGATGCCGCCCGTGCCGGCGGTGTCGAGAACCTGCGTGTCGGTCGCTGCCACGTCGATGGTGTCGATGGAGACGGTCGTGCCGGTGCGGTTGTACGAAGCCACGACATGCAGGTCCGAGGCGGCCGTTCCGTCATTCTGCAGCAGGTTCGAACCGGCATAGCTGGCATTGGTGACCGACGACCTGATCTGGTCCTGGATGGCCTTGATTTCGGTCGCGATCTTCTGCTGGTTGTCCTGACTGGCGCCGCGCGCGGTGACCAGCTTGGCCTTTATCGCGTCGACCTGGTCCTTGATGTCGGTGATGGCGGTGTAAGCTGTGTCGACCTTGCCGGCGCCGAGGCCGAGCGCGTCCTGGACGGCCGAGAGCGCCTTGTTGTCGGACCGCATCGAGGTGGCGATCGACCAGTAGGCGGCGTTGTCGGAAGCGGTGGCGACACGGTAGCCGGTCGAGATGCGGCCCTGCGTCGTCTCAAGCGCCTTGTTGGTGGCGTTGAGGCTCTGCAGCGCGGTGAGCGCGGCGGCGTTGGTCATGATGCTTGCCAAGATACACCCCTTCTCAAAGCAGGCATGCCTCGCGCATGCCGGTCAACTCTCTGGCGGGGGCGGTCATGCCTGTCGACCGTCGGTCGGCCCGTCATAGCGATTGGTTAACCATAGCTAGCGCGTCACAGTTAACGGCGCGTTAAAAGCCAGCCTTGAAACCGCGGTGCGGTAATATTTCTCGAGGGAAGAGGCGCGCCTCGGAGGGGCAGCAGCATCAAAAATGAAAATCGGGCCGCGCTGGTGGCGCGGCCCGACAAAGATGCCTGAAGTTCGCCGGGCGATCAGCCGCGGAAGAGCGACAGGATCTGCTGCGAGTTGCCGTTGGCGATCGACAGCGCCTGGATGCCGAGCTGCTGCTGCACCTGGAGGGCCTGCAGGCGGGTCGATTCCTTGTTCATGTCGGCGTCGACCAGAGCGCCGACGCCCTTGTCGATCGAGTCCGACAGGTTCGACAGGAAGCTCTGCTGGGTATCGATGCGCGACTTTGCGGCACCGAGCGAGGCGGCGCCGGTGGACAGCTTGCCGAGCGCCGTTTCAACGGTGCCGAGCGCGGTGTCGATGGCGGTGTCGGCGACGGCGGCGGAGCTCGGATCGAAGAAGGTCGTGGCAAGAAGACCGCCGACGATGCCGCCGGTGCCCGCCGTGTCGAGGACCTGCGTGTCGGCAGAGGCCACCTTGATGGTGTCGATCGTGACGGTCGAGCCGGTGCGGTTGTACGAAGCAACGATGTTCAGATCGGAAGCAGCCGTGCCGTCGTTCTGCAGCAGGTTCGAGCCGGCGAAGTTGGCGTTGGTGACCGACGACTTGATCTGATCCTGGATGGCCTTGATTTCGGTCGCGATCTTCTGCTGGTCTTCCTGGCTGGCGCCGCGGGCGGTAACCAGCTTGGTCTTGATCAGGTCCACCTGATCCTTGACGTCGTTGATGGCGGTGTAGGCTGTGTCGACCTTGCCGGCGCCGAGGCCGAGCGAGTCCTGAACGGCCGAGAGCGCCTTGTTGTCCGACTTCATCGAGGTGGCGATCGACCAGTAAGCGGCGTTGTCGCTGGCGGTGGCGACACGGTAACCGGTCGAAATGCGGGACTGGGTGGTCTCGAGCTGCTTGTTGGTGTTGTTCAAGCTCTGCAGCGCGGTCAGCGCAGCGGAATTGGTCATGATACTGGACATGATACTCGTACCTTGGTTTTTACACGGATTTTTTTGACATACCGGCTTGTCCGGTATGACGGTGCGGCATCATGCCAATGATCGTTGAGACCCGATCACCCGCCATCTGGAGCGGACTATGCGGGCAACTTCCTACCAAACGGCTAAACTGGACGGTTAATCCAAAATAATTCGCGCGGGCTTTAGCAGGCGAAGCCTTAAGTGTCGTCCTCGAGCCCGGCGGGGCGGTCAGGTAAAGGATCGCACCAGGCTGCCGACCAGAAGGTTCCAGCCGTCGATCAGCACGAAAAACAGGATCTTGAACGGCAGGGAAACCACCGTCGGCGGCAGCATCATCATGCCCATCGCCATGGTCACGGTGGCGACGATGAGATCGATCACCAGGAACGGCAGCACGATCAGAAAACCGATCTCGAAGCCGCGCCTGATTTCCGAGATCATGAAGGCGGGCACCAGAATGCGCAGGTCCACGGTGTCGCGCGAGACGGTCTGGCCGCGCTCGCGGGCGAGATCGGCAAAAAGATCGAAATCCTTGTCGCGCACATTGTGCAGCATGAAGCTGCGGAACGGATCCGAGATCTTCTCGAAGGCCTCGGCCTGGGTGATCTGGTTGTCCATCAGCGGTTTGACGCCCGTGTTCCAGGCCTGGTCGAAGGTCGGCGCCATGACATAGAAGGTCATGAACAGCGACAGCGAGATCAGGATCAGGTTGGCCGGGGTCGACTGCAGGCCGATGCCGGCGCGCAGAATCGAGAAGGCGATGACGAAGCGGGTGAAGCTCGTCACCATGATCAGCAGGCCCGGCGCCACCGAAAGCACGGTGAGCAGCCCGAACATCTGGATGAGATAACCGACCGTGGTGCCGTCGGCCTTGCCTATGCCGCCGAGATCGAGCTGCTGGGCCGCGGCGACAGAGGTGGTGACGACGATGAGCGCCGTGGCGATGAGGAACTTTCTCATTCGAGCAGCATCGTCCTGATGAGAACCTGTTTGACGTGGCCGCCGCTGCGCAGCGCCGCACGCTCGTCGAGATCGGCCTTGAGATGCTGGTAGCCGCTGGCGCCTTCGATCTGATGCATCTTCAGCGTGCGCACGAACGCCAGCAGGTCCTGATGGATCTGCTCGGTCATATCCTGCGGCTGCGGCGCGTCGTAGAGCACCGATGCCTCCAGCCTTATCCAGACTTCGCTGGGTGCGGCGAGATTGGTGGTGATCGGCGCCAGTTGGACCACCGTCGGTCCGGCGATCTGTTTGCCCACTTCGGCCGACTTCTCCGGGTTGCCAGCGTTCTCGGGTGCGGCAGGAACAGGCGCCGGGGCTTCTCCCTGCTTGAGATAGCCGCCCGAGAACCAGCCCATGCCGACGGCCGCGCCCGTCATGGCCAACAGCATGGCGAGCTGGACCACAAGGGAAGGTCCCTTCTTGGACTGAGCCTGCTCGACATTTGCCACGACAGCGATCTCCCCGGCCTAGAAAGGAAGAACCTGGTCGAGGATCTGCTGACCGTAGGCCGGCTGCTGGACCTCGCTCACGCGGCCGCGTCCGCCATAGGAGATACGTGCCTCGGCGATGCGCTCGTAGGGGATGGTGTTTTCGGCGCCGATATCGGAGGGACGCACCATGCCGGCGATGGTGAGGACCCGAAGTTCGTAATTGACGCGCACTTCCTGCGAGCCCCTGATCATCAGATTGCCGTTGGGCAGCACTTCGGTGACGACGGCGGCGACATTGAGCTCGAGATTCTCCGAGCGATTGATCTCGCCGTCGGCGTTGGTCTCGGTGCTGGAGCTCAAGCCGGCATCGCCCTTGCCGCTGGTGCTCTTGCCGTCCCAACCGAGCGTCACGTCGTAGCCGAGCTTGCGCGCGGCGGTGCGGCTGCGGTCGTTCTTGTTCTTGAAATTGGCCTTGTCGTTGAGCTTGATGTTGACGGTCAGGATATCGCCCTCGCGCAGCGCCCGCGGATCGGTGAAAAGCCTGCTCTGGCGATCATCCCAAAGCGAGAATTTCTTGACGGGTCTCGCCGGCGGCTCCGGATAGGAGTAGGGGGCTGCGCCGCCATTGCCGATGCCGGAGCCGACCGGTGAGAGCGCAGGCTCCCGGCCGACTTCCTTGAGATCGGTGCCGCAGCCGGACAGTGCCGCGACCGCGACAAGGACGAGCAATTTCAACTTCATGATGGATCAACCCTTCGCGCCGCGCTGGCCATGATGCCGGTGAGCGTCGCCGCCGCCTTCTGGTCCATTTCGTTGAGGATGACGCCGGCCTTGCGCGCATCGAGCTTCATCAGGATGGCCGCAGCGAGCTCGGCGTTGACCATTGCCAGGCGCTCGGCCGCGGCGTCTGGCTTCATGCCGGCATAGATCTTGACGACGCTCTCTTCGGCGCGCGCCAGGAATACCTCGCGCCGCTTCAGCCACTGCTCGTACTCGGCGCGTTTTGTCTCCAGCGCCTTCATGCGCTCGTCGATGCCTGCCTGGAGCTGCTTCAGCTCCTCGGCCTGCAACGCGTAGCGGCGGTCGCGAGCCGCATCGGCGATGTTGGAGCAGAAGCGCTGGATCTCGCTCTCGTCCGGCGCCTTCCCGCGCGCGAGATCAGCCGGCTGGGCCGGGGCCTGTCCGCCGGGCAGCACCTGGCGGACTTCTTCCGCGCGACCCGGAGTGCCGCCCATCAGCGCAGCGATCGCGACAGCGGCTAGCAGCTTCATGGTCGTATGAAGTCTCGGGCGACGATGCGGGTTTGAGGAGAAGAGCTCGATCATCGGCATGCCTATTGGAGAACCAGGTCGGCCTGCAGGGCGCCGGCCGACTTGATGCCTTGCAGGATGGCGATGATGCCGTCGGGCTTGACGCCGAGACGGTTGAGACCGGAGACAAGCGTTTCAAGATCGGGGCCGTCGAGCACGGCGACGCGGGCGTCGGGTCGCGAAGCCTCGATGGCGGTGAAGGGCTCGACTGCGGTCACGCCCTTGGAAAAGGGCTCGGGCTGGACGACTTTCGGCGCTTCGGTGATGCGCACCGTGAGCGTGCCGTGGCTGATCGCCACGCGCGAGATCTTGACGTTGTTGCCGATGACGATGGTGCCGGTGCGCTCGTCGATGACGACCCGGGCAGGCGCATCCGACTCGACGACCAGATTTTCGATCTCGGCATAGAAGCGCGCGGCCGATACGTTCTTCGGCCGTCTGATCTGCACGGTGCGGGCATCGCGCTCGGCCGCAACGCGCATGCCGAAGCGCTGCGAGGTGTAGTCGTTGATGGCGTCCGCGATGCGGATGGCGGTCGAGAAATCGGGATTGCGCAATTGCAGCGTCAGCACGCGCTGGTCATCGAACTCGGCCGGCACCGAGCGCTCGACGATGGCGCCGTTCGGCACGCGGCCGGCGGTGGGCACGCCTTGCGTCAGTTGCTCTGCCTGGCCCTGGGCGGTGAAACCGCCCACGATCACCGAGCCTTGGCCGACGGCGTAGATCTCGCCGTCCGCGGCCTTGAGCGGCGTCATCACCAGGGTGCCGCCGGCAAGCGAGGTGGCATCTCCCATCGAGGAGACGTCGATGTCGATGCGCGCGCCCGACTGGACGAAGGGCGGCATGTTTGCGGTGACGATGACGGCGGCGACGTTCTTGGCGCGCGCGCTGCCACCTTCGGTGGCGATGCCGAGGTTCTCCAGCATGGCGCGGATCGACTGTTCGGTGAACGGCGAGTTGCGCAGGCTGTCGCCGGTTCCCGCCAGGCCGATGACCAGGCCGTAGCCGACGAGCTGGTTGTCGCGCGCGCTCTGCAGCTGGGCAATGTCCTTGATGCGCGCGGCGACCTGGCCGGGCGGCAGCGTGCTCGGTCCCGTCGAGACGCGGAACATGCGGGTGGTGGTGGCCGGATCGTATTCCGGATCGTCGTAAACGCCGCCATTTTTCTGCGCAAGTTCGCGCTTGGCCTTGGACGTGAGCCCATCGGCGAATGCGGGCTGAAGACCGATCGCGGCGCTCAGCAGAAGGGCAAAGACGCGCCTCACGATGCGCCGACCCGAATCGTGCCGTCGGCCATTACTGTGCCGGAAATGATCTTGCCGCTGTCGACATTGCGAATTTTGATGAGGTCGCCGGCGGCGCCCGGCTGCAGCGTGACGCCGGCGGCCGAGATGGTCAGCGCTCCGGCGGTGAAATAGATCTGCACCGAGGCACCCTGCTCGACCAGCCAGGCATCGCGGATCGCGGCCGCCGGAATGTAGCGGCCGGGCACGAGGGTGCGCTTGGCGACCTTGCCCTGAAGTTCCTCGGAGCGCGTCGCCATTCCGTCCGGCTTGTGCTTGCCCGGGACAAGCGTCACCTGCTTCAGCGCCGCAAGTTCGATCGTCTCGCCGGGATAGATGACCCGGTTGGGGATCAGCACGGCTTCGCCGACCGCTTGATTGGCGGCGAGCTGGTTGGCCGACTCCCCGGATCGCAAGGGAGATGGGCCCGTCTCTTGCGCAAGCGCCGGCACGCCGACGACCACCAGCGCAAGGGCCAGCACGGCGCGACGAAAAGCAGGGCAGGAAGCCGGCATGGCCATCGTCGGTTACCTGATGTTCTTTGAGACCACCGAGGCCATGTCGTCGGCGGCCTGGATGACCTTCGAGTTCATTTCATAGGCGCGCTGCGCCGAGATCAGCTCGGTGATTTCCTTGACCGGATCGACGTTGGAGGACTCCAGATAGCCCTGCTCGATGGTGGCGAAGCCCGGATCGCCTGGAACGCCGACATTGGCCGGGCCAGAGGCCGCCGTCTCCTGGAACAGATTGTCGCCGAGCGGCGCCAGGCCCGCCTCATTGGCGAAGTTGGCGATCTGAAGCTGGCCGAGAAGCTGAAGGTCGGTCTGGCCGTCGATACGGGCAAAGACCTGGCCGGTCTTGTTGACGATGACCTCGACCGCGTCGGTCGGCACGGTGATCGCCGGAATGACGGTGGCGCCGTCGGCGGTGACCAGCTGCCCGGTGGCATTGGTGTTGAAGGCACCGGCGCGGGAGTAGAGCGTGCTGCCGTCGGCGCCCTCGATCTGGAACCAGCCGCGGCCGGTCAGCGCCAGGTCGAAGCTGTTGCCCGTGCTGGTCAGCTCGCCCTGTGTATGGACGTTGCGCACGGCCGTCGTCTTGACGCCGAGGCCGATCGAAACGCCCTCGGGCACAAGCGAGGTGTTGGAGCGGTTGGGCACCCCTTGGGTGCGATCGACCTGGTAGAGCAGGTCGGAGAATTCGGCGCGCGCCCGCTTGTAGCCGGTGGTGTTGATATTGGCGATGTTGTTGGCGATGACTTCCAGATTGGTTTGCTGGGCGTTCATGCCGGTCGCGGCGATGGCAAGGGCTTTCATGACGCGGTCCTAGATACTCATGCGGCTGATTTCGAGATAGGCCGAGACGACCTTGTCGCGGATGGCGATCGTCGTCTGCAGGGCCTGCTGGGCGCTCAGCACCGCATCGGCCACTTGGCGGGTGTCGGCGTCGCCTTTGAGCGCCTGGATCGACATCTGCTCGGCGTTCTGCAGCGTGTTGACGGTCTTGGTCGCAGCCTGGCTGAGAGCCTCCGCAAAGCTGCTGCCGACGCCTTCGCCTGCTTTGGTGCCGACACCGCCCTGAAGCAGGCCCGGCGAGGCGGCCTCCGTGCCGTCGATTGCCGGTTTGAACTGTAGTGCCCCGATACCGCCGATCATTACTGGTTCCTCATCAGGTCGATGGTCATGGAAATCAGATCGCGAGCCTGCTTGATGACCTGCAGGTTGGCCTCATAGGAGCGGTTGGCCTCGCTCATGTCGGCCATTTCGACCAGCACATTGACGTTGGGCATCTTCACGTACCCTTTTGCGTCGGCGGCCTCGTTGCCGGGCTGGAACTCGATCGGGAAGTCCGACGGGTCGCGCGCGATCGAGCTCACCTCGACCAGCGAACCACCGCTCGTCCGGTCGAGCTCGGACTGGAAGCTGATCGTCTTGCGGCGATAGGGATCGGCGCCAGGCGTGTTGCCCGTCGATTGCGCATTGGCGAGGTTCTCCGACACCACGCGCAGACGCTCCGACTGGGCGCCAAGGCCGGATGCCGCGACTTTGAGGGCTGCGGTCAGGGCGTCCATGGTCAGCTCTTCACCACCATCGTCATCATCGAATGGAAGGCTTTGACGATCGCCGTGTTGAGCTCGAAGGAGCGGCGCACTTCGCCGGCCTTCATCAGCTCGTCCTCGAGCACCACCGTGTTCTTCGACGGCATTATCGAGCCCGTGACATCCTCCGGCTTGAGATTGAAGCCGGCATTGGTCCCCTCGGCGCCCAAATGGCCGGTCTGGGTGGCCGCCAGCGTCACCGCAGTCCGGTCGAGGACCTTTTCGAACGGTTCGACGTCGTTTGCCGTGTAGCCCGGCGTGTTGGCATTGGCGATGTTGGATGCGATCGCGGACTGGCGCACGGCCAGCCATTGCGACTGCCGGGTGGCGAGGTCAAAGAGGTTGACGGGTTCCATGGGACTCTCCGGGCGAGTACGCACAAGACTAGGCCGCCAGTCTTGCGCGGACCTTGCGCGGAGCGAGCCCGCGGCCCGTTACGAGACCATCACCTGGAAAGCTGGATCACCTTGTTGGCATCGGTGATGATCACCCACTTGCCACCGCGCTGCTCGATCGCGGCGACGCGGCTGGAGTCCGGCAGGACGGAGCCGCGCTGGACGATCCACAGGCCGGTGTCGTCCTCGATCATCGCGCGGCCATTGGCGACATGCACCATCCTGAATTCCGCCGCGGCCGCAGGGAAGGGCTGGTCGCCAGGCGCCGGCGGGGGTTCGTCCTGCACCGTTCCGGTGGCCAGCAGGTCGATATCGGCGTTGGGAACGTCCTTGGCCGTCAGCGGTCCGCTGCGTTCGGCCGCGACGCCGCCGCCGTCGCGTCCCGAATTGCTGCCGCTGCCGCCGAACTTGATGGTCTGAACGCCGAACTGCTCCTGGTTGAAAAAGATATACCAGGGAAACAGCGCGCAGATCAGGCCGAGCGTGATGCCGAGCGCTGCGACGACGAAATCGCTGCGCCGGTCCGCTTTCCTGTTGGCCAGGCGGGGGAACTGGACCGGCGGCGGCTGCGGCCACTCCACCTTTTTCGGGAACAGGCCGTTGATGAGCGAGTCGCGGCTGGCGTCGGCCTCCTCGGCGGCCTTGGCCTCGTCAATCATCTCACGCAGCATGCGCTCGGTCTGTTGCAGGTCAGTCTCCTTGATCGCCATTCTGCTTCCCCTTGAGATGGCGGGCGAGATCGGTGAACGGATCGGCCGATGCGCGATCCCTCGGCGACTGCGTGAGCGCCTCGTAGATCAGCGGCACCTGGCGCACGGCGATGTCGAGCTCGGCGTCGGCGCCGCCCTGATAGGCGCCGAGCAGACGGATGTCGCGCGTGTCCTCGAAGCGCGCGATCATCGCTTTCAGCCTTGTCACCAGCATGCGCTGCTCCGCGCTCCAGGCCTTGTTGGCGAGACGTGAGATCGACGACAGCGGATTGACCGGCGGGTAGCGTCCCTGCTCGGCGATCGCGCGGTCGAGCACGACGTGGCCATCGAGGATGCCGCGCACCGAATCGGCCACCGGATCGTTGTGGTCGTCGCCGTCGACCAGCACCGAGATGATGGCGGTGATCGAGCCTTTGCCCTCGGCGCCTGGTCCGGCGCGCTCGAGCAGCTTGGGCAGATCGGTGAAGACCGATGCCGGGTAGCCGCGCGCGACCGGGGGCTCCCCGGTGCCCGTCGCCACCTCGCGCAGCGCATGGGCAAAGCGGGTGATCGAATCCAGCACGAGGAGCACGCGATGGCCCTGGTCGCGGAAATGCTCGGCCACACGCATGGCTGTGTCGGGCGCGCGCCGGCGCATCATGGCGCTCTCGTCGCTGGTGGCGACGACCGCGACGGTCTTGGCCATGCTGTCGGCGCCGATGGTGTCCTCGAGGAATTCGCGCACCTCGCGGCCGCGCTCGCCGATCAGCGCCACGACCACCGTGTCGAAGGCCTCGGCGCCGGCGAGCATGGCAAGCAGCGTCGACTTGCCGACGCCTGAGCCGGCGAAGATGCCGAGCCGCTGGCCGAAGCAGAGCGGCGTGAAGATGTCGATCACCCGCACTCCGGTCAGAAAGCCGGTGTCGACCCGCTGCCGCGACATGGCGCCGGGCGTCAATGTGTCGGCGCTGCCGGCGGCATTCGGCCTGACCAGCGGCGGGCCGCCGTCGATGACGCGAGTCAAAGCGTCGATGGCGCGCCCGCGCCAGGAAACATCCGGCGCGACCGCGAGTGGGCCGCGCCGGAAAACGGTGTCGCCGATGCCGGCATCGGCGTGGCGCTCGAACGGCGCGACCACCACCTCGTCGCGGCCTATCCTGACGATCTCGCCGCGGCGCGTGCCGGTCTTGCCGCGCTGCTCGACGATGTCGCCGAGCCTGGCAATGTCCGAAAGGCCGCGCACCTTGTAGTGAGTGGGCGAGATCTCGACGACGCGGCCGCCGCGGCTGAGCAGCGTTTCCGGGTTGTCGAACCGCCGCCAGATGCGTTCGAGCGCGGCCAGCCGATCCGTGGGACCGGCGTCTGCAAGCTTCTCAGGCGCGCGGAGCAGGGACGAGCCGTTCGCCATCCCGTTACTTGTCGCCGAGCGTCTTAATCGCATCGTCGGTGGACGAAGCACTCTGCCGGATCAGCGCAGCCGTATTCTCGAAGGCGCGCTGCACCTGGATCAGCCGGGTCATCTCCAGCACCGGATTGACGTTGGATTCCTCGAGAAACCCTTGAGCTACGCCGACATCGGAGCGGTCGGTGACCGGTTCCGGGCGAACGATGCCCGAATTGCCGTAGCGGACGAAATTGGCGCCGGGGTCGAAATCGTAGAGGCCGATGGCGCCGACGAGCTGGTCGTTTTGGCGTAGCGAGCCATCGGCGCCGGCCTTGGGCGGACCGTTGCGCGGATCGAGCTGGATCGGCGCGCCGCCGCTGTCCAGCACCGGATAGCCTTCGATCGACATCAGCTCGCCGTTCTCGTTCATGGAGAAACGGCCGTCGCGGGTCATCACCGTGCCGGCCGGCGTCTCGATGGCGAACCAGGCGTCGCCTTGGATGGCGAAATCGAAAGGATTGCCGGTTTCGGTCAGCGAGCCGTGCGCGCTGGAAAGATAGGTCTTGCCGGAGGATGCGAAGGATACCGACTTCGGCCCGGTGCCGGAGACTACGTCCTCGAATTTCACGCCGGTGGCGCGAAAGCCGATGGTCGAAGCGTTGGCGACGTTGTCGGCGATGGTGTCGAGACGGCGTTCGAGCGCAATCTGCGAGGAGAGGGCGACGTAGAGACTGTCCTGCATGGTGTTCTCAGAACTTCAGCTTCTGCATGGCCATCATCAGATCGGTCGAGATGCCGACTGTCGTCGGTTGCGCGAACAGCACGCTGACCGAGGTCACGGCAGTGGTCGTCGGGTTGTTGATCTCCCACAGGCTGGTGAAGCGGGTAAGGAAGGTGTTCAGCTTGTCGGGATCCTTGAAGTCGGCGATATCGAGCTTCTGCTCGAACATCTGCGCCTGCTTGTCGATGTCGGCGGAGGCGATGGAGTCGGGCAGGCCGAGAGCCGTGCGCACCACGCTCGAAAGGGCCGTGTCGGCGAGCACGTCATACCAGCTGTTGATGTCAGGCGCCTTACGCTGGAAATAGAGCGCCAGCCGCACGCCCTGATTGGTCTCGCCGGCATTCTCCTCCAGCGTCTGGCGCATGTATTTATCGACCGCGCCTTGCTGGGCGGAAGGATAGAGCGTGGCGGTCGAGCCGTAAGCCGCAAAGTTGAACGCTTTGACGAAGTCGGCGTAACGTTTGTCGCTCAGCTTGTTGGCGAAGCTGTCGGAGTCGGACACGCCTTCCTTGAGCGCCTTGACCATGAAGGCCTTGGCATAGGCCATGTCTTCCAGCCCGTACGCCTTCATCGCGTAGTTGAACAGCCGAGTGTTGTTGACGAAATCGTCGATGCTTTTAACGTTGCCGATATTGGCCAAATAGTAGTCGGTGTCACGCTTCACGACGGGCTGCGACTCGACCTGGTCGATTGCCTTTGGGATGTCCTTGGCGATGAGCTGATAGCTCGTATAGGTGTTCAACATCTGCGCCTCCGGCCGAAGCTTTCCGGTGACGATAGCGATGCTTCCTTGTGCGAGGCTGAATCGGTTTCCGCATCGCGATTCAAGCCTCACACAAGGCACGAGGACTATCCCTGATCCCCGACGTGACATGTGGAAGGACCTGTCGTGGGTATTCTGATCGGACTTGTGGTGACGCTTGGCTGCGTGCTCGGTGGCTTCATGGCCATGGGTGGGCATCTGCATGTGCTGATCCAGCCTTGGGAAGCGGTGGTCATCTGCGGCGCAGCGCTCGGCACTTTCCTCGTCGCCAATCCGATGAAGACGGTCAAGGACACCGGCAAGGGCATTCTCGAGGCCTTCAAGCAGGCCGTGCCGAAGGAGCGCGACTATCTCGAAACGCTTGGCGTCCTGCACAGCCTGATGCGCGAGTTGCGATCGAAGTCGCGCAGCGAGGTCGAGGCGCATATCGACAATCCGGAAGAGTCGGCAATCTTCCAGGCGTTCCCGACCGTGCTCAAGAACCACGACCTGACGCATTTTATCTGCGACTATTGCCGCATCATCATCATCGGCAATGCGCGCTCGCACGAGATCGAGGCGCTGATGGATGAGGAGATCCAGACGATCCGCACCGACAAGCTGAAGGCCTATCACGCGATGGTCGCGGTCGGCGATGGCCTGCCGGCGCTCGGCATCGTCGCGGCCGTGCTCGGCGTGGTGAAGGCGATGGGCGCGCTCGACCAATCGCCGGAAATTCTCGGCGGGCTGATTGGTGCTGCGCTCGTCGGAACCTTCCTCGGCATCTTCCTGTCCTATGCCGTGGTCGGTCCGGTCGCCACCAAGATCAAGACGGTGCGCGAGAAGAAGAACCGCCTCTATATCATCGTCAAGCAGACGCTGCTCGCTTACATGAACGGCGCCTTGCCGCAGGTCGCGATCGAGTTCGGCCGCAAGACCATCTCGTCCTATGAGCGTCCGACGATCGATGCCGTCGAGCAGAGCACGATGAGCACCGGCACCGCCGAGAAGAAGGCGGCCTGAGCATGCAGAACTTCAGCCGGGGCCGCTTGCCGTCATGACCAGTCCGGCAAGTCCGTCGCAAACCCGGGCTCTCATCATCGAGCGTCTCGTCGGCGACAGCGGCGAGGCCGCGCAGGTGATCGGCGTCGGCCGCGGCATGGCCGAGCGCTCGCTCCCGCTGCTGCAGAAAGCCCTTTCCGGAGAGCTTGGCGCGCCGGTCACCGTCGACCTGCAGGCGGTCGAAGTGGGACGTGTCCCCGATGCGCGTATGCGCGCGGGCGAAACCTTCGCCATGACCATCGTTCCGTCGCCGACGTCGGCCGACGCCATGACGCTCGTCATGGACGCGCCGGCGATCGCCGTCATGGTCCAGGCGCTGTTCGGCGGGGACCCGGATCAGCCGGTGGCGCCGATCGAGCGCGACCTGTCACAGATCGAGACCGACGTCGCCACCACCGTCTTCCAAGAGGTTGCGATGGCGCTGAACGGATCGGGCCGGCGTTCTCTCGAGCTGCGCCAGCCTGTCCCGAGGGCGATGTCCGGCAACGAGGCGAAACGGCGCGTGCTGCGCGACGGGGCGGCGGTTCGCATCATCTATGGCATCTCGACGCCGACCGACACCGGCACGGTGACGGTGATGATCCCGCAGCGAATCCTTTTGGCGACCCGCGGCGCCACCGCAGATCACGGCGGCGACCAGACGACGGAATTCGACTGGCGAGCCCGCTTCTCGGAAGAAGTGATGCGCTCGGCCGTGCGGCTCGAGGCCACCATGCCGCTCGCCCGGCTGTCGCTTGGCGATCTCGCCGCCTTCCAGCCCGGACAGGTGATCGAGTTCGAGGAAGATGCGCAACTGCAGGCAAAGCTCAGCGCGCGCGACAAGACGCTGTTTGTCTGCGAGTTCGGCAAGCTCGGACAGAACTACACGGTCCGCATCCGGCATCCCCACGATGGCGGGCAGGGTTTCATCGACGGATTGGTGCCGGGCTGAGGCCTGGCTTGGGATTATTGGAGACGAGGCATGGCAAAGACCAACTTGGAAGCCGAACCCGAAGCCGACCAGCCGGACGAGCAGCTCGACCGCGCCATCGAGGAATTGCGCGGCGTGCTGCGGGAGGAGGAGAACCGCCCCGACGCTGCCCTGCAGGCCGGCGCCAATTCCTCGATCATCATGACGATTCCGGTCGATGTGCAGATCATTCTGGGCAGCACCGAAATGCCGGTGTCGGAGCTGATGGCGCTGCAGAAGGGCTCGACGGTAGCGCTCAACCGCCGCATAGGCGAGCCGGTCGACGTGGTGGTCAACGGCCGCAGAATCGCGCGTGGCGAGATCACGGTGCTGGAACACGATCCGTCGCGCTTCGGCATCAGGCTTACCGAAATCAACGCTGCTACCAAGAGCGCCTGAGCATGGACGGCGAGAGCATTCACCGGCAGCGGAGCCAGGCCCAATGACATCGTTGACGCTGACGCGCCCGCAAAAGGCCGCCGCCATCCTGGTGGCGATGGGCAAGCCCTCGGCCAGCCGGCTGCTCAAATTCTTCAAGCAGGAGGAGCTGAAGGCGTTGATCGAGGGCGCGCGGCTGCTGCGCACCATTCCGCAAACCGACCTGGAGCGCATCGTTGCGGAATTCGAGGCCGAGTTCACCGAGGGCGCAGGCCTGCTCGATTCGGCGGACCGGATGGACACGATCCTCAACGAATCGCTGTCGCCGGAGGAAATGAGCGCGATCATGGGCGAGAAGAAGTTCGAGCCCGCTCCTGAGGGACCGTCGCCGATCTGGCCGGATCTGGAAAAGCTCGAGCCGACGCGCCTGGGCACCTTCCTCGCCGGCGAACACCCGCAAACGTCCGCCATGGTGCTGTCGAAGCTTGCGCCGCAGACCGCGGCCAATGTGCTGCTGACGATGGAAAAGCCGATACGCAGCCAGATCATCAAGCGCATGGTGACGATGGCCAACATTCCGGATGCGGCAGCCAGGATCGTCGAGAACCAGTTGCGCGCCAGCGTGCTTTCGCAAAAAGCGACCAGGGACACCTCGGTCGGCCAGGAGCGCGTCGCCAGCGTGCTCAACGAGATGGCCAAGCCCGAGCTCGACGAACTCATGCAGGATCTGGAGGAAGCGGGCACGCCCGATCTGGCCGGGGTCAGGTCGCGGCTGTTTGCCTTCGACGACTTGCCGCTGCTCGCCCAGAAGGCGCGCGTGCTTCTGTTCGACGGGCTGTCGACGGAGCTCGTCACACTGGCTTTGCGCGGCGCGCCGGCGGAGCTAACCGAATCCGTGCTGTCGGCGATCGGCGCTCGCTCGCGCCGCATGATCGAATCCGAGCTCGGACAGGGATCGGAAGGTATCGCGCTGGCCGACATCATGGCGGCGCGAAAGACGATCGCCGTGGCGACCATTCGTCTCTCGCGGCAGGGAGCGTTCGAGCTTCCCTCGACGCAGACCACCGCCGAAGCCGCCTGACGATAGCGATGCGGTCAGGGCACCATGGCTGACGCGGTCGACAAGGATTCCAAAACCGAGGAAGCCACAGAAAAGAAGATCCGCGACACGATCGAGCAGGGCAAGCTGCCTCACTCGCGCGAGACGGCGATCTTCGCTTCCTTCCTCGCCATACTGGTGTTCAGCGTCTTTTACGCCAAGGACGCCATCGTCAATCTCGGCATGTTCCTCGCCATGTTCCTGGAAAAGCCGGAAGCCTGGCCGATGGACACCGAGACCGACGTCATCGAGCTCTACAAGACCGTGCTGTTCGAAATCGGCCGCGCCGTCGTCAGCCTGCTGGTGCTGCTGGTGGTCGCCGGCGTCGGCGCTTCGGTGTTCCAGAACATCCCGCAATTCGTCGGCGAACGGATCCGGCCGCAGCTGTCGCGCATTTCGATCGCCAAGGGCTGGAGCCGCCTGTTCGGCGTGCAGGGCTTTGTCGAATTCGCCAAGTCGCTGGCCAAGCTTGCCTTCGCGATCGCCGTGCTCGCCTTCACGCTGTCGGAAGATCACCGCAGGCTGCTCGCCGGCATGATCACCAACCCGGTGTCGTTCGGCATGGTCATCCGCGGCATCTTCGTCGACATATTGGTGGCGATCGTCTTCGTCATGGGGGCGGTCGCGGTCGCCGATATCGTCTGGTCGCGCTTCCACTGGCGGCGCGACCTGCGCATGACCAAGCAGGAAGTGAAAGACGAGCTGAAGCAGTCGGAAGGCGATCCGATCGTGAAGTCGCGCCTGCGCTCGCTGGCGCGTGACCGGGCGCGGCGGCGCATGATGACGGCGGTGCCGCGCGCGACGCTCGTCATCGCCAATCCGACCCACTATTCCATCGCGCTGAAATATGTGCGCGAAGAGGACTCCGCTCCGCTGGTGCTCGCCAAGGGCCAGGATCTGGTGGCGCTGAAAATCCGCGAGATCGCGAGAGAGAACAACATCCCGATCTTCGAGGACGTGGCGCTTGCCCGCTCCATGTACAAGCAAGTTTCAGTTGATAGCGTGATCCCGTCGCAATTCTACCAGGCGGTCGCCGAATTGGTGCGGATCGTCTACTCGAAGAAGGCCGAGCGAAAAGTAACCCAATGATCGGACGCTGTTTCTATCCATGAACCGGCAACCACACGCCAATTCACGCGAGCAGATCGTCGCCAATGCCATCCAGGACGTGGTGGGCGAGCTGCGCCTGATCGAGGTCGCGGATTATATCGCCTTTATCCGGCTGGAGCATTTCGCCTGCCTGTCGGACCTGGTGGACTCGGCTGCGGAGCTCTATTTCCAGCCGGGCACGCTCAGGCTCGGTCATGGCGGCGAAGCGCATGTCGACTGGAGCGGCAGCCCGCGCATCGTGCTCGATCTCGAGCTTCGGCCGCGCGGCGTAACCGTCTATTTCCAGCTGATGCTGACCGGGCAGGGCACGTCCGTGATCGTCAATTACGTCTCTTTCGAGAAGCCGGGCGAGACGCCGGAGCACAACACCGCCCTGCTCGAGGACGCGATCGACGAGGCGCGCATCCGGAGGACCGAGCCGCTCGCTTTTCCCTGACGATGTTTCAGGTCTCGGCGCCTGGCCTGGGCGAGCTACTCGATCAGGCCAAGGCGCAGCGCCTTCGCGACCGCCTGGTTGCGGTTGACAGCGTTGAGCTTCTGCGTCGACTGGGTGAGATACTGGTTGGCGGTGTGCACCGACAGTTTCAGGAGCTTCGCGATCTCCTCGCTGGTGTTGCCGTTGGCGGTCAGCTTCAGGCATTCGAGTTCGCGCTTGGAAATGGCGCGCGTCCTGCCGGTTTCGCTTGGACGGATGCGGGCGACCGACGCAAACAGGGCAAAGCAGCGCGCGTGGATTTCACATAGCGTGTCGTCCGAAAGGGTCATATCCGGCCCCAGGAAGACGAGTAGCCCGCACTGGCCGCGCTCCGCATGCACCGGAAAGGCGATGCCGTCGGTGCCGGGCGCGAGCGGCGCGGTCGGTTCGGACCATGCCAGGCTCTCCAACCTCTGCTGCGAAACGGCCATGCCGCTGTCGGCCCACCAGCGCGGCGTCGTCGAGATGCGGCTGTGGCGCACCATTTCCTCGCCGCTGGCGCCCGAGATGAATTTGGTGGTGAGGCCGGTCGACGGATAATCCGAATCGAAGCAGGCGACCAGGCGCGCTCGCTCCAGCGAGGGGCTGACGAAGAAGAGTCCGAAACCAGAAGCGTTGATATCGACCGCGATCCAGCGGCAGCGGCGCACGGCGTCCGGAATGGTCACCGCGTGATGCGTCTCCGATCCGAGCGAGAAGGCGCCGAACGGATTGCGCTGCTCGTTGAAAAGGGCGGCAGCGGCCTCTTTGATCTGTGCGTGCTTCAAATGATGCCGCTCCTGATAGCGGTCGCAATCGCCATCGCGCGGTTCGAAGCCGCGAATTTCTGGATGGCATGCGTGATGTAGCTGTTGACGGTGTTCGACGAGACGCCAAGGATGAGGGCCACCTCGTCGGTGGTCTTGCCCTCCGATACCCAGAACAGGCATTCGCGCTCGCGGTCCGACAGCGGATCCTGCATGGATGCCGCGGCGATCAATTGCGGGATGCTGGATAACGCGTAGCAGCATTTCAGCTGCGCCTTCATCAAGGCCGTAAGGTCGATCTTGGCGGGCTCGGCGGCGGAAAACAGCACGAAAAGGCGCTGGCGGCCGACATTCAACCTCAGCGAATAGATCTCGGCGTGGCCGAGCACATCGAGCAGCCGCGCTTCCTCGCCGCTCAGTAGCGCGCCGGCGTCGGGCGCATGCGCCGCGACCAATGGCTTGGGGCGCACGCCCGGCGCTGCCGTCAGCGGGCCGAGCGCGAGATTGGCAATCAGCCGCTTGCCGATCAACTCGATGGCGTCGAAAATCCAGTTCGACGACACGATACGCGCGTCGTTTCGATCCTGATCGTGCACCATGGCGACCAACATATAGCTGTCGGCGCCGATATCGGCTGAAAGCTGCATGAAGAAACTGGTGAGATCGCCGCGCGACGCCAGGCGCGAGCCTGAAGCGTCGGAATGAAGAATCGCGGCGGGACTGCTCATTTTGATATTCTGACCGGAATCGATCCTTGCGCCCGGTGCTGGCATTGGCCAGCGCTCGGACCCGAAACGCGTCACGTTTACGAAGACACACCCACGGGCGCGCACAGCGCCCAACCGAGCCGAATCCTTACAGGGAACGCGAAGCCGTCCGCGTCTGGTACCGGCAGGACGCCGGAACTTGAGACTTTGGGTGGTCGCCGCGCCCCCCGTGGACCGGCTGATTCGGGTCTAATCTACCCGCAGATGAATCCGACATCAAACGCGATTTGACAAAATCGAATCCGCTGGACTCTTGTTGCGACTCAGCGGCTGCTCATCGCGTTGCTTGGGGGTGGCTTCAGAGCTGAATCGAGCCGATTTCCCGGTGACGTCCGTTGCAGGCGGAAGCGCGTCCTTTCAATCAGATATGGCTCAGCGGTCCTCGAAGCCGGTCAGCACGCCGACGGCGTTGATGCCGATTTCCTCAACCGCGTAGCCGCCTTCCATGACGAACAGCGTCGGCAGGCCGAGCTTGGCGATGCGCCGGCCGATCTTGGGATAGTCTTCGCTCTTCAGCTTGAACTGGCTGATCGGATCCTTCTCGAAGGTGTCGACGCCGAGCGAGACCACGACCACGTCCGGCGCATAGGCGGCAAGCTTGGCACAGGCGTCTTCCAGCGCTGCGTTCCAGCCGTCCCAGTTGGTGCCGAAGGGCATCGGGTAGTTGACGTTGAAGCCTTCGCCTTCATCCTCGCCGCGCTCGTCGGCATGGCCGAGGAAGAAGGGGTACTCGACCATCGGATCGCCATGCAGGTTGAGCACCTGGACGTCGCCGCGGCGATAGAAAATCTCCTGCGTGCCATTGCCGTGGTGGTAATCGACATCGAGGATCGAGACACGGCTTGCGCCCTGGTCGCGGAACCATTGCGCGACGACGGCGGCGTTGTTGATGAAGCAGTAGCCGCCCATGAAGGCAGCGCCGGCGTGGTGGCCGGGCGGGCGGCAGAGCGCGAAGGCGGTCCGCTCGCCGCCCTTGACCAGGGCGGCCGCCGTCAGCGCGACGTCATAGGATGACTTGATCGCCTTCCATGTGCCTTCGACGAAAGTGGCGCCGGCATCGAAGGAATAGTAGCCGAGCAGGGCGTCGATGCGCTTCGGCGGGACATCGCCGCGCAGGCCGCGCGTCGGCCAGGTGAAGCCCATCGCCGAGCCCTTGAAGCCGGCGGCGACCCATTCCGGCCAAACCGTCGGCAGGAAATCGATGTAGTGCGCTTCATGCACGCGCTTGGCGGCGGCAAGGTCGTGCTCGACCGGCCCGATGATCGGCCCCAGCTTCTCGCTTTCCACCCTTGCCTTGATGAATTCGGCCCGCGATGGCTTCTCGAAACCCGGCACGATCGCCGAGGTGACCAGTTCCATCTGGCCGGCGTGACCGGCGTGAAGCGGCGAAAAAACTGTCTTCATTTTGGGAGTTGGCTCGCTGTTCGAGTTCTGGTTACGGGGCCTCAAACAGCTTTGTGGCAGAGAGTTCCGGCGCCGCCAAGGGGCATTTCAATTTGTCGTTCGGGCCAGCATGGGACGGCTTGCCAGACGCCAATACTCTGCTAGCCTAGGCAGAAATGGGAGAAAATGATGCCGCAAACGGCCGATCTTATCGTCGAGAACGCCAGCATATTGACGATGGATCCGGATACCCCCGCCGCCCAGGCCATTGCCATCAAAGGTGATAAGATAATTGCGATCGCAGATCGCGATAGCCTCCGCGACTGCAAAGGCCCTGCCACTCGTGTCGTCGATGCTCAGGGCGGCTCCGTCCTGCCGGGCTTCATCGAAGCGCACATGCATTTGTTCGGCGGCGCGGCCGAGCTCGACAATCTGCATCTGACAGGCGTGCAGGGCTTCGACGCGCTTCGCGACGCGATCCAGGGCTTTGCGGCGAAGCGTCCGAAAGCCAGGCTGCTGCTCGGCGCCGGTGTAGACTATGCGATCCTGCCCGAGCCGGTGACCCGCCATCACCTCGACCGTATCATTCCCGACCGGCCCTTCGCCATGTCGGCCTCCGACCATCACACGATGTGGGCGAACACCAAGGCGCTGGAAGAGGCCGGCCTGCTGCATGGCAAGCAGGTGGGACCAGGCAACGAAATCGTCATGGGCGCGGACGGGCTTGCCGCCGGCGAGTTGCGCGAAGGCGAGGCGTTCGGTCCCGTGCTCGATCATTTCGGCGCGAACCGGACACGGCTCGGCCTCCAAGGTGCGGAGCCGGATCCCTATCCGTCGGCAGCGGAGCTTGCCGCCGACGGCGATCTCATGCACCGCGGGCTCGAGTGGTGCGCAAAGCACGGCATCACTTCGATCCAGAACATGGACGGCAACCTCTACCAGCTCGAGCTGCTCGCCGGGCTGCAAGAGGAAGGACGGCTCATCTGCCGCACCAAGATCCCGTTCCACTTCAAGAATTTCATGAAGCTGGACATGCTGGAAAAAGCCTCGCGCATGGCGGCGGCGTACAATTCCGAGTGGCTGTCGTCCGGCATGGTCAAGGTCTTCTACGACGGGGTGCTGGATTCCTGGACCGCGGTGATGGTCGACGATTATGCCGACCGTCCGGGCTGGCGCGGCGAGCCGCTTTTTTCCCCCGAGCATTTCGCCGAGGTTGCGGTCGAAGCCGACAGGCGCGGCCTGCAGATCGCCGTTCATTCGATCGGAGACGGAGCGGTGCGCGCCGTGCTCGACGGTTACCAGGCGGCAGCGAAGAAAAACGGCAGGCGCGACAGCCGGCACCGCATCGAGCACATCGAAGTGATCACCCCGTCCGATGTGCCGCGTTTCGCCGAGCTCGGCGTGCTCGCCTCGATGCAGCCGCCGCATCCGCCGGGCGCGATGAATTTCCCGCTGGAGCCGACGATCTCGCGCATTGGCCACGATAAGTGGCCGCTGAGCTATGCCTGGCGCACCTTGAAGAATGCCGGCGCGCGGGTCGTCTTCGCATCCGACTGGCCGGTCTCGCCGGTTGACCCGATCCTGGGCATCCAGGCGGCGGTCTTGCGCAAACCTTGGGCAGAAGGCCTGCCGGACCAGAGCTTCTCGCTGCATGAAGCGATTGCCGGCTACACGGTCGAAGGCGCCTATGCCGAATTCATGGAACACCGCAAGGGGCGCCTGAAGCCCGGATACCTCGCCGATATCGTGGTTTTGTCGGCCGATATCGAGAAGACGGCGCCGGAGGCGCTGCACACCGTGCGGCCGGTCACCACCATCTGTGGCGGCAAGATCACTTTCCAAGCTTAGGATTGACTAGGCCTGAGGCTGGCATGGGTATTGCGTTAAAAAAACGAGTAGCAGCTCCGCAGTTGCCAAGCCGGTCGGCTTATGGTGACAATCAAACAGGAACGCACCTGCCGCCAAGAGCAGGCTCTCTCAATGGGGTAATCGTGCCGGAACAACCGGGTAAGAACGCGATCGAAGTTCGCGGCGTACGAAAAGTATTTGGAACCGGTGAAAACCAGGTAGCCGCTCTCGACACGGTGTCCGTCTCGATCCGCGAGAACGAGTTTTTCACGCTGCTCGGCCCGTCCGGATGCGGAAAGACGACGCTTTTGAGACTGATTGCCGGCTTCGATTTCCCAAGCGCCGGCGAAATCATGCTGCACGGCCAGGACATCGCGCCGCTGCCGCCGTTCAAGCGACCCGTCAACACCGTCTTCCAGAGCTACGCGCTCTTCCCGCACATGACGGTGGCGCAGAACATCGGCTTCGGTCTGGAGATGCTCGGCAAGCCCAAGGGCGAAATCGAGGCACGGGTCGCTCAGATGCTGAAACTGGTCAAGATGGAGGCGCTCAAGGCGCGCCGCACCAGCCAGATCTCGGGCGGCCAGCAGCAGCGCGTGGCGCTCGCCCGGGCGCTCGCGCCACAGCCGAAGGTGCTCTTGCTCGACGAGCCGCTCTCGGCGCTCGACTACAAGCTGCGCAAGGAGATGCAGATCGAACTGAAGCGGCTGCAGCACGAGACCGGCATCACCTTCATCTTCGTCACCCACGACCAGGAAGAAGCGCTGACCATGTCAGACCGGATCGCGGTGATGTCGGCCGGCAAGATCCTCCAGGTCGGCACGCCGCGCGACATCTACGACAAGCCGGCGGAACGCTTCGTCGCCGATTTCATCGGCGAGACGAATTTCTTGGCCGGCACGGTGTTGTCGAAGAAGCCAGGGGCGGCCACGGTCAAATTCGCCAGCAACGCGACGATCGCCGCCGGCTATCCGGAGGGCTTCGATCCGACAGGCAAGGTGACGCTGGTGGTGCGTCCCGAGCATGCCGACCTGGTGCCCGATCCGACCAAGGGCACGATCGCTGGAACGCTTTCCAACATCGTCTATTTCGGCACCGATACGCATTACCACGTGAGGCTCGACGGCGGTGAGAACTTCATCGTGCGCCATCAGAACAGCCGCTCGTCTCCGGTGACCTACGAGACCGGCGCCAAGGTCGGCATCCAGTTCGAGGCGGGCGCCGCGCGCGTCCTGAAAGACTGATGACGACAGCCACGCTCTCCCCGACCATGCCTTCCAAGGCCGCGTTGTTCGAAGCCCAGGCGGTGAAAGCTGGCGCGCGACGCAACCGCCTGCTGTCGCTGCCGGCGCTGCTCATCATCGGCATTTTCGGCGTGCTCCCGCTTTTGATCATCTGCGTCTATTCGTTTCTGGCCGCCGCGCCCTATGGCGGCGTGCAGTGGCGGTTCTCGACCGACGCCTATCTGAACTTCCTGTTCCAGCGCGACATCTTCGACGACACCCTGCAGTTCACGCCGGACTTCCTGATCATCTATCTGCGCTCGTTCCTGTTCGCGGTGGTGACGACGATCATCTGCCTGCTGCTCGGATTTCCGACCGCCTATTTCATGGCGACGCGACCGCCGGCGCAGCGCAACTGGTGGGTGCTTCTGATCACCATCCCGTTCTGGTCGAACCTTTTGGTCCGCACGCTGGCGATCATGTTCATCATCCGCGACGAAGGGCTGATCAATAACGCGCTGCTGGGGCTCGGCGTGATCGATAAGCCGATCACCATGCTCTACACCAATTTCGCAATCCAACTCGGCCTGCTCTATGCCTTTCTGCCGTTCATGGTGCTGCCGCTCTATTCCAGCCTGGAGAAGCTCGATTTCCGGCTGATCGAGGCGGCCTACGACCTCTATGCGACGCGCCGCCAGGTGTTGTGGCGGGTGATCATCCCGCTGTCGAAGCCCGGCATCATCGCCGGCTGCCTGCTCGTCTTCATCCCGGCGCTCGGCGCTTATGTCACGCCGCTGATCCTCGGCGGGGGCGTCCACCTGATGATCGGCGATCTCATCGCCCAGCAATTCGGATCGGGGCGCAACTGGCCGCTCGGCTGCGCGCAGGCGCTGATCCTGATGGCCGCGGTGCTGGTGGCGCTGTTCTTCTACGTCCGCAATACGTCAGGGAAGGTGCAGCATGGCTGAGCCGCGCAGCATCGACATCAAGGAGCAGCCGGGCTTCCGCTCGATTGCTGTCATCTGCCTGCTGGTGCTCTACGTGCCGGTGCTGATCCTGATGATCTTCTCGCTGAACAGCGGCTCGCTGGTCACGCATTGGGAGGGCGTCACGCTCGGCTGGTACGGCAGCGCATTGCGCAACGAGGAATTCCACAACGCTGCCCGCAACACGCTGATCATCTCGATCAGCGCCACGATAATCTCTACCGTGTGCGCGACGCTCGCGGCGATCGGCATGACAAGAGTGAAGCCGTGGCGCGGGCTGGCGGCGGCCTTCATGGTCATCAATCTGCCACTGATGGTGCCGGAAATCATCACGGCGGTGGCGACGCTCTCCTTCTTCGCGCTGATCGCCGGCACGTTCGGGCTGAATTTCGGCATCGGCAATCTGATCCTCGCCCACACCGTGTTCTGCATTCCGTTCGCCTACATGCCGATCCGGGCGCGGCTGGAAGACATGGACCTGACGCTGGAATATGCCGCCGCCGACCTTTACGCGACGCCGTGGAAGGCCTTCAAGCGCATCACGCTGCCGTTGCTTGTTCCCGGCATCATGTCGGGCGCAGCACTCGCCTTCATCGTCTCATTCGACGATTTCACCATCACCCAGCTCGTCGCCGGCCCCGGCCAGACGACTTTGCCCCTCTATATCTGGAACCAGATCCGGCGGCCGATGACGCCGGAGATCAACGCCATCTCCACCATCCTGCTTTTGGTGTCGATCCTGTTCGTCTCGGTCTCGTTCCTGATCGCGCGGCGACGCGCTAAATGATCCGTGAGCTCCAACACAAAACAATGGGAAGGCAAGGAGAACATTAAATGTCTGGAAAACTGATGGCGGCCGTTTCCGCGGCCGTGCTGTTATGGGCCGTTCCGGCGCTCGCCGACGGCGAATTGCATATCTACAACTGGGGCGACTACACCAACCCCAAGCTGATCGAGAAGTTCGAAAAGCAGTACAACGTCAAGGTGACGCTGGACGACTACGATTCCAACGAAACCATGCTGTCCAAGGTGCGCGCCGGCAATTCGGGCTACGACATCGTCGTGCCGTCCGACTACACCGTGAAGATCATGATCGAGGAGGACCTGCTCGAAAAGACCGAGCCCAACGCGATGCCGAACGGCAAGAACATCGATCCACGCTTCCTCGATATCTACTGGGACTCCGGACGCCATTACACCGCGCCGTGGCAATTCGGCACAACGGCGTTCTCCGTCAATACGGATAAGTTCAAGGGCGACATCAACACGCTGGCCATCCTGTTCAACCCGCCGGACGAACTGAAGGGCCAGATCAACGTGCTCGACGACGTCAACACCGTCATGCACGCGGCCGAGCGCTATGCCGGCGTGCCGCGCTGCGGCGCAGACAAGGCCGGCCTGAAAAAGATCAACGACATACTGATGGCCGCCAAGCCGTCATGGAAGACCTTCAGCTACGACACGATCACCAAGATCACTTCCGGCGACGTGATCGTGACCGAACAGTGGAATGGTGCGGCCTACCGCTCGCGTCAGAAGATCCCGGCGATCAAATATGCCTATCCGAAGGAAGGCATCGAGGGCTGGATGGACAATGTCGCGGTGCTGAAGGGCGCCAAGAACCTGGAGAACGCCAAGCTCTTCCAGGATTTCGTCATGGCGCCTGAGAACGCTGCGCTGATCTCCGAGTATGCCGGTTACGACAACGGCATCGCCGGCAGCCACAAATTCCTGCCGGCGGAGTTCGCCAACTCGCCGGAAATCAGCCCGCCAGCCGGCTCGCCGACGCCGGAATTCGTGCCGCCGTGCCCGCCAGATGTGGTGGAGATCTACAACAAGATCTGGACCAACCTGCGCAAGTAACTGAGCGGGAACGCATGAAGGGAGGGGAGGCTCCGGCCTCCCTTTCTTATGTGCAGGGAGGATTGATGACATCTTACCGCAACTCCGATCCGCGGCCGCCGATCATGCAGGGCTCGCCGCCGGCCATGGCTCTGCCGAAGCTCGACTGGGATCGGCCACCGTGGAACCGCTGGGCCTTCCAGCACGTGCGTGAGTTTTTGCCGACCGTCGAGGTCTGGCGCGGCCAAGGTCATCGCCGTCGGCTCGAGCGCGCCGAGGTGGATCTCGACGACCTGACCGTGGCCGATAGCGAGGGCCGGCCGACAACGCTCGCCGGCTTGCTCGACGAGACCTACACGGACGGTTTCCTGGTGTTGAAGGACGGCACGGTCGCCTATGAGCGCTACTTCAACGGCATGGACGAGCGCACGCTGCATCTGTCGCAATCGATGGCAAAGTCGGTCACGGGATCGGTGTTCGGCATCCTGGTCGGGCGCGACCTGATCGACCCGGCCAGGCTGGTGACGGATTATCTTCCGGAGCTCGGCGAGACCGCCTGGGCCGGGGCCACCGTGCAGCAAGTGCTCGACATGACCACGGGCGTGCGCTTCTCCGAGGAGTACACCGATCGCTATTCCGAGATCGGCCAGGTCGATGTCGCCACCGGCTGGAAGCCGATCCCGCCGGGCAGCGATCCTGATTTCCGGTGGCCCGCGCATCTGTTCGAGCTGATCCTGCGGCTGAAGGACAAGGTCCGCGAACATGGCGAGGCCTTCGAGTACCGCTCGATCGAGACCGATGTGCTTGCCTTCATCATGGAGCGGGTGAGCGGCAAGCGCCTGGCGCAGCTGGTCTCGGAAGAACTCTGGCAAAAGCTCGGCGCCGACGAGAGCGCCTGTTTCACCGTCGACAGCGCCGGCTATGCGCTGGCCGACGGCGGCTTCAACGCGACGCTGCGCGATTATGGCCGCTTCGGCCAGTTGATCCTCGACAATGGCGGCGGGGTCATCCCTGCCGAGTGGATCGAAGCGACGCGTAGCGGCAAGCACGGACCGGATTTCAGCCCGAGCCTTCCGGACGGCAGCTACCGCAACCAGTTCTGGATCGAGGATCCACGCTCTCGCGCGCTGATGTGCAAGGGCGTGTTCGGCCAGATGATCCATATCAACTGGGAGTACAGGATGGTCGTCGTGAAGCTTTCGACCTATCCGGATTTCCTCAACGCCGCCTATTCGGTGGCGACGCTTAAGGCCGTGCACGCCATAGCCGCCGCGCTAGGCTGAAAGTCAGAGATAGATGACCGGGAGACAATCATGACCGGCCACACCGCGTTCGAGACAAGATACGGCTTTGCCCGCAAGGATGTGCGGCTCGACAATTGGCGGCTGAGGCCGTTCAGCCAATGGTCGTTCCAGAATGTCGGCGAATTGGTGCCGAGCGTCCACGTTGCCGCCGCGCCCGGCGGCGAGGAACAGGTGAAATCGCTCGGCGCGCTGCTCGAGGAGAAAGTCACCTTGGCCGGGGGCGCCGAAACAGTCGAATCCTTCCTAAAGCGCTCCGACACTGACGGGCTGACGATCCTGAAGGGCGGCAGGCTGGTCGGCGACTGGTCGGCGCCGCATATGGCGTTCGGTCAGCGCCATATCATCTTTTCGATCAGCAAGTCGGTGACGGCGATCCTCGCCGGCATCCTGCAAGGCGAGGGGGTGTTCGACCCGGAAGCGCCGGTGACAGAATACATCCCCGAAGCCAAGAGCTCGGCCTATGGCGATGCGAGCGTGCGCAATGTGCTCGACATGACGGTCAGCCTCGACTTCGAGGAGGCCTATCTCGATCCGGAAAGCGCCTTCGCCCGCTATCGCCGCGCGACACTGTGGAATCCGGGCGGCGGGTCGGAAAGCCTCGCTGCGTTTCTGTTGACGTTGCCGCGGCTCGCCGAGCCGCATGGGCAGACCTACCGTTATCGCTCACCCAATTCGGATATGCTGGGCATCCTGGTGGAGCGGGCATCCGGCAAACGCGTCAGCGACTTGCTCAGCGAAAAACTGTGGCTGCCGCTGGCCGCCGCGAGCGAGATGTCGGTGACGGTCGACATGGAAGGCACGGCGCGTACCGCCGGCGGCATGTCGATGACGCCGCGCGACCTTGCCCGCATCGGCGAAATGATGCGACAGGGCGGCACGGCCAATGGCCGCCGCATCGTGCCGGAAACCTGGGTGCATGACACGGTTGCCAGCGGCGGCAGCCACGAAGCCTGGCGGCGCGGCACGATGGTGTTCCTCTTCCCCAAGGGCCGCTACCGCAACAAATGGTACCAGATGGGCACGCCAAGCGGCGCCTTCTGCGGCATCGGCATTCACGGCCAGTGGATCTACGTCAACCCGAGCGACGAGGTGGTCATCGCCAAGATGTCGTCGCAGCCGGAACCGGTCGACGATCAGCTTGATCTCGATGTCGTCGCCTTCTTCGAGGCCCTGAGCCGGACGGTTTGAGCCGTTCGGCTGGTCTTTCCTCGCAGCTCTTTCCTGTGGAGCTTTCCCGTCGGGTTGAGACAGCGCGGTTGGCGCAGCCGTCGTCCCGGCCTATTGTCGCCGCTCTTTTCGGCAGGAACCAGCATGGCATCGGACATCAAGCGCATCGCAGCAATCATCGCGGCCGAGATCGGCTCGCGGCCGGAGCAGGCGGCAGCCGCAATCGGGCTGCTGGACGAGGGCGCAACGGTGCCTTTCGTGGCGCGCTACCGCAAGGAGGTCACCGGCGGCCTCGACGACACGCAGTTGCGCGACCTTTCCGAGCGGCTTGCCTATCTGCGCGAGCTCGATGCGCGCCGCGACACCATCCTCGGTTCGATCCGTGAGCAGGGCAAGCTGACCGAGGACCTCGAGGCAAAAATCGCGGCGGCGACCACCAAGGCCGAGCTCGAAGACATCTACCTGCCATACAAGCCGAAGCGCCGCACCAAGGCCGAGATCGCCAGGGAACGTGGACTGGGGCCGCTGGCCGAGGCCATCCTCGCCGACCGTTCGGCGGTGCCGGCCGAACTCGCGCTAGCCTATCTCACAGAGGAGGTTCCCGACGCCAAGGCGGCGCTCGAAGGCGCGCGCGACATCCTGTCCGAACAGTTCGCCGAGAATGCCGAGCTGGTCGGCAGGCTGCGCGCCTATATGAAGGAGCGCGCCTTCCTGCGCGCCAGGGTCGTCGACGGCAAGCAGGAGGCGGGCGCGAAATTCTCCGACTATTTCGATCATGTCGAGCGCTGGGCGAACGTGCCCAGCCATCGCGCCTTGGCCATGCTGCGTGGCCGCAACGAAGAGGTGCTGTCGCTCGACATCGAAGTCGATGCCGACGATCAATCGCCGGTGAAACCGGTCGAGCGGATGATCGCCAACGCCTATGCGATTGGTAGCACCCTGCCGGGCGACCGCTGGCTGATGGAAGTGGCCGGCTGGACCTGGCGGATAAAACTATCGCTCCATCTGACGCTTGATTTGATGCGCGACCTGCGCGAGCGGGCCGAGGACGAGGCCATCCATGTCTTTGCCCGCAACCTCAAGGACCTGCTGCTCGCCGCGCCCGCCGGCTCCCGGCCCACGATGGGTCTCGATCCAGGCATCCGCACCGGCGTCAAGGTGGCTGTGGTCGACGGTACCGGCAAGCTGGTGGCGACGACCACCGTCTATCCGTTTCCGCCAAAGAACGATGTGCGCGGCACGCAGGCGGAACTTGCCAGGCTCATTCGCTTCCACAAGGTGGAGCTGATCTCGATCGGCAACGGCACCGGCAGCCGCGAGACCGAGAAGCTGGTGGCCGACATGCTCGCCAGCCTGCCGTCCGACGGCGGGCCGAAGCCGATCAAGGTGATCGTCAGCGAAGCCGGCGCGTCGGTCTATTCGGCCTCGGCGACGGCGGCCGCCGAGTTTCCCGACCTCGACGTGTCGCTGCGCGGCGCGGTGTCGATCGCCAGGCGCCTGCAGGACCCGCTCGCCGAGCTGGTCAAGATCGAGCCGAAGTCGATCGGCGTCGGCCAGTATCAGCACGATGTCGACCAGTACCGGCTCGGCCGCTCGCTGGAGGCGGTGGTGGAGGATGCGGTCAATGCTGTCGGCGTCGACCTCAACACGGCATCGGCGCCGCTCTTGGCGCGCGTTTCGGGACTGGGGCCATCGCTTGCCGAAGCGATCGTCGCGCATCGCGACGTCGGCGGCCCGTTCGCTACGCGCCGCGATCTGCTGAACGTGGCGCGGCTTGGACCGCGCGCGTTCGAGCAGTGCGCAGGCTTCCTGCGCATCCCGAACGGCTCCGAGCCGCTCGACGCTTCATCCGTGCATCCGGAAGCCTATGGCGTGGCAAAGAAGATCGTCGCCGCCTGCGGCCGCGACGTGCGCGCGCTGATGGGCGACAGTGCCGCGCTCAAGGCACTTGACCCTCGTGTTTTCGTCGACGAGCGCTTCGGCCTGCCGACGGTACGTGACATCATCGCGGAACTGGAAAAGCCCGGACGCGACCCGCGGCCGGGCTTCAAGACGGCGACCTTTGCCGAAGGCGTCGACGACATCAAGGACCTGAAGCCCGGCATGCTGCTCGAAGGCACGGTCACCAATGTCGCCGCCTTCGGCGCCTTCGTGGACATCGGCGTGCACCAGGACGGGCTGGTGCATGTCTCGCAGCTGGCCGACCGCTTCATCAAGGACGCGCATGAGGTGGTAAAGGCCGGCGATGTCGTGAAAGTTCGAGTGGTCGATGTCGACATCAAGCGCAATCGCATCGGCCTCTCGATGCGCAAGGATGGCGGCCAGGGTGGGGCGCCTCGGGTCGGCCAGCGCGACAGCGGCGGCGGCAAGCCCGTACCGCGCTCGCCGGCGCCGCAGCGCCAGCCTGAAAAGCCGTCACAGGGTGCGTTCGGCGCGGCGCTCGCCGAGGCGATGAAGCGGAAATAGCTACCACGCCAGAACAGCCGGCTCCTTCTCAACCTGGCCCCGCAGCCAGTCGCGAAAGCTGGCAACCGGCGGATGGCCGCGCTTGGCGTGCGGCACGACGAGATAATAGGCACTGCGGCTCTGCATCGGCTTGCCCGGCGCCGGCGCCAACTGGCCACGCTGCAATTCTCCGGCGATCAGGATCTGCGGCAGCAGCGCCACGCCGAGCCCCGCCATGCAGGCCTGCGCGACCGTACCGAACTGCTCGAACTGCATGCCGGGGCCGGTCGGCGCGTCGAGCTCCTGATGCTCGAACCATTCGCTCCAGGCGTCGGGACGCGTTGCCATGTGCAGCAACGGCAGGCGGCCGATATCGGCCGGCGTCGCGACCTTCCGCTGCGCCAGGAATTCGGGCGCGGCGACCGGCATCACGGTCTCGCGCATCAAAAGCGTGCAATCAGCGTCCGGCCAATCAGGCATGCCGTGGTGGATTGCGGCGTCGAGCCGCTCGCGCGCGAAGTCGAAGCGGCCAATGCGCGTGGCGAAATTGATCGTGATGTCCGGATGACGGGCGACGAAATCCGGAATGAGCGGCATCAGCCAGCGCGTGCCGAAGGTCGGCAGGATGGCAAGGTTGAGAACACCGCTATGCCGATTGCTCATCAATCCAAGCGCCGCATCGCGCAACTGCGCGAGTGCTGAGCGCACCGCGCCGGCGTAGATTTCGCCCGCCGTGGACAGCCTGACATTGCGGCTGTCGCGTTCGAAAAGCCGGCGCCCGAACTGCTCTTCCAGCAGATTGATCTGCCGGCTGACGGCACCTTGCGTGAGATCGAGCTCGCGGGCCGCGGCGGTGAAGGAGCCGAGACGCGCCACCGCCTCGAAGGCGGCAAGCGCGCTGATGTTTGGCAAGAGGCGGCGCTGGACGTTCATGATCTATTACTATCGCTCATTGATGCTTGATGCAATTTCGTTTGATTTTTTCCAGATGGAGGCGGATAAGCCGGGCCATCCAAGATTTTACCGGGAGACCCACCTCATGGCCGCCGAGAAGAACGCCTTCGTCTGGAACGATCCCTTCCTGATCGAGGACCAGCTCTCCGAAGACGAGCGGATGGTGCGCGACGGCGCAGCGGCGTTCGCCGCCGACAAGCTGGCGCCCCGCATCGAGGAAGCTTATGCCGATGAGAAAACCGATCCCTCGATCTTCCGCGAGATGGGCGAGGCGGGCCTGCTCGGCATTACCATTCCGGAGGAATATGGCGGGCTCGGCGCCAACTACGTCACCTACGGGCTGGTGGCGCGCGAAGTCGAACGCATCGATTCCGGCTATCGCTCGATGATGAGCGTGCAGTCGTCGCTGGTCATGTATCCGATCCATGCCTACGGCTCGGAAGAGCAGCGCAAGAAGTACCTGCCGAAGCTCGCCTCCGGCGAATGGATCGGCTGCTTCGGCCTCACCGAGCCGGATGCCGGCTCCGATCCGGGCGGCATGAAGACACGGGCCGAGAAGACGGCGAACGGCTACAGGCTTTCCGGTTCCAAGATGTGGATTTCCAACGCGCCGATCGCCGACGTCTTCGTCGTCTGGGCAAAGTCGGCCGCGCATGACAACCAGATCCGCGGCTTCGTGCTGGAAAAGGGCCTGAAGGGGCTGTCGGCGCCGAAGATCGGCGGCAAGCTTTCGCTGCGAGCCTCAATCACCGGCGAGGTTGTGATGGAAGGCGTCGAGGTCGGCGAGGAGGCGCTGCTGCCCAATGTCTCGGGCCTGAAGGGACCCTTCGGCTGTCTCAACCGCGCGCGCTACGGCATCTCGTGGGGCGCCATGGGCGCGGCCGAGGATTGCTGGCACCGCGCGCGGCAGTACGGCCTCGACCGCAAGCAGTTCGGCAAGCCGCTCGCCGGCACGCAGCTCTTCCAGAAGAAGCTCGCCGACATGCAGACCGAGATCGCGCTCGGCCTGCAGGGTTCGCTGCGCGTCGGCCGGCTGATGGACGAAGGCAAGATGGCGCCGGAGATGATTTCGATCGTCAAGCGCAACAATTGCGGCAAGGCGCTCGACATCGCCCGCCAGGCTCGCGACATGCATGGCGGCAACGGCATCCAGATCGGCTATCACGTGATGCGTCATGCCCAGAACCTGGAGACGGTCAACACCTATGAGGGCACGCATGACGTGCATGCGCTGATACTGGGTAGGGCGCAGACGGGGCTTCAGGCGTTTTTCTAAGCCGGCAACGCTGCTTAAATTAGGTGCAGCGCAACATCTCTGCTTGGAGAATGCCCAGCACTTATGTCAGGGTTCGGCGACTGAAACGCCGTTCCCCGGGGCACCATGGCAATTCTGGCAGCCGTCCACCACCTGACCCATTACAAATACGACCGGCCGGTCGTTCTCGGCCCTCAGGTGATCAGGCTGCAGCCGGCGCCGCATTCACGCACCAAGGTGCTCAGCCATTCGCTGAAGGTCGATCCGAAGAACCATTTCGTCAACCTGCAGCAGGACCCGTACGGCAACTTCCTCGCCCGCTTCGTCTTCCCGGAGCCGGTGACGGAATTGAAGATCCAGGTCGATCTCGTCGCCGATATGACGGTCTATAATCCATTCGATTTTTTCGTCGAGGAATCGGCCGAGAATTTCCCGTTCGAGTACCCGGAAGAGATCAGGCAAGACCTCGCCATATACCGCACGCCCGAGCCGGCCGGCCCGTTGCTGTCGGCCTTCCTGAAAACCATCGACCGCAGTCCGACAAACACGGTCAACTTCCTGGTCGGCCTCAACGCGCGGCTGCAGCGCGAAATCGCCTATATCGTGCGCATGGAGACCGGCGTCTATTCGCCGGAGGAGACGCTGGCCGCCGGCAAAGGCTCGTGCCGAGATTCGAGCTGGCTGCTGGTGCAGATCCTGCGCAACCTCGGCATCGCAGCGCGTTTTGTCTCCGGTTACCTGATCCAGTTGAAGCCGGACCTCGTCTCGTTGGACGGACCGCCTGGAACTTCGGTCGATTTCACCGACCTGCACGCCTGGTGCGAAGTCTATATTCCGGGCGCCGGCTGGATCGGCTTCGACCCGACTTCCGGTTTGCTCACCGGCGAAAGCCATGTGCCGCTGGCGGCGACGCCGCACTTCCGCAATGCCGCGCCGATCTCCGGCATGGCGAGCTTCGCCAATGTCGATTTCGGCTTCGACATGCGCGTCGATCGCATCGCCGAGCATCCGCGCATCACCAAGCCGTTCTCGGATGAAAGCTGGCAGGCGCTCGACGCCTTGGGCAACAAGGTCGACGCGGTTTTGCGGGAACAGGATGTGCGGCTCACCATGGGCGGCGAGCCGACCTTCGTGTCGATCGATGATTTCGAGGCTGCCGAATGGAATACGGCGGCCGTCGGGCCGACCAAGCGCGACAAGGCGGATCAGCTGATCCGCCGGCTGCGCGAGCGCTTCGCGCCGGGCGGTTTCCTCCACTACGGGCAAGGCAAGTGGTATCCGGGTGAGAGCCTGCCGCGCTGGACCTTCTCGCTCTTTTGGCGCACCGATGGCGAGCCGGTCTGGCGCGACCCGTCGCTGATCGCGCGCGAAACGAGCACCGTCTCTGTCGGGCCTGAGCAGGCCGCAAGCTTGCTCACGGCGATCGCCGCCGAGCTCGGCATCGACAAGGCGATGGTCGGCGAGGCCTATGAGGATCCGGCCGAATGGCTGCTCAAGGAAGGCAAGCTGCCGGATAATGTCGACCCGTCCAACTCGAAGCTGGAGGATCCGGAAGAGCGCAGCCGCATGGCACGTGTGTTCGAGCGCGGCCTGACCAAGCCGTCAGGCTATGTGCTGCCGGTGCAGCGCTGGAACAGCCAGGCCGCCGGGCAGCGCTGGCGTTCGGAAAAGTGGAAGACGCGGCGCGGCCGGCTGTTCCTGGTGCCGGGCGATTCCCCGGTCGGTTATCGGCTGCCGCTCGGCGCGCTGCCTTACGTGCCGCCGGCGCAGTACCCCTATATCGTGCCGGTCGATCCGTCGCTGCCGCGCGCTACGCTGCCGGCGCGCGACGCTCTCTTGCCGGAACCTGCCCCAGCAGAACTTGAGGGCCCCGACGAAATGGCGCGCCGCCAGCTGGCAGCGTCCTTCACCGCGACAACGGGCCAGCAGGACCGCGTCGAGCAGGAGATCACCGAGATCGGCGGTGCGGTGCGCACGGCGCTCACCGCCGAGCCGCGTGACGGGCGGCTCTGCGTGTTCATGCCGCCGGTCGAGGCGCTTGAGGACTATCTTGAGCTGGTGGCGGCGGCCGAGAACGCGGCCAAGGCGATCGGCCTGCCGGTGCATATCGAGGGTTATGGGCCGCCGCACGACCCGCGCCTCAACGTCATCCGCGTGGCGCCCGATCCCGGCGTCATCGAGGTAAACATCCACCCGGCCGCCGACTGGCGGGAATGCGTCGCGACGACCGCGGCGATCTATGAGGAAGCCAGGCAGTCGCGGCTCGGCACCGACAAGTTCATGATCGACGGCCGTCACACCGGCACGGGCGGCGGAAATCATGTCGTTGTCGGCGGTGCGACGCCCAACGATAGTCCGTTCCTGCGCCGGCCGGACCTGTTGAAGAGCCTGGTGCTGCAATGGCAGCGGCACCCATCGCTCTCCTATCTGTTTTCCGGCCTGTTCATCGGCCCCACCAGCCAGGCGCCTCGCATCGACGAGGCACGGCATGATTACCTCTATGAACTCGAGATCGCGCTGGCCCAGGTGCCGCATCCCGACAAGGGCGAGGCGCCGTTGCCGTGGCTGGTCGACCGGCTGTTCCGCAATCTCTTGACCGACGTGACCGGCAACACGCACCGTTCGGAAATCTGCATCGACAAATTGTTCTCGCCGGACGGTCCGACAGGACGGCTCGGTTTGGTCGAGTTCCGCGGCTTCGAAATGCCACCCAATGCCCGGATGTCGCTCGCCCAGCAATTGCTGGTCCGCGCTATCATCGCGCGGGCTTGGAAGAAGCCGCTGGACGGCCGCTTCGCGCGCTGGGGCACGTCGCTGCATGACCGTTTCATGCTGCCGCATTATGTCTGGGCGGATTTCCTCGACGTGCTGGAAGATCTGAAGCTCAACGGCTTCGACTTCCGCCCGGAATGGTTCGCAGCCCAACTCGAATTTCGCTTCCCGTTCTGCGGCGAGGTGCAGCATGGCGGCGTCAAGCTGGAGCTCAGGCAGGCGCTCGAGCCCTGGCATGTGATGGGCGAGCAGGGCGCGATCGGCGGCACGGTCCGCTTCGTCGATTCGTCCATCGAGCGGCTGCAGGTGAGGACGCAAGGCCTCAATCCGGAGCGTCACGCGGTCGTCTGCAACGGCCGCATCGTGCCGATGAGGCCGACCGACAGCAGAGAGGTCGCGGTGGCAGGCGTGCGCTTCAAGGCCTGGCAGCCGGCCTCCGGCCTGCATCCGGCCCTTCCGGTCAACACGCCGTTGGTGTTCGACATCTACGACCGCTGGTCGGGCCGCTCGTTGGGAGGCTGCGTCTATCATGTCGCGCATCCGGGCGGCCGCAACTACGACACCTTCCCGGTCAACGGCAACGAGGCGGAGGCGCGGCGGCTGGCCCGCTTCGAGCCGCGCGGCCATACGCCGGGTGCCTATGTGCTGCGTGAAGAACAAGGTTCTGAAGAGTTTCCCATGACCCTTGACCTCAGGCGACTGGCGAGATTCTGATCGACCATGGCCAAGGGGAATCAGAAACGGGCGGGCGGCAGGCCGCGGGCGCAGAGCCTGTTGGAGCATTACCGGCCGATCGAAGGCGTCGTCGACGAGATGGTCGACGCGTCGGGCCATCCGCGCCCGGCCTGGCGGTCCTTCATCGGAGCGATGGACGATCTGGGGGCTGAGGCGCTCGGACAGCGCTTTGCCCGCGCCGACCAATATCTGCGCGATGCCGGCGTCTACTACCGCGTCTACGACAAAGCTGGCGCCAACGAGCGCGAATGGCCGCTGGCGCATGTCCCGCTGCTTATCGACGAGAAGGAATGGGCCGAGATCAGCGCCGGCCTCGTCCAGCGCGCCGACCTGTTCGAGACGATGCTGGCCGACATTTACGGGCCGAACCGGCTGATCGAGAAGGGAATCCTGCCGGCGGGGCTGATCGCGGCGAGCCCGGAATATCTGCGCCCGGTGGTCGGCGTACGTCCGGCCAGCGGCCATTTCCTGCACATGGTCGCCTTCGAGCTCGGCCGCGGCCCCGACGGCCGCTGGTGGGTTCTGGGCGACCGCACGCAAGCGCCGTCGGGCGCCGGCTTTGCGCTGGAGAACCGCGTTGCCACCACGCGCGCCTTGTCTGACATCTATGGCGAGCTGCATGTGCATCGCCTGGCCGGCTTCTTCCGCCGCTTCCGTGATGCGCTGAACGGCATGGCGAAGGATTCCGGCGGCCGCGTCGCTATCCTGACGCCCGGACCGCTCAACGAGACCTATTACGAGCACGCCTATATCGCGCGTTATCTCGGCATTATGCTGCTCGAAGGCGAGGACCTGACGGTGTCCGGCGGCCGGCTGATGGTGCGCACGGTTTCGGGCTTGATGCCGATCGGCGTTTTGTGGCGGCGGCTCGATGCCGCTTTCGCCGATCCGCTGGAGCTCAAACCGGACTCGCAGATCGGCACGCCGGGGCTGGTCGAGGCGATCCGGCGCGGCACCGTCTCGGCCGTCAACGGGCTCGGTTCCGGCTTGGCGGAAACGCGGGCGCTGCTTTCTTTCCTGCCGCGGATCGCGCGGGAATTGCATGGCGAGGAACTCAAGCTGCCGAACATTGCGACCTGGTGGTGCGGACAGCAGGCCGAACGCGACCATGTGCTGGCCAATATCGACCGCATGGTGGTCGGCCCGGCGCTGTCGACACGGCTTGCCTTCGAGGACGATGGCGCGACCAGGCTCGGTTCGGCGCTTTCGGCCGGCGGGCGGGCAGAGCTTATCGCGCGGATCGAAGCCGACGGGGTTGGCTTCGTCGGCCAGGAGGCGGTCACGCTCTCGACTACGCCGGTCTTTGCCGGCGGCCGCTTGGAGCCGCGGCCCGCCAGCCTGCGCGTCTACCTAGCGCGAACACACGAAGGCTGGACGGTGATGCCCGGCGGCTTTGCACGCGTCGGCTTCTCGCTCGACCCGACCGCGATGGCCATGCAGCGCGGCGGTCAGGCGGCGGATGTCTGGGTGGTCAGCGACAGGCCTGTCGAGCGGGAGACGCTGCTGCCGCAGGAGACCGACGGCTTCACCCGCACCATGCCCGGCAGCCTGCCGAGCCGCGCCGCGGAAAACCTGACCTGGCTCGGCCGCTATATCGAGCGCTCGGAAGACACGGTGCGGGTGCTGCGCGCTTATCACGTCAGGCTGGCGGAGACATCCGATCCCGAGATGCCGCTGCTCGCCGACATCAGAGACTATCTCGAACCGTTCGGCATCGAGGTCGAAACCGCGATCCCGCTTGGATTGATCGGCACATTGGACAGCGCCGTCTACAGCGCCGGCCAGATCCGCGACCGCTTCTCGCCGGATGGCTGGCTGGCGCTGAAGGATCTGTCGAAAACCATCCACAAATTCGCGGAGACGGTCGCTCCGGGCGACGACGCGACGCGGGCGATGACCGTGATGCTGCGAAAGCTTGCGGGCTTCTCGGGGCTGCTGCACGAGAACATGTACCGCTTCACCGGTTGGCGCTTCCTGGAGATCGGCCGCCGACTGGAACGTGGCATCCAGATCGCGCGCACGCTAGCCAGGCTGACAAAGGCAGACGCGCCCGACGGCGCACTCGACATGATGCTGGAGATCGGCGACAGCGTCATGACCCACCGCCGGCAATATCCGGTTCAGTCAGGCCGGCGCACGGTTATAGACCTCTTGGCGCTCGATCCGCTCAACCCGCGCTCGATCCTGTTCCAGCTCGAGCGGCTCAAGGCCGAGATCGGCATGCTGCCTTCCGTCGGGGGCGAGGGACATATGTCGCCCGCGGCGAAAGAAATCCTGCAGCTCAACACGGCGCTCGCCGTGATGGAGCCTCAGGACATGACCGCGAAGGTGCTGGACGATCTCGCCATTCAGATCGGCGATCTCTACAACAGTCTCGCCAGGGCCTATTTCGGATAAATGCTCTACGACATCAGGCTCCATCTTCATTACGGCTATGCGGCCGCAGCCGGCGGCGGCAGGCACCAGGTGCGCGTGCTGCCACAGACGATCGCCGGCGTGCAGCGGGTTATCGCCGCCTCGCTGTCGTTCCAGCCGAATCCGGCCGAGCGCGCGGATTTTTCCGATTTCTTCGGCAACAACGTCACTGCGATCGCCGTTCGCGACGCGCATGAGGAGCTCCACGTCAGGATGAGCGCCCGTGTGTCGGTATCGCGGCCGGAAGCCGGCCTCGACGTCTCGCCCGACATTCACGGCTTGAGGGCGGAACTCGACGCGGTGCGTTCGCTGTCCCCCGACGCGCCGCATCACTTCCTCGCCGCCAGCGACCACGCCAGCATCGATCCGGTAATCACGGACTATGCGCGGGAAAGCCTCGCCGGTTCGGCGATCGCCACGGCGGTCGATCTCTGCAATCGGATCCACCGCGATTTCACCTATGACGGCAAGGCAACTACCGTGCAGACGCGCGCCAGCGATGCCTTTGCGCTTCAGCGTGGAGTTTGCCAGGATTTCTCGCACATCATGATCGCCGGGCTGCGCGGGCTTGGCATCCCCGCCGGCTATGTCAGCGGCTTCCTGCGCACGATCCCGCCCAAGGGTAAGCCGAGGCTCGAAGGCGCCGACGCCATGCATGCCTGGGTCAAGGCCTGGTGCGGGCGCGATGCCGGCTGGCAGGAATTCGATCCGACCAACGGCATGCGGGCGAGCAACGACCATATCACGGTGGGATACGGCCGCGACTATTCCGACGTGGCGCCGATTGTCGGCGTCCTGAAAACCACCGGCGAGCAGATCGGCGAGCAGGCGGTCGATGTCATCCCGGTCGCTGCCTGAAGGCGCACGATCGGTGATGCGGCTGCTTCTCAAATCGCGATCCCGCCGCTATCTTGCCGCCGGACCGTGGACCGGCCTGCCGGGCACTTGCGCGGAGTTCAATTGTTGACATCGGTCAGCATCGTCATTCCAGCACACAACGCGTCGGCAACCGTTGCAGACACGTTGGCAACCTTGCGCTCGGAAGCCGAGATCATCGGCGAAGTGATACTGGTCGACGATTCCTCGACGGACAACACGGCGGCCGTGGCCGCGGACGCAGCCTCGCGGCTGGCGCTGCCGTTCCGGATCATCCGGTCCAATTGTCGAGACGCGGGCGGCTCCCGCAATCTTGCGCTGGCCGAGGCGCGCTTCCCCTGGATTTACATGATCGACGCCGACGATCTGCATATCGAGGGTGGGTTGCGGACGCTGCTGTCCAAGACCAGGACCAAGCCAGGCGCCGACATGGTGGTCGGCGCCTACCGCCGGCGGACCGATGGCCGGGACCGACAGTTCAAAACGCCGGCCGGCTACATGACTGCCGGGCTCGCCAATGCCTCCGCCTATGTGGAAGGCAGGATACGGTCGATTGCCGTCGGCAGCGCGCTGGTGTCGCGGCATACGGTCGGCGACACGCGCTTCCCGACCGGTCTTGCCTACGACGAAGACACATTGTTCTGGGCGCGGGTTATGAGCAAGGCATCGCTCGCGGTCGTGAGGCAACCGATCATGGTCTACTTCGTATCGTCGGACCGTTCGGATGACCGCTTCGCGATAAAGCCTGCGCGACGCTTCCTCGAATGGCGCCTGGCGTTGCGCGAACTCGCCGACTGCGGCATTGCGAAATCGTCGTTGAAAGCGAGGGAAGGGCTTGTGGCGCTCAAGATCGCCCGCGTACACTACGCTCGCGGCGATCTCGAAACGGCGGCAAAATTCCTGGCGGTTGCCGAAGCGGCGCCCAAGGTTTCCACCGACATCTGGCGCTGCATGCGCTACCGGCTCAAAATCGCGGCGCGGCGCCGGTTCCCGGCGCATCGCGTCCAACTGCAAAGTGCCTGATGGCCGACGGGCCGGAACTTGCAGTCGTGGTGATAGGTTTTCGGGCTCCGACCGATCTGGTCGCGGCGGTCAGGTCGGTGCTCGGCCAGAACATCCCGCTCGAGGTGGTGGTCGTGAATTCCGGCGGCGGGAATGCCCAGGCGCTTCTGGCCAATGCCGGACTCGACGTGCCAGTCATCGAGTGCGAAGAAAGGCTCTTTGCCGGGGCCGCGAGAAATCGCGGGATAGCGGCGACGAAAGCTCCTTTCATCGCCTTTCTCGCGGATGATTGCCTGGCATGCCCGCGATGGGCAGAGGTCCGGCTGCGCCATCACCGGGAAGGCGTCGCGGCCGTGGCAAGCGCCATCGCCAACAGTCATCCGCGCAATCTGGTCGCGTGCGCGGCCCATCTCGTTACCTATATGCGGCGCCTGCCAGGTCTTCCCGCTCATAAGGCACTTCGCTACGGCGTTTCTTTCGACCGAAAATTGTTCGATCGGTATGGCCTGTTCGACGAACAAATGGCGACGGGAGAAGACACGGAATTCCTGGAAAGGCTGCCGAAGGCGGTCGTGCCGCTATGGGAGCCGGCGGTGCTTACCGTCCATCGCAACGAGACACGGCTGATCCGAGTGATTGTCGACCAGTATCTGCGCGGATACCGATATGGGACCTACCTCAAATCCGTTGGACACCGAAAGCCATTGCGGATTTTCAAAGGGGTGTTTCGGGACCGGCGCAATGTCGGCAAGTTCGCAAAAGAAGGCCTGGCCGAAGAGGATAGATGTTTCGCGATGTTATCGCTGCCGATCGTATGGGCGGCATTGTTCGCAAAATCGCTGGGGGCAGCCGTCGGCGTAACGCATGGCGATAGGACAGGCACGCGGCCATGATCACCATTGAGATGAAGCAGCCGCGCCGGCGGCGCGGTCGATGGCTTTGGTCGCGGCAAAGGATCGTCGCCATTTTCAGCTATCGCTACGATGCGCATCTGGTGCCAGACCTCCTCGCCAATCTCGACGCAATCGTCGATGGCTGGATCGCCTATGACGATCGCTCGGCGGATGCGGTCTTCAGCAATGAACCGCAGAGGCGGCGCGCGCTTATTGCCGCGGCCTATGAGGCGGGTGCCGATTGGCTTCTGGCAATCGATCCGGACGAAAGGCTGGAAGATGCCGTGGCAAGCCGGATAGGCCAACTGACCAGCGGGTCCAGGCGCAATGCCTGGGGATTTCGCCTAAGGGAGATGTATACGCCGGCAAGCTATCGCATCGACGGCGTCTGGGGCCAAAAGATGCAGCACAGGCTTTTCCCCGCCTATCACCCGGATCTGAGCCGGTCGCAAGGGCTGCATGAGGCCTGGTTCCCCGAAGATCTGCGCTTCGAGCTTCGGGACAGCGGCCTTAACCTTTATCATTTGAAGATGATCGAGCCGAAACGGCGCGTGGCACGTCGCGACCTCTACAATCATCTCGATCCGGAGCAACGTTTGCAGCAGATCGGCTACGACTATCTGACGGACGAGTCGGGAGCGGTTCTGGAAGCGATACCGGCCGGGCGAGACTACTTTCCCACCCATGTCGACGACGGCAGGCTTTGGATGGCTGAGGTGTCCGCCGACCGGCGGAGCTGAAGGACGCCCTCTGGGGACGGCGGGAACCAGCCGCTGTCGCGCGGCTTATCTACGGACCAGTTCCGTGGAGTTACCATGCTGCAACGAGCACAATCGTCCTTCGGCCGCCTGGCGGGTGGTCTGGAAATACAAGGGAACGGCGCGCAGAGTTCCGCCGAGCGCGCCGCGCTCAGCTATGTCAGCGATGCCGATCCGGGCATCCGGCGCCTGAGAAAAGGCAAGGGATTTTCCTATGTCGGCCCGAACGGGAGTGCGGTCACCGCGGCCACCCTTGACCGTATCAAGGCGATCGTCATTCCGCCCGCGTGGACGGATGTATGGATCTCGCCCGACCCGAACGGCCATATCCAGGCGACCGGCCGGGATCAGCGCGGACGCAAGCAGTACCGCTATCATCCGCAGTGGACCGAGGAACGGGACGGCGTCAAATACTCCAGCCTCGTTGCTTTCGCGCAAAGCCTGCCCTCCTTGAGGCGCCAGGTCGATGCCGACCTGCGCCGTCATGGACTTCCGCTGGAGCGCGTTGTCGCCTCTGTCGTCTGGCTGCTCGACAACACCATGATCCGTGTCGGCAATGCCGCCTATGCCCGCGACAACAAGAGTTTCGGCCTGACCACGCTGCGCGACCGCCATGTCGAAATCACCGGTTCCAGCCTGCGCTTCTCCTTCACGGGCAAGTCCGGCAAGGAATGGAAGCTGAAGCTCGTCGACCAACGCATCGCCAAAATCGTGCGCGGCGCGCAGGACCTGCCTGGCCAGAAGCTGTTTCAGTATCTTGATGACGAGGGAACACGCCGGCCGCTGCGGTCGGAGGACGTCAATCGCTATATTCGCGAGGCATCTGGCCCGGAGTTCAGCTCCAAGCATTTTCGCACCTGGGGCGGCACCATCCATGCGGCATCCCTGTTCGCGCAGGCGGAGTTGCCCGAGAGCATGACCCAGAAAAACCGCGTGATGAACAGTATCGTCGACAAGGTCGCCGAACGACTCGGCAATACGCGAGCCGTCTGCCGCCGGTGCTATATCCATCCGCTCGTCTTCGAGGCGTGGGCCGAAGGGAAGCTGCTCGGCGAAATGGCCGAAGCCAACAAACGAAAGCGCCTTATACCGGGCCTCGACGAGGAGGAGACGCTGGTGCTGAGATGGCTGCAGGCGCGCGAAGCCTGACCACCAGGAGGATAGCGTAAACCCTCGATAGCCCTACAACTTTTTTGTCGACCTTGTGTCGGGAAGGGTCCTACTGTTGCGTCCTTTGATACGGAAAGGACGCGCCATGCTTTATGCCATCCTCTGCTATGCCTCCGAAGACGTCGTCTGCTCCTGGAGCAAGGAACAGGACGAGGAGGTCATGGCAAAGCTCCTCAACGTACAGGACAAATACGCCAGGGCAGGCCGGCTGGGGCCGGTGGCGCGCCTGCTGCCGACCACAGCCGCGACGACGCTTCGCAAGGTCAAGGGCGAATCGGTGGTGCTCGACGGCCCGTTCGCCGAGACCAAGGAGCAGTTCCTCGGCTTCTACACGCTCGAATGCAATCACCTGGACGAAGCCGTCGAGTTCGCTCGCGAACTCTCCGAGGTCAATCCGAGCGGTGGTTCCTACGAGATCAGGCCGATCTCGGTCTTCAATCCGACAAAGGTTCCCGCATGACCGAGCTTGCCTGGATCAGCAACGCGATCAGCACCGCCCGTCCGCAGGCGATGGGCGCGCTGCTGCGCTATTTCCGCGACCTCGACGCCGCGGAAGAAGCTTTCCAGGATGCATGCCTGAGGGCGCTGAAGAACTGGCCGAAAAACGGGCCGCCGCGCGATCCGGCGGCCTGGCTGATCTTCGTCGGCCGCAACAGCGGCATCGACGCGGTGCGCAAGCGCGCCAAGCAGGCGCCGATGCCGGAAGAGGACCAGATCTCCGATCTCGAGGATGCCGAAGGCGATATGGCCGAGCGGCTGGACGGCGCGCATTATCGCGACGATATCCTGCGGCTCCTGTTCATCTGCTGCCATCCGGACCTGCCGGCGACGCAGCAGATCGCGGTCGCGCTGCGCATCGTCTCCGGCCTGACCGTCAAGCAGATCGCGCGCGCCTTTCTCGTCGGCGAGAGCGCCATGGAGCAGCGCATCACCCGGGCCAAGGCGCGCATCGCCGATGCCGGCGTGCCGTTCGAGACGCCAGGCGCGGTCGAGCGTTCCGAGCGCTTGGCGGCGGTCGCGGCCATGATCTATCTGATCTTCAACGAGGGCTATTCGACCAATGGCGGCGAGGCGCCGGCCCGCGCGCCGCTTTGCGAGGAGGCGATCCGGCTCGCCCGGCTGCTGCTCAGGCTGTTTCAGCAGGAACCGGAGATCATGGGGCTGACGGCGCTGCTGCTTCTCCAGCATGCACGCGCGCCGGCGCGCTTCGACGCGCATGGCGAGATCGTGCTGCTCGAGGATCAGGACCGGTCGCTCTGGAGCCGCAAGATGATCGACGAGGGCCTGGCGCTGGTCGACAAGGCGCTGCGTCATCGCAAGCCTGGCCCATACCAGGTGCAAGCGGCGATCGCGGCATTGCATGCGCGGGCGGCAACACCCGAGGATACGGACTGGACCGAGATCGACCTGCTCTACGGCTTGCTCGAGCAGATGCAGCCGTCGCCGGTAGTGACGCTGAACCGCGCGGTTGCGGTGAGCAAGGTGCGCGGCCCCGAAGCGGCGCTGGCGATGATCGAGCCGCTAGAGGATCGGCTGGCAGGCTATTTCCACTTCTTCGGCCTGAAGGGCGGCCTGCTGATGCAGCTCGGCCGTGGCGAGGAGGCGCGCGTGGCCTTCGACCGCGCGATCGCTTTAGCCAACACCGCCGCCGAAGCCGCTCATATCCGCATGCATATCGACCGGCTGATCAAGGAAAGCACCGAGAAGTCGCAGGCCAAGAAGGCGCGCTGATCCCATTTTCACTGCTGGCCCAATTTTGCGCGCCGGGGGTTGGACCATCCCGGGGTGGCGGTTTTTCCCTGAAACGAGTAATGCCACGCCATGAAAGCGCCGTCGTGCCTCAGGGCGGCGACAAGACGTGGCGCAAGGCTTCGACGCTCGCCATATCCAAGGCGAGATCTGAAAAGGAACAAACATGACGATTGCGAAGGAAACGGCCTCACTTCTGGAGAAACTTGGCGTCGCCAAGGATACGCTTTCCGGCGGCGACCTCATCGTGCGCAGCCCGGTGACGGGCGAGCAGATCGCGGCACTGAAGTCGATCTCGGCGGTCGATGCCGGCAAAGGCTATCGATGTCGCGCACAAGGCCTTCCAGGCCTGGCGGCTGGTGCCGGGGCCGAAGCGGGGCGAACTGGTGCGCCTGCTCGGCGAGGAGTTGCGTGCTCACAAGGCGGAGCTCGGCCGGCTGGTGTCGATCGAGGTCGGCAAGATCCCGTCCGAGGGTCTTGGCGAAGTACAGGAGATGATCGACATCTGCGATTTCGCGGTCGGTCTTTCCCGCCAGCTCTACGGCCTGACCATCGCCACCGAGCGCCCTGGACACCGCATGATGGAAACCTGGCATCCGCTCGGCGTCGTCGGCGTGATCTCGGCCTTCAACTTCCCCGTCGCGGTGTGGTCGTGGAACGCGGCACTTGCACTCGTGTGCGGTGACGCGGTGGTGTGGAAGCCGTCGGAAAAGACGCCGCTGACGGCGCTTGCCTGCGGGGCGATCTTCGAGCGCGCCGCCAGGCGTTTCGGCGCCGATGCGCCGGAAGGACTACTCCAGGTGCTGATCGGCGACCGCGCCGTCGGCGAGGTGCTGGTCGACCATCCGAAGGTGCCGCTGGTCTCGGCCACGGGCTCGACCCGCATGGGCCGCGAGGTCGGTCCGCGGCTGGCCAAGCGTTTTGCACGCGCGGTGCTCGAGCTCGGCGGCAACAATGCCGGCATCGTATGCCCGAGCGCCGATCTCGACATGGCGCTGCGCGCCATTGCGTTCGGCGCCATGGGCACCGCCGGCCAGCGCTGCACGACGCTCAGGCGGTTGTTCGTGCACGAGAGCGTCTATGACGCGCTGCTGCCGCGCCTGAAGAAGGCCTATCAGAGCGTTTCGGTCGGCAATCCGCTGGAGACCTCGGCGCTGGTCGGTCCGCTGATCGACAAGGCCGCCTTCGACAATATGCAGAAGGCGTTGAACGAAGCGGAAGCGCATGGCGGCAAGGTGACCGGGGGCAAGCGGTTCGAGAACGGCCATCCCGAGGCCTACTATGTGCATCCGGCGCTCGTCGAAATGCCGAAGCAGGTTTCGCCGGTGACGGAAGAGACCTTCGCGCCGATCCTCTATGTGATGAAATATGCCGATTTCGACGAGGCGCTCGACCTGCACAATGCGGTCGGCGCAGGCCTGTCATCCTCGATCTTTACCCGTGACCTGCAGGAATCGGAGCGCTTTCTCGGCGTCGACGGTTCGGACTGCGGCATCGCCAATGTCAATATCGGCACGTCGGGCGCCGAGATCGGCGGCGCATTCGGCGGCGAGAAGGAAACCGGCGGCGGCCGGGAGAGCGGCTCGGACGCCTGGAAGGCCTATATGCGGCGCGCCACCAACACGGTGAACTTCTCCAAGGCCCTGCCCTTGGCGCAAGGCGTGTCGTTCGACATCGACTGAGGACATAGAGCGGTTCACCGTTCCACGGAAACGGCAAGCCTCCCTAGCTCTTTGATTTGACAATTCCGGACGGAAGACCGTTTCACACTTTCCTGGAATTGCTCTGAGCGCCGCGTCATGGTCGAAGCGGCTCAACGGCGCGTCTCTTTGCGCGCCGTCACGGCAAGCTCGGAGCAGGCGCCGCGGCGCTCAGCCTTCGCTCGCGCCGGAAAAACTCGCCTCGAAGGCTGCGTCGACGATGGCGAGCTTGGCTGCCTGGACGGCCATGTATTCGTCGAAGAACTGCCGCGACACCCACATGACGGAATGTCCGCGCTGGCCGACCCAGCCGATGCTGCCGAGCGCCTCGGCGTCGCGGAGCTTGCGCGCCAGATGCGTGCGCGACAGCTTCAGCCAATGCGCAAATTCGCTGATCGAGATGACGCCGGTCGGAATCTTCTCGAGGCTGGCGTCCTCCGGATCGATACCCGACATCAGCCAGTCCATGACGATGCCGCCGTTGTTGAGCCAGATGAACAACGAGAAGGTTTGCTGGGGTTCCCGCACCGGAATGGATGCGAGCAATCCGTCGCAGATCAATGGCTGCAGCTTGGCCAGCATATCGGGGTGTCCGAGGAAAGTCGTCAGCCGGGCTCCGCCATCGATGCGGTCGAGCGTTCGCAAATGGGCATGGATCCAGCCGGTAAAGGTCTCGATGGTGGCCGCGGTCACCCGCAACGGATGAGCCCGGCCATCGCCACGCGACGAAATATATTCGGCGACGTTGTAACGGAGCATTTCCTTGACGAACGCTTCGGCGGTGTTGCGGCTGGCGACTGAATTGCGGCGCACGACCTCGATGAAACGCGCTACGGTCATTTCGGTGCGACGGTCATCGGGGTCGCGCCTGAAATGCAGCGCAAGTCCGACATGGCCGAGCAGCCAGCGCTGCTGAGTGGCAAAAACGGCGGCAAGGCGCGGGCTGGTTTCGTAGATATGGATGAGCGCGCGCGACTGCTCCTTGACACCGCGCAGAGCTGCCGGATGACTGGCGATTTCTTCGGCGCTCAGGGGCATTTCCTCGGGCACTCCATTCAATTCGAAGCAACGACCAAAGAAGATTCCCCGCCTTCCACGGTCGTGTCCAGTTACCCATTGGAACAACAGCTGATGTTTCGACGCGTTCTTGCTAACCCTTTGCATCGATTCGAAAAACCCGGATAATAATTCGCTCGACGGTCTAGCGTTCAATGGGCGGCCTCTTCGCCGAATCGGCGAAGGAGCATCGACGCTTGGGCTTCGTGAGTGGACAGGTCGGCAACGTCCAAAACCGGTCTTTGCAACCTGCTGGCGGCGACCTATCCTGGAGGCTTGAAATCCGTTGCCTCTAGGCCGCGCCGAGTGAAGCCATGCCGAGAACGATCCGGACGCTGACCGCCAGCGAGGTCGAAACGCTCGTCGAGTGGGCGGCGAGGGAGGGATGGAATCCGGGCATCGACGATGCCGCCGCGCTCAGGGCTGCCGATCCTGAAGGGTTCATCGGCGCCTTCGTCACCGGCGAGATGGTGGCCGGCATCTCGGCCGTCGCCTATGGCGCGGAGTTCGGTTTCATCGGCCTCTATATCTGCCGGCCCGATCGGCGCGGTGAAGGCCATGGCAAGGCGGTCTGGGATGCCGGCATGGCTCGGCTCGGCGACCGCATTGTCGGCCTCGACGGCGTAGCCGAGCAGCGCGCCAACTACCAACACAAAGGCTTCGTGCCGGCTTATGAGACCGTCCGCTTCACCGGTCGTCCGGCCCGACTAACGGGGGGTCGGGAAATCCGGTCCGTTGCCGCCGCCGAGACAGCCGAGATCCTGGCCTATGACCGCCAGTGCTTCCCGGCGCCTCGGGAGGCCTTCCTGCGGGCATGGCTGCGGCCGCCCCGGATCGCGATGATGTCCACTGGCTCGACCGGCCTTGCCGGCTACGGCGTGGCGCGCCGATGCCGCGAAGGTTTCAAGATCGGTCCGCTGTTCGCGGACGACATGGAGACAGCCCTGGCTTTGATGGCGGAACTGACGGGAAGGACGGCAGGCGAGGCGCTGCATATCGACGTGCCGGCCACCCAGATCGGCTTCACCGCCGTGCTTCAGGCTGTCGGCATGGTCCCCGGATTCACGACGACCCGCATGTATCGGGGCGGCAAACCAGGCAATGTGCCGTCGAAGGTTTTCGGCATCACGACGCTGGAGCTGGGGTGATCGCGAAGCGAATGGCTTCGGTGCTGTGATCATTGTTTGTCCGGCGTGGCGCATGCGAGATGTCTCTCCGACGTGGTTCGGATGCCGGACTGTGTCTCGCCGCAACGCTCATCGCACAGCGGAGGTTATCGAATGGCTGCAAGAACCGTCCTGATCGCGGGCGGCGCCGGGGGAATGGGTCTTGCGACGGGACTGCGCCTTGCGGCTGACGGTGAGCGGATCGTGCTCGCCGACCTTCCCGGCGCGAAACTCGACGAGGCCGTGTCAAGGATTGCCGCGACCGGTGCGAACGCGATCGGTCTGCCGCTCGATATCCGTTCCGTCGCCGCCTGCCGGGAGGTTGTGGACAAGGCCCGCGAGTGGGGAGGCGGCCTGGACATTCTCGTCAACGCCGCCGGCGTCTGGCTCGAGGGAGCGGCAAGCGAGGTCCGCGAAGAGCAATGGGACCTGGTGCTGGATGTCAATCTCAAAGGCGCCTTCTTCCTGATCTCGGCCGCCATTCCGCACCTGTCGGCGGCGCAGGGCGTTATCATCAATATCGCCTCCGACGCGGGCATCGTCGGCAACAGCGGCGCGGCGGTCTATTGCGCCTCCAAAGGCGGGCTGGTGATGCTGACCAAGGCTCTCGCCCTGGAGCTTGCGCCGCACGGCATCAGGGTCAACGCCGTCTGTCCTGGCGACACGGCGACGCCGATGATCGAGTATCAGGCAAGGACCTATGGCGGAGATGACCCGGACGGCTACAAGCGCCGGCTCCTTGGGCACTACCCGCAAGGGGAAAGAGCACGGTTCATCGGCGTGGAAGAGATCGCCTCCTTCATCCATTATCTTTGCCAGCCCGGCGCGGCGCCGATCACCGGGGCCGCGCTTTCGATCGATTTCGGCATCAGCGCCGGATACTGACTCGCGGCATTGGCGTCATCGCCTTGGAGGGCTCATGACCACGTTTCGCAAATCCCGCACGGCGCTGGTGACCGGCGCGGGCGCCGCCGACGGCATCGGCGTCGCGGTGGCGCGCGCACTCGGCGACGCCGGGCTTGCGGTCGCGATCACCGCCTCGTCGCATCGCGTCGAGCAGCGCGCTGAAGAGCTGCGGGCGGAGGGGCTCGACGTTCGTGCGGTGGTGGCCGATCTGACGCGTGCAGCGGATGTCGAGCGGCTCTGCTCGGAGGTCGGCGAGATCGATATCCTCGTCAACAATGCCGGGATGGGAACGGTCGCTCAGCCGGCGCTGCAGCGGCGATTTCTCGATCTCAGCGAGCGCGACTGGGACCGCAGCATCGATGTCAGCCTGAAGACCACATTCCTTGCCACACGCGCATTTCTGGCCGGCATGGTAGAGCGCGGTCATGGACGCGTGGTGAACATGGCCTCGGTCACCGGCCCTTACGTCTCCAACGAAGGCGAGGCCGCTTATTCCGCCGCCAAGGCAGGCATGGTCGGGCTGACGCATGCGCTTGCGCTGGAGGTCGGCCGCAGCGGCGTCACCGTCAACGCCGTGGCGCCGGGCTGGATCGCGACGGGCGCCTCGACGCCGGAAGAGCTCGTCGCGGCGCAAAACACGCCGCTTGGACGCGCCGGCACTCCGGAGGAGGTCGCTGCGGCTGTGCTGTTCCTGGCGTCCGACGGCGCCAGCTATGTCAACGGGGCCGTCCTCGTCGTGGATGGCGGCAACATCCTTCAGGAGCGCAAGGGCTGACCGCGAAGGTCAACCGTCGGCCGCCGCCATCGGCCGTTACTTGTTCGTGTCGGCAATCGCGTCCGGCACCACCACCAGCTTGCCGACGAAGTCCTTGGCCATGAAGTCGGTCTGGGCGCGGTGGAAGTCCGACAGCTTGTAGACGCCGCCGACCAGCGGGCGGATTTTCTTCTCCTCGATGTAGCGCACGATGCGGCGGAAATCGGCCCTGGTGCCCTGGCTCGATCCGTGCAGCTGAAGCTGCTTCAGATACATGGTGCGCAGGTCCAGCTGCACCACCGGCCCAGCGATGGCGCCTGCGGTGGTGTAGCGTCCCTCGGGCCGCAGGATGCGCAGCAGATCATTGAAGATGGCGCCGCCGACAAGATCGGCGACCACGTCGATGGGTTGGCCAGCGGTCGCTTCGTTGACGGCGGCAGGCAGGTCGGCCACGCCGCGCGTGATCACTTTCTCGGCGCCGATGTCGAGCACCGCTTGCTCCTTGCCCTTGCCGACCACGGCATAGGGAATGGCGCCCCGCGCCCGCGCCAGCTGCACGATGCCGGAGCCGACACCGCCGGAGGCGCCGGTGACCAGCACCCGTTCGCCGGCCTTCAAGCCTGCACGTTCCAGCATCTGCTCGCCGGTGAGATAGGCGCAGCAGAAGGTGGCGAGCTCGACATCGCTCAAATCGGTATTGACGACATGCGCGTTCTCGGCCGGCAGCGCCTGGTATTCGGCATAGCCGCCGTCACGGCCGTGGCCCATATAGTCGATGTCGGCAAGCGAATCGTCGTCACGGTTGTAAATGGAGAAGTCGACCATGACGCGTTCGCCGATGCGCTCGGCGGGTACGCCGTCACCGACGGCGACGATGGTGCCGACCGTATCGGTGCCCTGGATGCGAGGAAAGGTCAGCGTGTTGCCTTGCCGGCGCCAGGTCGATACCGCGGCCGCATCTTCTTCCGTGCCATAGGCGCCCTGGCGCACCCACACGTCGGTGTTGTTCATGCCGCAGGCGCTGACCTTGACCAGCACCTCGCCGGCAGCCGGCGACGGCACCTTCACATCGGTGCGGTAGACGAGTTTTTCCAGGCCGCCGTGGCCGGTGAGCTGCACGGCGGCCATCGTGGCCGGGACGGTTCTGGTCATGGCATTCATGTCAATCTGTTCCTTTGCCTTCGCGCAATTCCCCACGGAAAACCGTTTCACACCTTTCTTGGATTGCCTCAGAGGCTGGCAAACACGCTGTTCACGGCGTCGGCGGTCTTGGCGACGATGGTGTCGGCCTCCTCGCGCGTCAGGCAAAGCGGCGGCGCGAAGCCGAGGATGTCGCCCTGCGGCATGGCGCGGGCGATGACGCCGCTTGCCGCGAGCGCCGTGGCGATCTGCGGGCCCACTTTGAGCGCCGGATCGAAGAAGACGCGATCGTCGCGATCCCTGACGAACTCGACCGCAGCCAGCATGCCGTCGCCGCGGACCTCGCCGACGTTTCTGTGGTCGCCGACGGCCTTGGTTAGCTCGGCGCGGAAATAAGCGCCGGTCTCGCCGGCATTCCTCACCAGATCCATCTCGTCGATCAGTTCGAGATTGGCGACGCCCGCGGCGACGCAGATGGGATGCGCCGAATAGGTCCAGCCGTGGCCCAGCGAGCCCAGCTTGTCGGAACCCCTGACCAGCACCTGCCAGACCTTGTCGGAGACGATGACGCCGGAAAGCGGCGCATAGGCAGACGTCAGGCCCTTCGCGATGGTGATCAGGTCCGGCTTGATGCCGTAATGGTCGGAGCCGAACATGGTGCCGAGACGGCCGAAGCCGGTCACCACCTCGTCGGCGACAAGCAGCACGTCGTATTTGTTCAGCACTGCCTGGATCTTTTCCCAATAGCCGGCGGGCGGCGGCACGATGCCGCCGGTGCCGAGGATCGGCTCGCCGATAAAGGCCGCGACGGTGTCCGGGCCCTCGGCAAGGATCATCTCCTCGAGCTTGTCGGCGCAATATTGCGAAAACTGCTCCTCGCTCATCGAGCGGTCGGCGCGGCGGAAATAATAGGGGGCCTCGGTGTGCATGATCGGCGCGCGCGGCAGGTCGAAGGCGTTGTGGAACAGCTCGAGCCCGGTCAGCGATCCTGTCATGACGCCGGAGCCGTGGTAGCCGCGCCAGCGCGAGATGATCTTCTTCTTCTCCGGCCGACCGAGAACGTTGTTGTAATACCAGATCAGCTTGATGTTGGTCTCGTTGGCGTCGGAGCCGGAGAGGCCGAAATAGACCCTCGACATGCCCTTCGGCGCGCGGTCGATGATCATCTTGGCGAGCGTAATCGAGGCCTCGGTGCCGTGCCCGACATAGGCGTGATAATAAGCGAGGTTCTTGGCCTGCTCGGCAATGGCATCGGCGATCTTGTGGCGGCCATAGCCGACATTGACGCAATAGAGGCCGGCAAAGGCATCGATGCTCTTCTTGCCGGTGTTGTCCCAGACGGTGACGCCTTCGCCGCCGGCCATGATGCGTGCCGGGGACTCGCCCCGCGCATGCGTGCCCATATGCGTCGAGGGATGGAAGAAGTGGTCGCGATCCCAGGCCGAAAGTTCGTTGGACTGTTCGAGCATCTTTTTTCTCCTTGCAGGGAATTCTTCCGGCGTGCGCTAGGCGACGTCCAGACAAAGGTATTTCAGATCGGTGAAGGCTTCGAGGCCATGGCGCGAGCCTTCGCGGCCGATGCCGGACTGCTTGACTCCGCCGAACGGGATCGGCGCGCCGGTGATCTTCACCCGGTTGATCGCGACCATACCGTATTCAAGCGCGCGACCCATGCGCGCCTGGCGCGCGCCGTTCTCGGTCACGACATAGGCGACAAGGCCATATTCGGTAGCATTGGCGCGGGCGACGACTTCCGCTTCCTCGTCGAACGGGGTGACGGCGGCGACCGGGCCGAAGGTTTCCTCATGCATGATCAGCGCCTCGTCCGGCACATCGACGAGCAGCGTTGGCTGATAGAACAGCGGCCCGGCCGCATGGCGCTTGCCGCCGATGAGGCAGCGCGCGCCGCGAGCCAGCGCGTCTGCGACCTGCTCCTCCACCTTCTTGACGGCGCGCTCATGCATCAGCGGGCCGATATCGGCGTCGGGTGAAAGCCCGTTGCCGGTGCGCAGACGCTCGATGCGACGGGCGAGGGCGGCGCAGAAGCGGTCATAGATCTGGCGCTGCACATAGATGCGGTTGGCGGCAAGACAATCCTGGCCGGAGGTGGCGAATTTGGCGTCGAGGGCGATCGTCACCGCCTTTTCGATATCGGCATCATCGAAGACGATCAGCGGCGCATGGCCGCCGAGCTCCATGACCAGTCGCTTCATCGTCGGCGCGCTCTGCGCGGCAATCAGCCGGCCGACGTCGGTCGAACCGGTGAAGCTCATGGCGCGCACCCGGGCGTCAGCGCACATCGCGCCGACGATGGTGCGCGCATCCCCGGTGACAACGTTGAAGACGCCGGCGGGCAGGCCGGCACGCTCGCCGAGCTCGGCCAGCGCCAGCGCCGAAAGCGGCGTTTCCGAGGACGGATGCGCCACCACGGTGCAGCCGGCGGCAAGCGCCGCAGCGGCCTTGCGGGTGAGCATGGCCGACGGAAAGTTCCATGGGGTGACGACGCCGACGACGCCGAGCGGCTCGCGGCGAACGGTCATCTGAGCATTCGGCAAATGGCTGGTGACGCTTTCGGCATTGAGGCGCTTTGCTTCCTCGGCATACCACTCGAGGAAGGAGGCGGCGTAGTCGATCTCGCCCAGCGATTCCTTTAGCGGCTTGCCCTGTTCAAGCGTCATCAGCAGCGCCAGGTCGTCCTTGGCGGCGACGATCAGCTCGAACCATTTTCGCAAGATTCCGGAGCGCTCCTGCGGCAGCGCGGAGCGCCAGGCCGGCAGGGCACGCGCTGCCGCGTCGACAGCCTCCGCCGTTTGGCTTGCGCCGAGGGCGGCAACGAAGGCGACTGTAGCGCCGGTGGCCGGATCGGTGACTGCGAAGCTCGCAGCCGAGTCGCCGGCGGTCCAATGGCCCCCGATATAGCCGAGATCGCGCAGCAGCCGGCGATCGGCGAGACGATCCAGTGCTTCGTGGCGGTGTGGGCGTGCAAAATGCGCGGACATCGTTTGTCTCCCGGTGCCAAGGCGATGCGGAGAGATTAGCCGCGCGACCGAGACAGAGAGGCTTTTTCGTCAGCCGCCAGGAGAGAGATTGTCTCTCATCCCCCGCCGGGCCAGACGATCTCTCCGGCTTCAGCCTGGCAACAGGTCGGCGACAGGCACCACGGACTCCTCCTTCACCGTCTTGGTGACGATGTAGGTGAAGTAGCGGTCGATGCCAATCTCGCGTTCCAGCAGGGCGTCGACCAGCCGCTGATAGGCGTCGATGTCCCGCGCCATCACTTTCACCACATAGTCGACGCCGCCGCCGACCGACCAGCAGGCGACGATCTCGGGCACGTCGCGGATGACCCGCTCGAAACGGTCGAAATCGGCTTGCCGGTGGCTGGCCAATGTCACCTCCATCAGCACGGTCGCCACCGGCGCGATCGCGCGCATGGCGATTGCGGCGTGGTAGCCGGCGACGATGCCGGCCTTTTCCAGCTTGCGCAGCCGCATCCAGCAAGGCGTCGGCGACAGGCCGACCTTCTCGGCCAGCGCCAGCTTGGTGATGCGCCCGTCGCGCTGGATGGCGTCGAGGATCTTGAGGTCGATCGGATCGAGTTTCGCTGCCGCCATGCCGGCCCCGCTTTTTGTTCCGGACACCATGACGATGCATTATTTCGATTGTCAATTGCACTGATTTCGATCTCTAATAAAGTCATGACATTATGGCAGCCAGATCCTGCGCTCATCCGCCGCCCGGCCTACCTCTCGCTGGCCGATCAGTTCGCGCGCGCCATCCATGACGGAAAGCTCGCCAATGGCGCGCGACTGCCGACGCACCGGCGGCTTGCCGACGACCTGAAACTTTCGGTCCAGACGGTCAGCCGCGCCTATGAGGAACTGATCCGCCGCGGTCTGATTGCCGGCGAGGTCGGCCGCGGCAGCTTCGTGCAGACGCAGCGCCGGGAGCCGGAGCCGCCCTACCTTCCGGAACGGTTGGGCGAGGTCATCGACCTCTCGATCCTGAAGCCGGTCTGCGAGCCGATGCATCTGGAGAAGCTGAAGCAGGCGTTGGGGTGGCTGGCCGAGAACCTGCCGTCGAGTTCGGCGCTGTCGTTCCGGCCGAACATGGTGTTCCCGCGTCATCGCACGGTGGCGGTCGAATGGCTGAAGCTCTGCGGCCTCGACGCCTCACCGCAGAACATCAGCCTCACCAACGGCGCCACCGCCGGCATGACGGTAGCGCTGATGAGCGTCGCACCGCCCGGTTCGACGGTCGCCACCGAGGCGATCGGCCACCACACGCTGGTGCCGCTCGCCCGCTATCTCGGCTTCAACCTCGAGGGCCTGCCGATCGACGGCAACGGCCTGGTCCCGGAAGCGTTGGACGAGGCCTGCCGTCTCTCCGGCATTCGCGCTGTTTTCGTCCAGCCATCGGTCATCAACCCGACGGCGAGCTTGATGGACGACAGCCGGCGCGAGCAGATCGCCGCGGTCGCGCGCAAACATGACATCGCCATCATCGAGAACGACGTGCTCGGGCCGCTCGTCGAAGGCCGGCCTCCGGCGGTTGCCGCCTTCGCGCCCGAGCGGACGCTCTACGTCACCTCCTTCACCAAGATCACCGTGCCCGGCCTGCGCATCGGCTATCTCGCCGTGCCCGACCGCTATGTCGCGGCCGTCGCCAACCGCCATCTCGTCTCGAACTGGATGGCGACGCCGATGGTGGCGGAAATCGCGACGCGGTGGGTGAATGACGGCACGGCTTTTGAGTTGGTCAACTGGCAACGCGGGGCGTTGAGACGCCGGCAGGAAATCGCAGCCGAAATGCTGGCCGGCGTCGACTATCGCTCCCATCGCGAAGGGCTGCATCTGTGGCTCGAATTGCCGGGCGACCGCGCCGAGGAGAGCTTCGTTGCGCAGGCGCGCCTGCGCGGCGTGGCGATTGCCCCGGGCACGTCGTTCCGCATCGCCGACACGCCGTGGCATCCGGCCGTGCGCATCTCGCTCGGCTCGACCACCGAAGGGGAACTGCGCTCGGGCTTGAGCGTTGTCGCCAAGCTCCTGCTGGGCGATCCGGAGCATCTTCTGCTCGCCATCTGATGCAAAAGCGGCTCGCCAATTGCCCTGAAATTGTGCAGCTCTCGAAAAATTGTCATGATATTATTTTCCTAATTGACATGATTTAGCGCGTTTCGCATCGTTAGGAGCATAGGCCGCTTCAGAACGGGGAAATGGATTGCCCGCGCCCATCATCAAGGTCGACGCCATTTCGAAGAGCTTCGGCGCCTTCAAGGTGCTGGACGGCCTGTCGATGCAGGTCATGCCAGGCGAGAAGCTGGCGCTGATCGGCCCATCCGGATCGGGCAAGACGACGATCCTGCGCATCCTGATGACGCTGGAAAAGATCGACGGCGGCCATATCCAGATCGACGGCGAGCAGCTCTATCACATGGAGCGCAACGGCCAGCTGGTGCCGGCCGACGAGCGGCACCTGGCCAAGATGCGCCAGAAGATCGGCATGGTCTTCCAGCTCTTCAATCTTTTCCCGCACAAATGCGTCATGGACAATGTCACGCTGGCGCCGATGCTGACCAAGGGCGTGGCGCGAGCCGCCGCCGAAAAACGGGCGATGGAACTGCTCGACATGGTGGGCCTCGCCGATAAGGCGAAGAGCATGCCGGCACAGCTTTCCGGCGGCCAGAAGCAGCGCGTCGCGATCGCCCGCGCGCTGGCGCTGTCGCCAAAGATCATGCTGTTCGACGAGGTCACCTCGGCGCTCGACCCCGAGCTGGTCGAGGAGGTGCTCAATGTCATGCGCAAGCTCGCCGCCGAAACCGACATGACGATGTTGCTCGTCACTCATGAGATGGGCTTTGCCCACGACTTCGCCGATCGCGTGCTGTTCTTCGATCGCGGCAGGATCGTCGAGGAAGGCAAGCCCGATGAGATTTTCCGCCATCCCAAGCAGGAACGCACGCAGGGCTTCCTGAAGAAGATCATCGCGGCCGGACATCGCGTCTGACCGTCATGCCAGGGCGGCGAAGCCGTCCCGAAATCCAGAAACGGGTGGCAAGGACGCCATCCGAACCGAGCGAACCAAGAAGAGAAACAAGGAGTTGGGAACGATGAAGAAACTTGGCATCCTGGCTGGCGTCGCCGGTCTCGCCGTAAGCACCATGCTGCTCGCCTCCGGCGCGCGTTCGGCAGACGACGCAAAGCTCGAGCAGCTCAAGCAGCAGGGCTTTGCCCGCGTCGCCATTGCCAACGAGCCGCCCTACACGGCGGTCGCCGCGGACGGCAAGGTCTCGGGCGCTGCACCCGACGTAGCGCGCGAGATCTTCAAGCGCCTCGGCGTCAACGATATCGTCGCCTCCATCTCTGAATACGGCGCCATGATCCCCGGCCTGCAGGCCGGCCGCTTCGACGTCGTCACCGCCGGCCTGTTCATGAAGCCTGAGCGCTGCGCGGCGGTCGCCTATTCCGAGCCGGTGCTGTGCGATGCGGAAGCGATGCTGGTGAAGAAGGGCAACCCGAAGGGTTTCAAGAGCTATGAGGACGTCGCCAAGGACACGTCGGCCACTATCGGCGCGCCGGGCGGCGGCACCGAGGAGAAGCTGGCGCTCAATGCCGGCGTGCCGCGCGACCGCGTCATCGTCGTGCCGGACGGCCAGAGCGGCCTGAAGATGGTGCAGGACGGCCGCATCGATGCCTATTCGCTGCCCGTTCTGTCGATCAACGACCTCATCAAGAAGGCCAATGATCCGAATCTCGAAGTGATCGCGCCGGTGCAGGGCGCGCCGGTCTATTGCGACGGCGCCGCCTTCAAGAAGGGCGACGAGGCGCTGCGCGATGCCTATGACGTCGAGCTCGCCAAGATGAAGAAGTCCGGCGAGTTCGCCAAGATCATAGAGCCCTACGGCTTCTCGGCCAAGGCGGCGATGTCGACGACGCGCGAGAAGCTCTGCGCGGCGAAGTAATCTCCCTTCTTCCCGCTTGCGGCGAGAAGGTCACTCGAAGAGCCGGATGAGGGGCGGCGCGCCAGCATTTCAAGGTCAGCGCTGCCCCTCATCTGCCTGACGGCATCTTCTCCCGTGGGCGGGGACAAGGCTGTCGCAGCCTCTCGCAACGACTGCAAACGTTAGGAAAATTTGAAACTCAATGACCCAGTGGTCCGGCTATCTCGGCCTGATATTGCAGGGAGCGCTTGTCACCATCGAGCTGACGCTGATGGGGTCGGTGCTCGCGCTCGTCATGGCCTTTCTCGCCGGCATGGGACGTGTGTCGCGCTTCTTCATCGTGCGCGCGATTGCCACGACCTATATCGAGTTCTTCCGCGGCACCTCGATCTTCGTGCAGCTGTTCTGGGCCTATTTCGTGCTGCCCTTCGCCGGTCTGTCGCTGACGCCTTTGCAGGCCGGCGTGCTGGCGCTGGGGCTCAATGTCGGGGCCTATGCGGCGGAAGTTGTGCGCGGCGCCATCCTGTCGATCGGCCGTGAGCAATATGAGGCCTGCACCGCGCTTAATCTCGGCCGCTGGCAAGGCATGCGCTACGTCATCCTGCCGCAGGCGCTGCTCATCATGCTGCCAACCTTCGGCAACAACGCGATCGAGCTGCTCAAGGCGACCTCGGTCGTATCGCTGATCTCGCTTGCCGATCTCACCTTCCAGGCGCAGGTGGTTCGCTCGCAGACCGGCAGCACGCTGATGCCCTTCGTCTCCGTTCTCGTCATCTATTTCGCGCTCGCGCTGATCATCTCCTGGGGCGTGCGCTCGCTGGAGCGCCGCATGGCGCGCGGTCTCGACGGAGTGCGTGTCTGATGGAATGGGCCCGCTAATGGAATGGGATTGGAACTTTGTCTGGGAGATCATGCCGACCCTGATCCAGGGGGTGAAGATCACGATCCTGGCGACCGTGCTCGGCTCGATCCTGGCCGGGATCGTCGGTCTGGCGATCGCGCTGGCGCGGCGCTCGCCTAACCGCACGGTGTCGCGCAGCGTCGGCTGGTTCGCCGAATTCATCCGCGGCACGCCGCTTCTGGTGCAGCTCTATTTCATCTTCTACGTCCTGCCCGATATCGGCATCCTGCTGCCGCCCTTGGTGGCGGGCGTCATCGGGCTTGGACTGCACTACGGCACCTATACGGCCGAGGTCTATCGCGCCGGCATCGACAATGTGCCGCGCGGCCAGTGGGAGGCTGCCAAGGCCTGCAATCTTAACGGCCGCCACACCTGGACGCATGTCATCCTGCCGCAGGCGATCCCGCCGATGATCCCGGCCTTGGCCAACTACTTCATCGCCATGTTCAAGGAGACGCCGCTGCTTTCGGCGATCACCGTGCTGGAGCTGATGAACCAAGCCAAGAGCGTCGCCAATACCTATTACCGCTACATCGAGCCGATGACGCTGGTTGGCGCCTTCTTCCTCGTCATCAGCCTCTGCTCCGTCGTGCTGTTGCGCTGGCTGGAGCGTCGTTACGGCAGGATCGAGAGATGAAAGTCATGAAACTGTTGCCCGAAATCGAGCTGGCATCGACCCGGCCCGCACTCGATGCGCGTCCGCTCGAAAAGCGCGTCGGGCTGATTGCTTTGGCCACCGATCATACCAGCGAGGTCGACTTCCGCCGCATGGTGGCGAGCGAGCGGATCGGCGTCTACGTCGCGCGCATCCCCTACGCCAATCCGACGACGCCGGACAATCTGCGCAAGATGCAGCCCTCGCTTTCGGCGGGCGCGGCACTGATCCTGCCGGACGAGACGCTCGATGCCGTCTGCTATTCCTGCACGTCTGCTTCCGTGGTGATCGGCGACGCCGAGATCGAGCAGGCGATCCAGGCGGCCAAGCCGAATGTTCCCGTGGTCACGCCGCCCATGGCCGGCGTGCGCGGCCTCAACGCTTTTGGCGTGAAGCGGATCAGCATTCTCACCCCTTACACTGTCGAGACCAGCCGGCCGATGGCCGCCTATTTCGCCGCGCACGGCTTCGACATCGAGAGCGTCACCTGCCTCGGCTTCGAGGACGATCGGGAGATGGCACGCATCGAGCCTACCTCGCTCGTCGATCTGGCGCGCAAGGCGACGCATGCGCAGGCGGATGCGCTGTTCGTTTCATGCACCGCGCTACGCGCGGCGCTCGCCGTTCCAGGCATGGAGGAGGCAATCGGCCGCCCGGTCGTCACCAGCAACCAGGCGAGCGCCTGGAACTGCCTGCGGCTTTGCGGCGACGACACGGCGCGGCCGCAGTTCGGCCGGCTGATGACGAAGCCATTGGCCCGGTGAGCGGGCATGCCAATGACCAAAACGGAAGTCACGCTTCAGCATATCCGCGTTGCGCGCGAACGCATTGCCGGAAAGGTCGAGTGGACGCCGACTGTGTTGTCGCAAAGCCTCTCGGATCGCGTGGGCCATCCCGTTCACCTCAAGCTGGAACATCACCAGACGACCGGCGCGTTCAAGCTGCGTGGCGCGTCCAACGCGATCGCCGCGTTGAGTCCGGAGGAAAGGTCGCGCGGCGTCGTCGCGGCATCGACCGGCAATCACGGCCGCGCGCTGGCCCATGCGGCGAAGCTCGAGGGCATGCGGGCGGTGATCTGCATGTCGAGGCTGGTGCCCGAGAACAAGCTCGACGCAATCCGCCGCCTCGGCGCGGATATTCGCATCGTCGGCAACAGCCAGGACGATGCCCAGCAGGAGGTCGACAGGCTGGTCGCGGAGGAGCGGCTGGTCATGCTGCCGCCCTTCGACCATCCCGACATCGTCGCCGGGCAGGGCACGCTGGGGCTGGAGATCATGGAGCAGGTTCCGGACGCAGCAAGTGTGCTAGTGCCGCTCTCCGGCGGCGGCCTGGCAGCCGGCGTTGCGGCGGCGGTCAAGGGGGTGAGCCCGGCCACCAAAGTCGTCGGCGTCTCGATGTCGCGCGGTGCCGCGATGAAGGCGAGCCTCGATGCCGGCCGCCCCGTGCAGATCGAGGAATTGCCGACGCTTGCGGACTCGCTGGGCGGCGGCATCGGCCTCGATAACCGGCTGACCTTTGCCATGTGCCGTGAGCTGCTCGACGACGTCATCCTGCTTTCCGAGGACGAGATCGCCGCCGGCATTCGGCATGCCTATGAGCAGGAGCGCGAGATCGTCGAAGGCGCGGGCGCGGTCGGCATCGGCGCGCTGCTTGCTGGGAAGGTCACTGCGAAAGGACCGGTGGTGGCCATCCTGTCTGGCCGCAACATCGACATGAGCCTGCATCGCCGCATCGTCTGCGGCAACGCTGCACTGACGGAGCGCCCCACATGAGCCGCATGACCATCCTCACCGAAACAGACCTGCGCAAGATCGTGACGCTCGATCTGGATGCGGTCGCCTGCGTCGAGAACGCCTTTCGGGCTTTGGCGACAATGCCGGTGGCGATGCCGCCAATCTTGAGGCTCGACATTCACGAGCATCGCGGCGAGGTCGACGTGAAGTCCGCCTACGTGCCCGGCATAGATGGCTTCGCCGTCAAGATAAGCTCCGGCTTCTTCGACAATCCGAAGCTCGGCCTGCCGAGCGGCGGCGGCATGATGGTGCTGCTTTCGGCCAAGACCGGTGTGGTCGAGGCGCTGCTGCTCGACAATGGCTATCTGACCGATGTGCGCACCGCCGCAGCCGGCGCAGTCGCGGCCAAGCATCTGTCGCGCGAAGACTCCAGCATAGCGGCGATCTTCGGCGCCGGTTTGCAGGCCGGCCTGCAATTGGAAGCGCTGCGTCTCGTCAGGCCGATCGCGGAGGCGCGCGTCTGGGCGCGCGATGCGGCCAAGGCCGAGGCGACCGCGGCCCGCTTGCGCGAGAGACTGGGCATCATGGTGCGTGCCGAGCCGGATGCGGCGAGGACGGCAGCGGGCGCCGACATCATCGTCACCACCACGCCTTCGACCGAGCCGCTGATCAAGGCCGGGTTCGTCTCGGCCGGCCAGCACATCACCGCGATGGGCTCGGATGCCGAGCACAAGAACGAGATCGCGCCGGCGATCCTTCGCCTGGCAGATCTCTATGTCGCAGACAGCGCGAAGCAGACGCGGCGCTTGGGCGAGCTTCACCACGCCATCGAGGCAGGGGCGATGGCGGCCGACGCGGAAGTCACCGAGCTCGGCCAGATCATCGCCGGGAAAAAGCACGGACGACGATCGGCCGGTGACATCACCCTCGCCGATCTCACTGGCACCGGCGTGCAGGACACCGCGATCGCCACTTTAGCCCGCGACCGCGCGCGGGCAGCGAAGGCGGGAACGATTTTCGAAAGCTGAATATGGCCGCGAGGCCCAACAAACGAGGACCAACAAAATGCAGCCAAACCTGAAATTCTCGCGAAGCGAATTTGCCGATCGCCTTGCCAAGACGCGGAAAGCCATGGAGGCCAAGCGGGTCGATCTGCTGATCGTCAGCGATCCCTCCAACATGGCCTGGCTGACCGGCTATGACGGCTGGTCCTTCTATGTGCATCAGGCGGTCATCGTGCCGCCTTCGGGCGAGCCGGTCTGGTATGGCCGCGGCCAGGATGCCAACGGCGCCAAGCGCACCGCCTATCTCGCGCATGACAACATCATTGGCTACGCCGATCACTATGTGCAGTCGACCGAGCGGCACCCGATGGACCATCTCGCCAGCGTGCTTGCCGATCGCCGCTGGGACAAGCTGACCATCGGCGTCGAGATGGACAATTATTGGTTCTCGGCGGCTGCCTTCGCCTCGCTGCAGAAGCATCTGCCCAACGCCCGCTTCGTCGACGCCACCGCGCTGGTCAACTGGCAGCGCGCCGTGAAGAGCCCGACCGAGATCGACTATATGCGCAAGGCCGCCCGCATCGTCGAGGCCATGCATCAGCGCATCGTCGACAAGATCGAGGTCGGCATGCGCAAATGCGATCTGGTCGCCGAGATCTATGATGCCGGCACGCGCGGCGTTGAGGGCATCGGCGGCGACTATCCGGCGATCGTGCCGCTCTTGCCATCGGGCGCCGACGCCTCGGCGCCGCATCTCACCTGGGACGACCAGCCGATGAAGGCGGGCGAGGGCAGCTTCTTCGAGATCGCCGGCTGCTACAACCGCTACCACTGCCCGCTGTCGCGCACCGTCTTCCTTGGCAAGCCGACGCAAGCCTTCCTCGACGCCGAGAAGGCGACGCTCGAGGGCATGGAGGCGGGCCTTGCCGCCGCCAAGCCGGGCAATGCCTGCGAGGACATCGCCAATGCCTTCTTCGCCGTGCTGAAGAAGTACGGCATCGTCAAGGACAACCGCACCGGCTACTCGATCGGTCTTTCCTATCCGCCGGATTGGGGCGAGCGCACGATGAGCCTGCGCCCCGGCGATCGCACCGAGCTCAAGCCCGGCATGACCTTCCATTTCATGACGGGTCTGTGGCTCGAGACAATGGGACTTGAAATCACCGAATCGATCCTGATCACCGAGACCGGCGTCGAGTGCCTGGCCAACGTGCCGCGCAAGCTGTTCGTCAAGGATTGAGCCCGATGTCAGCTCTGCCTCCATCGCCGATCACGCCGACGGTCGATTTCGAGCGCGACGGTGTCCAGCACGGCTTCCTGCGCCTGCCCTACAGCCGCGACGATTCCGCCTGGGGGTCGGTGATGATTCCGATCTGTGTCGTCCGTAACGGCAAGGGGCAGACGGCGCTGCTCACCGGGGGAAATCACGGCGACGAATATGAAGGCCCGCTGGCGCTCTACGAGCTCGCCCGCACGCTCGACCCGAAGGATGTCACCGGTACCGTCATCATCGTGCCGGCGATGAACTATCCGGCGTTCCGCGCCGGCAGCCGCACCTCGCCGATCGACAAGGGCAACATGAACCGCAGCTTTCCTGGCCGGCCGGACGGTAGCGTGACGGAAAAGATCGCCGACTATTTCCAGCGCGAATTGTTGCCGCGGGCGGACATCGTGTTCGACTTCCACTCCGGCGGAAAGACGCTGGACTTCGTGCCGTTCTGCGCCGCGCATACGCTGCTGGACAAGGAGCAGGAGGAAAAGGCCTTCGCCGCGGTCGAGGCCTTCGCGGCTCCGTTCTCGATGCGCATGACCGAGATCGATACCGTTGGCATGTATGACACCGCGGCCGAGCAGATGGGCAAGGTCTTCGTCACTACCGAGCTCGGCGGTGGCGGCACGGCCCGGGCCGAGACGGTGCGCATCGCTCGCCGTGGCATCCTCAATGTGCTTCGCCATGCCGGCATCGTTGGTGGCGCCGTCGAGAAGAGCCAAACCCAATGGCTCGACATGCCTTCGGGCGACTGCTTTGCATTTGCCGAAGACGAGGGCATGATCGAGACCATGATCGATCTCGGCGAGAAGGTGGAGGAAGGCCAGGTCGTGGCGCGCATCCATTCGACCGGTCACACCGGCACCGCGCCCCAGGAGATCAAGGCGAGAATGTCGGGGCTCTTGGCCGCGCGTCATTTCCCCGGCCTGGTCAAGGCCGGAGATTGTGCCGCGGTGCTTGCTGTCGAGGTCGATTGACGCGCGCCAAATCGTGCTGAGTGCTTGGAGAGGCGATGCCGTAACGCAGGTGTAGGCCGCCTCCGCCACGGCTCGAATTCAGCCTTGGTGCCGATAGGCGGCGATGGAATCCGGCTTCATCTCGATCGAGAAGCCCGGCGCCGTCGGCGGCATGTAGGCCGCATTCTCGATGACACAGGGCTGGACGAAATGCTCGTGCAGGTGATCGACATATTCGATCACCCGTCCATCCTTGGTGCCCGACACCGCGACATAGTCGATCATCGACAGATGCTGGACATATTCGCACAGGCCGACGCCGCCGGCATGCGGCCAGACCGGCAAGCCGAACTTGGCGGCGATCAAAAGCACGGCCAGCACCTCGTTCAGGCCGCCCATGCGGCAGGAATCTATCTGCACGATATCGATCGCGCCGCCGGCGATGAACTGCTTGAACATGATGCGGTTCTGGCACATCTCGCCGGTCGCAACCTTGATCGGCGCCACCGCCTTGCGGATCTTGGCATGGCCGGCGACATCGTCCGGGCTGGTCGGCTCCTCAATGAAGAAGGGCTTGGCGAAGGCAAGATCGCGCAGCCAGTCGATCGCCTGGTCGACCTCCCAGACCTGGTTGGCGTCGATCATCAGGTAACGGTCCGGACCGATCACCTCGCGGGCGATCCTGAGACGGCGGATGTCGTCGGCGCGATCGCGGCCGACCTTCAGCTTGATGTGATTGAACCCCTCGTCGACTGCTTCCTGGCAGAGGCGCCTCAGCTTGTCGTCGGGATAGCCGAGCCAGCCGGCCGATGTGGTATAGCAGGCATAGCCTTCGCGCTCGAGGGTGGCGATGCGCTCGGCCTTGCCGGCCTCGGTCTTCCTCAGGATCTCCAGCGCTTCGGCCGGCGTGATCGCATCGGTGAGATAGCGGAAGTCGACGATGCGCACGATCTCTTCCGGGCTCATCTCGGCGACCAGACGCCAGACCGGCTTGCCGGCTTGCTTGGCCCAAAGATCCCAGACCGCATTGACAACCGCGCCGACGGCGAGGTGCATGGCGCCCTTGTCCGGGCCGATCCAGCGCAACTGGCTGTCGCCGGTCACGTGATGCCAGAAGCGGCTGGGATCTTGCTTGACCCAGTCCAAGTCGATCCCGACAACAAGATGGCGCAGCGCCTCGATCGCCGCGCAGCAGATCTCGTTGCCCCGGCCGATGGTGAAGGTGAGCCCGTGGCCGCTGAGCCCCTCGCTATCGGCGTCGAGGATGACATAGGCGGCCGAATAATCGGGGTCCGGATTCATCGCGTCCGACCCGTCGAGGCTCTGCGACGTCGGGAAGCGCAGATCGAAGACGCGAAGATCGGTAATGCGGGTCATGCTCGGTGCCTCATCAGATCGACCAGCCGCCGTCGATATTATAGGCCTGCCCGGTGGTATAGGTGGCGCCGGCGAGATAGACGGCAAGATCGGCGATCTCCTCCGCCGTGCCCAACCTTCCCATTGGCTGGCGGGCGATGAAGGCGGCACGGGCGGCCTCATAGTCGCCTTGCGCCCGCATGCGGCTTTCGAGCGAGGGGCTCTCCACCGTGCCGGGGCAGATCGCGTTGCAGCGAATGCCTGTGCCGACATAGTCGGCGGCGATCGACTTGGTCAGCCCGATCACGGCCGCCTTGGTCACGCCATAGGCGAAGCGGTTGGGCACGCCTTTCGGGGCGCCGGCGACCGATGCCATGTTGATGATCGAACCATCGCCGCGCTCCAGCATGCCGGGCAGCACGGCGCGGATAGTGCGGATCATGGCGCGCACATTGAGGTTGAAGGCAAAGTCGAGGTCCTCGTCCTTCATCTCCAGGATCGAGCCGGAGTGGACGAAACCGGCGCAGTTGAAAAGCACATCGACGCGGCCGATTTCGGCGAAGGCGGCCTTCACGGCGTCGTCGTTCAGCACGTCGAGCTTGCGACTGACGATGCCTTTGTGGCCGCCGAGATCGGCCAGCGCCGCTTCATTGATGTCGGTGGCGTGGACGATCGCGCCAGCCTTGGCGAAAGCCAACGCGCTAGCCCGACCGATGCCTTGCGCAGCGGCCGTTACGACCACCACCTTGCCTGTCAGATCAGCCATGTTGTGTCTCCATCTTCAGCCGAGCCGGGGGCGCCGCTCGACGATATAGATGTGATCGGCGGCCAGCACGACTTCGTCGCGCTGGTTCAAAACCTCGACGCGTTCGATGACGCGCCCGGAGGCCGGCCGCTTCGGATCGTCTTCCTTCGCGGCGATCGTCGTGCGCGTGCGGATCGTGTCGCCGATGAAGACCGGCCTGATGAAGCGCAGCCTGTCATAACCGTAGGAGAAGGCGACCGGGTTGATGACGCTCGCGGTCAGGCCGACGCCGACCGAGAACACCAGCGTGCCATGCGCGATGCGTTGGCCGAAGGGCGTCGTCTTCATGAACTCGGCGTCCATGTGATGCGGAAAGAAATCGCCGGTGTGGCCGGCATGGACGACAAAGTCGGTCTCGGTGATGGTGCGGCCGCTGGTCAGCCGCGACGAGCCGATCTCGTAGTCGTCGAAATAGGTGACCTGTTCCATGCCGTTCCTTACGGTTTTGCGGTGAGCGGCGTCGCCGGCGCGGCGCTCGAACGATAGGCGGCTTCCACCAGTGCCATGGTGTTCCAGGCATCTTCGACGGAGCTGACCAGCTCTTTGTCTTCCCCGGAGGCGAAGCGCTGCACATTGGCCATGCGCCCGACAAAGGCGTCGGGGAACCATTCGCCGGTGAGCGGCACGCCGACCCAATCGGAGCCGCCTTTAGGGTGGATTTCCAGCACGTCGGGCTCACCGCGCGGATAGTCGAGATTGAGGCCAAGCTTGACGTAGGCGGCGCCCTCGGTGCCGCAGATACGGAACTCGCAGGCCTGATGCCGCCGTCCGAACTTATGATCGTGGTTGATCGAGAGCGCGCAGCGCACCGTGTCGCCATAGTCGAGGATGGCGCTTGTCCGGGTCTGCGCGACCTTGTGATTGGGATGGCCGAGCGTCTTGGCATGCACGCCCTTCGGGTCGCCGAGAAGCTGCCGGATCAGGTCGAGATAGTGGATCGAATGCATGGCGATCTCGACACGCGGCGCCGTAAGCAGGAATTCCCAGAGCTGCCACGGCGTTGCGAGCGCCAGCCAGGCATCGAAGTCGACGACCTCGCCAAGCCAGCCCTTGGCGATCGCGTCCTTCAGCGCCAGCATCATCGGCGCAAAGCGAAGCTGGAAATTCACTGCAGCCTTGAGCTTCTTGGCGCGACAGATTTCAAGGATCTCGGTTGCCTCGCCAAGGTAGTTGCCCATCGGCTTCTGGATCAATGCGACCGCGTCGTCGGGCAGGGCCTTCAGCACCTCGGCGTGCCGGCCGGGCGGCGTTGCGAGATCGAAGATCGCATCCTTGACGGCGGCCGCCTCGTCCACCGAGCCGAATGCCGTCACGCCCCATTGTTCGGCCAGTTTCCGAGCCTTGGCCTGGTCCGGATCGTAGAGACCCACCATTGGAAAACCAGCCTTGCGATAGGCCGGGAAATGCGCATCACCGACGATCGAGCCGGCGCCGAAGGTGACGATCGGACGCGGCTTTGCAGGCCTTGGCCAGGATTGCGCCAGCGAGGCGGGATCGAAGGCATCAGTCATGGTGGAAGACTTCATCCATCGTCGCCCACCACTCGCCCTCCTGCCTTGTCGGCAAGGGTTCCTGGCATGGCATGCAGACCGACCACCATTCCTGGGTCTTCGGATCGGCGGCCATCTTGGCCATGTCGGCGGCATAGTCGGTGCCGTGATACTCGAAATAGGAGAACAGCAGGTTCTCCGGCCGCTTGAGGTAGATCGAGTAGTTCTTGATGTTGCAGGCGGCGATCATCTCGAGCACGTCCGGCCAGACGGCGGCGTGCAGGCGCACATATTCCTCGACCTTTTCCGGCTTCAGGCCAAGCACCATGCCCATTCGCTGCATTCTCAGTTCCTCCGCTCCGTGACGGTGACGCTGAATTCGACGATGCTCAGCGCCTTGATCGCATCGAAATCCCAGTCGATGCCGAGTCCCGGCTCGTCCGGCGCCAGGGCGTGGCCGTTTTCGATCACCGTCTTCTTGCCCGTCAACTCATCCAGCTGCGGGATATATTCCACATATTTGCCGTTCGGCACCGCGCAGGCCAGGCTGACATGCAGTTCCATCAGGAAATGCGGGCAGATCGGCATGTCGAAGGCTTCCGCCATATGCGCCACCTTCAGCCAGGGCGTGATGCCGCCGATGCGGCCGACATCGACCTGGACGATGCTGCAGCCGCCCTTCTGCATATATTCGCGGAAATGGCGGATCGAATAGAGCGACTCGCCGACGGCGATAGGCGTCGCCGTCGAATTCGATAGCCGCACATGGCCGTCTATGTCGTCGGCCGGCAGCGGTTCCTCCATCCAGGCGAGATCGAGATCGCGCAGCCGCTCGGCGCGCCGGATGGCTTCGTCGACGGTAAAACCCTGGTTGCAGTCGGTCATGATCTCATAGCCGTCGCCGACCGCCTTGCGCACGGCCGACAACCGGGCAAAATCCTCGGCGCCGTGCGGCTTGCCGATCTTGACCTTCGAGCCGGTGAAGCCTTTCGCCTTGGCGGCCAGCGCATCTTCGACAAGCGCTTCAGTCTCGATGTGCAGCCAGCCGCCTTCGGTGGTGTAAAGCGGACAGCGGTCCTTGGCGCCGCCCGCGAGCTTCCAGAGCGGCAGCTTCTGCTTCTTCGCCCGAAGGTCCCAGAGCGCAGTGTCGATGGCGGCGAGCGCGATGGCCGTGATGGCGCCGATGGTGGTGGCGTGCGTGGCGAATTCGAGATCGTGCCAGATCGCCTCGATCCGGTCGGCATCCTCACCGATCAGGCGGGGCGCGAGGTGGTCGGCCAGAAGCCGCATCACCGAAGAGCCGCCGGTGCCGATCGTGTAGCTGTAACCCATGCCGACCGCGCCGTCGGCGTCGGTGATGGTGATGATCGGCGTCTCCTGGCTGACGAAACTCTGGATGGCGTCGGTACGCTTCACCTTCGGCACCAGATCGACCATTGCAAGCTCGACTTTCTCGATCTTCGCCATCGTCAGGCCCTCAAGGATTTGCCGGTTTCCGCGGAAAAGAGATGCGCCTGCGACAGGTCGAAGCTCATCGCCACGCGATCGCCCGCCCTCAATGGCCTCGGGTTCAGCATCCGCGAAACCCAGTCGCGGCGGTCGAACTCGGCGAACACCAGCGTCTCGTTGCCGAGCGGCTCGGTCACCGTCACCGGCAGCTCGATTTCGTGGACGTCAGCGGCATCGCCCGAATGCAGGCCGTGGCCCACGGGGTAGAGGTCGTCGGGACGCAGGCCGAACACTACCTTGTCGCCGGCGTTCACCTTGGCCTTGAAGCGACCTGGAAGCGGCAGGCTCTGTCCGCCGGAAAAGACGATCTTGCCGTCGTCCACGGTCGCCTCCTGCAGGTTCATCGGCGGCGAGCCGATGAAGCCCGCCACGAAGCGTGTCGCCGGCCGCTGGAAGACCTCGTCCGGCGTGCCGACCTGCTCGATGTTGCCGTCCCGCATGATGACGATGCGGTCGGCGAGCGTCATCGCCTCGACCTGGTCGTGGGTGACGTAGATGACCGTGGACTTCACCTTGGCGTGCAGCTTCTTGATCTCGGTGCGCATCTGCGTGCGCAGCTTGGCGTCGAGATTGCTGAGCGGCTCGTCGAACAGGAAGACGTCCGGATCGCGCACGATGGCGCGGCCCATGGCGACGCGCTGGCGTTGGCCGCCGGAAAGCTGGGAGGGGCGGCGCTCGAGCAGCGCGTCGAGGCCGAGAATGGCCGAGGCCTCGGCGACGCGACGGTCCATCTCTTCCTTGGGCGCGCCGGCTATCTTCAGGGAGAAACCAAGATTTTCGCGCACCGTCATGTGCGGATAAAGTGCGTAGGATTGGAACACCATCGAGATGTTGCGCGAACGCGGCGGCAGATCGTTGACGATGCGGTCGTTGATCTCGATCGTGCCGCCGGAGATGTCTTCCAGCCCGGCGATCATGCGCAGCGTGGTCGACTTGCCGCAGCCGGACGGCCCGACCAGCGCGATGAATTCGCGGTCGGCGACATCGAGATCGATGCCGTGCACGATCTCCATGTTGCCGTAACGCTTGGTCAGTTTCTTGAGCGAGACAATCGCCATCGGATCAACCTTTCACCGCGCCGGAAGTCAGGCCCCCGACGAGGTGTTTCTGGACGATGAAGGTAAGGAGCAGCGCCGGGATGATCATCACCACCGCCAGCGCGCACATGCCGCGCCAGTCGATGGTGAATTCGGCGGTGTAGTCGAGCAGCCCGACGGGGAGCGTCTTGGAATTGATCGAGCGCGTCAGTTGCGAGGCGAGCGCGAATTCGTTCCAGGAGGTAAGGAAGGCGAAGATGCCGGCCGACGCGATGCCTGGCCCGGCGAGTGGAAACTCGACCTGCCAGAAAGCCTGCCAGCGCGTGCAGCCGTCGATTTGCGCGGCCTCGGCGAGATCCTTCGGCACCTGGCGGAAGAAGCCGTCGATCAGCCAGATGGTGAAGGGCACATTGAGCGCGACATAGGCGAGGATCAGGCCGAAATGCGTGTCGATGATGTCGAGCCGCGCATAGACGAAAAACAGCGGCAGCGACAGCGCGATGCCAGGCACGGTGCGGGTCAGCATAAGGCCGAGGAACATCGCCGACTTGCCACGAAACCGGTAGCGCGCGAAAGCGTAGCCGCCGGCCATGCCGATCGCGATGGCAATGACGGTCGAGGTCACCGAGATGATCAGGGAATTGCGGAAATAGTCGAAGACGGGAATGCCGCCCTTGCCGACACCGCTGAACATGGCGACGTAGGCATCGAGCGAGACCTGCTGCGGGATCCAGACCGGCGGCTTGGCAAGGATCTCGACCGTCGGCCGCAGCGAGGACAGCACGATCCAGATGCCGGGCAGACAGATCAAAAGCATGGCGAGGAACAGGCCGACGCGGTGGGCGACGACGCCGGCGCGGCGCTTCAGGCGGGCGGATGCGTTGGCGTCCATCCTCACCACTCCGCGCCGATCTGGGTCCGTGCCGCGGCGAGCTTCTTAAAGAAATAGACGGTGAAGACGATCGACAGCAGGATCGAGAAGTAGGCCATCGCATTGGCCACGCCCATGCGCGCGTCACTGTAGGCGGTGCGCGCGACCAGCGTCCACAACAGTTCCGTGCGGCCGGCTGGGCCGCCATCGGTCATGATCTTGACGATGTCGTAGGCGCGCGCAACGTCGAGCGAGCGGATGGTCATGGCGATATAGGCGAAGGGCATGATGAAGGGCCAGGTCACATAGCGGAAGGTTTGCCACGGCGTGCAGCCGTCGACGCGCGCCGCTTCGACCGGCTCCTTCGGCATGGCGAGCAGGCCGGCGAGGATCAGGATCGCGAAGATCGAGGTCGACGACCAGATCTCGGCGATCGAAATGGCGATGAAGGCGAGATGGCCTTCGATCAGCCAGGGGATGGCGTCCCGCGTGATGCCTAGCGACTGCAGCGCGTTGTTCACCAAGCCGATGTTGTCGTTGAACATGAACTTGAACTGGAAGCCGACCAGGATCGGCGAGAACATCATCGGGAACATCATGATGGTGCGCAGCAGCCGCTGGCCGCGGCTCGCCTTCTCGACCAGCAACGCGAGGCCGAGACCGAGCAGCATTTCGAGATTGAGCGCGATGGTGAGTAGGAGCACGGTGCGGCCGAAGGCCCACCAGAAATTCGCGTCGGACAGAATGTTGCGATAGTTGCGCAGGCCGATGAAGGTGAAGAAGGTTTCCGGCCGCGTCAGCCTGAACGGCGTGAAGCTCGAATAGAATGACAGGCAGAGCGGCACGACCACCACCGCCGCCAGAACGAGCACGGCCGGCAGCAGAAGAAGCGTTGGCGCGGAAAGCCGCTTGGCCCTCATGCAAAGTCCCAAAATTGTTTGCACGGCCGGCGATCCAATCGCAGGGCGGCCGCCTCGGTCAAAGCGGCGCCGGTCGCGAAGACCGGCGCCGCTGGGAGGATAGTCCTTAGAGCTTGCCGGCGTCCTCGAGGATCTGCGTCGCCTTGTCGGCAGCGTCGTCGAGCGCCTGCTTGGAGGTCTTGTCGCCGAGGATGGCGGCCTGAAGTTCGGGATAGACCGCGTTGGAGATCTCGATCCATTCCGGCGTCTGCGGCACCGGGAAGGCGTTCTTGGCGGCCTCCTGGAATGCCTGCAGCACTTCGGTTTTGTAAGGATCGGACTTGGCCTGCTCGAGGTCCCATTCCCACACCTTGGTGCGGGTGGGCAGCGGGCCGGCCGCGGCTTCCAGCTTCTGACTGTCCTCGTTGGTCAGCCACCAGACGAGCGAGGCGGCGGCCTCCTTGTTGGCGCAGTTTTCGGTCACCGAGAAGCCATGCGCGCCGGACCAGCCCGAGCGCTTGCCGGACGAGCCTTTCGGCTGCACCTTGATGCCGACATTGCCGGCGACCTTGGACGACTTCGGGTCGTTGAAGAAGCCAGCCCAGCCCGGCCAGTCGAGGTTGAGCGCCACCGTGCCGGACGCGAACCCCTGGCCGAGATCATCCCACAAATAGTTGGTCGTGCCGGCGGGCACAGCCTTGGCCTTGTAGAGCTTGACGAACCAGTCGAGCGCCTTGACGCCGGCCTCGGAGTTGAAGGCCGGCTTGCCGTCCTTGTCGAGATATTCGCCGCCGTCGGCGATCAGCATCTCGTAGAAGCGGCCGTTGATCGCCTCTTCCTTGCCGGCATATTGCGTGCCGTAGAAGTCGGGCGGGCTGGCGAAGAATTCCGCCTGCTGGGCCATCTCGTCGAAGGTGTCCGGCGGGGCGAGCTCCTCGCCGTATTTCTCCTTGTAGGCCTTCTTCTTGGCTTCGTCCTGGTAGAGGCTCTTCTGGTAGTAGAGCGCCGATACGTCGAACTGCGCGCGCGGCAGCATCACCAGCTTGCCGTCGAGCGTGCCGGCGGCGATGTTGGCCGGGACGAAAGCGTCGATCTCCTCCTTCGGCAGCAGCTTAGCGAGGTCGGTGTAGATGCCCGGATATTGCGGCGCGAACGAAGTGTGGTTGGAGCCGACGCACCAGGTGATCGAGTTGGAGGCGATGTCCGACTTGATCTCCTTGTCGAGATCGAAGTGGTTCTTCTTGGAGACGACGTTGACCTTGGCGCCGGTCGCTTTCTCCCACTCGCCGATGCGCGCGTAGAGTTTTTCGTATTGCTGGCCGCCGATCAGCTTGGCGTCGATCGTGACGCCGGTGAACTTGCCCGGCAGGTCGGCAGCCAAGACCGCACCCGATGCCATGAGCAATGCGCCGGCGGCGACGCCGGAAAGCAGTCTGTTCATGAATATCCTCCCTGGAACGGCCGTAGGCCGTCGTGGCTGAAGCTCCATGCTTCATTCATATGCAAACAAATTATTCATACGTCGTCAAGCCGAAACTTCTTCCCTATGAAGGCTGTCTTGCGTATATGAAGATCACAATTCACCAGAGGGCACCGGGTGCAGGACGACGAGGAAGACCGCTATCGCGCGCCGGCACTGGACAAGGGGCTGGACATTCTGGAACTGCTCGCCAGCGTCGATGGCGGCCTGACCCAGGCCGAGATCGCCAAGCGGCTCGACCGCAGCCCCAACGAATTTTACCGGATGCTCGACCGTCTGGTGAAACGCGGCTACGTCACCCGGCCAGACGGCGACCGCTATTCGCTGACGCTGAAGCTGTTCGGGCTTGGCCAGCTGCATGCACCGGTGCGCAGGCTGGTCTCCTACGCCACCTCGATCATGCGCGAGCTGGCCGAGACCTCCTGGCAGGCAAACCAGCTCGTCGTGTTCGACCGCGGCAGCGCCGTGGTCATTGCCCAGCAGGAAGCGCCGCGATACTGGGGCATCTCGATCCGCGTCGGCTCGCATATCAGCCTGTTCGACACCGGCTCGGGACATGTGCTGCTGGCCTTCCGCTCGCCGGAAGAGCGCGAGATGATGATCGCCGAGCATTTGCGCAGCAACGAGGAGATGAAGTTGTCGCCCGACTTCTTCGCACGCCTCGACCAGGTGCGCGATCGTGGCTACGAGATGATGGCTTCGTTGCAGACGGCCGGCGTCTACAATTTGTCGGCGCCGGTGCTCGGTTCCGACGGGCACGGCATCGCCGCGCTCACCATACCTTATATCACTCTGGTCAACGCGCCGGCAGCGCCCGATATCACCAGGACCATCACGCTGCTCCAGGCAGCAGCGGCCCGCCTGTCGCAACTCGCCGGGTCGGATGTCAGGTCAAAGGAATAATTCTTATTTGAATGGCGAATTCTCCGGTGAAATGATCGAGACGATGTCTGAAGCATGTCGTTTGCGCAAAAGCCGCTGCGCAATTCGGGCCACGTGGATAGCGCGACAAGGGAGGAAGCCATGATCGTCGATACCCACCTGCATCTCATCGACAGGGCGGCGCTACGCTATCCATGGCTCTCCGGCGTGCCGGCCCTCGACCGCGATTTTTCCCACGACGAATACGCCACCGAGGCGCGCCGCGCGGGCATAGAATTGGCGCTCCATATGGAGGTCGACGTCCACCCGGCCGATATCGCGGCTGAGACAGCCCTTGTCGAAGCACTGTCGAAGAAGCCGGGCAGCCTGGTGCGGGGCGCGATCGTGTCGTGCCGGCCGGAAGAACCTGGCTTCGCCGCCTGGCTGGACAAGGTGAAGGCCGATCCATTTGTCAAAGGATTCCGCCGCGTGCTGCATGTCGTGCCCGACGACGTCTCCGAGGGCGCCCTGTTCCGCGAGAACATCGGGCGCATCGCCGGCAGTGGGCTGACCTTCGATCTTTGCGTCCTGCCACGACAGATGAGCCAAGCGATCGCGCTGGTCGATCTGGCGCCAGACGTGCAATTCGTCCTCGATCATTGCGGCGTGCCCGACATCCAGGGCAAGGCCGAGCATCCCTGGCGCGAGCAGATCGCCGAGATCGCCCGGCGCCCCAATGTCGTCGGCAAGATCTCCGGCGTCGTCGCCTATGCCGATCCGGCGAGCTGGACCGTCGAGACCCTGCGGCGTTATGTCGAGCACACGATCGGCAGCTTCGGCTGGGATCGCGTCGTGTGGGGCAGCGACTGGCCGGTCTGCACGCTCGGTGGCGGGCTGCTCGGCTGGGTAGCGGCGACGCACGCGCTCCTTGCCGGGGCGAGCGAAACCGAGCGCGCGAAACTGCTCTCCGGCAACGCGAAGAAGCTCTGGCGGCTGTGAGCCGCAAGGCCGATGCCCGACTGTATTAGCCGGGCGCCGCGAAGCTCTGCCGGAACAGGCGATTGATGTCGGCGACGACGCGGGGGGCGTCCTGCCGGCCGGCAAGACCCTCGTTGAGGCGATCGGACGCCGCCTGCTGAAACGCCATGTAGCCGTCGTGGCGCGGGCGCACCCAGGCGCCTTCCAGCGTCGCCCGCGTGCCGCGGTAGAAGTCGCCCGTCGCGACATTCACGGCTTCGTCCTCCCAGGCGGCGGCATGGCCGGGCTGGCCGCCGGCGGCGGCATAGAGGCCGCGCTGCACGTCGCCGCTGGCGATCCAGTAGGCGAAGTCGATCGCTTCCTCGCCGGCAGCGGAAAAGGCGGAGACGGCGATGCCGGTGCCGCCGAGCGCGGAGCCGACCGGGCCGTTGCCGCCCACAGTCGGCATGTCACAAAAGAAGAGCCGGTTCGGCCGGAAGCCTGCAGCGGCATAGGGCACGTAGCCATAGATCAGCGGCGCGCAGGCGATGCGCGAGCCGGCCTCGGCCATCTTTTCGAACACCGCAATCGGATCCATCGTCAGGCACTCGGGATCGAGGAGTGCCGCGATCTCACGCAGCATTTCGAAGACGGTCTCGCCGGTATCGGGATCGATCAGATCGCTCGGGCTTTCGACTGCACATGGCCGGCCGAGATCGGCGGCAAGCGTGAAGAAGCACATCAGCGAGTGCGGCGGCCTGAGCGGCAAGAGCACGCGGCTACGCTGGGCAAGCTCCAGCACTTCGGTCCAGATCTTCGGCGCGGCGTCTATCAAATCGGGTCGCCAGGCCTGCACCTGCGTCGCGGCGTCGATCGGAAAGGCCCATTGCCGGTCCTGCCAAGTGTAGCTCGGATAGGACCGGCCGACGCTTGCCTTCGCCAGCGCTTCGCGCTCCGCCTCGCGGCCGGGCACGTCGAGCGGGGCCAGGCACTTCTCGGCGGTGATCTGGCCGACATGCGGATGATCGATGACGATCAGGTCGTAGGCGCGGGCGAGTTCTTCGACAGAGAAGGACTCGAAGTCCTGCAGCGAGCGCTTCTCCCACTCGATAGAGACGCCGGTCTTTTCCCGCCAAAGCCGGGAGCAGGCGACCATCGGATCATAGCCGCGCGGATGGTTCCAGGTCATGCCCTTGAGTGTCGTCACAGGCCGAACTCCTTGCGGATTTTTGCGCTGTGCTCGCCGACGCGCGGCGCCGCCTGCTCGACTTTGGCGCGCATGCCGTCGATCCTGAGCGGTGACCGGGTGGTGTCGATCGAAACACCGTCCTCGCGCGTCACGGTCTGCAGCAGGTCGAGCGCCTTGAAGCCGTCGCTTTCCAGCACCTCTTTCCAGTTCAGCACCTTCGCGCACCAGATGTCGGCGGGCTCGAGGATCGCCAGCCATTCGTCGACCGACTTCTGCGCGATGCGCTGCGCGATGATCGCCTTGATCTCGTCGCGCGCCGTGAACCAGGTCGCCGGCTTGTCGCGATAGGGCGCCAGCCCCTCGATCTCGAGCAGGTCGGCGAGCTTCGGGATCGGCGTCATGGCGATCGCCAGGAAGCCGTCCTTGGCCGGATAGACTCCGTAGGGCGCCGCCAGATAGGCGTGGGCGCTATGGAACGACGAACGGCGCGGCAGCCGCCGGCCGTCATTGAGATGCGTCGTCAGCACCTCGAACTGGAGGTCGATCAGCGCCTCGAAGAGGCTGGTCTCGATATGGCCGCCCGCGCCGGTGATGCCGCGCCGGACCAGTGCTGCAAGGATGCCTTGCGCGCAGGCCGCGCCGGCCAGCATGTCGGCGATTGCCAGGCCGAACGGCACCGGACCCTGATCTTCGTCGCCGTTCAGCCACATGACGCCGGAGCGCGCCTGGGCAAGCAGGTCCTGACCCGGACGCTTTACCCACGGGCCTTCCTCGCCATAGCCGCTGATCGAGGCGTAGACCAGGCGCGGATTGAGCGTCCGCACATGCTCGTAATCGAGGCCGAGCCGCTCGATGACGCCGGGCCGGAAGTTCTGGATCAGCACGTCGGCCTTGGCGAGCAGCCCGCGCAGCGCTTTAAGGTCGTCCTCGTTCTTCAGATCGACCGCAAAGCTTTCCTTGGCACGGTTGATGGCGTGGAAGATGGTGGAATCACCACCGATCTCGGTGTCGCTGAGATAGAGCCGGCGCGACAGGTCGCCACCATCGGGCCGCTCGATCTTGATGACGCGGGCACCGAGGTCGAGGAGCCTCAGCGAGCAGTAAGGTCCCGACAGGAACTGGCTCATGTCGACGACGACAAGGCCGGACAGCGGCAGGTCGGCGGCCATCATTGCTTCTCCGTCTTGCCGGCGAAGTCGGCCGGGTCCTTGTATTTCACCGTCTGCAGATGCTCGCAGTAGAGCACCAGCTCGCCTTCGCCCTTGAACACTTCATAGCTGGCGCGGATCAGCCCCATTTCCTTGTAGCGGGGCTTCTTTTCCATGTTGGTGCGGATCGAATAGATGGTGTCGCCGATGAAGACCGGCTTTATGAAGCGGAGCTTGTCATAGCCGTAGGAAAAGGCATTGACGCAGTTGGTGGCGACTAGACCGAGCCCGGCCGAGAAAACGAACGCGCCCGCCACGAGGCGCTTGCCGAAGATACCTTCGCGCTCGGCGAACATCTGGTCCTGCACATAAGGGTGGATGTCGAGCACCAGGGTGTTGAAGAGATGACTGTCGCCTTCGGCCATAGTGCGCCGGAGCGAGCGGATTTTCTGGCCGATTGGCCAATCTTCATAGAACCAGTTTTCGGCATTCCATACCGGCAGCAAGGCGTGATCGGGCGGCATGTCGGCAGGGCAGGTCGAAGCGACGCCGGCGGTGGGCGGGAAGCTGGTCATTGCGCTGTTCGTCCGCTCCGGGAGAATGGCCGCACCGCTCCGGCAAGCCGGAGTCGGACGCGATCGATCCTCCAAATCTTCTTTTGTGAATACTATATTCACATATGAGATTTGCGCACAAGCCGGTCCGGTGAAATTTTGCCTGCACGATCGAACTCGGAGTTGCCTTGGATGCAGCAGGCACAGCGCCAGGCGCGGCTACTTCCGGCAGTTGCCAGCGGACTTCCGGGTCACGGCGAACGCCGCTGTGCCGGCCGGGATGGCGAGGCGCTTCTGCCAGGAAGGACCGCCACCGGCCCGAATCATACAAAACCAATGATTGTTTTTAGTTAATTCTACAATTGTAACCCGCCTAAGGGTAATGCGACGATAAATTGTAGGCGGAGGAGCACTGCACGATCCGTCAAATCCGGCCAATAAAATTAGCTTCGATAGCGGTGTAATTCGTTAGTAATCGATCGTCAGGATAACCCGGACCTCGACATATTTGGTGCCTTTTTCTTGAGTCGATTATGGCGGTTCTCGGCGCATTCCCTCCCGGTATCGGCTGCCGGCCCTTCGACGAGAGGGATTGGGGAGGCGTGGCGGATTGCCTGCACCGGGGGTTTCCGGAGCGCAGCAGGAGCTATTGGATAGAAGCGCTGACCCGCCTGGCGCAGCGGCCAGCGGTCGTCGATTTTCCGCGATATGGGTTCGTCCTGGAGAAGTCGGGCCGGATCGTCGGCGCAGTGCTTACGCTCTATGCCAAACACAGAAGCCTGGAAGGCGATGAAATCCGCTGCAATCTCTCGAGCTGGTCCGTGGACGCGGAATTCCGGCCCTATGCCAGTCGGATGATCGCGACGGTTATCCTGCGCAAGGATGTGGTCTACACCAATATTTCTCCATCGCCCGGGACAGTGAGGCTCAACAAAGCCTTCGGTTTTCGCCTGTTTTCCGGCGGACAGATCGCCTTCTTGCCCATTCTGAATGGTATGCCGCGTCCGGACCGGGTGTTGGAAGCCCATGCGGACCTCGCCGAAATGGCTGAACTCACCGACAACGAAAGATACATATTGCTCGAGCACGCCGCGTTGGGCTGTCTTTCGCTGATCTGCGTCTGCGACGGTCTGGCGTTGCCGCTTGTGCTGAAGCCGCGCCGGATATTGCATGGGCACGTGTCGTGCTGCCATGTCGTCTACTGCCGATCCCACGCGGATCTGGTCAGGTGCGCCGGGGTCGTGGGCCGCTTTCTCCTGCGGCGCGGACAGCTGCTTTGCCTCGTCGATGCGATGGGCCCGGTTCCCGGTCTGTCCGGCAGGTATTTTCCGAACAAGGGGATCAAGTATTTCAAGGGTCCGAAATCGCCTTCTCCGGGAGACCTGACGATCACCGAAATGGTGCTGTTCGGTTCCTGAACGAAATCGTGAAGCCGGTCTGGAGCCCAGCCGATCCGAAGTCAGTCCGCCGCTTCGGCTCTTGCCGCCATGCGCCAGCGTGTTCCCAGCGAGACGCCCACGAGCAGCAGACAGAAGGCGAGGGCAAGAGGGGAGTAGAAAGCCTCCTCCTGTAATACGGCATTGGCCGAAATGGTGACGATGCCGACAAAGCCGAACAGGAAATCCGGGTCGCCGGTCTGGATAAGCTGCCGTCGCAATGCCACGGCCAGCGCCGCCAGGAAGCCGAAGAAGACGAGGCTCCCCACGCCCATCTGGTAAAGCATGACACCGACCGCGCTCTCGACCGGCACGGAGGCGGCGCCTTCGGCCTGGGCGGTTTGCCAGTTGAGATTGATGCTGGTGCTCGACAGGTTGCCGCCGAGACCCAAGCCCTGGCCGAGCGGATCGGCCAGGAAATCGCGCATGCCGGCAATCAGACCGAGGACGTGATAGTCGCCATGGGTGGCGCCATAGCCGATCGCCGCCGTCGTCCAGACCACGGCCATCGCGGCCATGAGCGCCAGACCGGCGCGGGAGGGACTGTAGATCAGCCGCACGGCAATTGCGACGAAAAGCATGAAGGTCGCGCCCTTGGAGCCGATGACGAGCAGCAGCGGCAGAGCCGCGAGAGGCAGCACCCATCGTCCTTTGAAGAGCAGCCAGGCCGAAATGATGCTTAAGGCGTAAGCATAGCTGATCGGATGGAAGTTCGGGCCGCCGATGCGGAAGACGCTTGGCAGGATGTCGTTGAACAGGGGCGTGTTGAAGAAGGTCGTGGTCATCACGTCTTCGATCCCACGGTAAACGAAACCGGTTTCCTGAAGCGCTTTTTCCCACACGCCGGTCTCGACCTGCCGCGAGATGCTGCGCTCGACATATTGGTCGCCGTGGAACAGTCCGAGGAAATCCATGGTGAAGGTCAGTTCCGCATAGCCATAGACGATCGCGCCGGCGCCGAGCCACAGCATGCTCTTGCGCAGATCGACGGGATAAAGGCTGGCGGCGAGGACCGCGACGTGGAAGCAGGCGAGCGGCGTGATCGTGTTGCGGAAATAGACGACCGCGTCCTTGGGGTCGCCATGCACGACGCCGAGAGCGAAATAGAAACAAATCGTTCCGCACAGGACCATGCTCAGCAGCAGCCACGGGCGCAACTCGGTCAGCGCGCGGACGCGGTACTGAAATGAGGCGGCCAGGAAAATGCCGAACGCTGTCATCAGGATGATGAAGTTGGTGCCGCGCAGCGCGTCGAACGTGTCGTTGTCGGGAATGTAGGGGGTGAACCAGGCGACCACGAGGTTCTGAAAGAGAAAGGCGCAGATGATCAGCACCGGAACGCCCGCCGGCATCGCGTTCGAAACGATCAGCGTCAGCACGAATGTTGCGGCAATCCCGAACGGCGTCCACACGGCAAATGCGGAGACGGCGAGCGCAACGACAAGCAAGGCCGTGCCGACATGCAGCAAGGTTTCGGGCGTATCCCTGCCCGGCAAACCCAGTCTGACGGGCGAAGAGACCTGCATCGTGCTCATCGCTGATCCGCTCCGCTCGTCACTTGTCCCAGCAAGCGTAGATGGCGCCTGTCGTCCATTTCCGGCCTAACCTCCAAGGAGCGCGGCAATCATCGAGCCGTCGAAGCCCTCGACGCTCTGCCTGCTCCTGATGAAGCCGAAGCCCTGATCGAGCTCCCAATAGGTCCATGCCACATGGTTCGCTTCAGCCGCCTTGCGCACGGCGCGCACCCAGGAGGCGCGGCTTTCGGCATCCACGCAGAAGTTGAGCACACCGAATTCGTTCAGCATGACCGGGCAGCCGTTGGTGGTGGACCAGCGCGCCAGATCGGCAAAATCGGAGCCGATCCGCGCGGCCGTCCAAGGCGCCGACAATTCCTCTTCAACGAGGTTGGCGGCTTCTTCGTCGCCGGCCGACCGCAGTTTGGAGATAAGCCGGCTCACCTGGGCCATTCCCTTGCTTGCGGGAAAGGGCAGGTCCGCGATGCGGGCGAGCGGCGAGGCATCCCAGGTCTCGCACTGGTGGGTGAAGGCCAAGGGGGCGTAATAGTGAACGGCGGCAATCTGGTTGTCGTCGGCGAGCGGCGGCGCGTCGGCGATTTCCCAGATGCCCTGAAACCGTGCCGGTCCCCAGACCAGCGTGTGGCGCGGACATTTCGCCCGCAGCGCCGCGGCGATCCGTTCCCGCAGCGCCAGCCAGGCGCTCCGTTCCATCGGTGGCTCGTTCAGCAGCTCGGGATAGACCCACTCCGCAGGCAGATCGGCAACGACGGCACGCAACGCCGTCCAGGCCTGAAGCACTCTTCCTGCAGCCGCCTCGGGATCGTTTCGAAAAACTCCTACAAGCTCGCCAGAAGGATGCATGTCGAGGAGGACCGAAAAGCCCAGCCCGACAAGATCCCTGATCCCGTTCTGGATGCGGCGAAGCGTTGCCGGGTCGCCGCTGGAGACGAGATCGCCGTTGACCGGCAGCCGGATCGTTCCGAAGCCTGATTGGCGCAGCTTGTCAAGCGTGGCCGTGGCGGGAGCAAGCCCATCGTTTCGGTCGAGCCATCCGGGAAGGTTGAAGCCGCGCGACGGAACTTGGCCGGCCGTCGCGAGCGCAGCGGATTGCGGCAGAGGGGAGGCGGCGAAAACGGCTCCGGCGGCAAAGGCCAGCGCCTGTCGCCTCGACACCTTGGGCGGCGATGTCATCGATGCACCGCCTCCACGGTCTAGCCCCGAACGGTGGCGCTGCGGCGCTGCTCGCCGGCCGCTCGCGGACTGTCGATCGCCGTGGCTGGCCGCGCGCTTTCCGCCGCGACGACAAGAGTGGCACTGCGGCCGATCTGGCCGGCACCGAATTTTTGCGCGAGCAGCCTGGCGGCTTCCGAAGGCTGCTCGGAGGGGCTGAGCGCCAGAAGCGCAAGATCGGCTTTGGCGAAGAGCTCCGGATTCCAGCCGTTCTCATTGAGCGAGGGCGCGATCACGACGACGAAATCGAACGCGCTCCCGGCTTCGGCCAGAATGCCACGGAACGAGTTGCGATCGGCAACGCCAGGACTTTTTTCCGCCACTGAGCTGCACACGACAGTCTGCAGACCGGTCGCGCCATCGATGAACAATCCGGCTCCGTCTGTCGTCGCGCTGGACAGACGATCGCCAATTTCCACCATCAGCACGTTCTGATCGGCTCGTTGCATTCCGATGCCCAGCATCGCGCCCGCAATCCTTGCCTCGAAACTGCTGTGGATCGAAGACACGAGGATGACGAACGGTTTGCCGTGGTCGTTCAGGTGCAAGACCATCTGCCGCATGATCTTCAGGACGGCGAGCGACAGCGTTTCGTTTCCGGTCTGGAAGAGCTGTTTCCTGATCGCCTTGATGTTTGAGTAGGCGGTCCCACCGGCGACGCCGGGCAGACGGTACTCGCCGAAATTGGCTGGCATCGGCAATGGCCGGGGGCTGACCGGCGCGCTGTCCTTACGGTCCACGACCGGCTCCGGCACGGCCGCCTTCGGCGCCTGCGGGTCCTCTTGCGGCTGCGGGACCGGACCAAGCGCCAGAGCGAGGCCGCATCCGGCGAGGAGCCCCAGAACGGCGCTCACCAAGAGAAGCAGGACCGGCTTCGGCCATGTCGGCTGGACAGGCGGCGAAGCCACGCCGATCTTGCGCGCTTCGGAAGTCTGCACGCCCTGCATCTGCGACGTTTCCTGTGCACGCTTGAGATAGTCGTCGAGCACGGCGCGCGCCGCCTGGGCTTTCGATTCCAGCTGCCGCAGCTGTACCTGCGCGATGTTCGAGTTCGTCGACTGTTGGCGCAGGGCTTCGAGCTTGTCCTGCAGCTTGCCGACATTCTGCACGGCGAGATCATAGCTGGCCTTCAACTGCTGCCTTATGCGATCCGCCTCGGCGGACATCAGCCGCTTCAACCGCTCCAGCTCGGACTGCAGCCGCCCGATGGTCGGGTGGCGCGGCCCGTACATGGTTTGCAGGCTGGCAAGCTCGGTGGCGCGCTGGTTGTAGTCGTCGCGCAATTTGATGGCCGAGGTGGAGGTAAGAATATCCGCAAGCTTGGCGAGCCCGGCCGGCGAACTGCCCGCAGCCAGCGCCTGATTGTAGCGGTCCTTGGCCTGGTCGGCGTCGCCCTGGGCGGCGATCAGCTGCGTCGTCAGCTGATCGAGCTGCGACTGCAGCGTGCCGCCGTCCGTCGAATTGACGATATTGTGTTTCGTCTTGAAGTCTTCGACCGTCCGCTCGGCGTCGCTGACGTCCTTTTGCAGGCCGGAGATCCTGTCCGTGAGCAGCGTATTCACGTCGCTGTTGGCGCTCTCGCGTTCTCCCACCAGGCCTGCCCGGTACTGATCGACGATGGCATTGGCGATGCGCGCGGCCTTTTCCGGCGACGGCGACGTGAAGCTGACATTGATGACGTAGGTCAGCCCTTCGCGCTCGACAGAAACCTTGCTCTGGAAGCGCTTGAAGGCGGCGTCCTGCGGCGCGCTGGCGCCGGCTCCGAACAGACGTGAAGCAAGGCCGCCGCCGGCGAATTCCGGATCGCTGTCGAGCTGCTGGCTTTTGAAGACGGCGCCGAGCAGGTCTGGCGACTGGATGACGAAGACTTGGCTGGCGATAGCGGCGCTGTCGGAGCCGATCCCCGGAAGCACGTTGTTGAAATTGGTCGCGCGCGTGTCGCGGGGGTCGATCAGTATCGAGGCCGTTGCGGTATAGCTTGGTTTGGTCACCGCAAGATAGGAGAGCGCCAGCAGCACTGCCGCGCCGGCGATGGCAAGCACCATCACGCGTCGCGTCCAAAGGATGGCCCACACTGCACCTATGTCGAACAACGGCGTAAGAGTGCGCTCGTCGATACTGGCTGGCTTCATCGATTTTCCTCGTCGAGAGCCGCGACTTCACGACCTCACTCGTCTCCACAGTATTAAGGATTATCGTTAGCCATCCGTTAAGCTTGGCGGCGTGACGATGCGCTCGGCGCTGGCGATGCCGGTAACCATGCGAAGCGTTCGCGCTGGCGCGGTTGCGGCATTTTGCTTATGCAGGATCGGGTTTTGAGCGTCGTCGTAGGTGCGGGTAGCCCATCGCCGATCGTCTCAGGAGGCGAGGTTGAAGGACACTAAAGGGAACCGCGAGGCCGCCCCCGGGGCAGGGGCCAGCCCGGCGACCGACATGCGCATGTCGGTCACGGCGCTTGCCAAGAGCGGCGCCGTGGCCGGCATCATCAAGCTTGCCAGCGCGGGCCTGTCCTTCCTGATGTTCGTGGCCGTGGCGATGGTGACGAACGAACGCGAGTTCGGTCTTTACAGCGCTACCTATGCCGGCGCGAGCCTGGTTTCCTTCTTCGCTTCGGTGGGCCAGCAGAGCACCGTGCTCAGGTTCTGGCCTCAATATGCCGGGCTGGGCGATCTCGGCTCGGCTCACGGGCTGATGGCGCGTGCCATTCTCGTGGCGCTGGCCGGGCTTGTCGGCACCAGCCTGCTCATCATCGTGGTGGGATTCCTGCCCTTCGTCGGCAGGGGAACGCCGGAATGGCTGCCGCTATGCGTGGCGGCGGCGGTGCTGTCGTTCTCGCTCGGCTGGTCGGAGTTTACCTCGGGCGCCTTCCGGGCCAAGAACGCGCTGATATCGGGCCTGCTGCCGCGGGACATCATTTGGCGCGCGGCGACAATCGCCGCCGTTGCGGCGCTGCACTTCATGCAAGTGAAGATCGATGCGATCGCGGCGACATATCTGACGGCGCTGCTGCTCATCCTCTCGGTCGTCCCGCAAACAATTGTGCTGTTGCGCGACACGGCGCGGGCAGATCGCGGTGGTCTCACGGAAGGGCAAAAGCAGGAATTCAAGACGGTGACGCTTGGCCTGTGGGGCGTCACCTCGCTGCCGCCCGCGCTCGGCCAGGTCAGCACCCTGCTCGTGGCGATGATCCTGGGGCCAGAGGCGGCAGGCGCGATCTTCGTGGCGGACCGGACCACGCGCTTCGTGACCCTTGCCCTCAACGGCATCAACCAGGCGCTGGCGCCGCAGATATCGGCGGCCTTCTACAGCGGCGACAGGGCTCACGTGCAGCGCATCACCAGCCTCGCCGCGCTTGGCGGCTCGGCCATTGCGCTGTGCGTGCTGGCGTCCTTCTGGATATTCGGCGACTTCATCCTGTCCATCTTCAATCCGGCCTATGCGACGCCGACCATGAGGGCGACGCTCGTCATCTTCGGCATCGGGGCGACGTTTGGCACCGCTTGCGGCCCGATCGAAGTCCTGTTGCAGTTGACGGGTCTGCAGCATGCGCTCTTCAAGGTGCTGGTCATCGTCAACGTTGTCGGACTTTGCGTGACGGCCGTGGCAACTTACTACCTCGGGTCCATAGGAGCGGCCCTCAGCATTGCCGGAACCGTCATCGCATGGACGGCTTTCGGGGTATTGATCGCCCGGCGCAGAATCGGCATCAACCCGTCGATCCTCGGCTTGTCCCTGGACAGGATCGGGCTGGTGCCTCATGCCCTCCTGAAGGGGCGCACGTGAAGATCGTCCAAGTGCAGACCCAGGCGGAAGCAGCGGGGGCGCAGCGCATCTCCGACATGGTGGGCGAGGGATTGCGGGCGCGCGGGCACGAGGTGCGCACCGTCTTCATGTACCGCAAGACCGAAGCCTACGACCGTGATCCCAATGTGGATTTCGTTCTGACGGATAGACCTCGCGGATTGTCCGGGCAGATCCGGGCCACCATCGGCCTGACGCGATACCTGCGCGCGGCACGCCCCGACGCAGTCATCACTTACCAACACTATGGCAACATCTTCGGCACGATCGGAGCGCGGCTGGCCGGCGTCAGGCACATCGTCGCAAACCAAAGCGGCGCCCCGCAAAGCATCGGCGTCATGGGGCTGCTCTCCCAGATCGACAAGCTGATGGGCACGGTCGGCCTTTACCAGGCGAATGTCGTCAATTCCGGCTGGACGCAAGCGCAGTTCGATCGCTATCCGCGCTCCTATCGGCGGCGCATGCGTCGCATCGATCACGGCGTACCCGCGCCGGGCGAGGAATTCGACAAGGCAGCGGCGCGCGCCGCCTTCGGCTTACCGCAGGACGTTTGGCTGGCCGTATCATCGGGCCGCCTGACGCGGATGAAGAACCAGATCGCGCTTGTCGGCGCGCTCGATCGACTGCCCGACGTCCACGTCGCGCTGGCAGGCGCCGGGCCGGAGCGCGAGGCGCTCGTCGCCTTTGCCGAAAGCCGCGGCGTGGCCGACCGCCTGCATCTCGTGGGCGAGGTTCCGCCGGCGCGCATCTTCGAATTCCTCGCGGCCGGCGATGCCTATGCGTTTGCCTCGATGACGGAGACCTTCGGCCTCGCCTGCGTCGAAGCCGCCATTTCCGGGCTGCCGGTCGTGGCGAGCAACCTCGACGTCTTGCGCGAGGTGCTGACCGCGGAGGACGGCTCTCCCGCCGCACTGTTCGTCGAGGCCGACGCTGCCGGCATGGCCAGGGGCCTTGGCGATCTGTTTGCGCGGCCGGAAGCCAAGACCAGGCTTTCAGAGGCGGGACGGCGGCTGCGGGACAAGTATTCGCCGGCCAGGATGTGCGCGGGCTACGAGGCGCTACTGCTTGCCTGACCGCTTGCGCACGGCGGCGATCCCGTCGATCACTTCCAGGCGCCCGGCTCGATTGAGTGTGTGGATTTTCGGATAAGGAAAGTCGCCAGCCGCATCGATCGGCCGCGGCGGCGACAGCCGCACCGTCTGCTGGTTGAGCTCCAGCAGCTTCGACAGGCCCAGCCCGCCGCCATAGCCCAGCGTTCCGTCCTGGACCGGAAGAAGCACGCGGCCGTCGCGGTTGCGCACGAAGGCTCCGCCGGGGCGGGCCATGCGGTGGTCGATCAGGATCGGGTTCGCCGGATGCGGCCGCCACGGACCGGCAAGCGCGGGGGCGGAGAAAATCACCAGCGTGTCGGAAGTGCTTCCATGGCCGTCACGATCCGTGGCGAACAGCCAGAGCATGCCTTCATGCTCGAACAAGGTGGCATCGGAAATCTCGCCTTCGACCAGCACGGTCTCGGCAAGCCAGCTGTCCGGGAAGCCCGCGGCGCGGTAGAGTGTGAGCTTGCCGCCGGCGCTCGCCTCCGGCAGCATCCAGATCGCGCCGTCGCGCTCGAATACCTGCGGGTAGGAGAGGTGGTGAGCCTCCTCCAGCACGACCCGAGGCTCGCCAGGAACGCCATCCGCGTCGAACGGAACAACGGAAATGACCGCCTTTCCGGTCGCGTGCGGATAGTCCTCGACGAACACAAAGGGCTGACCCTGCCACCAGAAGGGGAACGGGTCGGCATAGAAATGATCGCCCGGGTCCGGCAGCACCGACCAGCCGGTGCCGAGCTTGCCGGTATCGGCGACGCCCAGGGCATCGGTAAAGCGATAGCCGACACGCCAATGCGCGTGGCGGAAGCGCGCGCGCCGAAGCGCTTCCCGGCCGAGCCGCGGCAGCGCCGCGCCGAAATAGGCGGATGTGAACCCGCCTCGCTCGCCACGACCATGGATTTCAGCCACGGCCTCTCGTGGCAGCCGGTCGGCCGCGAACGCGCGGGTGACCGACTGAACCAGAGTAATGGCGCGGGCGAACACGTCCTCGGTGCCGAGTGCGGTGGATTCCCGCTTGTCGACCATGGGCCGCGCCTGGCCGACCACCGTCTTCCTGTCGAGCACGGCCTCGATCACCGGGAGCCTGCCGGCCGCGACGGCGATTGCAGCCGACAGATCGGCGCTGGATCCGTCGAAGCGAAGGCCGATGGTGGGGACATTCGACAAGGCCGCATCGCCGGCAAGATCGAGCCTCAGCGCGGCGGGGCGCCCGCCGGGCCGTGCCGGGATTGCTTGCAGCGCGGAGCCGAGAAGGGGTCCGCGCCGGCGGAAAAGACGTTGCTCGAACTGGAAGGCGGCTTTTGCCGCGGCCGGCCAGGTCGACGGCCCGGGCTGATGCGCCACCGCGACATCGTGGCCGTCCGCCTCCAGCCGCTCTATGGCGAGCTGCTGCCAATGGCGGGGCGCCGATTGCGGAACGATGACCTCGATCGCCAGCATGTCTTGCGCGACTATGTCCTGCTCGGATTTCCAACAATGAGGAACGAGAGACTGGCTGAAAATACTTACATCGGCGTTACACGCAGAACCGGATTTCTACTTTTTCGGCATGATTTTCGACTTGCGATCCCGAAGCGGTTGTGGTCGTCCGCCCGGCCTGCCACGCAACGCGAGATTAGCGGTTTCGGCATATACCAAGATTCCAACAATCGCGGCGACCGGTCTTGACCTGGAACGTAAGAAGTCGTGGATAGCCGCTGTCCCTGCCGGTTCGGATCACATGTTTGAAGTCACTGCCGAGGATGCGTTCGATTTCCGTTCGACGGAGTACGCCGAGCTCTTCGCCAGCTCGGCGGCAACCGCTTTTCAGCATCCGATTTGGCTCGCGCAACTTTATGAGAGGCTCGTGCGGCGAGGCGCCGCCACGCCACTGATCATCGTCGTCCGCGTGCGTGCGAGCGGAAGGCTCGCGATGGTCCTGCCGCTGGTGAGGCGCCGCTACACGCTGCTGAAGGTCGTGGAATTCGCGGATATGCGGGTTTCGGACTATGTCTCGCCCGTCGCCGACGAGGAGACCTTCTCCCGCATTCTTGCCGACGCCCGCACCGTCGCCGCCATCCGCAAGCATCTGCGGCCATACGATCTCCTGCGCATCGGCAAGCTGGCGGACCGCTCCCTCGCGATGGAGCGCCTGCTTGGCGTCGACAAGCGCGACAGCATGGGCATGAGCGCCTATTCCAGCAAGCTGGAGCCGACATTCGCCGGCTGGCGCGAGCAGCGGCTGGACCAGTCCTATCGCAAGGAGCTAGACAAGAAATCCCGGCAGCTCAACCGCATCGGGGAGGCGCGCTTCGAATGCGTTGACGGCCCGGCCGCGGTCCGCACGACATTCGATGCCCTCAAGCTCTATCGCGGCAAACGCTTCGACGGCAGCAACGGTCCGGCCGACCTTTTGCAGCTGCCTTCCTATTTCGATTTCTACCTGGCCGTGGCCAATGAAGGGTGCGGCGGCTTCGCCCGCACCTATGCATTCTGGATGAACGGCCAGCCGATCGCCGGCGCGCTCGGGCTCGAGCACCGCGGCTCGCTTCTGGTCATCCTCGGCGGTTTCGACGAGGCCGGCTACCGGAAGCAGTCGATCGGCAGCCTGATGTTCGAGCAGATCGCCCGCGATTGCATCGAGCGCGGCGATCAACACCTCGATTTCACCATCGGCGACGAGCCCTACAAGCGCGTGTTCGGCGGCCGGCCTTCACCGATGTGGCAAATCTACCGCGCAGGCAGTCCGCTCGGCTATGCGGCGCATCTGACGGTGCAGAAATTGCCGGCGGCCAAGGCGCTGGCGCGGCATATCCTTGAGGCCGCGCATGTCAAGAAGGCCAAGCCTTCGGCTGTCATCGTGCCGCCGGCTGCCGATGAAGCCGCCGAGTCGTCTTAGTTGAAGCGGGTCGGTTCGGACGCCGTACGCTAGCTTCAGGCGGTCGCGCACGCCTATGCCGAAGCGTACTTTGAACGAAATGCGCCGGCTTACCCGCAATCAGGTCACGGCTTCCACTTGCGGCCGCTTGAGACCGCGCAGCCGCGCGGCAAAGCTCGGGCTGAACTTGTCGATCTCGTGCAGGATGCGGCGACGGCTGAAATGAACCTGCCGGCGCGCGCGCCAGTGCAGGTCCGTGTCGATGGTCAGGCTGCGGCGGAAATTCGCCAACTCGAGCCCCCGTTCATCCATCGCCTGCTTCGTGGGATCATCATAGAAGGTGGCGATCTTCGCCGCCGCCATGCCGGGCGAGGCCATCCACTGCGGCACGTGCACTATGCACAGGCGCTCCACATCGGTGAGGAGGCGGCTGACGCCTGTTCCGGCGGCCGGACAGGATGTCTGATAGGCGTCTCCGATCAGGACGACGCCGTCGCGCTTGCAATTTTCGGCGACGGTGATGTCGGTGAGCCAGCTCGAAACGCGGTCGATGACCTCGAAATCGCCAAAGGTCTTGAGGAGTCCCGGAAGCGTTTCAATGAGCGTTTCGCGCGGGCGGTCGCGCAGCGCCTTGACCCACGTGTCGGTATGCTCCCGGAAAACAAAGAGGTTGGCGCGGGTAACGCCGCCGGCCGGGAAGAAGTTCAGGTAATCGATGCCGTCCGAAACGCGTTCGCCGTAATAGGTCAGTGCCGGATGCTTGAACGCGCTTGCTCCCGCCGGCCGGACATTAAAACCGAAAGTCAACGATTGGCGCTGGTGGACGAACCGGCGCTCGATGCCGACGTCGCGCCGCAGGATGTCGCCCATGCCGGTGGCAAGCACAAGCAGGCGAGCCGTCACATCCGGCTGCCCGATGATCGATACACGCTGCCGCTCCGGCCCGGCTTCCACCGCGCTCACCCTGCCGGCGACGAAGCGAACGGTCTTGGGCAGTTCGGCCCGCATCGCCGCGACGAGGTTGTCGTAAAAAATGCCGTAATGGCGGGCTCGCGTGCGGTCGAGCACTCGCCCCTTGCGCACGTTGACGATCTCGTCGAATGCCGCGGCCGCCGTGGAAAGACTGTCGAGGAGGCCGATCCGGCGCAGCTTGTCGATCTGGTCGCCGGCGATCTTCTCGACACGGAACTCGCGCGGAAAAACGGGGTGGCGATCGATCAGCGTGACACGGTAGCCTGACCGGCCGAGGAGAGTCGCGGCAAGTGTCCCGGAGAGCCCGCCGCCGACGACAGCGATCTCCGTGTCGGTTCCCTCCGGCAGCGGACGCAGCGAATGTTCGGCTGTCATTGGGAATACCTCAACAGGGCATAAAGGGCACGGGGATTGGTGGTGAAGTAGCGCCAGAACAGCCGGCGCGGCTCCATCAACATGCGCCACAGCCATTCGAAACCCGCCTTCTGGACCCAGAGCGGGGCGCGCCGGACCTTGCCGGCAATATGGTCGAACAGCCCTCCGGAAGTTTTGATCACACCGACATTCGAGAGCCGCGAGCCAAAATCGCGGACAAAGATCTGCTCGCGCGGCACGCCGAGGCCGAGCCACAAAATGTCCGGTGCAAGCGCGTCGATCTCTTCGAGCTTTTTCTCGAGTGCTTCGCCGGTCAGGTAGCCGTGGCTGTGGCCGACGATGCGCAGGCGCGGATAGCTGGCTTTGATGGCGGCCACGGCCTTGGCGTTCCCGGCCTCAGTCGATCCAAGCAGATAGAAGGTCGCGGCCTCGTTCTCGGCGAGCTTCGCCACATCGTGGAACAGATCGGTGGTGGCCACCCGTTCCGGCAACCGCGTGCGGCACAATAGGCGCGAGGCGAGAACAAGCGGCTGGCCGTCGGCGAAGATCTGGTCGGCTTCGCGGAAGAGGGCGGCGATCTCAGATTTCGCGCGAACCTGGGCGATGACGTCGCCGTTGGCGGAGGTGAAGTAGTAGGGACGGCTGCCATGGCGATGCTGCCGCGCCGCCGCGAGCATCAAGCGGGCGGCGCCCTGCCGGTCGATCACGGTGACAGGCAGCCCGCCAAGCTGCACCGTCGGAAATGCAGGCAGGTCCTGCCGGGAAGGGGCTGCTTCCAGCGCTGCCACGGCGGTCACGCTTGGACGTCCGCTCGAAGTCTGGTGCTGCAACCGGGGAAAACGAGAGGGCTCATGGTTCGCGGACGTCAGATGTTGGCTGGAGTGGAGCGGATCCGATCCGCCGGTCGTAACGCTGTGTTGTTCAAAATCTCTTTTTGAAGTTTCTAAAACTTTTCGCATAGGAGAAGTCGCCCCACTCTCCGGTAGTTCAAACTACCTCCTTCATGGCACCATACCTAAAAAAATCAAAAAGTTAAGCGACATGTTAATAGTTAGTTAATATGGACAATTTGAATCGAAATATAAATCAGTTTAACCTTTTGACCTCGACTTCACTTGCTTTTTGGGTGATTTTGAGCTGCGTTTTCAACACGAATGCGATGCGATCGCCACTGGTGCGACCACATTGCAATGCCAACAAGCTCCTGATCTATCCTGGGTGATCCTGGGCCACGAAATAGTTGGTGAGGCGGGCAGCGACATGCATGGCGCCCGCCAGACGGGCAAAGCGGAAATCGTCCGGCGTCAGCTACTTCGGCAAAGGCCAAGACCGATCTTCATGGCTCTATTTCACACCGATGCCGGCGGTCAGGCCGCCGTCTATCTTGTAATCCGCGCCGGTGCAGAAGCTCGCTCTGGAGGAGCACAGAAAGGCGATGAGTTCGGCCACTTCTTCTGGTTCGCCGATGCGGCCAAGCGGATGCGCCGCACCGAAGCGCCTGTACGCTTCCTCGACATCGGCATCGCTGCCGGTTTCGCCACGCGCGGCCTTCTCCAGGATCGGTGTGCGGATCGAGCCTGGGCTGACCGAATTGACCCGGATGCCAGCCGCCGCGTAATCCAGCGCCAGCGAACGCGTCAGCGTGTGGATTGCGCCCTTGGTCGTGGCATAGGCGGCGACGTTCTGCTGACAGGCGAAACCCTGCACCGAGGCGACATTGACGATGGCGCCGCCACCGCGGCGGATCATTTCGGGGATGCCGAAATGCGCCGTCAGGTAGATCGAGCCGACATTGACCGTCATGGCCTTGTTCCATGTTTCCCAGTCGGTCGTGGTCGCGGTTCCGTAGGGATGGACGGCCGCCGAATTGACGATCACGTCGAGGCCGCAGAACCGTGCGACCCCGGCAGCGACGGCATCGCGGACCTGGTCCGCCACGGAGACGTCGGTGTCGACGACCAGCGCGCCGGCTTCGGAACTTTCCAGCTCCGCTCTCATTGCCGCATTGGCCGAGCGGTCGATGCCGCAGGCGATGATCGCAGCACCCCCTGCGGCGAGGCGCCTGGCGGTTGCCAGACCGATTCCCGTCGTCCCCGTCACCAGGGCGACCTTGCCAACAAAATCCTTCATTGCGGGAACTCCTTCAGTCACGTGTCGGAACTCGGCTCTTCCGGCAGGAATCGCAGGGCGAAATCCAGATGGCGGCTCATCAGGTAGGCGTAGGCCACTCTGTCGCGCGCGCGCAGGGCGGCGACGATCTCGCCATGCGCGGCGCGGGTGTCGGCCAGGACCGGGCGCATCTCCTTGCCGATGGTCATGATCCGCAGGATCACCGGGGAAAGGAAGGAATACATGTCCGACAGCATGCGGTTGTCCGCCAGCCCGATCAACGCCATGTGGAAGTCGAAATCATTCTCGGCGGCCTCCTGGATCGAGCGGCTCTCGACGATCCGCGCGTTGACCGCGTCGAGCGCTTCGATCTGCTCGTTGGTGGCGTTGAGCACGATGTGGTCGCCGATGCCGACTTCGATGATGCGCCTGAAGCCCTGAATGTCGGCGAAGGAGGAGCGCGAGACATCCATATGCGCGGCAAAGAAATTCTGGATGGCGATGCTATGCCCGTCCGCGAGCACAGCCCCGACGCGGGGTTTCGGTTCGATCAGCCCGTAGGTCCGGATGGCGCGCAAAGCCTCGCGCACGGTGTTGCGACTGGCGCCGGTGATCTCGCTGAGCTCGCGCTCTGTCGGCAGCACGTCGCCGACATTCAGCTGCCGCGAGCGGATGAGATCGAGGATCCGCCCGGCCGCGGCATCGACCGCCGAGCTGCCGCCGGCGTGGCGGCGGGCGCCGCTCTCGCGCGCGGCGTGAGAATTTTCCAATGACGAATCTCCCAAATTGTTGGACCAGGATATCCCAAGATTCCGGGAAAACAATCGAATTGGACGCCGTCTCGATCAGTTTACCACGCTACCTGTCGGCCGTCAGGCGTTCGAGAAAGCCGAAATTGTCGATTGACTGTCATCCTGGTCCAACAATAAGTTTCCGCTCTCTCTCAAAGGAAGGCAGCAAATGGAGCAGTGCTGGCGTTGGTATGGCCCGGACGATCCGGTGACGCTGGATCACGTCAAGCAGGCCGGGGCGACGGGCGTCGTCTCGGCGCTGCACGACATCTATGACGGGCGCGCCTGGCCGCTAGAAAACATCCTGGAGCGCAAGCGGATCATCGAGGCGGCGGGGCTGACCTGGTTGGTCGTCGAGAGCATCCCCGTCCACAACTCGATCAAGATCGGCTCGCCGGAACGGCTGCGCTATGTCGGCTTTTACAAGGATACGATCCGAGCGCTGGCGAAGGCCGGCATCGCGACGATCTGCTACAATTTCATGCCTGTGGTCGACTGGACCCGCACCGATCTGGCGTATCGCCTTCCGACGACGGGTTATGCATTGCGTTTCGACGCGATCGATTTCGCGGCCTACGACCTGTTCGTGCTGAAGCGACGGAATGCCGAGGCCGGCTACAGCGCCGCGCGCATTGCCGAAGCGGAAGCGCGATTGAAAGAGATCAGCGACGAGAAAATCGACCGGATCGAGCGTAACCTTATCGCCGGACTGCCCGCCACCGAGCGCAGCTACAACCGGGACAGTTTTCGCGAGGCCTTGGCCGAGTACGATTCGATTGGGCCAAGGGAATTGCGCGACAATCTCGCCTGGTTCCTGCGCGAGATTATTCCGGTCGCCGAACAGGAAGGGGTGCGCATGTGCATCCATCCCGACGATCCGCCCTTCTCGCTCTACGGCCTGCCGCGCATCGTTTCGACAGCTGAAGATGCGCGGTTCATTCTCAATGCCGTGGAGAGCCCGGAAAACGGGCTGACATTCTGCACAGGCTCCTACGGCACGCGCGCCGACAACGACATCGTTGCCATGGTCAAGGAGTTCGCCGGCCGCATCCATTTCGTCCATCTGCGCAACGTCACCATCGAGGATGACGGCTCCTTCTATGAGGCCGAACATCTCGAGGGCGGCACCGACATGGCGCATGTCATCCTCGCCCTGATGCAGGAGGAAGCGCGCCGTCGGAAGGAAGGCCGCGCCGACTGGCGCATTCCGATGCGACCCGATCACGGACATCTGCTCGCCGACGACATCGGGAAGACCAGGATCAATCCCGGTTATTCGCTGATCGGCAGGCTGAAGGGCCTCGCCGAACTGCGCGGCATCATGCGGGCCGTCGAGCGGTTCGGGCTGGCATAGAATCGAAACTTTCCACCGACATTACCGGCGAGCGCAATTCGCTGCATAATGACCGCGCTGGCCGAGAATCGGTGTTCGGCAAGCCGATCCTCCACGGCGGCGTCAGTTCTGGTATTCTCAATGCCCTGGTCGCGGAGGATTTGCCCTGGCCCGGGACGGTCTTTCTCGAAATCGCATGGAAGTTCGTCAAGGTGGTCGGCGTTGACGAGGCGATCACCGGACGCGTGGAGGTCAAGAAGTTGCGCCCCGACAAGCCGATCTGCAAGATCGAGACCAGCCTACGCAACGGCCAGGGGAGCTTTGTCCCACCGGCGCGGCGACCGTGTTGACCGTCCCGCTGCAAGGCGCATGAGCGCGGTGAGCGGCAGCCCGCTTGGCATGGCCGCCGACAGCGGCCGCTGGCGCGTGCTGTCGCTGCTTTGCCTGGCGGTCGTTCTGTCGCTGACCACCTGGTTTTCGGCGACCGCCATCCTGCCCGAACTGAGGCAGGAGCTTGCGCTCGGCGCCGGCGGGGAGGCCTGGCTGACCAACGGCGTTCAGGTCGGCTTCGTGATCGGTGCGCTGGGGGCGAGCCTGGTCAACCTTCCCGATTTGGTGCGGCTCAGCCGGCTGATGGCGGCCGCCGCTTTTGTCGCCGCGCTCGCCAATGCGAGCCTGCTGCTTCATCCCGGGCCAGGCGGCGTGATCGCCGCGCGTATTGTCACCGGCGCAGCGCTTGCCGGCGTCTATCCGCCGGCGCTGAAGCTGGTCGCCACCTGGTTCACGCGCGACCGGGGGCTGGCGCTCGGCGCAGTCATAGGCGCGCTCACCATCGGCTCGGCGCTGCCGCATCTTTTTCGCGCTGTCCTGACCGCGCTCGACTGGCGGCCGGTGGTCGCGGCCGCCAGTGTAGCAACGACGATCGGCGCGCTCCTGTTTCTCTTGTTCGCAAGGGAGGGGCCCTATCCTTTCGGCAAGGCGGTGTTCGAGCCATCGCGTATCGGGCAGGTGTTTCGCGAGCGGCCGCTGCTCCTGGCCAATCTCGGCTATCTCGGCCATATGTGGGAACTCTACGCCATGTGGGCGTGGCTGCTTGCCTATACGCGCTCGGCATTCGAGGCGCAGGCGATCGGATCGGCCGCTGCCGCCTCGCTTTCGACCTTCTTCGTCGTCGCCTCCGGCATCATTGGCTGCCTGTTGGGCGGCTATCTGTCGGACCGCATCGGCAGAACCGCGACCACCGCCGGCATGATGATCGTCTCGGGAAGCTGTGCGCTGCTGATGGGCTTCCTGTTTGCCGGGCCGCTTTGGTTCTTCATGCTGGTCGCCGTCGTCTGGGGTATTTCGGTGATCGGCGATTCGGCGCAATTCTCCGCCGCAGTGACCGAGCTTGGCGATCGCCGCTTCGTCGGCACGGCGCTGTCGGTGCAGCTTGGCGCCGGCTTTGGGCTGACGGTGCTCGCCATCTGGCTGACGCCGCGCTTCGCCGACTTCATCGGCGGCTGGCGCTGGGCCTTCCTGCTGCTGGTGCCGGGCCCGCTTCTCGGGGCGGCCGCTATGCTGTGGTTGCGAAACTTGCCGGAGAGCGTGAAAATGGCCGGCGGCCTCCGCTAGCGCTCTTGCTCCTCGACTGTCTAGCGCTGGAGATTGAGAACTTCGTCGCTACGCAAATCGCCAGCGCTGGGCCCACGCTGCTCCGTTGGGCGCAAGGTTGGCGATTGCACATTTGCCGGGAACAATGCAGCCTAGCTTCGAGGCTCGAAAGCTGCCTCCCGGAGCGGGGCCATGCAAGCAGGATACGCGGCACAGTTACTGGTGCAGATGTCATGACACGCGCCCAGTTGGCCGGCGTCATCCTGGGTCTGTCGCTGGTCGCAGCGCTTACCATTGTCCGGGCGAGCGACCCGCAGCCGTTGAGACTCGCCCGCGAAGCGACGATCGACCAGTATCAGAGGCTGGCACCTCGCCGCTTCGAGTCGATGCCCGTCCGCGTGGTGGACATCGACGAGGCCTCATTGCAGCAGTTCGGGCAGTGGCCGTGGCCCAGGGATCGCATGGCGGCCATGGTCGAAAAGCTGACGGAGCTTGGTGCGGCAGCCATCGCATTCGACATCCTTTTCGCCGAGCCCGACCGTCTGTCGCCTCGCACTGTCCTCCGCGACGTGCCGGGCATCGATCCGGCCCTGCTCGACCGCCTGCCCGACAATGACGAGATCTTCGCCGGGTCGATCGCCGGCAAGCCAGTTATCCTGGGCTACGGCATCTCCAACGAAGGGAACTATCGGCCGCAAATCAAGGCTGGCATTGCCTTTATGGGCGAGAGCCCGGTCGCTGCTCCTCCGCCTATCAAGGCAGCCACGCCGCTGCGGCCGCAGCTTGAGGCCAATTCAGCCGGCATCGGACACATCAGCCTCAATCCCGGCAGATCGACCGCTGTGGTGAGGACAGCCCCACTCTTTCTGACTGATGGCGAGCAGCTTTATCCGGATCTTGCCCTCGAAGCCATAAGAGTAGCGCAGGGGGCCTCCACCTACCTCATTGCCGGCGCGCCGGATCGGCAGGGCATAATGACCTCCGTCAAGATCGGCGACTTCGTTATCCCGGTGACCTCGGCCGGCGAACTCTGGCTCAATGTCAGTCCCGACAGGGCCGAGCGTTATGTTTCGGCGAAGGACGTGCTTGCACCCGGCGGCGTCTCGTCCGAAACGAGGGCCGCGATCGAAGGCAGCATCGTGTTTGTCGGCACTTCGGCCGCCGGGCTGCAGGACATTCGTGTCACCGCGCTCGGTGAGAACGTGCCGGGCGTCTCGATCCACGCGCAGATCGTTGAACAGGTGCTGTCCGGCCACTATCTGTCTCGGCCTGATTGGGCAAACGGGCTGGAAATCGCGTCGATCGCGATGCTCGGCAGCCTCCTGGTGATTCTGACGATTTTCGTAAGCCCCGCGATTGCGCTCGCCTGCGGCCTTGCGATCACGGGACTGGCGCTCGTCGCATCATGGTTTGCCTTTTCGCTTGCGGGACTGCTGTTCGACCCGTTTGCGCCGATCCTCATGGGCACGATCACGCATTTCGCGACAACCTCTTTCCGCTTCCTGGTGACTGATCGAGAGCGGCGCGCGATCCGGCGGGCCTTCGGTCAGTATTTGTCGCCATCGCTTCTCTACCGGATCGAGCACACGCGCGGCGCGCTTCGTCTTGGCGGCGACGACCGAGAGCTGACCGTGATGTTTGTCGATGTGCGAAACTTCACGGAGATCAGCGAAAGACTGCCGCCCACCGCCGTCGTGCGGTTTTTGAACACGCTTCTCGACGCGCTCAGCCGTCATGTCACCGCCAATGAAGGCACGCTCGACAAGTTCATCGGCGATTCGATCATGGCCTTTTGGAATGCCCCGGTCGACGTCACCGATCATCCCCGCAAAGCCGCTCGCGCGGCATTGGCGATGCGCGAGACGATTGCCCGCCTCAACGAAAGCGATGCATTCGGATTCGGGGCCGGGCAGACGGTTCGCATCGGTATCGGAATCCATACCGGCGTCGCCTGTGTCGGAAATATGGGCGCGGAGTCGCGTTTCAACTATTCGGCCGTTGGCGACGCGGTGAACATCGCAGCGCGTATCGAGACAACTTGCAAGACGGTGAGTTTCGATATCCTCGCGTCCGACGACACAGTAAGATCGCTGCAAGGCTGGGCCTTGCTCGACGCGGGATCGCTGGAACTCAAGGGAAAGAGCACGAGGACCAGAATCAATGCCGTCGTAGGCGATGAAAACGTTGGGTCGTCGCCGGATTTTGCCGAATTGCGGCTTCTCCACGGCAAGCTCGTGGAGGCGTTGCAATCGCGCTTGCCAGGCACCCGAAAGATGATCGCGGCGGCCAAAGTCAAGGCTGCGGGCCTGCCGACAGGGTTGCAGGAATTCTATGGCCGGATCTCGCGCAGAGCGGATGATTTTGTTGGCAAGCGGGGGGGAGCGGCGATGGAAGCGAACGCCGGCTATGCGGAGCAACAATTCGGCTCCGGTTCTTGACCTTCATTGATGTAGGGCGGTCGACCGCTCGACTCGGTGGTGTTCAAGGGCAACAATTTCGTCCACCGCGACGTAGGGGCGAGTTGGCCCAGACCGGTTGGCGAAGTCGGATACGGACGCGCCGAGAAAAAGAGCGGCTATCCGCTGCTCTTGCCACTGCCGGCCACCCCTGCCGCTACTTTTTGCCAGGACCCTTGGATTTTCCGGGATTGCTGGGATCGTGCTTGCCCGGATCATTTCCATGGCCGTTGTTGCCGTCATCTTTGTCGCCCCGCGGCGGGCTCGGCGGATCGGGGGTGCCCGGACTGGGTGGTGCCGGTGAGTTGCGCCGCTCCGGCCGCGCCGTATGCTCCTGCTGAATGGCAGCCGTAAGCCCGCAATTTCCGCCGATTGCGTCAAAGCCTCCCGAGAGCTGCTGATTGCCGGTCAGAAACGGCAATGCCCGCGAGGTGCCGAGTGTGGTGAGCACAGATCGATTGACCTTGATAACGTCGGACATCGCGCCTGACGGCGTCGCGACCACGCAATCGCAGCGCCGCTTCAGTTCCCTGCATCCGCCGCCGCTGCAGAATCGGGCCGACCCCTTCAGCAGCACGACGGCGGTTTTGCCGTTGGGCGCGATGTGGACATCGAATGCTGTCCCCCGCACGCCTATTGTGCCTGCGGGCGTCACAATCTGGTAGGCGGACGAAGGCGAGCTCCCGCTTATCCAGCGAAACGTTCCCTTGGCAGCGCGGATGGTGAGCTTCTTCACCGAATTGTCATCGTTGAAGACGTATTTGTCGAGGACGACGGAAGAACCCCACCCCACCGCCAGCTTGGTGCCATCCCGGAACACGAATTGGCCAAGCCCGGTATTGGATGTCCTGATTCGTTCGTCCCGATGAACGGGTGCGCTGACCACCAGTGGTCCGGTTGCGCCGGTAACGGCAGTCTTGATCACGACTGCCCGGCCCACTGCTTCGGCGGCTATGGTCGGTGTCGCATTGATGAGATTCGCGGCAAGCGCGACAACTGCAGCCCACCTCAAGGACGGCATGGCATCCTCCCCGAAACGACTTTATTAGCACATGCTTGAAAGGCTGTCCCCGCGGAGTCATACCTCAATTTGAGTAGGATATGGCTCTTTCGCTTGGGCGACGCTCGAAGGCACAATCGTCGACGTTAGGTCCTGCGCTTGGGTGGGCCGCGCGGGTTGCCCCCTCGCTCATCGGGTCGGAGGTGGGATAACGCCAATGCTGTTACTGAATTCGTCTGGCTGAGGGACAAGGCGATGTTCTGCGTGGGCGGCGCGAGAGCGCCCGCATCTGGGGCTTCGATCATGCTTTGTGTCGGCGCGCTGTCTTTGAAGATCTTCAGCCCATTCTTGGGCAGTTTAGCCGCTCGGCCACGAGGGAGGAGCGCCATCGCCCTGGCCGCTTTTCTGAAAGCAAGCAATCGGCCAGCCCGCGACCCGTCTCGATACAAGTGCATGTATCCGCCGTGATCTATCTGCAGCGCACGAGGCCGACAAGGCAAATAGGCTGGGCTCGCATCCAATGTGCATAGCAGCTGAGCAGACGCTGCTCAGCATATGAACCCTCTTGGGTAATATAATTTGAAAAAATTGCTCCCTCATGTTCAAAACAGGTCGATAGACCCGCGAGAAATGGGTTGGAATCCTGCGGGGGGGCCCGCGGTCCTCAGGCGAGAATTCTAAAGAGGTTCGACAATGACCCAGCACGTACAAGATGCTCGAATTCTCATGTACAGCCACGACACGTTCGGGCTCGGCCACTTGCAGCGCTGCCGCACGATCGCGCATTCCCTGGTCGAGGATTTCCACGGACTTCAGGTGCTTATCATTTCGGGCGCGCCTATCGCCGGCGCCTTCGACTACCGCGCCCGCGTCGACTTCGTGAAGATCCCGAGCGTCATCAAGTTGCGCAACGGCGAATACACCTCGCTGGAAAAGGATATCGATCTGCATGAGACGCTAAGAATGCGCCAGTCGATCATTCGCCACACAGCCGAGACGTTTCGGCCGGATATCTTCATCGTCGACAAGGAACCGCTCGGGCTGCGCGGTGAGATCGAGGACACGCTGTCGTACCTCAAGACGCGAGGCACTACGCTGGTGCTTGGCCTGCGCGAGGTGATGGATGCGCCGCATCTGCTGGAGGCAGAGTGGGAACGCAGGGATGTGATGCGCAAGATAGGCCTGTTCTACGACAAGGTCTGGGCCTACGGTCCGCCGGATTTTTACGATCCGTTGACCGGCCTGGATGTGCCGCCGGCTATCAGGGCAAAGATGAAGTTCGTCGGTTTCCTGCAACGGAGCCTGCAGAAGAACGAGTTGCCCGGCCACCGCCCCCAGGGCGACTATATCCTCGTTACGACCGGTGGCGGCGGCGACGGCGCCGATCTGATCCACAACGTCATCGATGCCTATCAGCAGGATCCGCAATTGCAGCGTAGGGCGCTGATCGTGCTTGGGCCCTACATGCCGGCGCGCAAGCGCAACAAGTTTCTCAAGAAGGGGTCCAAAATCCCGTATATCAAGATCATCGAATTCGACAACCGCATGGAAGAGCTGATTGCGGGCGCCAAGGCGGTAGTGGCGATGGGCGGTTACAACACCTATTGCGAGATACTGTCCTTCGACAAGCCGGCGCTGATCGTGCCGCGCATCAAGCCGCGCGAGGAGCAACTGATCCGCGCACGGCGAGCAGCCGAACTCGGTCTCATCAAGATGCTTTCGCCGGAAGAAGCCGAGGATTCCCAGCGGTTTGCCGATACACTGAAGGTGCTGCCGGATCGGCCCCGCCCATCGCAGAGCAATCCGCATCTGAGGCTGGAAGGGCTGCCTCATATTTCCGCGATCGTCGCGGAACTGCTCGACAGGCGTGCCGGCCATCACCTTTCGGTCATTGAAGGCATCAACTGAGTTGCAACATCGCAAGATCGTCGTGGTTCTGAAGGGTTATCCGCGGCTGTCGGAAACCTTCATCGCGCAGGAACTGCTCGGGTTGGAGCGAGCGGGGTTCGACCTGATACTCGTCGCGCTGAGACGGCCGACCGACACAAAACGCCATCCGGTGCATAACGAGATCAAAGCGCCCGTCCATTATCTGCCGGAATATCTGCATGAAGAACCGATGCGGGTGGCTCGCTCGCTGTTTGCTTGTCTGCTGCGGCCAGGCTTCTGGCGCGCGTTCGGATCGCTGGCTGCCGACATCCCTCGCGACTTTACGCGCAATCGCGTACGCCGCTTCGGGCAAGCGCTCGTGTTGGCGGCCGAATGGCCGGAAGATGTGGGCTGGCTGCATGCGCATTTCGCGCACACACCGGCATCGGTGACACGCTATGCCAGCCAGCTTCGCGGTCTGCCCTGGAGCTGCTCGGCCCATGCCAAGGACATCTGGACTTCGCCTGACTGGGATCTCGCCGGCAAGCTTTCCTCGGCCCGCTGGACGGTCACTTGCACGAGAACCGGCTTCGACCGTCTGAAAAAACTCGCTAACGGCAACTCGTCTTTGCATCTGAGCTATCATGGGCTCGACCTTGATCGCTTCGGCAGCTTCCGCGAGGCGCGGAAACAGCATGACGGCTCGGCACCGGACGAACCGGTTATCGTTCTGAGTGTCGGGCGCGCCGTTGAAAAGAAGGGTTACGATACCTTGCTGGAGGCTCTTGCCCTCCTGCCTGGTGATTTGGCGTGGCGTTTCGAGCATATCGGCGGCGGCGAGGAACTGGAACGGCTCAAGGCGCTGGCGCAAAAGCTCGGCCTGGATGGTCGCGTCTCTTGGAGAGGCGCGCTTGCTCAGGAGGAGGTGCTTGAGCACTACCGCCGCGCCGACATCTTCGCCCTGGCCTGCAGGATCACCGCAAACGGCGACCGGGACGGTCTGCCGAATGTTCTGGTTGAGGCGGCCAGCCAGCGGCTTGCCTGCGTGTCGACCGATATTTCCGGCGTGCCGGAGCTTTTATCTGCGGATGAAACCGGGCTGCTGGTCCCGACAGAAAACCCAATTGCCCTGGCACAGGCGCTGGAGCGCCTTATCCGTGATCCCGTGCTGCGCGCCCGCCTCGGTGACGCTGCAGAGTGGCGCGTGCGCGCCAATTTCGATCATCTGACAAGCATTGGGCAGCTCAAGGAACTGTTCGAGCGGGAGTGGCGGGCCGCCGAATGAAGCGACTGCGCGCCTTCTTCTATGTCCAGCACCTCCTGGGTATCGGCCATCTTGCGCGCGCCAGCCGCATTGCGGCGGCTCTGGTCGATGACGGGTTTGACGTAACCGTGGTGACGGGCGGCGCGCCGATCGCGGGGTTTCCAGGATCGGGCGTCAAATCTGTATCTCTGCCTCCCGTCACCTCCGGCGATGAAGGATTTTCCGGACTTGTCGACCTGCAGGGCAAACCCATCGACGATGCTTTCAGGAGATGGCGTTCGGAGATGCTGTTGCAGGCCTATCGGGATTGCGTGCCCGATATCGTCATTGTCGAGGCGTTTCCATTTGGACGCCGGCAGATGCGTTTCGAACTCCTGCCGCTGATCGAGGCCATCGACGCGACATCACCCAGACCGCTGCTGGCGACGTCCGTCCGTGATATCCTTCAGGAGCGCGTCAAGCCGGGCCGAAACGAGGAAACGGTCGATCTCATCAACAGGCATTTCGACCTTGTCATGGTCCACGGCGATCCGGCTTTCGCGACCATCGACAAGACCTTTCCACTGGTCGGGGCGATCAGGGCCAAGGTCGCCTACACTGGGCTCGTTGCCGCGCCGCCACCGCCCGCGGTCTCCGAGCGCTTCGATGTTCTAGTGTCGGTTGGCGGCGGGGCTGCCGGAAAGAGCCTCGTTAGTGCCACTGTTGCAGCGGCGCGGAATGCCAACAGCGCTTGGAAATGGTGTTTGATCACCGGTCCCAACCTGCCGAAAGGCGATTTCGACGCGATCGCACGCGATGCCACGCCGGGCCTGTCCGTCTTCCGGTTCCGCGAGGATTTCGCCAGCCTGCTGACCGGCGCCCGCCTCTCGGTCTCGCAGGCGGGTTACAACACGGTCTGCGACGTGCTTCGCGCGGGTTGTCGCTCCCTACTCGTTCCATTTGCAGCGGGCGCGGAAACCGAACAGACGGTTCGCGCCCTGATGCTCGAAGAACTCGGTCTTGCAACGGTGCTGACGGAAAAGGACCTAACGCCTGAAGGTTTGGCGCGAGCGATCGAACAGGCGCTTGCTGGACCGAGGCCGTCCGCGCCTCGTCTCGATCTGGAAGGCGCGCGTCGCTCGGCCCAAATCCTGCGCGAGCGACATCGAACATGGTCCCTGAAAACGGAACTCTAGCTAACGCGCGTCGCCCCGGTGAGATTCGCGCGACGTCGTTATTCGACAGCCGTCACGCTTCTTTAGAGCGAAATGCGTTAAACAGTTCCAATCAGCATGAAACGCGTATAATTTTTGGTCGGCAGTTCGCCCGCGAACCGCACCTCCCGTAGCGGCGCCATTGCTTCGAAGGCTGCCAGTGAAGCCACGCAGTTGACGTGCGTCGGCTCGCTGAAATAATCGTTGGATTGCAGCAATACATTCGTGCCCCGCGGAAGCAGGGCAAGCCAGGCGCGCAGATCGACTATGTGTTCGCAGCTCGTATTGACCACCAGGTCGGGCTGCGCGGCCACATAGTCAACGGCGTACATATCTGCCGTCAGCGCGCGGAACCGGTCAACGGCATCCCGGTTGAGGGTCCGGGCGACCGGCGCGACTTCAGGATCGATGTCGATGCTATCAATCGCTCCGATGTCGAAGCGAGCATCGTTGAAAAGCATTGCCGGCAATACGCCGTACCATCCACCCAGAACCCATATGCGCCCGAACCGGCCGCCGCAGCTATCGAACAGCTTGTCGAGTGCCCACATCTTGCAGGCGACCTGCTTGTGGTTGAAGGCGTTGGCGATATCGGCCTGCGGATGCCTGGCGATGACGCGCGCCAGCCCTGCCACGAGAGGGTGGTTGACATAGGCGGCAATTCCCCGCGTGAGGTCCAAGGCCTGTTCGTGCCCGTCCATGCCCGCATTGCGTGGTTGCGTGACATCCATCATACTCGTCTTGTAGGTTGGGATTTCGGGCGACACAACGCAATCTTGCCCGGCAAGGCTGGTTGGTTCGCGGACGTTGATCATGCTGCACGCCGCTTCGCCATTGCCCCGTGCCGGAGAGGGGCTGTCGCATCAGTCCGGACCATCGGCGTTCATGCGCCAGCATCAGCAGCGCAGCTGTGGCGGCCGTTCGCCAAAACGCCACGGCAGCCGTCAATCGTTTGGCCAGCTGCTTTCTTCGCTAATCAACAATGCCCGTGTTGCGGTCATCGACCATGCGCCTGAACTGGATCGCGCCGCCTCGCAGCGTCCTTTCATCGTTGAGCGCAGGACAATCACGGTGCACTGTGGCTCGAAGCATGTCGTTGGCGACGAAGAAATTGCCGATGCGCCATTAGCCAGCAGGTGCTTCTATGTCCTGCAGCCTTGCAATTGAACGGTCCACGGTCGGATGGAACCCAGTTTAGCCCGCTATATCTGGACGCACACCAAGAAGCAGCAGGTCTGGATATTGATGATCGTCGTGCTTTCGATGATCCCGTATTTCATATCCTTCGATCTGCCGAAGCTGATCGTCAACGGCCCCATCCAAGGTAAGGGTTTCGGAGAACCCGGTGCGACCCAGCCGTTCATGAGGCTGCACTATGACCTGCCATTCATTGGTGAGGTGCAGTTCTTCTCCGGCTTTCAGCTCGACCGCACGGAGACGCTGTTTGCGCTGAGTATTGTTTTCCTTTTGCTAGTCATCATCAACGGCCTGTTCAAACTCTACATCAACACATACAAAGGCCGACTTGGCGAGCGCATGCTGCGGCGTATCCGTTTCGATCTGATCGATCGCGTGCTGCGGTTTCCGCCGATTTACTTCAAACGCGTGAAATCCGCCGAAGTGGCGACCATGGTGAAGGACGAGGTGGAGCCGCTGGGGGGCTTCATCGGCGATGCCTTCCTGCAGCCGGTGCTGCTCGGCGGTCAGGCGCTGACGGCCATGCTGTTCATCATGGTGCAAAACTTCTGGCTCGGAACGATTGCGGTCGTGATCGTGGTGATCCAGATCGTCCTCATCCCGCGCATGCGGCGGCGGCTGATCGTGCTCGGGCGCGAACGGCAGTTGACGGCGCGCGCGCTCTCGGGCCGGGTCGGCGAAATCGTCGACGGCATCGGCGCGGTTCACGTCCACGACACATCAAACTACGAGCGCGCCGACATAGCTGCCCGGCTCGGCCTCATTTTCAAGATCCGCTTCGATCTTTACCAATGGAAATTCATGGTGAAGTTCCTCAACAATTTCCTGGCGCAGCTCACGCCCTTTCTGTTCTACATGATCGGTGGCTACCTGGTCATCCGGGGGCGGCTGGACGTCGGCCAGCTGGTGGCCGTGATCAGCGCCTACAAGGACCTGCCCGGACCGATGAAGGAACTGATCGACTGGGATCAGGCTCGCCAGGATGTCCAGGTCAAATACCAGCAGGTCGTTGAGCAATTCACCGTCGAGGGTCTCATTGCGCCAAGAATTGGGGCGTTGACGATCGATGCTCCCGGTCCGATGACCAACCCGCTGTCGGCGATCAATCTGTCCATAGCGGACGATGGCGGTGGAATGCTCCTCGACCGGATCTCGCTCCAGGTCAAGCCGGGTGAGACGGTGGCGCTGGTCAGCACCGCAACAGGTGGAGCGGAGGCGCTTGCGGAAGCCTTCGCGCGGCTGAACTGGCCGGACAGCGGAAAGATCGCTTCGGGCGCCGACGACCTGCTTGAACTTCCCGAAGCGGTGACCGGCCGGCGCATGTCCTACGCCTCGTCGGATGTTTTCCTGTTCCATGCAAGCCTCCGCGATAACCTGCTCTACGGGTTGAAGCATGCGCCGCTGACATCAGTGCCTTATGAGGGTGCTGCGGCAGACCAGCAGCGCTGGAACATTCACGAGGCGCGGCGGTCGGGCAATTCGGACCTCGATATCCGGAGCGACTGGATCGACTATGCTTCCGCCGGCGCCACCGGCCCGCACGACCTTTTTGAGGCGGTGCGCCGGGTGCTCGACGCGGTTCTTCTGTCGCGCGACATTCTGGATCTTGGCTTGCGCTCCTCGGCTGACCTGACGCGTCACACGGAACTCGCCAGGCGCATCGTCGAACTGCGTGCGGCGCTTCGAACCCGGCTGGAACAGGAAGGGCTGAGCGGACTGGTGGTTCCTTTCGAACCAGGCGCCTACAACAAGGAAGCATCGATCGGCCAAAACCTGCTCTTCGGCGCCGCCGCCGGCCCCGAACTGGCCGACAAGGCGCTAGCGGCCAATCCCTATTTTGCGTCTGTGCTGAGGCAAGCCGGCCTCGACCGCACGCTTTTCGAGATGGGCATGGAGATCGCCGAACAGGCGATCGAGCTGTTTGCCGACCTGCCGCCCGATCACCAGTTCTTCCAGCAGCTCGCCTTCATGGGCGCCGAAGAGATACCCGCCTACGAAACCTTGTTGCAACGGCTCAAGAACCGGCCCTATGAGGCAGTTTCGGAGAACGATCGCGCCATGATCGTTACACTGAGCTTTGCCTATATCGAGCCCCGGCACCGCTTCGGTCTGCTGAGCGAGGATCTGATGAGCAAGATCGTCGCTGCACGCAACCGGTTCTATGAAACCCTGCCGTCCGAGCTGCAAAATGCGATCGAACGCTATGATCCTGCCAAATACATTGCCGCGGCCAGCGTCATGGATAATGTCCTGTTCGGGCGTGTGGGCAACAACCATCCCGACGCGCCGGATCGCATCCGCTCCATCGTCTATGACATTCTCGACGAATTGGGGCTTTATGCCGAACTTCTGGATGTTGGCCTGGACTTCAACGTCGGCGCCGGCGGCAGGCGGCTGACCGCTGGCCAGCGGCAGAAGCTCGATGTTGCCCGGGCCCTGCTCAAGCGTCCCGATTTTCTCATTCTCAACCGGCCGCTGTCGGCGCTCGACCAGCGTGCGCAGGACAAGGTGCTGCGAAACGTGCTCGACGAAGCCAGGTGCGACGGCCATTCGCCGGCAATTGTGTGGGTTGTGACGAATCCGGCAATGGGGATGATGTTCGATCGCGTTATCGTCTTCGACTCGGGTAAATTGGTGGAAGACGGAACGCTCGAGACACTTTTGGCAGGGAAGGGTATCTTCAAGGAACTGCTGTCTTAGACCAACGGGCATTGAGATGGGATCGTTCTGTCGGTGGGAATTGGCTGCAAGGCCACGGGATACGGCGCCTGGCAAACGCGAATTTTGAGAAGGTTTGCGACAATGCTGCTCAAGGATGAAGTTGGAATGCTGCAACGCGTTCCCTTGTTCTCCGGCATCGAACCGACAAAGCTCAAGCTGCTTGCGTTCACATCCGATCGTGTGAGCTACAGCGCCGGCCAGATCCTTTTCCGGCAGGGCGACGAGGGAGATGCCGCCTATGTCATCCTCTCAGGCAGCGCGGATGTTCTGGTCGATTCCGACAGCGGGCCGATAAAAGTTGCCGAACTGGCGCCGAATTCGATCGTTGGCGAGATCGCCATCTTGTGCAACAGCTCCCGCACTGCCACCGTCAGAGCGGCAAGTCCGCTGGAAGCCTTGAAAATCAGCAAGGATCATTTCCTGAGGCTTATGAAGGAGTTCCCGGAGATGACCATCGAGATATTGCGGGTTCTTGCCGATCGTCTAAGCCATACGACCGCGGACCTGATCGACGCACGAAACGCCTAGCAGCAGTTGTTTGGCCACGACGGGCGAAGGAGCAGCATGGATTTCCTGGTCAGGTTTTGGGGCGTGCGCGGCAGCATTTCGGTATCGGGACCAGAATTCTCTCGCTATGGCGGCAACACGAGCTGCATTGAGATGCGATGCGGCAAGCATATGCTTCTGTTCGACGCCGGCTCTGGCCTAGGGCTTGCCGGCAGAGCGTTTCGGGCCTCGGGCGTGACCGATTTCGAGCTGTTTTTCACCCATTGCCATTACGATCACATCATCGGGCTGCCGGCTTTCAAACCGATCTATGACCGGAGCGTCAAGGTCAGGCTTTGGTCCGGCCATCTTGCGGGACGCATGACGACCCGTCAGATGGTCGATGAATTCATGCGGCCGCCGTGGTTTCCGGCCAAGCTCGACATCTGCAAGGCAAGCATCGACTGCCGCGATTTCGTATCCGGAGACGTTCTAAGGCCGCGCGAAGGAGTGGTCGTCCGGACCGGCAGTCTCAACCATCCGGGAGGCTGCATAGGTTACCGCGTCGAATGGGGCGGCCGCGTCGTGGCCGTGATCACAGACACTGAGCACGAGCCGGGTAAGCTCGATCAGGCGGTGCTCGACCTGATCGAAGACGCCGACCTCGTCATCTACGATTGCACCTACACCGAGGACGAAATGGAAGACCGCCGTGGCAACGGGCACTCGACATGGCAGCAGGGCGTCAAACTCTGTGAGGCAGCCGGTGCCCGAGGGCTTGGGCTGTTCCACCACGATCCGACACGCACCGACGACCAATTGGACGAGATCGAGAAACTGGCCAAAGCCAGGTTTGCCGGCGCTTTTGCCGCGCGGGACGGCCAGACGCTCAAATTTCCAGTCTCATTGCACAAAAAGCGCTGAGCTATTTTGCTCTATCTTATTGTTTTGACGCAATTCCGGAGGAAAATCGCTCACACTTTTCCTGGAATTGCTCTACCGCCGCTACGCCCGATCAATGTCCGGATCGGAAGCCATGCGCAGGCTTCAGTCTGTGCGGCGACTGTGAACAGCCGTTCGAGAAAAAGCCAGGCCGATTCATCGTGGACGAGATGATGGGTGAGCAGGCCGACCGGTTCGCCACCGTCGAAGGCATGCTGCAATTGCGCAATGATGGCCTGAACCAATGGCCCATGATCGCGACAGCCGCGCGTGCCATGCCAATCGATGATGTCGACATTGCTGTTGATGACCGGCACTGAGGCCGGCTTCGGCGGCCCAAAGACCGACAATGCCGCAAATCCTACCGATCCAAGCTCCGATACCAAGCCGGGGTCGATTCTATTCCAGGGTGGCACCAGCATCGGAACGGCACGCGCGCCGTGCAACCCGGTTAGGCGCGACAGCCCGCGGGCCAGATCATCGAGCACCGCCTGGCGTGGCCGATGCGCGCCGAGTTCCTGCTTTTTCTGGTCCTGCGGCGCATAATTGCGGTGCGCCCAGCCATGGATGGCGACGGAGGCATGCGGCGCCTCGTCAAGCCGGACGACAAGCCTCTCGTCGGTCAGCGCCGGAATGACGGCCAGAGTGAGCGGAACCTCGAATGCACGGGTGAGGTCCAGCAGCCGATCAAGCGCAGCCGTCGGATCCACAGCGTCGTCGTCGCGCAACCAGAACTCCGCCTTGCGGTCCGCCCGTCGCCAGCACGCCAGTTCTTCCACCAAGGGCTGCCAGATCTGATCGAATGTCATGCAACCGCGATCTTCGCAAGAAGTTCGGAAAGACGCGCCGCTGCAGTACCGAGAGAGCGTTCTTCGAGGATGAAACGTCTGGCGTTGCCGGCCATGGCGGTTCTTTCGTCGTCACGGACCAGAAGCCTTTCAATGGCAGACGTGAACGCTGCCACATCGCCCGGCGGGGTGAGAAATCCGGTCTGGCCATCCCGCACGACCTCCGGTACGCCGGCGATGTCCTGCGCCACCACCGGAAGCCCGGCGGCCTGTGCTTCAAGATAGGCAACGCCATAAGCTTCGCCGCAACCCGGCCAGACGTAAATCCCTCCACTGTAGAGGACATCCGGCACGGCGGCTGGCTCGATCGCGCCAAGCCATTCGATCCGGTCGGCGGGAAGGCCGGCGAATTGCCCTTTGACCTCGTCACGGGCAGGCCCGTCCCCGACGACCGACATGGTCCAGGGCAGGTGGCCGATCGGAGCGAGGGCTTGCGCGAGCATGCGATAGCTATCGACCTTGTCGCCCGGTCGCATCATGGCGACTGTAACGAGACGCGTCGGACAACCACGCGCCGGCAGTTCCCGGAATACCGATGTGTCGATGAAGGGCGAAAGCATGCCGAAAACGGCGTCTGGAAGAGCGTCTGTCAGTCCCCGACGATCCCTTTGCGTGAAGCAGATGTTCAGCGCCGCCTGTTCGACGGCTCGCGCCACCAAGGCTTGCATATCGGCCCAAAAACCGACGTTGCGCCGCTTCGAATAGGAGGCTTCCGCGGTCACATAGGGGATGGCAAAGGCCGACGCCAGCTCGGGCCCGATCAGGTCGGGCGCCTTGTAATAGAGATGATAGGAGAACCAGAGGTCGGGCTTGCCGTCACGCTGCCAAAGCTCTGTCAGCCGCGCGACTTCCTCTCGGGCTTCGACCTTGAGCGCATCGAAACTTTTCGACTCCGGTTCGCGTAGATAGAAGCGCAATTCGGATGCCAGATCGACGCGATGCCCTCCATGCTCAAGCGCCTTGATCAACATCCGTGCCATCTGACGGTCGCCAGAGGCAACGGCATGATTGGGCGACTTCAGCGGCGCGTAGAAGGCAATTCGCATCGCCGGAGCCTATCATTCGAAAGCCTGCGCAAGTCAATTTCGAAGCATGATCGAGTTTCACCTTCAAGCAGTGGAATGTGCTATTGCATGCTCATGGAAACAGCCGCAGCGTCCGACCCGTTCGTCGCTTCCTTGCCGGTGTTCGCGAAGTTCGAAAGCGTTGCCGACATCGACAACTATCGGCCGCTTCCCGATGGCTGGGCGCTGGCCACCGCCGACATCGTCGGCTCGACCAAGGCGATCGAGGCAGGGCGCTATAAAACCGTGAATATGGCCGGCGCCAGCGTCATTTCGGCGCTGCTCAATGCGCTGGGTCGGCAAGATCTTCCCTTTGTCTTCGGCGGCGACGGCGCGCTCGTGGCGTTTCCGAGTTCGGCGCTGGAGATCACGCGCAACGCCCTGGCGGCCGTCCAGCGATGGGTGGCGGACGAGTTGGACCTGACCTTGCGTGCCGCAATCGTGCCGATAGCGGATATAAGAGCGCAGGGCCTCGACGTTCGGGTAGCGAGGTTCCGGGCCTCCGAAGCGGTGTTCTATGCCATGTTCGCCGGCGGCGGCGGCAGTTGGGCGGAAGCCGAGATGAAAGCGGGGCGCTACTTGATCGATCCTGCGCCGGCCAACGCGCGGCCGGATCTGACCGGTCTCTCCTGCCGATGGCGCCCGATCGAAGCCCGGCATGGCGAAATCGTCTCGATCATAGCCGTTCCGGGGGCCTCGCGCGATGTGCGCGGCTTTCAGGTTCTGGCTTCCGACATCATCGCCCTTGTCGGTCGACAGGAACGCGATGGCCATCCGGTGCCGGTGAACGGGCCGGCCTATGGTTTTTCGCCCGCCGGCCTCGATCTCGAGGCCCGGGCCGTCGCGCCGGCGGGAAGGCGGTGGTTGTCGAAGCTGTGGATAGTGTTCCTGTTGTCGCTTGCGGCTGTGACCGATCGATATGGCTGGACGATCGGGAGGTTCGATCCGAAGATCTACAAACGCGACGTGGCCAGCAATTCGGATTTCCGGAAGTTCGATGACGGCTTGAAGATGACCATCGATGTAGATGCGGATTTGTTGCAGCGGATCGAGCACCGGCTGCAGCAGGCCGAAGAGGCGGGCATTTGCACCTATGGCCTGCACCGCCAGCAATCGGCGTTGATGACGTGCCTCGTCGCCTCGCCGCTGCAGCGCGATCATGTTCATTTCATCGACGGCGCCGCCGGCGGTTATGCGATGGCTGCCGCAAGCCTGAAGGCGAAGGTGTCGGCCTGACGACGGCTTGCGGAGATCCATTTTCCGCAATATGCCTCGGGGTTGTTGGGCCAACATGAGCCTCGCCGTGGAAGCGGGCAGTCTGTCCACATTGAGGAAAACAGATTTTTGGACGCCTCACGATCGACATATGACAGTCTGCTGAACCGGATTTCGACGCGCACCGCGCAAGTCGGGGTGATCGGACTGGGTTATGTCGGATTGCCGCTGGCGGTCGCGGTAGCACGCGCCGGCTTCCCGGTTTTCGGCTTCGACATTGAAGCCCAGAAGGTCGAGAATCTGAACAGCGGGCAATCCTACATCGAGGCGGTGACGTCCACTGCCCTTGCCGTCGAGGTGGCGAGCGGACGGTTTCGCGCCACTGCGGATTTTACCGAACTGGCCGCCTGCGATGTCATCGTCATCTGCGTTCCGACGCCGCTGACGAAAAACCGCGAGCCAGACCTCTCCTTTGTCAGGAACACGGCAGGCACCATCGCGAAGCATCTGCGTCTCGGCCAGCTGGTCGTGCTGGAATCGACCACCTATCCCGGCACCACCGACGACGTGATCAAGCCCATCCTGGAACAAACCGGCTTGCAGTCGAAGATAGACTTCTTCCTTGGCTTCTCGCCCGAACGCGAGGATCCCGGCAACCGCAGCTTTGAAGTCGCGACGATCCCCAAGGTCGTGGCAGGCGACGGCATTGAAGCGGCGGCGCTCGTGAAGGATTTCTACCAGGGTGTGGTCGAGACCGTCGTTCCGGTTTCCACCACCGCGACCGCCGAGGCGGTCAAGCTGACGGAAAACATCTTTCGCTCGGTCAACATAGCCCTGGTCAACGAGTTGAAGGTCGTGCTCGGTGCGATGGGCATCGACATCTGGGAGGTGATCGAGGCGGCAAAGAGCAAGCCCTTCGGCTACATGCCGTTCTATCCTGGGCCCGGACTTGGCGGGCACTGCGTCCCCATCGATCCTTTCTACCTGACGTGGAAGGCGCGCGAATACGAACTGCCGACCCGCTTCATCGAACTGGCGGCAGAGATCAACACGGCTATGCCGCGTCATGTGGTCGATGAACTGGCCAGGGCGCTGGACCGGCGTTGCGGCAAGGCGCTCAGCCGCTCGCGCATTCTCATCATTGGGCTCGCCTATAAGAAGAATGTGCCGGACATCCGCGAGAGCCCTTCATTGCGGCTCATTGAACTCATCGAGGAATGGGGCGGCAAGGCCGAATTCCACGATCCGCACGTCAGAGAAATTCCGGCGACACGGGAGCATATGCCGATCAAGGGGCGTCGGTCTGTCGAATTGAGCGAGGGGACCTTGAAGGATTTCGATGCTGTCGTCGTTGCAACCGACCACGACGCGATCGACTATCAGGCGATCGCCGATCACGCCCTTCTGATCGTCGACACGCGCAATGTTTTCGGCCGCCTCGGGCTAGCCCGAGAGACGGTGGTAAAGGCCTGATGGCGGTCTGAGCCGGCGAATTCTTTGCTCGATGTCAGGATCGTGGTTGCACTCGGCCGGCAGCGTCGACACATAATGCCGCGAGTAAATAGATACAGTTAGCCTGTCGCTCGCCCGCACGGACAGCCAGTTGCGAAGTTCTTCGCCGGCTTTTCCTGCCAAAGCTGGCTTCATTGACTTCGGGGATCTCTTCTTGGGGTCGTTGGCGGACTGTGTTGTGGGCGGATCAAAGGACAATGCCTCGTCTTCGAGGAGTTTCGAGATAGCATGAGCACAACGCAAGCAGAAATTTCCACCATTCTCATGGATAAGGTAGCCGATTGGCTGAACCAATCGGTACTTGCCGGCAACGACCTGGAAACATTGGTAAAAGGCTTTTGCGAACGGCTGGCTGCTGCCGGCCTGCCGTTGAAGCGGGTGCATTTGAGCTTTTCGATGCTTCATCCGCTTTATGATGCGCTTGGCTTCACCTGGGTTCGCGGCCGAGGCTTAGAAATCGAAAGCTTCCGCAATGAGCCCGGCGCGCCGTCCGACAGGTTCCTGACCAGCCCATACTATCATCTGCTCAGCAATAAGCTCGACCACCTGCGACGCCGGCTCGACCCGTCGCTGCCTTCAGAGTTTCCTGTTTTCGATGATCTCAGGCTTATAGGCGTCACCGACTATTTGGCTTTCGTGCATTCCTTCAACGGCAACGCCAGTCAGGGCATGATGGGGTCCTGGTCCACCGACAGTGCCGCAGGGTTCAGCGACAGCATGATTTCGGCGCTGCTGCGCATCCAGAACCATCTCGCTATGGCAACCAAGATGGCGGTGCTCACCAAGCTCGCCGACAACATGATGACCACTTATCTCGGCGGCGACGCCGGCAGGCGCGTGCTTGACGGTCAGATCAAGCGCGGCGAGGGCGATACAATCCGGGCCGCGCTGGTCATGGGCGACATGCGCGGGTCGTCAAGGCTTGCCGAAACCTCCGGCCGTGAAATCTATATCGATACGCTGAACCAGTTTTTCGACGCCGTTGCTGCACCTTTCAATCGCAAAGGGGGGCAGATCATGAGTTTCATCGGGGATGGCTTCATCGCCGTTTACCCTTGCGAAAGGCATCGCTCGCAGTCCGAGATCGCCTGCCAGGCTGCTCTTGCGGCAGCGCGCAGCGCCACAGCGCGCGTGACGGATCTCAATCTGCGCAGAAAGGAAAAGGGGCTAACCGACATAAAATTTGGTATCGGTCTACATGTCGGCAATGTGATGTTCGGCAATGTCGGGCTTACCGACCGGCTCACATTCTCTGTCTTCGGCTCGGCTGTAAACGAGGTCCAGCGTCTCCAGGTACTGACCAAGAAATATCCGCACAGCATTCTCGCCAGCAAGGACTTCGCCAGCTATTGCGGCGCCAGCAACTGGCTGACGCTCGGCAGCGAGGAACTGGCTGGCATCAAGCAGAAACTGACGGTGCTCTCACCCGATCTGTCGGGTGCTCTCGCAGTCGATGAAGACGGTGCGCTTGAGCCGGTTTATGACCGAAGATCGGACGCCGAGCAGGTCATGCTGCTTCACCGCGATGCCGCGCGGCTGTCGGCGGGCGACCCGAGCAAGCTCCAGTAGCCGCCACGACCTGATCCGAAGGGCCCCAGATAGACAGTCCGCTCGCCGGTTCCGCCGCTGGCGACCGTTCCGAATCCAAGTTGCTCTAAGCTGGCAATAGGTTAGTCTCGCTTCCGAACCTGCCAGATTGGGGCTGGTGTGGAATGAATTCGGGTGTTGATCTGCTGCGGATCGAGGATGTTGGCATCTCTTTTGCCATCATCGGCGGACCGTTGCATGCCGTCAGGCGCGCAAATCTTCGCGTCCTGCCCGGCAAGGTTACCGCGCTTGTGGGCGAGTCCGGCTCCGGAAAATCGGTTCTCAGCCAGGCAGTGATGGGCATTCTGCCGGGATCAGCCCATGTTCGCGGCCGTATCCTGTTCTCCGATCCTGAAAGGCCCGGCACCACGCAAGATATCCTGAAGATGCCACGTGACGGACCCGAAATCCGGGCATTGAGAGGCAGCCGCATCGGCAAGATCTTTCAGGAGCCGATGACATCGCTGTCGCCGCTGCACACGATCGGCAACCAGGTCAGCGAATCCTTGCAGATTCATACCCCCATGGCTCGGGCGGAGCGCAAGGCGCGGACCGAGGAAATGCTCGGTCTTGTCGGCTTTCCGAGTCCCAAACGCGCCTATGATATGTATCCCTTTGAGCTTTCAGGAGGATTGCGTCAGCGCGCCATGATCGCCATGGCGCTTATCTGCCGGCCCGCCCTGTTGATCGCCGACGAGCCGACGACGGCGTTGGACGTCACCATCCAGGCGCAAATCCTACATTTGCTGCGCGGCCTTCAGACCAAGCTGAACATGGCGATGCTGCTGATCACCCACGACCTCGGCGTGGTCGCCAACGTCGCCGACGAGGTCGTGGTCATGTACCATGGCGAGATCATGGAAGCGGGACCTGTCGAGGCGATATTCCGCCGACCAGGTCACCCCTACCTGAAGGGCCTGATGGCAGCCGTTCCGCATTTCGACCTGAAGCCTGGCGAAAGGCTAAAGGCGCTGCGCGAGGTGCCGGTGAATGTCGAGAACCTGCTCGGCAAGCAGACGGCGCCGCCGTCGAAGGGGCCAGACGATATCCTGTTGTCGGTCAGGGATCTGAAAAAGACCTTCACAATCCGCAAGTCCGGGTTGTTTGGCGGGGATCATCAAACCACGGTTCGCGCCGTGGGCGGCGTGAGCTTCGATATCAGGCGCGGCGAGTGCCTGGGGCTGGTCGGCGAAAGCGGCTCCGGCAAAACCACGGTCAGCAAGATCCTTATGCGGGCTATCACCCCTAGCGGCGGCTCTGTGACGTTCAACGGCCGCGATGGAGCGATCGACGTCTTGCAAGGCGAGGGAGACGCCCTGCGCATGCTGCGCGCCAAAATCCAGATGGTCTTCCAGGATCCGGTTTCATCGCTGTCACCTCGCATGACGGTGGAGAACATCCTGAGCGAGCCGCTGGAGATCCATCAACGTGGCGATGCCGCGTCCCGACTCGCCACTGTCAAAAGCCTGATGCAGGCGATCGGGCTCGATCCGCGCTTCATCAAGCGCTATCCCCACAGTTTCTCCGGCGGGCAGCGTCAGCGTATCGGCATCGCGCGCGCGTTGGCGCTGGGCCCTGAACTGCTGATCTGCGACGAGCCGGTTTCGGCGCTCGACGTCTCTGTCCAGGCGCAGATCTTGAACCTGCTGAAGGACCTGCAGAAGGAACTGGGCCTGACCTACCTGTTCATATCGCACAATCTGGCGGTGGTGGACTACATGGCAGACCGAATCGCAGTGATGTGCGGCGGGCGTATCGTCGAGCTTGCGCCACGCGAAACTCTGCTGAGGAAACCGATCCACCCCTACACGCGCTCACTTGTCGCCGCAGTACCTTTCCCCGACCTCGACAGGCCGATGGATTTCAAGACGCTGAAGCTCAGCGGCGCTTCCGGCACCAGCGCATGGGGACCGCAATTCCGCGACGAGGGCGACGAGGATGTACTGTCGCCGCTCGATCTTGGGGGCGGCCACCTCGTGCTGGCCCGACGTTCGGCCGATGTCAGCGAGCTACGCCATTGATCAGCCGGCGCACCGTCCTTGGACTCATGGCTTCGGCGTTTTTGCCGGGCACGTTGCGCGCAGGCGATCTGGAGCCGGAGTTTCTTCAGCCGCTGCTGAAGGCCCTGGCGCTGCCGGCACTCTCCGAGCGCTTGCCCAAGAGCCCCCGCGTGTTGAATCTCGCTGCGATGGGCAGGCAGCCCGGCCAGTATGGCGGCACGCTGCGCACGATCATCGGCAGTCAGAAAGATATCCGGATGATGACGATCTACGGATATGCTCGCCTCGTCGGCTATGACGAAAAGCTCAACTTGCAAGCCGACATTCTTGAAAGTTTCGAGGTAGCAGACGATCGCGTCTTCACTTTCAAGATACGGGAAGGACATAAATGGTCTGACGGTAGCCTGCTGACGCCGGAGGACTTTCGCTATTGCTGGGAAGATGTCTGGCTGAACGACGAACTTTCGCAAGGCGGGCTCGCCCCGGCCCTGCTGGCCGACGGCAAGCCGCCACGCTTCGAGATCGTCGATCCGTTGACGGTCCGTTATAGCTGGGATGCGCCAAATCCCGACTTCCTGCCCAAGCTCGCGGCTGCTTCGCCGTTATCGCTTGTTCTGCCGGCCGCCTATCTCAAGCAGTTCCACAAGAAATACCAGGATCCATTCCGGCTCGCCGGCCTGATGGAGGAGCACAGGGCCAAGAAATGGACGCTCCTGCATATCCGCATGTCGCGGCAGTATCGCCCGGAGAACCCGGAACTGCCGACGCTCGATCCCTGGCGGAACCGGACCAAGCCGCCGGCTGAGCAGTTCGTCTTCGAGCGCAATCCGTTCTTTCACCGCATAGACGAGAATGGCCGGCAACTACCATATGTTGACCGGATTGTCATGAATGTGAGCTCGTCGGCGATTATTTCCGCCAAGACCGGCGCGGGCGAGAGCGACCTGCAATGCATGGGAATTGATTTCAGCGATTACTCCTTCCTGAAGGACGCGGAGAAGCGCTACCCGGTCAAAATGCATCTCTGGAAACGCACACAGGGTTCGCGACTGGCGCTGCTGCCCAATCTGAATTGTGCCGACCAGGTCTGGCGTGGCCTTTTTCGCGACGTGCGCGTGCGTCGTGCACTTTCGCTCGCTGTGCACAGGCGCGAGATCAATATGGCTGTGTTCTATGGATTGGCGCAGGAAAGTGCCGATACGGTCCTGCCGGAGAGCCCGCTCTACCGGCCCGAATTCGCGAAAGCCTGGGTCACCTACGATCCTGATCAGGCCAATGCCCTGCTCGACGAGGTCGGGCTTCAGGCGCGTGACGATGACGGCCTGCGGATACTTCCCGATGGACGCCCGGCGCAGATCGTCGTGGAAACGGCCGGCGAAAGCACGCTGGAAACCGATGCGCTCGAGCTCATCAGCGATCACTGGCGCCAGATCGGTATCGCCCTGTTCATCCGGACTTCGCAGCGCGACATCTTTCGCAGTCGCGCGCTTGGTGGCCAGATCATGATGTCGATGTGGTCGGGCATCGACAATGGCGTGCCGACCGCCGACATGAACCCGTACCAGCTGGCCCCCACCATTGACGACCAACTGCAATGGCCGCTCTGGGGTGCTCACTACTTGTCTCGTGGCAGGCTCGGCGAGGCGCCCGATCTTCCGCCTGTGGTCGAGTTGATGACCTTACTCAAGCGCTGGAACGCATCGACCGAACCCACGGAGCGCGCTGAAATCTGGAATTCAATGCTGTCGATCTACACCGATCAGGTGTTTTCGATCGGCACGGTGAACGGAACATATCAGCCGGTTCTGGCCTCCTCGCGGCTGCGCAATCTGCCTGACAAGGCGCTCTACGGCTACGACCCGACCGCCTATTTCGGTGTCTACATGCCCGATACATTTTGGCTTGGAGAGTCCTGAGCGTGCTTCGATATATTGTCTGGCGCCTCGCCGTAATGGTTCCAACGCTGCTGATCATATCGGCGCTTGTGTTCACAATCATCGAACTTCCCCCAGGCGACTATTTCGACAGCTATGTTGCCGAGCTTCGGGCTCAGGGCGAAGCGGTGGATTCCGACCGCATCGAGATGATGCGGAAGGACTATGGTTTCGACAAGCCGCCGGTCATTCGCTACTTCTACTGGGTCGGCGGGATGCTGCACGGCGATTTCGGCTATTCCTTCGAATATGAGCTGCCGGTTCGCGACGTGATCGGGGACCGAATGTGGCTGACCGTGCTGGTTTCCTTCGTGACGATCCTCTTCACCTGGCTCATCGCCTTTCCGATCGGCATGTACTCGGCCACGCATCAATACAGCTGGGGCGACTACGGCCTGACTTTCTTCGGCCTTCTCGGCCTTGCCATCCCGAACTTCATGCTGGCGCTGATCCTGATGTATTTCGCCAATATCTGGTTCGGCACGTCCGTCGGCCATCTCATGGACCAGCAATATCTCGGCGAGCCGATGAGCTGGGCCAAGGCGAAGTCGATCCTCGCCCATCTCTGGATCCCGGTCTTGATCATCGGCACCGGGGGCACGGCAAGCATGATCCGGCGGCTGCGCGCCAATCTGCTCGATGAGCTTCACAAGCAATATGTCGTGACGGCGCGCGCCAAGGGCCTTCATCCCTTCAGGACCCTGGTCAAATACCCGCTGCGCATGGCGCTCAATTTCTTCATTTCGGACATCGGCTCTATCCTGCCGGCCATCATTTCCGGTGCCGAAATCACGGCGATCGTGCTGTCTTTGGAAACGACCGGGCCGATGCTGATCAAGGCGCTGCAAAGCCAGGACATGTACCTGGCAGGGTCGTTCCTGATGTTCCTCGCCTTCCTGACGGTCATCGGCGTGCTGATTTCCGATCTGGCGCTGGCACTGCTTGATCCACGAATTCGTTTGCAGGGCGGCAGTACCAAATGAACACGCAATCGCCACTTCCCGCTCCGGGTGCTCCGCTGCAACACTATGTTTCCATCGCGCCCTTTGACCTGCAGTCGGTCGAGGCAATGACGCCGGAGCAGTCGAAGGTCTTTCAGGCGTCGCAGTTGCGGCTGATGTGGTGGAAATTCCGACGCCACCGGCTTGCTCATGTATCCGGCATATTCCTGGCGCTGCTCTATTTCGCGATACTGATCTGCGAGTTCCTGGCGCCCTACAATCTGCACACGCGCAACATGGACTACATCTATGCGCCGCCGCAGCGGGTGCACCTGTTCCACAACGGCCAGTTCGTCGGGCCGTTCGTCTATGGCCGCCAGATGAAGCTGGATATGGACACGCTGAAGCGGAACTACATCGACCAACAGGACGATGTTCAGCGGATCCGCTTCTTCTGCGAGGGCGACAGCTACCGGTTCTGGGGCCTGATCGAAGGTGACAGGCATTTTGTCTGCCCTGCCGAAAACGGCCAGCTCTTCCTGGCCGGCACTGACAGGCTGGGGCGCGATGTGCTCTCGCGCATCATCTATGGTGCACGCATTTCACTGACGATCGGCCTCGTCGGCATCAGTTTCAGCTTCCTGCTCGGCATAGTCATCGGCGGACTGGCCGGCTATCACGGCGGCATCTTCGACCTGATCGTTCAACGGATAATCGAAGTTCTGCAATCGATCCCCAGCATTCCGCTATGGCTGGCTCTGGCGGCGATCATGCCGATAACTTGGAGTCCGATCCTGATCTATTTCGGCATCACCGTCATCCTCGGGCTGCTCGACTGGACCGGATTGGCGCGGGCCGTGCGTTCAAAGCTTTTAGCGTTGCGAGAGGAGGATTACGTTCTGGCCGCGCAATTGATGGGCGCCAGCAGCGGCCGCATTATCCGGCGGCACCTCATTCCGGGCTTCATGTCGCATCTGATCGCGACGGCGACGATCTCCATACCCGGCATGATCCTGGGCGAGACGGCGCTGAGCTTCCTCGGGCTCGGGCTGCGGGCACCGATAACCAGTTGGGGCATCCTGCTCACCGAGGCGCGCAGCGTCAGCGTGATCGCGTTTTATCCATGGCTACTTTTGCCGATCCTCCCCGTCATTCTCGTCATTCTGGCGTTCAACTTCCTCGGCGACGGCTTGCGGGACGCTGCGGACCCCTACAAGTGACATCGCCAGTCCGCCGCGCTTCAAGGCGCAGACTCCGCCCGGTTCGTCGGGGGCCTGTTGCTGTGTTGAACGTTCGCCTCTATATGCGGCGACGCCGGATCGGGCTACACGTTGCTCGGGTTTCATCCTGGTCGCGGGCATTGCCGGTCTCTTGAGCTGGTCTAGGACACACAGACGCATATGAGTCGCCTCGAAAGTTTCATCCGCAGGCTGACGGCACAGCGCGACATTCTCGATCAAGTCTGCGCGGAGGTGGCGAAGATCGAGGGTCCCATCCTTGAGCTCGGCCTCGGCAATGGCCGGACGTTCCACCATCTGCGCGAGCGTCTGCCCGGCCGACGGATCGTGGCGTTCGACCGCGCACTTGCCGCACACGCCAGCTCAATTCCCGAAGCTGAAAACCTCGTGCTCGGCGAAATCCGCGAGACGGCGAGCAGGTTCATCGGCATCGAGGCCGCCCTTGTTCATGCCGACATCGGCACCGGCTATGAAGATCGCGATGCAGTGACCTCTACCTGGCTTCCCGAACTAACCGCGCGCCTGCTTCGCGTCGGAGGCATTGCGGTCAGCGGCACGCCGCTCGATCACCCGCAGTTGCAGCGCCTTCCACTGCCGCCTTCGGTACCCGCCGATCGTTATTTTGTCTGCAGGCGCGTCTGAGGTCCTCAACGCCCAAGTCTTCAGGGGATCGTGTATACCGCTATCTCCCTCTCGATGCCGCGCAGCGAGACCTCGTGTGGCACGGGCGTCAGCGCGTTCCTGTGCAATAGATCGGCGGTGAGATTGTCGTCGACCACCGCGCGCGTGGCGAAGATCGCCTGTGCGTTGGCAAGATTCTGGACCCGCGAAGCAATGTTGACCGTCTGGCCGAAATAGTCCTGTCGCTCGTTCATAGACACGGCAATGCACGGGCCGGCATGGACTCCGATCTTGAGCAGCAGATCCTCGCGCCCGCTCTTCTCATTGAGCGCACGCATGGCGTCGCGCATCCTGAGGGCCGCGGCAATCGCACGATCCGGCGTCGCGAAGGTCGCCATCACCGCATCGCCGATCGTCTTCACCACCGCGCCTGCCTCCGACGCAACGATCTCGTGCAGGACCTGAAAATGCACGCGCACGAGATCGAAGGCTGAAAGATCGCCCACCCGCTCGTAAAGCTCGGTCGATCCGCGCAGGTCGGTGAACAGGAAGGTGAGGCTAGTGATCTTCAGGCGCTGGTTGATGTCGAGCGTGTCGGTGCGATAGAGATCGCGGAACGTCTGGTTGGTGAGCAGGCGCTTGGCTGTCAGGAACGGCCGGCGTTTGCCCAGGAGATCATGCAATTCCTGGCCGGCGATGAAGACCGTCGGCAGCACGCGGGTGTCGGTCCTGTTTTCCAGCGAAATGCGCAACGGGCCGGGTTGCATCTCCAGCGTCTGGTTCTGGACATGCTCGCGGTCGAAGACCAATGAGAGGCTTCGGCGCTCTCTTGTCGGTTCGCCCTTGACGTCGATGAACTGCACTGAATGGGTGACCGGCTCGAAGACGATGATGAATTCGGACGGAAGCTGTACGGGCAGAACAGCCTTTTCACCTGGCGCAAGCTCGATATCCTCCAGCGAGAACGCTTCCATCGTCTTGGCGAAATCCTCTTCCGGCAGGTCGACGCCGGACGCCCAGTAGATCTGGCGGAAATACTCCACCAACGGCAGTTCGTGTGGATTGTGGGCGGCAATCTTGCGCACGCGAGGACTGACCGTGAATGTCACCTCGACCATCTCGTCGAGGGTCGGTGAATAGCCTTCGGAACACAGCGCGCAGGTATATTCGTCCTTCTGCAGGGTTTTCAGCGTGGCGTTGCTGTCGAGCACGCCGCCACAGCCCGGGCATAGAACATTCCAGGAAATGTCGAACAGGCCCACCCGCGCCGCATGCAGAAAGGCGCCTATGGCGCGTTCCTCGTCGAGGCCATGCTTGCTGGCGAAGGCTAGAGCATTGATGCGGCAAAGCTCGCGGTCCTTGCCCTCCGCGATGGTTCGCTTGATCGCATCGATTGCCCGCGGATCGACATCGGTCGATTGCCGCAGAAGCGAGAACAGATCCTGAGCTTCGTTCATCGTGCAGGCTCCGGAAGAAATGCGCCGCCGAAACGTGTTGACCGGACCGGTCCTGGTCCGACTGCGCCATTTTACTTCGAAACCGAGCCTACGGCCATTCGAATAGACAAGCCGGGCGATACATCAAGTCCGTTTGGTGGATTTTCGCCGGCCGCAACCGGCACTATGATGATCCATGGGCATTTATCTATGCGGGCTACCCGATGCCGACATCCGACAATCCGCCGTTTCCCGGCACCCTGCGCCTCTTTTCCTTGGTGGTCATTATCGTCCTGACCGTAGGCGCCGGCCTGTTCTTCGCGCCCGTGCTGGTCAAGCCGCGCTGGCCGTGGGCCGTCACTCCGTTCAATGCCCGCTTCCTTGGTGGCTTCTACACCGCCGAAATGGTCGTGATGGCGGCGCTGCTGTTCTGGAATCGCTGGTCGCCCGGCAGGCTCGTGCTCGTCATGGCGCTCATCTTCACCGTCATCGTGTCGGTGGCGTCGTTCATCAATCTCGGCTATTTCAACTTCGGGCGCAAAGCGCCCTGGCTCTGGTTTCTGGTCTATCTTGGTTCGATCGCGGTATCCGGGCTGTTCCTATGGCGGGCCAGGGCCCGTCCTTCTGCAAAAGGCGTGACCTTAAAGCCCGCATGGCGCGGCTACATGCCGGTGGAATCGGCAGTCCTTGGGCTCTATGGCGTCGGCCTGTTGCTGTTCCCACTGACATTCGGCAGCTTCTGGCCATGGCCGGTCGATGGCTTCCACGCTCAGGTCTACAGCGCCATCTTCCTCGCGGGGGCGGGCGGCATATATGTCGTCTGGAGAAGCGCGCGGCGCGAGGAACTGCTGGTGCTGGGCTTGGCGCAGTTGCTGGTTGGCCTGCTTGCCATTGTTGGACTCGTCATCACCGACGCTGCCGTGCACCGGATCGACTGGGCGGCGATCGGGACATTGTGCTGGCTTGCCCTTTTCGCCTGGATCGGCATCAGCGGTGTCTTCAAACTCTTCGCCGCCACTCCGTATTTTAGCTCGCAATCGGCATCATAGGTTCTAGAGACGGCTGGATTTTCAGGTGACGTAGGGTGCATCGTACCGTGCCGATTGCCATCGCCGGGAACGTTATGACCAGCACAACCTCGCCATCCCCCGAGAAAATCCAGCCGCAGCTCCGATCCGTTCGGCTAAGCGATGCGGAGGCGCTTTGCGCCATCTTCAACATGCCGGGCTTCCGCTGGGGCACGCTCAGGATGCCTTTCGAGATGGTGGAGCAGGTGGAGCGGCGCATCGCCAAGTCCGGCCAGGAAACCACCTGGATCGTTGCGGAGGTGGAGGGCAAGGTCGTCGGCCATGGCAGCCTGGTCGTGCAGGGTTCGCCGCGCCGTTCGCATATCGGTGAGATCAATATCGGTCTTGACGATGCCTTTGTCGGAAAAGGTATCGGCTCTGCCATACTTGGCGCGCTGCTCGACGTGGCCGACAACTGGCGCGCTCTGAAGCGGGTCGAATTGACCGTCTCCGCCGACAACGAACCGGCCATGCGCCTCTACAAAAGCCATGGCTTCGAGGTCGAAGGTCGGCATGTGAAGGCCGGCTTTACCGACGGCCAGTACCACGACCTCCTCAGCATGGCCCGGCTGCGATTCTGAGGTCCGCTGTTCAGTGTTAACTGTTTGGCCAATCTAGCAATCCAAGCCGAGTCGGCGAACTGGCGGTTGCCGATGGAGAACTCTGTAGGATAATTTCATCTCACACTGTTCTGATCGAGTTGACGATCCATGTGTGCCGGCATCCAGAAAGTCTGGTCTCCCTTGGCGTTTGCACCGCGAGCCGCCAGACGGGACAGATGACCGCCGTGGCTGACCCAATCCCCACGCCTCCAGCGGAAATTCTGGCTGTGCTGTCGCTGCTCTGCCCGGAGGTCGTGCGTGACATCGAGCAGAACTGGAACGCACCGGTTTCCGATTATGCCCGCCATCTGTGGCGGCCGGTGGCAAGGCCTGCATCGGACCCGGCGATCGCTGCCCGCTCGATCCTCCGCGACGTGCTGCATCGGCGTCTTGGTGCGATCATGCAGCCTGAAGAGGTCGGCAAGGCCCTCGAAGCGTTCGAGCACAGACCGGTCATTCAGTCCGGCCTGCACTGTCTGCTTCTGATGGACCGGATCACCTTCGACGCCCTGCTGCTTGCCTGGCTCGGAGCGGTCGAAAGCGGGCTCTCGGCCTTCTTCTGCTTCATGGGAACGACGATGACCATGGAGACAATCGGCCGGGAGGGGCCCGGATGGCTCGATGTCGGCGACGCCAAGGTCAACCTGTTTGGCATGGGACGCCACAAGCTTTGCCGCAAAAGCGCCTGCGCGGCCGGTCCCGTCTTCCTCAACAAACGCGCGCTCGAAGCGGTGGGTGATGAAACGGATGCCAGCCGCTGGCTGGGCACACTGCTTGCCAGCCGGGACAAGATGTTTGCAACCGCGGCCGACGCGGTGACAGCCCTCAACGAGGATCTGGTCGCCAATTGGGACTGTTCCAGCATGGCCAAGCCGGTTTTCATCGATGATCGGCTGGCCGCGGCCGCCATGGCTCGGCATCTGGAATATGACGGCAGCCTTCTTTCCAAGCTGCTCTTTGAGCCCGCGAGGCGCAAGCGTCTCGAACGTGCCCTGCAAGAGACCGCAGCGAGACCATTTGGCAGATTCCTGCCCAATGCCACAGCCTATTTCTGGGGCATCCGCGACGAGCGCGTGCGCAAGCTCGTCCTTGAGAACGGCCACCTGATCGAGCCCGATAGGCGGCATGGTCTTTCCATCCCGTTCGAGCGAACGCATCTCAAGCAGGCGCTACTGGAAGGCGTGCTGCTGCCGAACTTGTTCCTCACGTTCCTCGTGCTCGCCATATTGCCGCGCGTGCGGGTTGTGGGCGGCCTGAGACAGATTGGCTATGTGGCGCTTTTCCACTCGATCCTGCTGGCCGCGCTTGACGAGAACGCGCCGGAAGAGCGCGATCTGGCTCAGGAGCTGCAGGTTCGGGAAAATGCCTGGGGCGTGCGGGTCATCGATGAAAAGATCTCGGTCCGCGAGCAGCTTGCCGGCCTGCCGCAAGGGGCGCTCTTCGCGGATCTGCTCCGGCAGTATCGCTTGCAAACATTTGCCGAGACGACCGACGACCTGAAACTGGTTCGAGAAGACGCCCGATGGCGCAAGGTCGGCCAGGGAGAGATCAAGGCGACCTGAGCTTCGCATCAGATTTTATTCGCGGAGAGTCCATCGCGATCGGCCGCGGTTCAAGGCCTGACCTGACATGGCCTCACCTGTCACTGCACGATCCCGGCCTTGCGGAGCCCGTCCACGATGAGTTCGAAATCGGCAGGGTTCTTGTAGGGCAGGACCTTGCGTCGGTAGTCCAGCGAATAGTCGGGATTGACGCGAAGCACCTCCTGCCATGCCTCACGGGCCTCGGCGAAACGGCCCAGATGGCCGTAGCTGGCGGCCAGAAGCGCGCGCGAGACATCGGTGACAGCGTTGCGAGCCAGCCGTTGCAGCAGGAGGTCAACGGCCTCTTCGTACCTTCCGAGTTGAAACGATGCCAAAGCCTGGAAATGCAGAAGCACATCCGGAAAGTATGGATTCAAGGTCTTGCCCCGGGCGTAACTCTCGAGCGCCTCTACGGATCTGCCCGAATAGTGCAGCGCCTCGCCGAGGATCACGTGCCCTTCGGCGAAGTTCGGATTGAGAGCTATCGCGTGCTCGGCCTCGTTGATGGCTTCATCGTGCCGTCGTGTATACAGCTTCACGATAGCCAGCGCCCAGTGCGCCCAGGGATCGCTGTCATCCAGCGTCACCGCTCGCGTTGCGGCCTCTTCCGCTTGCGCCATCGATTCCGGCGGCGACGCACTCCACCTGTTCAGGTAATCGAGCCCGTGCGTGAGGGCGAGGAAGGCGTGGGCAGAGGCAAACTTCGGGTCCAGTTCGATCGCACGTTGCAAGAGGTCGCGGGCTGCGACGTTCGTCTCATTCGTCAGCCGGTGCCACAGCTCCCGGCCCCGCAGGAAATAGTCATACGCCTGCGTGTTGCGCGCATACTCGGGCGCCAGCCGCTGACGGTCGCCTTCGGTCAGATTGAGCGCCAACGCCCCGACGATCTGCTGCGTCACGTCGTCCTGCACGGCGAATATATCGGTCAGGTCGCGATCGAACCGCTCCGCCCAAAGATGGCCGCCCGAGGCTGCATCGATGAGCTGCGCGGTGATGCGCACCCTGTTCCCCGACTTGCGTACGCTGCCCTCGAGTACATGCCGCACGCCGAGCTTCGAGCCCACCTCCTGCACATGGACGTTCTGCCCCTTGAAGGTGAACGACGAATTGCGGGCGATGACGAAGAGCTGCGACAGTTTGGACAGCGCCGTGATGATGTCCTCAGAAATGCCGTCGGCGAAGTAATCCTGTTCGGCGTCACCGCTCATGTTGGCGAACGGCAGGACGGCGATCGACAGTTTCGGCGGCGCTGCCGTCGCGGGCCGGCTCGCCGCGCTTTCCGGGTTCGCGGCCGGCTTGGTCCCGGCGCTGCCGACTTGCAGCGAATAGACCCGGATCGGCTCGGCGATGTTCTTGAGCTGTGTGCTGCCGAGATCGCTGACCGAGAGGTCGAGCCGCGCCTTGACCTGGCGATAGGCATCCTCGGACAGGCAGATGGCGCCGGGCGCCGCGACGCCCTCCAAACGCGAGGCGATGTTGACGCCGTCGCCCATCAGGTCGCCGTCGCTCTCTTCGACCACATCGCCCAGATGGATGCCGATCCTGAACTCGATGCGGCGGTCCTGCGGCACGCCGGCATTGCGCTCGACCATGCCGTTCTGAACCTCAACGGCGCAGCGCACGGCATCCACCACGCTGCGGAACTCGACCAGCGCTCCATCCCCGGTGCGCTTGATCACCCGCCCGTTGTGCACTGCGATGATTGGATCAATCAGGTCGCTGCGCAGTGCCCGCAACCTCGCCAAAGTACGATCTTCGTCCTCGCTCGCGAGCCGGCTGTATCCAACCACATCTGCAGCGAGGATTGCGGCCAGCTTCCGGTTTTCGCTCATGGGCACGTGTCCTCGGCTCCATAATAGCAGGAAGGCGGAGGCTAAGAGGGAATTTTCGTGGACGACGGCTACGCAGACGCGCGAGTCGGCAGCGCTCTGCCACCGGGCCTGGACCGATCGCTCGATGCCCCATTTGCGCTGCCGCTTGCTGGCCGACGACTATCGGTTCATTCTTGTCTGAATACCCGGCCGTGAAGTGCGTGGCGAGATCACGCCGTCATGGCTCCAGTGAGGTCTTGCTCGATGGACTGCTCGGGCTGCGGTTTCGAGGTCGAGGGCGGTTTCGCTTTCTGTCCGAAGTGTGGCAGGCGCCAGCCCGTGCCATGCGCCAGCTGCGGCTACCTGTGCGCGCCCGATTTCGAGTTCTGTCCGAAATGTGGGGCAAGCGTCGGTGCGACGGCAAAAGCCGTCGAACGGCCTGCTCCGACACCAAGCCGGACCATTGTGCCGCCTTCTCGAACTCCGTCGCTGCTCGCGAACATCGAAAGCGAAGATGATGGGTTGCATCCCGTCTCTGAAGCCGATCGCAGGACGGTGACGGTCCTGTTCGCCGACCTTTGCGGCTTCACCACACTCAGCGAGCAGCTCGACCCCGAGGTGATGCAAGCGCTGCAGAACCAACTGTTCAAGGAATTGACGGCAGCCGTGCGAAACTTTGGCGGTTTCGTCGACAAATTCATCGGTGATGCATTGCTTGCCTTGTTCGGTGCGCCGGTCGCGCATGAGGACGATCCGGAACGTGCGCTTCGCGCCGCTCTCGACATGATGGCCCGGACGACGCGGCTCGGCGAAAGCGCTCCCCACTCCGGCTCGCCTCTGTTGCTCCACATCGGCATAAACACTGGTCCGGTCGTCACTGGCGGATTGGGCATCGGCACCGCCAAATCCTATTCGGTGACCGGCGATACAGTGAATACGGCGCAACGCTTGCAATCGCTGGCCGCACCGGGTGAGGTTCTGGTAGGCGAACTCACTCATAGGCTGACCCGGCATGCCTTCTCTTTCGAGCCGCTGGGTGATGTTGTGCTTCGCGGCAAGGCAGGCAGTGTGCTCGTCCATCGACTGGACGCACCGCTTGCGTTGCCGCGTGCAGCGCGTGGGCTCGAGGTGCTCGGCCTGAGCGCGCCGATCATAGGTCGTGGTGCGGAGCTCCATAGAATGCTGGCCAGCCTTGACCAGGCGTGCGGCGGCTCGGCCCAACTTGTTCGCCTCGTCGGAGAAGCCGGTATCGGGAAATCGAGGCTGGTGAAGGAGTTCGTCGCCCGCGTCGGCGACGAGGATCGTTTTCGCAACGTCGCCGTGCGGCAGGCCACATGCTCACCGCTGGGCGAACAATCTTTTGGCGCCTTGGGCGCAGTGGTGCGCAGCGCTGCCGGGATGATGCAAAGCGATACTGGGGACGAAATGCGGGCGAAGCTCGCAGGCTTGCTGACCGACCTCGGCCTGCAGGGCGAGGAGGCGAAGCGGCTGATGCCTTTGCTCTACCATGTGCTTGGCCTTGGCGACCCCGATGCCACCTTGCAGCATGTCGAGCCCGAGCAGCTGCGGAGGCAAATTCTCTACGCAGTCCGCACGATCATCGAAAGGCGGCTTGCGTTGTCGCCGCTGTTGATTGTCGTCGAAGATCTGCACTGGGCCGACGCCGTGTCGCTCGAGGCGCTGCGTTTCGTGATGGACAGGTTGGAACGCACGCGGTTGATGTTGCTGGTCACGCATCGTCCGGCGCCGGACAACGACCAGCTCGACTCAAGTCGGGTCAGTCACACAGCGCTGAGGCTTTCGCCGCTCAACACTGATGACGGACGCGGGCTGCTGGCGGCGCTGTTCGGGGAGAGCTGGGTAAAGTCCGCAGGCAGGCTTGTCGACCAGATCCTCGAGCGCGCCGGCGGCAATCCGCTTTTTATAGAGGAGATCGTTCGCGGCCTGATCGATCGCGGTGTGCTGATGCGCGAGGGCCAGCGATGGCGGACTGCGGCAGGCGAAGTCGCAACCGGCATTCCCGCCACTATCCAGGCAATGCTGCTTGCCCGGGTCGACCGGCTGCCCCAGGAGGTGCGCCGGTTGGCCCAGGAAGCCGCGGTGATCGGCCCGCGTTTCGATGCCACACTTTTGAAAGCCGTGACAGCCGAACCCGGCCGCTTGGAAGCCGGCTGCGAACTGCTTTGCGATGCCGAAATCATCGAGGAGGTCGCCGGATCAGGCTCGATCTCGTCGCCAAGCTACCGCTTTACGCAAACGTTGCTGCAGGACGTGATCTACCAGAATCTGCTGTTGCAACGCCGGACCGATATCCACGGGCGGGTCGGTGCCGCCTTGGAGCAGCTGTGTGGCGACAAGCCGGAACGGCTCGAGGATTTGACCGTGCTCGGTCATCATTTCGCGCAGAGCGCGGAGCGGGAGAAAGGCGCGCATTACTTGCAGGCGGCGGGCGATCGCGCTCGCATGATATACGCCAACGACGACGCCCTTCGTTTCTATGAGCGAGCGCTGGCTGCGTTGGGCGCGATCGGGCAAACGCCGCTCAAGCTGGCAATCGCGGAGCGCATTGCCGATTTGAGCGGCCCGGTGGGCCGCCGCGAGGTCGCGCACCAGCACTACGAAACGGTGCTGCAGGCATATCGCGAGTCAGGCAATCGCGTCGCGTCGGCACGAGTTTTGCGCAAGATCGGTCGGCTGCTCTGGGACGTCGGCAAGCGGGACAACGCAGAAACCCGCTATGCTGAAGCCGCAGCGCTCCTCGAAGGAGCGGATGCCCCGATCGAGCAGGCGCAGCTGTGGCAAGAACGTGGCCGACAGGCGTTCCGTGGCGGAGATCACGCTCGCGCAGCAAAATGGGCAGACGCGGCGCTGGATGGCGTACGCACTCTGACAACGGAGCATGTCTCCGAGGAAGGGCGTGACGCCACTCTTGTGACCGCCGAGGCACTCAACACCAAGGCTGTCGCGCTGGCTCGCCTTGGGCGAAACCTTGAAGCGGTGCGCCAGATCGAGCGTAGCATTGAACTGGCCGAAGCCGCCGGTCTGCTGGGCACGGCCTGCCGCGGCTACACCAATCTCGGCGTGCTTTACACGACCATCGATCCGGCACAGGCGATAAAGGTCTGTCGGCGCGGTCTTGAAGTGGCGCGCCATATTGGTGATTCGGGCTTTCAGGCGCGCCTCCTCGCGAACCTGGCGGTTGCTTGTTGTACTTTCACGGATCGTTGCCCAACGGAGGGCGTGCCTGCTGCCGAGAAGGCCATCGAGATCGACCGGGCACTCGACCAGCGCGAGCATCTGCCGGTGCCGTTGATCGTGCTTGCGCAGATCCACCAGTGCAATGGTCGTCCGGAACTGGCGGTTGGCTTGTTCCACGAAGCACTGGACGTAGCGCGCGAAACGAGTGAACCCCAACTGCTGTTTCCGTGCTATGATGGTCTGGCAACGCTTAATCTCGACCTCGACAATTTGGCCGAGGCCGAACGCTACTTTTCCCTGGCGCAGGGTATATGCGCCCAGCACGGGCTAGACCCGGAAGCGCTTGTGGTGCTGCCTTTTCTCGACTAGCCGGGTGGGAGGTTGAACAATGTCCGCGCGTATTGACTTGGTACCGCTTCAACCGGGCGATCGTGCGCCGAACGTGGTGCTCGACGCCATAACCCAGGAAGGCAAGATCGCGCTTGACGACTTCCGCGGACAAAAACCGGTGCTGGTTGGCCTGTTTCGAGGTCTGCATTGTGCGTTTTGCCGACGCCATATCGCCGCCCAGGCGCGGCTTGATCCGGAACTGCGCGAAAAGGGGGTGGAAAGCCTGACGGTGGTCAACACGCCGATCGAACGGGCGCGTCTCTATTTCCGCTACCACCCGATGCCGAATCTGCTTGCGGCTTCCGACCCTGAACGCGCTTCGCATCGTGCTTTTGGACTGCCCAATCTTGAATTTACCCAGGACGACACGAACTGGCCGTACAAGGTCTCGATGGCAGCGGCAAAGGATATGCGGGTCGACATACCAGGCGAGTTGCCCGCTCCCATGGATCCTTTTGCGGCCAGCGAATTCCTCGACAAGAAGGACCATTACGAAGTGACCGAGGCCGACCAGCAGATGATGGCAACGGGACACGGACAACTGATCGGTCAATTCCTGCTGGACCGGCAGGGGGTGGTCCGCTGGAGCTTCACGGAGGTTCCAGAGGGTGGGCGATACATGTTTGGGGCGCCAAACCCGCAGGAGCTGATGTCAGCCGTATCCCAGGTCGTTCAATAGACTTGCGAACAAGGTAGTCGGGCGGGACACCGATAAAAAAGCAGAACCCGGTTTGTTCACCGGTCATCCGAGCACGGCCTCGACACGCGCAACAAAGTCTTCGAGCGAGCGATCCCCGCGAACCTCGATGCGCGGAAGGTCGATGGGATCGCAATCGAGATCCGCCGGCCCGTGTTTGCCGCCGAAGCCGATCCGATAGCCGCACTCCCTGGCCAGCCGGCCAAGCCGTCGGTCGGTGACAGAGAAGGGTGCCGCGAACGCCGTGGTTGGCCGACCGGTCCACCGTTCGACGAACATGCGAGAGCGCAGGAGCTCGGCGGCCAAATCAGAACTCGACAGACCATCGATCGCGCGATGCGTCGCCAGATGGCTTCCGAAGAACGCACCTTCGCCGGCGAGACGTCGCACCGTCCCAGCGTCCATGAGCTGCGTCGGCGGACCGCTGTCGATGTCCCACCGTGCACTTTCCCCTACCAAGTCCGTTACCAGGAACACTTCCGCGGTCAGGTCGTTCGCGCGCAAGATCGGCCAAGCATGGTCGGCAAAATTCTGGAAGCCGTCATCGAAGGTGATGAGCACCGGGCGACCAACGAAAGGTTCACGGTTGGCGATGGACCATCCCAGTTGCTCGGACGTGATGGCGTGAAAGCCATTGGCGCGCAGCCATGCCATCTGGCGGTCGAATGCGGCGGGCGTGAGCCGAAAACGGGCGAGCGCGGCTGGACCATCATCGGCGATGCCGTGGTACATGAGGACAGGGACATGCTGCCGCCGCTCGCTGCGCGCGACGTCGCGGCGCAAGGCCCGTGCCCCGCCCCAGACGATATTTCGCGCGACTCCAACACCGATGGGCGCGTGGATTGGCACATGATCAATCACCGGGTCCGTCGCCACGCCGTCCGGTGACAGGCGGCGGAAGCGGTCTATGCGATAGAGCTCGGTCTGGATCGACCGCTCGAGGACGAGGCCTTCGGTCGCCGCCAGCGTCTCCGAGATCGCTTGTGCGCCGAATGTGTTCCAGTCGAAGCCCGTCCTCTCAACATTGTCGCGGAGCACGAATGCGTGTGCGCTGACGACACTGCCGCCAGGCGTCAACGCCTCAACAAATTTCTTGGCGATGCGCCGCAACTCAGCGAGATCGTCCAGGTAGTAGAGCACTTCCGAACAGACGATCAGATCCATCTTGCCCGGAAGCGTTTCCGCGGAGAAATCCAGTACGCCGAAGTCGACATTCGGCTGATCGCTGCATCGCGCGCGCGCCCGCTCGACGGCTACGCTGGAGATGTCAGTTGCGGTCAAATGGCCGACTCGCGGCGCCAGCTGCCGCGTGAAGTGGCCCTCCGCGCAGGCCAGCTCAAGCGCCCGTCCGATGAGACCGGCAGGCAGAATTTCGAGCTGCCGCTCATACTTTTCCTGCTCATAGGGCGAACGATAGTTCCAGGGATCCTCGGTCGCGAAACGGCGATTCCAGAACGACGTGCGATCAGTACCGTTGTCATCCGCGGCCGGTTTACGGCGCGGTGCCGCTAATGGCTCTGCAGGTTCGGCGCTCGACCGAACCAGTTCCTGCGCTTTCGCGGCCAATCGCGCCAGCTTGCCGAAGTGGCTGTCCGGATCGGACGGAGGCTCCGCCATGGACAACGATGCCCCGGCTTCAGACATGTTTGACTTGTCGGCAACGCCGCTCTGCGAGGCCAACTCGATCCAATGGCTCCTTGTCACTTTCCCGAGCGCGCCGAACTGCACGCGAGCCTCGATCCGGCCGTCCATCATCAGATAGGCATAAATTCGATCGATTCCTTCCGGAAGTTCGGTGGAGGCCGGATTTCCGGCGTCGACGCGAATTCCCAGTGTCCGCGCCAATCTGCGCGGCGCGGCGAGATCGTCGGAGTCGAGAAGCATTTGCTCAAGGTGATACTGGACGCGGCGACCCGCTGCGGGATCGTCCCAGACCCTGCCGAGTTCGACGATCAACTCGGTGAGGGGGCCACCGAACCTGTCCCACCTGGCAGCCAATTGCGCTGGCACCGACAGGCTTCCTGCCATAAGGCCATCGAAGACCACCCTGGCGATCTCACGCGCCCATTTGCGTGCTGCCGGGACCGCGCGCAGGGACTGCGCGTCGATTGAGCAGGCGCCGCGGCCGCAATCCGACGCGGCGTTCCACAGCGCGAACCACGCGAGTGCTTCGGCAGCGGAGCAGCCGTTCGCGTCGATCGCTCCATTGGCGTGAACCGATGCCGGGTGTTCGACCCTGGGATCAGGAGAAAAGCCGCGGACGATCACGATTGCCGCATCTGCCAACATCTGCGTCGAATTGCGGGAGAGCGAGTTGGGGCTGACCCGATGGAAAGCGAGAGGCTCGTCGACCATCACCCAACGTTTGCCCAGACGTGCGAGACGCTGCCACAGGTCCCAGTCCTCGCAGGTGCGCAGCGACACATCGAAACCGCCCAACTCGACAATTGTCTTCCGATCGACCAGCAGCGCGTGAGTGCGAATGGCGCGCCGGCGCGCGAAAGTTTCGAAGGGCTCGATCGCAACCTCTGTTGAGATGCTCGACGGGGTCAGTTCGCCGTCGGGCATCACGCGCCGAGAACCGCAATAGGCGGCCACCGCATCGGGAGCGGTTTTCAGAGCGGCCAGCATTTTCGCAAGGAAGCTGGCATCCACCCAATCGTCCGCATCCAGAAACATGAGCCATTGGCCGCGCGCTGTCGAAATCCCGCTGTTGCGCGCGCCGGCGGCGTTGTGCGCGCAAGAGCTCAATGTGCGAAATCGGGCATCGCGCTCAACATAACCGGCGATGATCGCGGGGGTGCGATCCGTAGAGGAGTCATCGACGATGATCGCCTCCCAATCCACTATATCCTGATCGAGAAGGCAATCGAGTGCGCGCGCCAGCGTTGCCTCGGCGTTGTGCGCAGGAACCACGATTGAAACCAGAGGATTATGCGCCACGCCGTCTTACCCGCGCCTGCTTCGAACGTAGAACAAAAGTCCCAAACCATAGCCCGCGATTTCCTGCAGGCAAACAAGACTTGAAAACAGGCTTGAATGGAGAGCGCTCATGCCCGACGGTTTAGAATTAGGCCCGTGCGCCGGGGCGGTGTTTTCGCGTCACATCCGAGGCACTCGCGCTTACCGAAGGGGCTGTCGGGTGTGACTGGATTAGCGTAAGCTACTGTTCACAGGGGGTGCAAAACATGCACCGTGTCATCGCCCTAGCGATCCTAGTTCTGGCGGCCGTGTTCAGTTCCGCGAGGGCTGAAGTGCTGATCGGGGTCTCGTCTGCGATGACAGGGCGGCTTGCCTGGATCGGCGAGCAGGGGCAACGCGGCGCGGAGAGGGCGGTGGCCGACCTCAACGCGGCGGGTGGCGTGCTCGGCCAGAAGGTGAGGCTGATCTCGGTCGACGATTTCTGCGATCCCGAGCAGGCGGTCGCGGCCGCCCAGAAGCTGGTGGCCGACGGGGTGGTGCTCGTCGTCGGGCATTATTGCTCTGGAGCCTCGATCCCCGCATCAAAAGTGTATGAGGCGGCGGGCGTCGTGCAAATATCCCCAGGCTCGACCAATCCGCAGCTGACCGAACAGGGCCGTGGCAATGTCTTCCGCACCATTGGCCGCGACGACGCGCAGGGTTTCATCGCCGGCAACTACCTTGCCGATTACTGGGGCGACAAGAAGATCGCAATCCTTCACGACAATTCGACCTATGGGAAGGGTCTCGCCGACGAGACCAGGAAGCAGCTGAACAAACGGGGCGTGACTGAAGCTTTTTACGACGCATACAGGCCTGGGAAGGACGACTATTCAGCCGAGGTCGCTGCGTTGCAATCCGCCGGCATTTCGGCCTTGTATGTGGGCGGGTATCATGCCGACGTTGCGCTGATCGCTCGCGCTGCAGGCGACCGGGACTACACGCTTCAGCTCATATCCGGAGATGCTTTGGCTACCGAGGAATTCGCCCTGATCGCAGGCTCAGCGGCGGAGGGGACCCTGTTCACCTTCCCGGCGGACCCGCGGCGAAATGCCGGCGCGGCCGCGATCGTGGAGCAGTTCCGTGCGGACAACTTCGAGCCCGCGGGCTATACGCTGTTGAGCTACTGCGCGGTGCAGGTCTGGGCCCAGGCGGTGGCGAAGGCAGGTTCGCTGGCGCCAAAGGCGGTCATAGCGGCACTGCGCGAACAGCAATTCGACACCGTCATTGGCAGGGTCGATTTCGACGCCAAGGGCGACCTCACGAGGCAGAGCTGGGTTTGGTACGTCTGGCGGGGCGGGGAGTACGTGCCGGTTGAATAGGGTGCGCCGAACGCCGGCGTGACGCTGAGACGTCTAGTCTGATGCAGACCAGTGTGGCTGGATTGTTCCGACTCCCCACGATGCTTGAACGCCTCGGCATACGCGGTCGGCTGTTGCTCGCCTTTTTCGGGATCAGCGGCCTTGCGGTGCTGGCTACCGCTGCGGCGCTTTATGCCTTCCTCGAAGTCGGCGACGTTGTCGACCGAATCACCACGGATCGGGTGCCGCCGGCGTTGGCTTCCCTCCAGCTGTCGCGCCAGGCCGAACGGGTCGCTGCTGCCGCGCCATCGGTGCTGGCGGCGACAAGCAGGGCTCAGCACAGCAAGGTCTCGGCGGCCGTCGCGCTCGAGATGTCCCGCCTCGAGGCCCTGCGTACGGATCTCAGAGATGCTACGCTGGGCACAGTGCCTTTAGCTGAGATCGAGGAAGCTGCGGTTGTTTTGAGGCGCAACCTGAAGGAGCTTGACTCTCTTGTTGTCGCCCGCCTCGATGTCGTCGCCCGCAAGGAGGAGCTTCTGAACCGCCTCGCCGCGACGACGACCGGCAGCCAACGCCTTCTGGCCACCGGCATCGTGGTGATGGATTCCAGGCTCCCGCAATGGCGGGCGGTCGCGGCCGATACGTCGCTGTCGCCCGATCGACGCGCAGCGGCAATGGCCGACATGGTCCACGCGATTGCGGCTTACATCCCCCAGCAGAAGGCGCTGCTGGAGATCTCGGCGGTCAACGACGCGCTGGTGAAGGCCGCGACCGCGCCGACGCGAGGCGACCTGGCGTTGATCCTGTTTCCGCTGCACCGCTCGCTTGCCGCTCTGGAAACGGCTTCCTCGGAGATCGACGAAAAGCTGGAAACCCGTTTTCGGCTGCGGGTGGACGAGTTCGAGGCACTCACCGATGGTGAGAGCAGCATCCCGAAGGCACGGGAGGAGGAGCTTGCGGTCCTCGCGCAGGGCGAAAAACTTCTGGCCGAAAACAATCGGCTGTCGCGCAGTCTGACCGCAGCCGTCGACCGTCTTGTCGCCGCAGCGGACCGCGAGATCGCTGCCTCCGGTCGCGAAGCCGCGCTCGTCCAGCGCTACGGCACCGGAGTTGTCCTCGGCTCTGCCTTTCTCAGCCTGTTGAGCTCGGTTCTGGTCGTCTGGCTCTATGTCGACCGCAGCCTTCTCGCCCGTCTGGGAGCGGTGAGTCAGGGCATGCTCGCGATCGCGGGCGGCGACCTTCGTGCGCCGCTGCCGGCGGCGGGCAGCGACGAAATCGGGCGCATGGCCGAGGCGCTGAGCCTCTTCCGGGATACCGCTGTCGAGGTCGAGGAAAAGAACCTGCGCGACGTTGCAGAAGCGCGTCAGCGGCTGGTCGATGCCATCGAAAGCATTTCCGAAGGTTTCGCTCTCTATGACAAAGAGGACTGGCTTGTCCTTAGCAACAGCCGCTACCGCGAACTGCTATACGCCGGTCTGGAGGCAGAGCTAACACCCGGCATGGCATTCGAGGAGATCATTCGCCGATCCGCGGAGCGTGGCTACATCAGGGATGCCGAGGGTCGGGTCGATGAGTGGGTCGCGGAGCGCCTATGGCGGCACCGTAACCCCGGCGAACCGTGGGTGCAGCGGCGGGGCGACGGACGATGGATCATGATAAGCGAGCGGCGGATCAGCGCCGGCGGCACGGTCGCCGTCTATTCGGACATCACCGAGCTGAAGCAAAGGGAGGAGAACCTCGCCGAGAAGTCCGCTGCCCTGGAAGCGCTTTCCAGCAAGCTGGCCAAATATCTGGCGCCCCAAGTGTACAGCTCGATATTCACCGGCCGCCAAGACGTTAGAATCGCCAGCCAGCGTAAGAAGCTGACCATATGCTTCTCCGATATCGCCGGCTTTACCGAGACCACCGACAAGTTGGAATCCGAGGATCTCACCCAGCTCCTCAATCACTACCTGACGGAAATGTCGAAAATCGCGTTGGATCATGGTGCCACGATCGACAAGTACGTCGGCGACGCGATCCTGATGTTTTTCGGCGACCCTGAGACGCGCGGCGTCAAGCAGGACGCGCTGGCTTGCGTGCAGATGGCGCTTGCCATGCAAAAGCGGATCAGCGAGCTTACGGAGGTCTGGCGGGACATGGGGATCGAAACACCGCTGCGCTGCCGCATCGGCATCCATACCGACTACTGCACCGTCGGTAACTTCGGCAGCGAGGACCGGATGGATTACACGATAATCGGCGGCGCCGTGAATCTCGCCTCGCGCCTGGAACAAGAGGCGGCTCCGGGGACCATCCTCATTTCCTACGAGACGTTTGCGCAAGTGAAGGACACGATCGATTGTGAGGAGATGGGGCACGTCCAGGTCAAGGGCATCGCCTATCCGGTCGCTACCTACCGCGTCATCAAGGCCAATCTAGCGGGCGCCTGTCGCGTTGTTCGAACCGAGCTGCCGCACTTCAGGCTGGAACTTGAACCGGGGCTGATGTCCGCCGATGAGCGTGGCGGTGCCGCCACTGCGCTTCGAGACGCGCTGGACCGGCTTTCCCACAAGCCCGGGCAGTAGGAGCTGGGTGCCGCGCCTGCCGGCAAATCACCGAACCGGGTCCGAGCAAGTCACGAACGATGTATTCGGGTCGGACAGGTGTGAGATGGTAGAGGGACGCGAACCCAAAACTAACCTTCTCTGGGGTTCGCTCAACGTGGCGTCAGCGCACGTAGTTGCGTCGGACCTAATGAATCAAGATAGATTTGGGCTCCCCGCAAGTGGCCTGGCTCTTTCAGGCAACGAGTAAACATAACTCCCAAGTGCGCCCATTACGCCAAAGGCCGCCCACGAGGTTTTCGAGGCGCCCCGAATTGGTCGACGTGCTCACGTTCAATCGGCAAAGGACAGCGCTCTGCCCAGCGCCTGCGAGATGCCGGCGTGGGTTGCCCTTGCGCTGGGTCATAAGTTCTGTTGCCGCCGCGGATGCCTTGTCCGGATGGCCCGCCTCGAAAGGCGGTGCTGGGTCGTACTCGATCGAAAGCTGGATAGCCTTCGCCACATCCTGCCCGGCAACCTCAGCGATGATCGCGAAGGCGAAGTCAGTCGCCGCGGACACGCCGGCAGAGGTGAACACATTGCCGTCGCGGCTGTGCGGCCCTTTTCGTAGGCGCCGACCGGTGGCAGCAACCCCGTATGAGCACAATGCGTGGTGGCGCTTCGCTCTTACAACAGCCCGCTGCGCCGAGCAGGAAGGCCCCGATGCACACCGGTGTGACGTAGCCTGCCTTCTCCGCCTGGAGGCGGATGAAGCCGACAATCTCGACCATCGGCAGGCGCCGAATTTGCGACCCACCATTCACGCCTGCTACAGACTGAGCCACTGAAGCTTTTTTAGAGCAAAAAATCTAACCCAGTCAGATTGTGATCGATGCCCGTCAGGATGATAGTAAGATCCGCCGTCGTATTGCCGTCGACGTCGGCCTGAACAATGGTGTTTCCGCTGCTCTCACACCACGTGACGCTGTGCGCAACGGCGTTTGAGGTGTGACCAGCGAACAGGAACGCCTGGTCTTTCTTAGCGGAAGTGTTTGCATCGATAGCCGACAAGTCGATATGATCCGCATGCTGAAAATCGAAGTCGGTGATCGTAGTCGCAGTGGCCGGCGCGCTGTCGGAAGGCGCATTAAAGAAAAATGTGTCGGCACCTAACCCGCCGGTCAGAATATCGGCTCCGCCGCCGCCAGTGATTTTGTCTGCACCGCCCGCGCCGATGATGGTATTGGCACCTGTCGTTCCAATCAGAACGTCGTTAAAAGCGGAGCCAGTAAGGTTTTCAAATGAGATCAGCGTATCTTGCCCTGCGCCGACGGTGCTCTGTGCAGCTGTCACTGCAAGGCTAACGGTCACTCCCGCTCCAGCGTGCTCGTAGGAGATCGTGTCGAAACCAGCTCTTCCGTCAAGAACATTATTGGTGTTGTTGCCTTCCAGGGTGTCATTCTGACCTGAGCCAATCAGGTTCTCGATGGCAGTGAGAATATCACCTTCAGCATCGCCCCCATGTCCGACTATTCCCGGCATCAAGCTCACCGCCACACCGGCGATTGAGCTTGCGTAGGAGGCCTTGTCCGTACCAGCACCGCCGTCTAAGAAATCTGCATCTAGTCCGCCGATCAAGGTATCGTCAGCCGCTCCACCATTCAGATGGTCAATGCCGGCAAATCCAGAGATCGTGTCGATGCCTCCCAGTCCAGAGATGGTATCCTCTTCACCAGTGCCGTTCAGGGTTTGGCTTGTGTTATTCCCTGGAATCGTGACTCCACCGACGTTCTGAACTGCGATCGCCAGTGCTTGGGTGTCAATTTTCCCATAACCATCGGTGACTTGAACGATCACGTCGTAGATGTTGTTTGCACCGTTATCGGTCGGATTCTCAAAGTCCGGTGCGGTGACAAAGGTGAGCGCACCAGTAACTCCGTCAATGGCAAATTTGGTGGCATCCAACCCGCCAGCGAGCGCATAGCCGAGACCCTGGCGAGCACTCGGATCGGTCGCGGTCACCGTGGTGACTGCAATGCCATTCTCTGCAATTGAGGCTGCCGCCGTGTCGCCACCACCATTCGACGTGATAGCCGGGGGCGGCTGGTCGTTGTCGAGGATGAATCCAAACTTTTTGGTAAAGTCATCCGGTAGTATATAGTTGGATGAAGTCTGCAATTGGACAGTGAAGCTACGTTGATGAGTGCTCTCCTGTACGGTATTGTCTATCGTCTGGAAGCTGATGCTAGCCGTGGAAGATCCAGCATCAAAGTGAATGGCCTTGACCGTTCCGTCAGGAACGTTTGCCCCAGTGAAATCAGCAAGCGTGGCAAAACCCGGTCCGCCGTTCGGATCAAAGAAATGCGTGCTGTAGAGAACGTCGAGGGCCCGTGCGGTATCACCAGAGCGGGTGAATCCGAAAGAAATGATTCCGCCCTCTACCTGAGTGTCTGCATTATTGATCGAAGAAATGGTAGGCGGAGGTATCTCGGTGATTGTTCCAGTGGCTTCGGTGTCACCGTTGCTCCCAGGTCCGGCTACACGCGATACACTGACCGTGAAGTTTTCGTCGGGCTCAGACACGTCGTCAATCACCAACGGTATCGCAATGTCGTAGGTAGTCTCACCAGCTGGAATAGTAAACTGATGGAAGCCGAACTCTGCGTTGATGTCAGACCTATTCGCATTCTGATATATCCATTGAAGCGTCAGGTCGGCATCGGCCGCATGCGATAGCGTAACCGGGAAATGAATTACACCATCAGACTCGCGGGCTACTCCATCGGCAATCGAGAAGGTCGGAGCGTCATTGTCGAGAATGAACCCGTACTTTGTTGTGCGACCGTCTCCGCCGATTGTGTAGTTCGGCGAAGTCTGCACTTCGACGGTGAAGACACGTTGACCGCCCTGCTGGACAGCATCATCCAAAGTCTGGAAGACAACGCTGGCAGTCGTAGATCCAGCATCAAAGTGAATGGCCTTGACCGTTCCGTCAGGAACGTTTGCTCCAGCGAAATCAGCAAGCGTGGCGTCATCTCCTCCACGGCCCCCACTACCTAAAAATGCCGTATAGAAAGCATCGAACGGCTGGGAGATATCACCTCCAGTGCGGGTAAAGCCGAAGGTAATATCATTACCCTCTACCTGAGTGTCTGCATTATTGATCGAAGAAATGGTGACCGGCGTATCGGTTGGCATGTCGGGCTCCTCGGGTCAGGCCATGACACAGCGTCTTCGTTCAAACAACTCTTGGCCAACGCAGAAGTGGGCTCGCACTTCGCGCACTGAGACTTGGGAATGGTAATATGCATGCCTACCGAGGGCACCATCGCTGCCGCTGAAGAGAACAGGACTTCGGTACGTCTCTGTTTTATGGGCAGCAGGTAACAAGCAAGGGCTCGTCTATGGTTAACGTAGCGCTAACGCGCCTAATCCGCAATTGAATTCAGGTGGCTCGTGAGTGACAAATGACCGGTTTTGGCGAAACGGACCCCTCGGGGTCCTTCGCGCCCGTTTGCAGACGATCTAGGCCGGCATCAGTTCGCATTCGCGGCCACGATGCGGCTAGGTTTATCGTTCTTTTTCCGTTCTGTCATCTGAATGGCAGGCAGTTAGATAGCCAGAGCTATGGCTGGCAAGAATCCTGCCGCGCTCACGCGCCTCAAGGCGTGGTGGCGCCGGGTTCTCAGCCCTGTGTCTCGTTTCAGGACGGGAATGCTGGCACCAACCTTGCACCGTTGAGTTGCCGGTTGATCACTGGCAGCTCGTCGGGCTTGAGGCCATGGCTAGGGACCTCGCCCCGGCTGTAGAACGGCCCGGCAGCCATCTTGCTTCGGGGGGAAGTGGTCGACGCGCCGCCGGGCCTAGGTGGTCCGGACTGGGGTAGCCAAAACCCGGACGCGTTAATCATACCGTCCCGGCAGCCGGTGGCAATTCTTGATTGGGTCAGCCCACGATGGCATGAACGATCGGGCGACATGCACCTTCGCACAAACTGGCGTTTCTACCCATCGGCTCGATACTGTGGTATGTAGATGCCGCAATTCCATTGATGGGACCACGGATATTTCCGCTCTACCGTGCAGGCCGCCCCAGTGCAGCTGGCGTGGTGCGGATCGTCCGGCGCAGATGACGATCGATCAGGGAGGAATGCCATGCGCGCAATCGCACTTTTCATCGCCTCGGCGGCCACGATCTTCATTGCAAGCCCTTCGCGGGCGCAGGATGCAGCCGCAGGCGAGAAGGTCTTCACCAAATGCAAGGTCTGCCACATTGCCGACCAGGACCAGAACAAGGTTGGCCCCTCTCTGAACGGCGTCATCGGGCGCACCGCGGGCACGCATCCCGGTTTCACTTATTCCCCGGCCATGATCGAGGCCGGAAAATCTGGCATCAAATGGGATGAGCCCACGCTGACAAAGTATCTTCAGGATCCGAGGGGGATGGTCAAAGGGACGAAGATGGCGTTTCCCGGCCTCAAGAACGATCAGGACGTAGCCAACGTCGTCGCTTACCTGAAACAGTTTTCCAAATAAACGGGCTCTTCCAGGCCCTGTCGGTGGCGCCGGCTCGTCGCGACCGAAGGCGGCCGGACTGATGACGGCCGTCGCAGCCAGATCTTCTAGGCCTGTCGGGTGAGTCAGCGGTGCCCGACACGGAGCCAGGCCCGTTGACCTGGTAACGAGGCGTATGACGCGGACGGCGTTGCCAATCACATCGGCTGGGAGCTTCTGGACTCAGGCCCGGTCGGCATCGGCACGTTTCTCCTGTGCGCTCTTACAGAGATCATCTAATTTGTCGCGGACCCGATCATTATCAAGCAGGAGCTTGGCGCGCAGGAAACCTTTGCTACGAAGCTCCCGTTCGATGGCTTGCCACCCTTCAAAGTCGCCCGATGCGGCAAGTTTCCCAGCCTCGCGCCACATGCGGACGTCACTCTTTTGAGACACGCGTTTCGTTCTGCCGCCGCGGCGCGACACTCTGTTATTTAGACCCGGGAGGACCGAGATGAACATGGTTCTTGTCGCCCCTCCGTTGCCCGGGCGTGTTCCTCACGATTTGGCAATCGCCTTGGAGTTCAAGCTCGTGCCGAGCAAAACGGTTATGGCTGGCGGCGTCATAGCCGCAAACGCCCTGCCTTCTTCAAAAATTCCCGGCGCGCCTCGCCCTCTGAAAATAAGCTTTTCGGGGTTCATTTCCGTGAGTCTTGTGCTCTCATTTGGCATGTTAGCGCTCCTTCCTAGAAATTACCTAGTTGCGGCATGCAAAGAAAGTAGTTCCCCGGAAAGGCGCACATGTCGCCACGATGTCCGGAACTCCGGAGCGCCGTGGAAGGCCCTACAGATGCCCGACATCCCAGGCAACGGGATGGCGGGCATCCATCTTAGCTGCCGCCGACGAGGAAGGTGACGCATTTCCTCGCCGGCCGCCTGGGATGCGTGCCAGCAGCGGACTTTCCTGTTTGACAGAAGCGAACAGTCGTCTGTCTTCGTTCGCAGACATGTTCTCTGGGCTCAGATTGAAGACATCAATGAAGAAGCGCGTTTTGGGTTTCCGCCACCCAGCCATCTGCTTGAATTCTTTTGAAAAGCTCAAGAGCGCTGTGTAGCAATGCCGTTGCTTTCTCGATCAGTCGCAAGTTCAGATCGGCCAAAGGCAAGCAGGCTTGGGCGAGCTCAGGAGGAGACTGGAGCGGAAGCGGTCAGTGGCCAGTTCTGATCGGCTCGAGGGATGTATCGCGCTTCGCCGGATGGAACCTTAGCACCAAACTGAAGAGTGAACAGAAGTCGACTATCGTCATCTGTCACATGCATGTTCCAAGGGGTCATGTGTTCCCAGAACGATTGCTGCGAACCGTCTATCATTGGCCGGCCGCTCGAACGGCCTCTCGCCGCGCGGCGTTTAAGTCGGGCAAATCGATTCCTGCGTGGTCTGGAATGAACTCACCGTTATCGAAATGGAAAAAGCAACGAGGCATGCGGTAGTCTCCCAGCAACCTACCTCTTAACGACAACAGTCCGAATTTGTTTCCAAAAGCGGCTGAGCAGCTCCGCAAGAGCCATTGAGTCGCCCGTTAGCTCCTGGACGTGTGCGCTTTATCGGACGAGCCGGAAGAGGCTGTTCCCTCCCAGATCGTTCTGCACACCCGGTCCCACATACAATCCGCACTAAATGCCCGGAACGGATCGACGCCTGACTCGCAGCATCAAAGCTGGTCGGCTTCGGTCGGCGGGTTTTTTTGTGTCATCAAGCAATGCGGCGAGGAGTTCGGGCCGAGCTTCGAGGCCGACGAAGCTGCGAACCAGGTCATAGGCATGCCTTCCCACTCTTGTCGCGGAAGACAATCGTCTAGTACGGAACGCCGGAAGGCTTCTCGGATGTTATTGGGGGTCAGGAGCGCACACGTCGCCCCAAATTCCTCACCGGGGCCAGCCAACATCAGTCGGATCTGATCAGCAGCGATGTATGTCCATTGGCGAAGCAATCCAGGAGCTATTCCGGCGCCCCTCGGCATCAGCAGCATCCAGATCGACGAAGAGCGCAGCCTCTATCAGGCGACATGCTGGATGTGGTCGTTCATCAGGAGGGCATAGCAGATTAGGTCAGCCCCGGCTTTGGCGGCAGAAAACCAAAAGCCCGGGAATCTCCAGAATGAGATGAGAGGCTTGCGTTGGCGGTAATTCAAGCCTATATATCTGCAATCGATGTTTGCTGTTGAACTTGTTTCTGCGCTCCGGCGCCCAACGATCTTCCTCTCAAATCTCGACTAATATGACGTTTGGCGTGTCGCCAGACGCGAATTTCTATGCTGATTTGAAAGGAAATCGCTATGAACACTGGAACGGTAAAGTTCTTCAATTCGACCAAGGGCTTCGGCTTTATTGCTCCTGAAACGGGCGGCGCGGATGTGTTTGTCCATATCTCGGCTGTTGAGCGTGCCGGTATGCGCACAATCGTAGAAGGTCAGAAGCTGAGCTTCGATGTGGTGCAGGACCGCCGCAATGGCAAGAGCGCGGCCGACAATCTTCGGGCCGCCTAAAGGATACCGCTTCTGGCCCTTGACCACGGATGTACTGGCACTGGCCGTCGAGGCGTTTTGGAGAGGTCGGGCTCGCCCGGCCTTTTTTCGTTTAAGGAACTTACGATGCGCAATGCAATTGCGGAAGCCGTGTTCAAGCCGAAGCCGACAGCTAGGGAGAGCAAGGGCGACGCGACCACACAAGCCGCACGACAGATCATGGACAAAGAGACCGCAGATCGCGAGTCAAAGACGCAGCGGCTCAGACTGGCTCGGCTGGCCAAAGAAGCTGCCGCCCCCGCCGTTTTGCCAAAAGCTAAACGTGCATCGGCAAAGCGGCGCGTTGCCGCCTGACCGCAGGGGAGGCACGCGGCTGGCCAGAAGGGTGCTCAGGCGGAGCATAGTGGAACATCCGACGGGGACGGCGACGAACCCAATCCTCAATCACGACCGGCGGTGATCGATGGTGGAAAAATATTCAAACGCGCGAGGGCATTTCTTCGCAGCCGTAAGGGCACTGGCGGCGTCGTCGGATGGCATTCAAACGCGGCTGATCGAAGCGAACGAGAGCATCCTCAACGTGACCCTCGACGAGTTCGCGGGCGACCCGGAACTGAAGCTCAAGTTTGCAAGGATCTTGGACCTCCTGGCCGTTGATCAGGACGACATGGTCACGATCGCGGTTGAGACAGCGGCGCACATGACCGACTTCGAGGCGGTAAAAGTTGCGGACCTGATCTGCGATTTCTGTTTTGAGCTCACTTAGGCCGACTTCGACCAACTCTTGATGGATGGCGGCCGCGCGGTTATAGCGAAATCAGCCCACTTCCCGAATGGCGCCTGCGCTCATTGCCTCTGCAGCGCATGAGGCTCCCGGCGCCGCCTCGCGCCGGTTTGCCGACGTTGGGTGCGCCCGCCAGAACCTTGCCACCGACCCGCTCCGGCTTGTCATAGGCGCTACCCACCGTGAAAGCGAAGCCACGCCTTTCACGCCTCTTCGACCCGATCACCAGTTCACCCCCGAAGGTTCACATCGAGGATCGAACCTGAGGCGTTTCGGTCTCAAGCAGCACAAGCGCTCCCTGACGGTCGGCAGAGGCGCCCAATCATCTGCCAGTCGCGACCGTTGCGATCAGCGCGCTATGCGCATCGCTTTGGCGCCGGTCGTCAGGCACGTGAAGCCTGTCGGGCATCACCGCAAGAAGCTCTCCGGCCTGACCCAGAGGCCCCGCGCTTGACCAGCCACCAGCGCCTCATGCGGACGTCGCGACAAGCGCTGGCACACCCGAGACACAAAGCCCCATAGCTCGCCGCCTACTGCCCCGCGGGTTCTTGCATGAGAGGCTTTCGTACGCCCGACAGCAGCCGAAACCCTTCAGCATGTCAGTCATACAAGCTCTGACCTCGTCTAAAAGCAGGCGAAGGCTGACTTCGCCGAGGAACCTCGCGAACTTCGGCTAGGCAGCAACTCGTAGTTCTGATCGCATACGCGGAGCGCTCCTACTCATCCGCGTCACTTTGCTTGCCAAGGTGCAGATCGGAGCAATTCGCAGGCTCATGCGTTGGTTTTTCAACCCTGCTCGAGAGGATCTCATCATTGGACCCCACCACCGAGCTAGCCAAGTTGCGCCGACATGTCCGCATTCTCGTGGACCTTGGCCGCGTAGCGGGCGAGCAAACTCCGCTCGGCCGCTTCCTCGATCAGGCCTGTGTGCAGGTAGCCCGGGCTGTCGAGATAGACCACGCAAAGATCCTTCGCTACCGCCCGCGCACCGCGGACCTGTTCATGGAGGCCGGCTTCGGGTGGAAGGAAGGGACTGTGCGGAACGCTGTTTTTTCGGCGGATCTGCGATCGCCGCCCGGCCGGACTTATCAGACAGCCGAGCCTTTAGTGATTGTCGATGGCACGGCCGCCGAGCAGGATGGCGAATACGTCTTTTCAGATGTGCTGAGAGAGCACCACATCAAATCGCTGGCGAACGTGCCGATCCTCATCAAGGGTGCTGCCTGGGGCGTGCTGGAGGTGGATTCCTCGGTCACGCGCAACTTCAGCGAAGATACCGTCGACTTCATGACGGCTGCTGCTGCCCTCATTGCTTCAGCAATGCGGCGACCAGAGGTGGACCGAAGCAACCTGGAATCCACCACGGCTCTAGTCCAGGCGCAACAACGCGAGGTGCTGCTGCGGGAGATGCAGCACCGCGTAAAGAACAACTTTCAGCTGATCCTGGCCTCGATAGCCATTCAGAAGCGCCGCCTTGAAAGGCCGGAAGTGCACCGGGCACTGGAACACGTGGCTAATCGAGTTAATGCCATTTCGCTTGCTCATGACCAACTGGCACCGGGGCAGGACCTCCGAACGGTGGACGTCGCCGGTTACTTGCGGGCGCTCTGCGCTTCGCTGCAGACGCAGGTGGAAATTGCAACGATCGAGATCGCGGCCGACGAAGTCGAGCTCTCGATTGAACGCGCGGTGCCGCTCGGTCTTATCTTGAACGAAGCCGCGATGAACTCAGTCAAGCATGCGTTCGGGGCGGAGGGCGGGCGAATCGTTGTCAAGCTTGAGTCCGGGATAGGCTACGGCGAGGCACGCCTGACCGTTGCCGACAACGGTCGTGGCATTCAGAATCCCCGGCCTGGCGGGTCGGGACAGAAATTGATCCAGGCGCTCGCCCGGCAGATGGGCGGTAACCTCCAGCAAGAGAGCTCCGCCGCGGGCACCACAATAACCGTGATCTTCCCTGTCATTGCATAACGCTCGCTCCTGTGGCTGTTTGCATTGGCTTCGCAGGCGCACAAACCGATCTAGGCAGCAGTCAATGCACTCTCTCCAGATCCCGCCAAGGGCTCAGGGACCCGGGATGCCTCGCCTGTCAGCGTTCCAGCAATTTCGCCAACACGATGAAGAGACGCCCCTCTGCGGTTGGCTTTCCGACGTTAGGCGCATCCACCAGAACTGACCCGCCGACAAGCTCTGGCCTGTCGTAGGCGCTCGCCAGCGCGAACGGGACATCGAGGCTGCTCAACTCTTCAGCCAGCGGCGTGACTAGCTCGTTGCTCAGATTGACGTCGAGCAGTGCAACGGACGGCAATTCGGGAAGCCGAACGTCATCGAGGCTAGCTCGATTGCATCGCCGGCATCGCGCATGATCGGAGCCGGGTCATTGATGCGAATGTCGTCGCCTTGCGGCAGATCGAGCTCGGTCTGATGGGTCGGGATTAAAGCCAGCGCCTCCATCATTCGGCAGTACTCAGCCCAAGCGTATGCTACTCGTAGTCGTCGCACATGGGTAAGACCTTAGTTGTTGTCTGCGTCAGGAGGCGGGCCTCGCGAATGAGCGAATTAGGCTCATTGCCGATCATGTCGATGAGGTGGGGGCTTGAGCTTCGGTGATGCCCGTTTCTCGCGTGAGAAAGTGCACCCTGAATTCCTTCTGTGCGTGCGCGCGCTCGCTAAGCTCTTGCATGTTTTCGGCCATAGGAAAAGTCCCCGGTAGCTAGCAACGCTGGTCGGAGTTTGGTTCCAACGGAAAAAACCCGTCGCAGCTAATGAGCCTAGGCGACGGGCTTTGTGGTTGCCACTGAAGCGCTCTCGGAATGGATCGACCGCCTCTCGCAGAACGATCTAGTTCCAACGTCAGCAAAATTGCGGGATTGCTGAAGCGCGCGGAGTCTCGTTTCGACTCGGAGCTCTTCAGCCTGGTTCAGTGCGTCGGTGATGTGGTCGCCGGTCGGTTTCATAGGAATCAACGGCATGCAGCGTTAGGCTAAGCGCTTTTTGTAAGGACCCGCGCTTGCCGGCTTCGGCGCGATGGCGCCCATCCGTTCGCAAAGGTCTTCCATTGACCAGAGCGGGCGTTTTTCGCTTTAGGTTCGGTGGGCAATTCTAGTTTTCCGCATGACTAAAGACGACGGCACCGTTATCCTTGCGGACTTCAACGGATATGACCCCGTCATCACCCTTTCGGGTCTGGAACATGGAAATTGCATGATCCCTGGCCGTCTTTTCGGCGTCGAAGGTCACCTTGTCGATGATGCCTTTTCGGCCATACCAGATAACAGTGTAGGCCATTTGGGGCTCTCCCACGCTTTACGCTAAGCATAGAGGAGTTCGATGCGTGGCGCGACGGTCTGTCGGGGGCGGATAGCAGCCGCTCAAATTTCAATGACACACTACCTGCAAGCGAGCTCTCTTGTCGGGATCTGCAGTTCGACAGGCCCGGCTAGACCGTCTCTGCATGAGAGGGTAACTGCGCTAAGCCCAGTGCAGCCGGCCGGGAATGTTCCAGCCGACAATGTCGTTGCTTGATAAAGCGAGCTTCAAGGCAGCAATGGCGCCCAGTTAAGGCCGACCAGCCTGATCAGGCTCCGGGCTTGTTCCTCCGTTACGCTCTTGGTCTCTTTTCGTTCTGCACTCTCGAATGGCGGGCAACTTAGATAGCCAGGGCTATGGCTCGGCTAAACCCTGCCCGCGCTTCACGCTCCTGGGAGAGGCTGTAGAACGGCCCGGCAGCGATATTGCTTCGGGGGAAGGTGGTGACGCGCCGCCGGGCCTAGGTGGTCCGGGACTGGGTAGCCAAAGCGGCGTTAACCAAAGCGTTGCGGCGGGCGGTGGCAATTGTTGTTTTGGGTCAGCCCGCGAAGGCGTGACCGATCGCGAAACGGATGCCGATGAAACGCCCGATAAAGAACTTGCCGGCAGCATCCAGGGCAACGACGCCGACCTTGGCCCAAACGTCTACGCGGGCTCTCTGGGGGCAGTGGCGATATCATCGAAGATCGTGTCCATAGGCCGGCGTTTTCGCCCAGTGTTTAGCGGCTGCTGAAAGAGATCGCCGGGCGAGGAACCCCAAATCCTCAAGCCCGCCGCACTCATCCTGATCCCCATCAGGAGCCGGTGGAGGAACCGGCAATTTCTTCTATGCAAGGCCGGTGCCAGGATTGGCGGCCCGAGATCGGACAGCTTCGTCACGTCGGCTTGTCCACCAGCGGCGTCTTCCTTGTCGGCGGCTTGTAGGGCGTCACCACTCTCACGGTATCGGCATTCACCGTGACAGGGACGCCTAGGTTGATGGTTACCTTGCCTTCATCGACGCGGCTGACATCGCCTCGAAGCTCAATCTCCTGACCTTGCTTCACCTTCGAGATTCGATCGACGATCGAATGAGGCTGGCCGTAGGATGGGATGGACACGCTGACCCGGTCCTCCGTTACGCGACGGCGCACTTTCGCCGTGATCGCGACCTCGTCGCCGATGTTGATGCCCTTTGCCATGTCGATACAACTCCGACGCGGCCAGTAGGTTCATCAAGCAGATGCTAATGTTCGACAGGGCACAAACTCTGCCCTAGTCAAGACGATGCCCGTCATCCCAGGCAACGGATGGCGGGCATCGATCTAGCTGCTGCCGACGAGGAAGGTGACGCATTTCCTCACCGGCTCCATGCAATGCTGTAGCAAGCATTTGGTTTCCGCACGGACCAAAGCGTCAGACCATCCGACTTCGGTCGCATCGGGCGCAAGGGAACATTCCTACAGCGTCCCGGTTAAGTGTCGCGGCGTGTGCCTCCGGCACGAGGCTCACCGCCGCGCTGGGGCGCTCCCCCGGGAGCCCGTTCGACCCTCAGGCGAGCGGGCTCTTGTTTGCAACGGAGATAGGGCAATGAAGGACGGCGACGGCAAGCCGGATGGCTCGCACACCGACAAAAACATCGGCCTTTTGGCAGCGCGGTTGGCAAAAGAGGCGAGCCTATCCGAGGAGGAGGCCCGGGGCCTGATCAAGTCGATCGGCACAGATTGGAATGCGCTGGTGCGAGAGGCGAAATTCCTCAAGAGCCGCCATTGAGCACGCGCGGCACGAACTTCCCGCATCAATGGCTCGCCAACAACCAGTCGGGCATGATCAGCGCGGACGTCCTGTCGATCGCCGAGTTCATCCAGGAACTGTTTGCCGACGCCAAGTCGTTTGGGATCAGCAGCACTGAACTCGAGGAAGACACCGGCAGCATCTATCAGGCCCTCCTAGACGCCATCGTTCATCACGAAGGCGGGGCACCGGAATAGCCACAGCGAACAGCGGGCATCTAGCTCTCTTCGACCGACGCGGCTTACGGTTTGGCTTTCCTATCCATCGTGGCAACCAGCGCCGCCTCGTCTGTCGCCCCGTTCTGGAACGCCGCGATCAACAGGCTACCCAGCCATTCCCTTTCGGCGGCGTCTGCACTTGCGGGTAATAGCTTCTGGAGCACTCTTTCAAGCATCGCCATGTCGTCGGGTCCGAGAATGCTGTTTGGCTGAGAACGCATCGGGCACCCCCAGGAACCTCTGCGACCCGGCCCGCTTAACCTAGGTGACACAGGATATCGCGGGTCGGGCCACCCCACCGCTTGAAGGTGGGGAGCATTGATCCTGCATCCATATGAGCGGACTCGCAACTAACAGATTTGCGACTGAAGTCTCTAACGATCCTGCGCATAAGTCCGGTTTGTTTAGCAGCCGCCTAAGGGCGGAACTTGGCGACGCGAAAGCGGTTATAGATTAGACGGCGCAGTTTCGTCCTCCATTCTTCCGAGCCGTCTAATAGGCAAGCAACGGAGCCCACTCGACCCTCCCTCAGGAGTGGGCTCCAGCCTTCTGGCGGTCTCTCAATCTTGCTAGTTGCCGAACAGGTGGCCCGGTAGCCTTTTCCACTGTCTCTAAGGGGGCGGCCAGCGGGCCTTGGCCGGCTAGGTTTAGGAGAACGCGAGAGGCCGGCGAGCAACTACTAGCGCATTGGTTGTAGATTAGAAAATTCAGCCAAAAGGACGAGCCGCCGGAATCGCCGACATGAATAACGGCTGGACGTTTCAGGAGCTGATTGACGCGGGCATGTCGGTCACTGGCGGCTGCCTCGACTGTCATCGCATCAGAAGCTCGATCTACCGGTGCTGCGCGATCGCTTCGGCCGTGATGCTCCGGCGATGGAATTGGGATCTTCGACTGAGGATGAAATGCGGCGTGTACGGCGCCAGACACAGCCCGAAAGACCTTCACCGCAAAAGAGTGTTAGGTTTCTAGGCGTTTCGTCTGCCGCCGCCGCCACATCCTATTGTCCGTCTGTCGATCACCGTTCGGGGTTTCGGAGCGAGGTAGCAATGGCCCTTCGGGGCCAAAGACAATTCCCGCATCCTCCAAGGCCTGACGGATAGCGGTAACATGGCGTGGATTCGGGTTCCTCGACCCGTTCTCGAAATCGACGACCGTTGGTTCGCTAATATGCGCTTTGGCAGCGAGCCGCACTCGCGACCAGCTCAATAGAGCTCGTGCGGCTTTTGATTGTTCCCCCGACAGTAGGGCTCGTCTGCGCATGGGCGTTGAACATTCAACGTCCCTAAAATATGCCGCCCGGTTCGTCAGCGATCCTCAAATATTTGTGAGCCCCAACTTAGATCGCGGGCGGAGCGGGTCACCTAGGCGTGGATCAGATTGGGCCCGCGGTGGGCCTTCAATGTCGATGCCGTGATGTGGTGAACGAGCGGCTACTTATGCAGGGCTAGATTTCGAGGTCACCACTCCGAACCTTTCGAATACGAGCTTTAACAATCCGAGCACCCGGCTGATCCCGAATATCGACGAAGTAGTTCGAGCCGGTGTTCCAATGGTCGACCGCCATCTCGGCCAACGTCGTTGATGGTCGTCTCACTGCATGGATGTAATCCAGTTCACCTGAGATGAGCCGTTCAACGTGTCGAGAAGTAGCGGCTCATCGAGTGCCCAACGCTTTTGCCTCACGCTCCAAAGTCTCGCGGTCGTTTCCGTGCTTGGCAATCAGTTCTCGGACCTGAGGGATCGAGAGCCCGAATTTGCTGGCGAAGTAGCCAACCTCATATTCCTAATCCCCAGACGCGCGGTCACGGTCGCGCGAATCGCGTTTGCTCTTGTCGTCCGCCGTGCGTCGTTCCTCTCTCGTGGCTAAAGGAAGACGCGCGAGACGAGAATGTTCCTCTATCCGGTTTGAACGGGCGACTTCTAGGCCTGTCAGGCGAGTCAACGGTGCCCGACACGGAGCCAGGCCCGCTGACCTGGTAACGATGCGTATGACGCGGGCGTTGCCATCACATCGGCTGGGAGCTCCTGGACTCAGGCCCGGTCGGCGTCGGCACGTTTCTCCTGTGCGCTCTTACAGAGATCATCTAATTTGTCGCGGACCCGATTATTATCAAGCAGGAGGTTGGCGCGCACGAAACCTTTGCTACGAAGCTCCCGTTCGATGGCCTGCCACCCTTCAAAGTCGCCCGATGCGGCAAGTTTCCCAGCCTCGCGCCACATCCGCACGTCGCTCTTTTGAGACAGGTGTTTCGCTCTGCCGCCGCAGCGCGACGCTCTGTTATTTAGACCCGGGAGGACCGAGATGAACATGGTTCTTGTCGCCCCATCCGTTGCCCGCCCAAACAGATGCCCGCCACCCAGACAACAAGGTTGGCGGGCATCCGTCACTACTCTCGACTGCCGTCGAACGAAGGAACCCCATGCTCGCCGGCTTTATCAAATGCCGTAGCGAGGCGAAGGTTTCAGCGTAGGGACCAAAGCTTCAGCAGGTGCGACTTCGGTCGCATGAGGCTGGAACATTTCACCGTGGGCAGGTTGGGTTTCGCGGCGCGATTGTTGAGGCGCGCGGCTGGGTTGCGCGGGGCCCCCGAGCCCCGCCCCCCCAAGCGAGCGGGCTCTTGGTTTCCTCGTGTCGTCGCTAATTTGGCCAATAGAACGGGTTGCGGTCCGCAGCCTTTGGGTGTGGCGTTTGGGCGCGGCCACCGGGCCTTGGCCGGCAGGAGACACAGATGGCCGGCGACCGAATATATTCGCATCTGCTAATAGATTGAAATTCAGCCAAAAGGTCGAACCCCGCTTGAACCACCAACATGGCGGGTGGACGTTGCAACGGCTGATCGACGCTGGTATGTCGGTCCCGAGCGGATGCCTCGACTGTCGCCGTTCGCCCGGTGAGCCAAAAGGCTGAGAAGTCAGATCAGGCGAGCAGCCAGTCGTTCAAATGGAATTCATAGATCTTGCCGTCGTTCTCGGTCGGATTCGAGTCGTTGTCCACGCCACGATCGACGAC